>NZ_JBITCM010000003.1:0-613307 GCF_044453205.1 Streptomyces sp. NPDC051738 | reverse complement strand
ACAGGCGACGCCTTGAGCGCACCTGTCTCAGCCGGCTCAAGTCAGCCCACACCGAAAGCGCCACCAAACAATCTCGGCGGGACAAAACGCTCTTTAAGGACAAGTTCAAGAAGGACCCGGTGCGGACGGACCGCGGCCGGAACTGAACGGCGGTACTGCCTCCGCGCCACCCGTGCCGTGTCCGTCTCGGGCCGCGGGCATGTTGACGGCCGGGCGACCGTTCTCGGCGAGTACCACGATGGCATCGTCCTCGCTCAGGGACAGCGGCGCGGTCTTGGCGGGATTGAGGAAGATGCCGTAGGTCGGAGGTTCATCGCTGTGCCGCGCGATTCGGTAGCCGATGGCTGTCTCTCCTTGTTGCCGGGCCGCCTCGATGACTGTTGCGAAGTTCGCCGGTGTTTCCGGGAAGAGGTAATTGGTGGCCGGCTTGAGGTAGATCTCCGATCCCGCCGGATCGAAGAGATCGGTGAACACGGCGTGGAGGTGGCGGTCCTCGACGAGTTGGGTCAGCAGGAGGCTGATTATCTTGGTGCTGACAATGAAGTCGTCAGCCTTGGTGACCTGGGCGATCTCGCGGTTGGCGTCGTTGTTCATCTCGGTGACGATCGAGTACGGACTGCCGTACCGGATGGCGATGTCGCGGAGGTGAAGCAGCGTCACCAAGGTGTGGGCATCGGCCGTTTCGGGGGCGATGTCGTCATCGGTCAGGACGATGATGTTGCGGTAGCCGTCCAGCGCCAGGGACTCCAGCGATGGCCGCAGGGTGGGTTCGCAGGGTTTGTAGCCGACTGTGAGGTTCTCCAAGTGCTCCTGGAGGTCGTTCTCGGGGCGTTGAGTTGCCGCGATGTCGATCAGCGATCCGGGCTCGACCAGGCAGTCCAGCAACGTGATGATCTTTGCCGAGCGGGAGTTCCAGCCGATCATGAGTGTGTGGTCGGGTGTCGGAGGCCGGCCGGGGGCGGAGGTGATCGCCGAGCCGACGATCGTGGGCCGGATGTCTGCCGGCCGGATGAGCAGGTCGTCCTCGGCCAGGACGAGCACCTCGTCATCGCGGGCGATGACCGTGTTCATCGGCGGGTTGACCAGTGACTCACCGTCCTTCCTTCGCAGTCCGACCGGGACTCCGAGGTCGAATCTGTTGAGCGCCTCCCCGTACGTGGCGCCTGCCAGCCCGGTTACGGGGTAGGGATACAACTCGTTGCCGACGAAGCTGAGCATTTCGTTGAAGACGGTGGACAGGCCCGTCTGCCGGTGCGACTGCACGATGAGGCGCACGGCGATGTCGTCGACGTCGATCACCAGGGCGTCCTCGCCGGCCGCGAGGCGGGCTGCTGCCAGATTGGGTGACCTGCGCACGGCCGCAACGATGTTCGGGCGCGGGCCCGTCCATGACCGGTTGTTCAGGAGCAGCAGGGTCTTGATGACATCGGTGTCCCCGTCGTCCGTGACGGGCGGTAGCACCATGATGGACTTGGCTGCGTCCAGGCTCACCAGTTCCAGATCCGCCCGCTGAAGTGGGCTGCCGCAGCGGCAGATCACCCGCGTGTGTCCGGTGTCCGGAATCCTTCTGCGGATCTCGTCCTCCATCTCGACCTTGTCGCGCTCGGTGAGGATCACGACGCACGAACGCCGCTCACTCTGGTTGGCCTCGACCAACTCCGCGATCACCGTGAAGACTTGTTCTGACCAGCCGAGCACGACAGTGTGCCCGCACTCGATCAGCCGGGACTTGCCCCGTCGCAGTTCGTGGATCCGGGCTTCCAGGCCGGCGGTCAGCACACTGATGAGTGCGCTCACGATGAAGATCCCGCCGATGGTCGCGGCCAGCATGAGGCCGAGGAACAGCGGCCCTCCGGTGTCCCCGCCCATCGTGCCGGGATCGAGCGCACGCAGCAGGCTCATCCAGGCAACGCCCAGCCAGCCGCCGTTCTTCTCGGTGTCCTCGTTGGTGAACGCAACCACGAGAGACGTCACCAGGACGATCCACACGACGGAGGCCAGGCCAAGCCAGCCGATCAAGGCTTGCGTCCCCCGGTCCATCGTCCCGTCGAACCAGTAACGCAACCGCTCCCGCAGTCTCACGCACACTGCCGAAGACCTTCCCTCCGCCGCCGGTGGCCCTCCCCTGAGCACCGTCATTCCTACCGTCGACACGATCATTTAATCGCGGGGACACAGGGGGTGCAGGGGACGGAGGGGGCGCAGGGGTGCATACCGCAGAGGATGAGCCGAACGACTCCCCGCTGCCGCCGCCCCTTCTCTTGACTCTGCTGGTGATGTTGGGTAGGTCATGCGGCGGCTGAGCGCAGGGGGCGGTGGTGCGTGGCCCGTCGTCGTGTTCTGGGTGCGGTGCCGGTCTCGGCGACGTGGGCAACGTTGCAGGCCATCGCGGTGAGGACGTGTGGGACGTGGGTGCGGGCACCGAGTACGTGCCCAGCCAGGTAGACCAGACAGCGGGCAGTTGTGCCGGGTGCCTTACTCGTGCTGGCCGGTGGCGTTGTTCCCCTGCCCGTCGGCGCGGGTGTTGGCGTTGTTGTTCTCGCTCAGCTGTGAGTCGCTGTTAATGCTCGTGTTCAGCAACGAGATGTCGGCGAGGACGTGGGCATTGTTTACGACGCCGTCGGCGATTCCCGCGTGTGCTGGTACAGCGCCAATGAGGGCCGCGCCAACGGCGAGAACTGAAGTAGTGAGGATGCTGATCTTCTTCATGATCTGATCAACGGCCGTCACTGTCGAAGGTCACCGCGTGGCCGTGATGGGAAGCGGGCTTCGGCCGTGGAGTTGGCCCTGGCCGTCCAAGAGCAAGTGGCAGCGGTGCGCCACTTGCCGGGTCGCAATGAGGAGGGCTTCGGTTTCTTCTTCCGCCACCCACGGCTCGTCCGCCCGCAGCAGGCAGCAGTCCGCGCTCACTTGCACTTCGCGGTTATGAGAAAGGAGTGGACCAGACGTCCGCCCTCCGGAGAAATGGCCCCTGTCACAGATACGCGGACATGCGTGCGGTGTGATCACTCGTTGGTGAGTTCCCCGTTTCTCCGGCCCGGTGCGGCGCGAGCCTGTGAAGGATGGAGGGCGACCTGAGCCGTCCGGAGGTCCTGTGGGGGAGATGGCATGACGGGAGAAGGCGGGCGCCGCGGGGGCCCGCACGAGCAGGCTGTGTTACTGGCGGCAGGGTTTGCCGATCTGGCGGTGAGCACGGTGGGGTCGGCCGTGGGGACGGTGCGGGGGCTGCTGCGCCGCTCGGACGCGGCGCAGCTGGCGGCGGATGCGGAGCAGGAGCTGACGGCGCGCGGACGCTTGGTGCTGGACCGGTACGCGGCCGTGCCGCCAGCCCATCTTGAGGTTCTCGCCCGGCACGTGGTGGCGCGGCAGGCCCGTGGCGGTGCCTGACCCGTACGAGCCGGCCGCGTTCAAAGAGCGTATCGACGAGGTGGTGCGCGGCTTCGCGGCGCAGGAGGCCGAGCAGCTCGTCGCGGTGGATGCGGATCTGGGGCCGGTGGCCGATCAGGTCGAGGTGGCGGTAGCCGGGGGTAAGCGGCTGCGGGCGGCGTTCTGCTACTGGGGCTGGCGGGCGGTCGGGCAACCGGACAGTGACGCCATGGTGCGTGCTGCGGCTTCCATGGAGCTGGTGCACGCCGCGGCGGTGGTGCATGACGATCTCATCGATGACAGTCCGCTGCGTCACGGTCGTCCTACCGCGCACGTCGCCCTGCGTAGCGCTGTGCGTCGCCGTCCGCGGGCTGCGACCGCCGCCCGGTCACTGGCCATGCTGGTCGGGGATCTGCTGATGGCGATGGCCGGGCAGCTGTTCGCCGCCAGTGGTCTGCCAGCCGCCTACTTGGCGCGGGCCCGCCCGTTGTGGGCGGCGCTGGCCAGGGAACTGATCGCGGGTGAGTGCCTGGAGATCCTGCGCACCGGGGCCGCCCCGGACACCTCGGCGTCCTTGCAGGTGATCCGGTACAAGACCGCCAAGTACACCGTAGAGCAGCCCCTGCTGATCGGCGGTGCCCTGGCTGGCGCCGGCGAACGGCTGCGCGAGGGCTACACCCGCTACGGGCTGGCGCTGGGCGAGGCATTCCAGCTACGGGATGACCTACTGGGCCTCTTCGGTGACCCGGACCGCACAGGGAAGGCCAACCTGGACGATCTGCTCGCACACCGGCCCACCGCCCTGCTGGCCGAGACCTGGCGGGTGGCCAGTGACACCGACCGGAAACACCTGCGCGCCCTCCTGGGGCGGCGCGACCTGGACACGGACGGACTGGAGGCGGTGCGCGAGGTAATGCGCCGGCTGAAGGCTCCCGACCGGATCGAAGAAATGATCACAGTACGGGTCAGGGAAGCTCTCGGTGTACTCGACGCCCTCGACCTGCCCGCACCTGCTGCCGCGGCCCTGACAGCCCTTGCACACTCCGCGGTGGCCCGCCGTCACTGACGCCTCGGCGAGCACACAGCCCTGCGTCCCGCCGGTGATCACTTCCCGCTTGTCGCGAAAGGACGAGGAGCCCCGTCATGACCTACACAGAGGCGTCGATGGACACGCTGCGACAGGTGGGGGACGAACTCGCCGACGCCACCGTGGCCACTCTGTTCGAGCGCGGGGAGGTGGGGAAGTTCAACGCCCTGATGCGGTATGTCTCCACCGCCGGTGCGCCACTGCCTAACGGGTTGCCGGAGGTGGCGCGGGAGTACCTGAGGCCACGAGCGCGCCGCCGTCGTGGGTCGACTGGGGGGAGATGGAGAAGGCGAGGCTGTTTTTCATCGACAACAACGTGCACATCTCCACCGCTGTCCTTCGCCTCGATGCCCGCCTGCTACGTCGTCCCGCACGTGGCCAGACTCCTGTCGGCCACGCACTCGCTGAAGTACCCCTCCAAACGCATGGCGGAGACCGGGCAGTTCACCGTCTATCTCATGCAGCCCGGCGCCTTCGAAGCGGGTAGCCGCTTCATCCCCGCCGCGCAGAAGGTCCGCCTCCTGCACGCCTCCATCCGCCACCATCTGGGGCGCGAGAACCAATGGGACACCGAGGCGCTGGGGGTGCCGATCTGCCAGGAGGACATGATCGGCGGGCAGATGTTCTTCTCCCTGCTCGTCCTGGACTCCCTGAACCGCCTCGGCATCCACATGAGTACCGCAGGCGCGCAGGCGTACTCCTACGCCTGGCGGATCGTCGGCGCAATGCTGGGCGTCGACCAGGACGCCGTCCCCCAGGACCTCCAGCAGGCCCGTCAGTTCCTGGACCTGTACATGATCCGGCACATGGGGCCCTCCGAGGAGGGCGCGCACCTGATGCGGCAGCTGATCGACCTGTACGAGGAGGTCGTGCCCGGCACGTTCTTCGACCCGATGGTCTCCGCTCTCATCCGCTACCTCATCGGCGACACCTGTGGCGACTGGCTCCAGGTCCCCCGCACCTCCTGGGACACCCTCGTCAAGGCCGTCCCGCACCTCCTCGGCGTCCTGGAGACCGTCGAGGACCGCTCTCCACTCGGTGCGTGGGCCCTGGACCGCGTCGGCCACCTCGCCACCGTCTTCGAGCTGTCCTCCCGCACCCGTGGCCGCGTCATGCACTACGCCATCCCGGAGCAACTCAAGAAGGACTACGGCGTCTCCCGAACGGTGTCCCGAAAGCACCGCTGGATCCCGCCCGCCCCCACCACCCTCTGACGCGGCATCGCACGGACCTCACCTGCAGCCGCGACCAACGTCGACATCTGCCTCGAGGCCGCGAAATCAGGTCCACGCCGGTCATGGTGGTCTTCAACGGGGGCGACGAGGCCGGGCGGGCGTGGTGCCCATCCGGCCGCAGCCGAACTCTGGGACAGGGCCCTTGGACAAGGCTCTGGGACAGGCGATCAGGCGATGGTGACACCGCCCGGCCGATTGGCGTCGGTCCGTACGGCGGGACCAGGACGGGCTCGAGGGCGAAGTGATGGTGCGATCCGGTCTGGACCGGACGGTCCGAGGGGTGCTCACGAGCATGTCCACAGGCTCCTGGCCCTCGTTGAACTCCACGTCCTCCGGATGAGGCTCCAGCTTGCGCGGATGCGCTCGCGAGAGCAGTAGCGGGGCGGGCGCCAGGCGGTGAGTCCTTGCTGATGCTCGTGGGCTGTCCAGTCGTCAGGTGTTTCCGGAGGTGCGTTTCTCCGTGGATCCCTCCGTGGCCGGGGGAAGATTGCGCCGGTAGAAACGCCGATAAGCGCGGAGAGTGGGCCCGTCGGCGACCGACCACAGGTCCTTGGCCACCGGGCGCATCCAGCGCAGGATCTCGAAGTCGGCATGGTGGTTGTGCCTGACCAGGCGCCATAGGAAGGCCGCCCAGAGGCGGTTGGCCGGCCAGAGCAGCCAGTCGGGTCCGAGTTTGCGGACGATCAGGCTCCATGTCGCGATCGTGACGCCGGGACGTACGGGGCTCACGGCGGCGACGAAGGCCATCCGGGGTGGCTTGCCGTCCGGGTACGGGCCCGGCTGCGGAGTGGCCACCGCGGTGGTCGGGCTCGCCATCTCGACCAGGACGTACGGGCGGAAGTGGTGGATACGGGTGCCGTCCTCCTCGGCGGGCTGGATTCGGAAGGAGAAGTGGCGTCCTTCGTCGCGCAGTTGGACGGCGGTCATGGTTCGCCCCGGGCTGTGTGTGTAGGGCCAGTGCGAGACGTCAGTCACGTGTTCACCGATGGGGCGGAGATCGGCGTGGCAGATGAGCACCTCACCGGCCAGGCAGAGGTGGCGACGGCGGTCCTCGGTGAAGCGCAGCTGGCTCATGGGCTCCGGGGTCGGTGAGCCGTGCCAGAACCAGATGATGCCTCCCTGTTCGGTCACGGGGAGGCTGTGCTGCACGGCCCGGGAGGGGATGCGGTCGGCGCGGGGGATGTTCCGGCACGCTCCGTCCGTGTCGAACTCCCAGGCGTGGAAGCCGCAAACCAGCCTCTCCTCGCGTACCCGGCCGCACCGGCTGAGGTCGGCGCCCATGTGACAGCACTGGCTGTCGATCATCCCGACCTGCCCGCCGCGTGTGCGGAACAGCGCGTATTGCCGGGCCATGTAGGTGACGGGAACCACCTGGCCGGGGCGAAGATGCCTGCTGAACCGGGCGAAGTACCAGCCGGTGGGACAGGGGTCCTGCTCGCCACCGCCCCCGAAGGGAAGCAGATGGTCAAGTTCCCGGTCGTACGGCTGTGGCCTGGGGCGCCGCCTGGTCATGCGGTGATTCCTTCCTCATCCGCCGGGAAGCTGCCTTCCGCCGCCGCCCGGGGTGTGGGCACGGGAGCAGGGGTGGAGGCCGTGCGGCAGGTGTAGGCAGCGGCATCGAAGCGATGCAGCGAGCGGGTGAGCCGGCCGGTGGACCAGGGCCAGCAGAAGGTGTTCCGCCCGCTGGAGTGGAAGTAGTAGCTGGAGCATCCGCCCGCGTTGTACACGGTGGTCCGCAGTGCTTCCTGGACCGCGGTGTTGTAGGCGGCCTGGACAGCTGGTCTGACGTCCATGGAGGCGTGGCCTTCGCGGCGCAGGTGCCTGAGTGCGGCAGCCAGGTAGGCGAGTTGGGCTTCGACGACGCTGATGGCGGAGGTGGAGCCGGAAAGGAGGTTGGGGCCCAGGAGGAGAAAGAGGTTGGGGAACCCGCTGACGCTGGTGCCGAGGTATGCCTGGGGACCGTCCCCGGCCCAGGTTTCGTGCAGCGTCCGGCCGTCCGTGCCGTGCAGGCTGCGGGCCAGCGGAAACTCGCCGACGCGGAAGCCGGTGGCGGTGATCACCACGTCGGCCTCGATCGCGGTGCCGTCGGCACCGATGAGGTGCCGGCCGCGTACGCAGGACACGGCGGTGGAGTGGAGGTGGACGTGGGGCTGGACCAGGGCCGGGTAGAAGGTGCTCGACGTCAGCAGACGCTTGCAGCCCAGGCGGTAGTCGGGCGTCAGCGCCCGGCGCAGCTCCGGGTCACGGACCGTGAGACGCAGATGAGCCTTGACCGCGGCCTGGAGAGGCCCTGCCAGCCGTGGGTGGCGGAGAACGTAGCCGAGGCCCTCCTGCAGGCCGTACTGGCCGGTCCTCAGGGTGCGCCGGACGCCGGGAATGTGGTCCAAACCCCAGTTGAGGGCCGACGGAACCGGCAGGTCGGGCTTGGGCAGCAGCCACTGTGGGGTGCGCTGGAAGAGGTGTACGGCCGCCGCCCGGTCCGCGATGGCCGGGACGAGCTGGACAGCGGAGGCGCCACTGCCGACGACGGCCACACGTCGGCCCGTGAGATCTACGGAGTGGTCCCATTCAGCGGTGTGGAACACCGGCCCGGGGAACTCGTCCAGCCCCGGCACGTCGAGCCGCCGTGGCTCATGCCATGGTCCGGCGGCCACGACCAGAACCCTGGCGCGGTACTCGCCGTCGGTGGTCTGCACAAGCCAGCGCCCCGTGTTCTGGTCCCACCAGGCCTCGACAACACGGACGCCACACCGCAACACCTCACCGACTCCGTAACGGTCCGCGGTCGTGCGCAGGTAGTCATGGATCTCCCGCTGCCCGGCGAAGATCCTGCTCCACCGCGCGTCGGGGGTGAAGGAGTAGGAGTACAGCGAGGACGGGACATCGCAGGCGCACCCCGGGTAGGTGTTCTCCCGCCAGGTTCCCCCGAGCTGCGACGCCTTCTCCAGCACCACAAGGTCACGCCAGCCCTCCTGGCGCAGCCGGATCGCGGCACCGATGCCGGAGAACCCGGCGCCGACCACCACCGCCTGCACATCCCCGCCGCCGCGCGGCCGGGCATCACGTGCAGGCTCAGGCAGAAACGACACAGTTCCCCCATGGTGTCGAGAACCGCGAGGCCCTCCCCGGGACCGGCGGCAGGCCCAGTGTGGGGGAAACCGGAAGGACGCCGTCAGGGCGCGAAACCGGCGCACGAGCGAAGTGGTGAGCGCCCCGGAGGACGCGCGGAAAGGAAACGTTCCGGCCGAGGACACGCTCAGAATGCCAGTCCAGGTAGCCGCCCAACTCACAGAATTCGTCCCGATTTCGGGACCGGGCTTCTCCTGTCCGGCGGGGTGAAAACGGAGTACTCCGCGGATTCACCAGATGGTGTAGATCAACCGCCGTTCGGTCGTCTCGCCGTTCTTCCCCGCTGATGCTCGTAGAGCGGCCGTCGCCTTCCGGGGGGAACGGTGTCCGCGCCGTTGGCATGCCCGGCCGCACGCACCATCCGACCAACAGAGACGAGTCATCGTGCATTTGACTCCGCATGAGCAGGAGCGCTTGCTGATCCACGTCGCGGCCGACGTGGCACGAAGGCGCCATGACCGGGGGCTGCTTCTCAACTATCCCGAGACGATGGCTCTGCTGACCGTTCACGTCTTCGAGGGGGCGCGCGACGGTAAGACGGTCAGCGACATCATGGACTCGGGCCGACGGGTGCTCACCCGTGACGACGTGATGGACGGCGTCCCAGAGATGATCAAGAACGTCCAGGTGGAGGCGACCTTCCCGGACGGCACCAAGCTGGTCACGATCCACGACCCCATCCCGGAGGCCACGGAGGAACCCGAGGTCTACCCGGGCAAGGTCGAACACCCTCAGCCGGCGCGCAGGCCGCAGTGCCCGATCGACGGCGACGACGCCGACTCATCCGCCTGTTGCGATGCGTGCGAGGACGCCGCGTCCTGGCACGAGGCAATCGCGTTCAACAAGCACCTGCAGGGCGACAAAAAGACGATCAAGGTCAGGAACGCCTCCGACCGCCCCATCCAGGTCGGCTCCCACTACCACTTCGCCGAGGTCAACCCCGGCCTCAAAGTGATCGAGAACCCCGTCGGCACGCCCGTCAGCGATGACCAGCTCATGGACTGCGCCGAGGCGAAGGGGCGACGGCTCAACATCGCCGCGGGCACATCCGTACGGTTCGAACCGGGAGATGTGTGCTGCGTTGAGCTGGTGAAGATCGAGGGCGACGCCAAGAGCGACACCAGCAAGATCCAGGGACTGCGCGACGGGATCGTCCGATGAGCAGCCAGCCGGGGCAGACGCGCCCGAAGCGGCCGAGCAACGTGCTGAAGCGGGCGGACTACACCGCTCTGTACGGGCCCACCACCAAGGACCGCGTCCGCCTCGCCGACACCGATCTCACCATCGAGATCGAAGCCGACTGGAGCGGCGGACCGCAGCACAGCGGCAACGAAATGATCTTCGGTGGCGGGAAGGTGATCCGGGAGTCGATGGGCATGTCCCACATCCCGAGGGACGGGGGCGGCGACGAGCTTCGCCTCCCTGTGGACACCGTCATCACGGGGGCGCTGATCCTCGACTGGTGGGGTGTGGTCAAGGCCGACGTCGGCATCAGGGACGGCAAGGTTCATGCCATCGGCAAGGCGTACAACCCCGAGACGATGGACAAGATCTCGAGCTTCGAGATGCCGGATCGTGGGCCCACGAAGGAAGCCCCGCCGGTGACGCCAACAAACTTCGTGATCGGGCCGAGCACCGAGGTGATCTCCGGCAACGGCCGGATCCTCACCGCGGGCGGTGTGGACACCCACGTTCACTTCATCTGCCCCGAGGAGATCCACGAGGCCCTGGCCTCGGGCGTGACCACTCTCATCGGCGGCGGCACCGGCCCCGCCGAGGGCAGCACGGCGACCACCGTGACCCCGGGCGCGTGGCACATCACCCGGGTCTTCGAGGCGCTGGACGAGTTCCCGGTCAACATCGGCCTGCTCGGCAAGGGCAGCACGATGAACAAGCACGAGCTCAACGCGCAGGTGGACGCCGGTGTCTGTGGCTTCAAGATTCACGAGGACTGGGGCGCCACGCCCGCGGTGATCGACCGGGCTCTGGACATCTGTGAAGAGCGTGGTGTCCAGCTTGCCCTGCACGCCGACTCACTGAACGAGTCGGGGTTCCTGGAGAGCACACGGGCAGCCTTCACAGGCGATGGCAGGGACGCAGGGGGGAAGTTCACGACGAAGAAGGCACGCTCCATCCACATCTTCCATGTCGAGGGCGCCGGCGGCGGTCACGCGCCGGACATGATCGAGCTGGTCAAGGAACCGAACGTCCTCCCGGCCTCGACCAACCCGACGCGTCCCCTGACGGTCAACACCGTCAAGGAGCACGTCGACATGATGATCGTGTGCCACCACCTCAACCCGGAGATTCCGGCAGACATGGCCTTCGCCGACTCCCGGATCCGGCCGTCCACCATGGCCGCGGAGGACCTCCTCCACGACATGGGCGCCATCTCCATGATGTCCTCCGACGCCCAGGCAATGGGCCGCATCGGCGAGATGATCATGCGCACCTGGCAGACCGCGCACGTCATGAAGTGCCGCTACGGGGCACTGAAGGAGGACCTCGAAGCCGCGAAGGTCCGCACGATCACCAACGACACCAACGACACCAACCACTCCTTCAACGACCAGCAGCTGCAGCCCAACGACAACTTCCGCGCGCGCCGATACGTCGCCAAGTACACGGTCAACCCGGCGATCACACACGGCATCGACGGCCACGTCGGCTCCGTGCAGACCGGGAAGCTCGCCGACCTGGTGCTGTGGGAGCCGAAGTTCTTCGGCGTCAAACCGCACATGCTCCTCAAGGGCGGCCAGCTCGCCTACGCCCAGGTCGGCGACGCCAACGCGTCGATCACAACGCCGCAGCCCTACCTGCCGCGCCCGGTCTGGGGCTCCACCGGCCGCTCCCCGGGACGCAACTCGGTCAACTTCGTGGCTCCGGGCGTGGCCGGCAAACTGAACGGAGACGGCACCAGCAGCAATCCGGGTCTCGGTCTCGACAAGGACTTCGTGGACATCACAAGCACCCGGCACGTCACAAAGGCCGACATGAAGCTGAACGACACGGTGCCTGAAAGCCTCGAAGTCGACCACAACAGCTTCGAGGTCACCATCGGCGGCGCGACCACGGCCGACGCCCGCACCGAACTCAATGGTGCGACCGTCCCACGCTCCTATGTCAACGAAGTACCCCTGGCACAGCGGTACTTCCTCTTCTGAACCGCCAATGCCCGACCGCCGGAGCAACAGCACCGCGGCCGGGCCCCCGGGCGGGTACGCCATGCCCGCCCGCGCTCGGCATAACTTCCGACCCTGCGAAAGGCAGCCGCTCACCCATGAGCCGCGCAGCCCTGCTCCTGCTGGCCGACGGCCGCTTCCCCGCCGGCGGGCACGCCCACTCCGGCGGCGTCGAGGCCGCCGTCGCCCACAAAGCCGTACACGACACCCACAGCCTGGAGGCGTTCTGCCGCGGGCGCCTGCACACCACCGGCCTAACGGCGGCTGCCCTGGCCGCCGCAGCCGCCGGCGGATACAACCCGCTGCTGCTCGACGACGCCGCCGACGCGCGCACCCCCGCCCCCGCACTCCGTGCCGTCGCCCGCAGGCTCGGCCGGCAGATGATGCGCGCCGCCCGCGCCACCTTTCCGTCCTCAGAACTCGACCACCTGGCCGCCGCGCGCCCCCAGGGCGCCCACCAGCCCATCGTTCTGGGCCTCGCCGCCCGCGCCGCCGGGCTCGGCCCGGTGGACGCCGCCCATGCCGCCGCGTACGAGAACATCAGCGGCCCGGCCACCGCAGCGGTGCGCCTGCTGAGCCTCGACCCGCTCGAAGCCTCCGGGCTGCTGGCCCGCCTCGCCCCCGAAACCGACGACGTCGCACAAGCCGCGGCCGACGCCGCGACCCGCGCCATGGCCGAGGGCTTTAACGCCCTGCCGTCGGCCTCCTCACCCCTGCTGGACATCACCGGGGAGCAACACGCCGCCTGGACCGTCCGGCTCTTCGCCTCCTGACCCGTCCTTTGAACATCCCGATTCTCCAACGGAGTTGCCATGCACCTCGACCACTCTCTGCCTCACCAGCACGCCTCCAGCGCTTCGGCGACCCGGCCCGACGGCAGCCGCCGCGCGCTACGCGTCGGCCTGGGCGGCCCCGTCGGCTCAGGCAAGACCGCGACCGTCGCCGCGCTCTGCCGCACCCTGCGCGACCGCTGGTGCATCGCCGCTGTCACCAACGACATCTACACCCGCGAGGACGCCGAGTACCTGCTGCGCGAAGCCGTCCTGCCGCCCGAGCGCATCACCGCCGTCGAGACCGGCGCCTGCCCGCACACCGCGATCCGCGACGACATCTCCGCGAACCTGGAAGCCGTCGAACACCTCGAAGCAACCCTCCACCCCCTCGACCTCGTGCTCATCGAGTCCGGTGGCGACAACCTGACCGCCACCTTCTCCAAGGGCCTCGTCGACGTGCAGATCTTTGTCATCGACGTAGCCAGCGGCGACGACATCCCCCGCAAGGGCGGCCCCGGCATCACCACCGCCGACCTGCTGATCGTCAACAAGACCGACCTCGCCCCGCACGTCGGCGCCGACCTGGACACCATGGCCATCGACGCGAAACGACAGCGCGGCGACCTGCCCGTCATCTTCACCAGCCTCACCTCCGACGACGGCATCCGCGAAGTCGTCGACTGGGTCACCGGGCACCTCACCCAGTGGCGCACCGGGGCAACCGTATGAGCCCCTTCTCCCAACTCGCCGGCGCCCGCGCCACGTCCGACCCCGACATTCCCCCCGCCGCTGACCAGGAGCCCGCCGGACACCCGGACGGCGTGCGAGCCACCGCCCGCATCCGCGCCGCGCACAACGGACGCGTCACCACCCTCCCGCAACTGCGCAGCGACGGCCCCTTCCACCTGCGGCGCATGCGCACCCACGGCAACGCCGCCACGGTGGGGATCATCGGCGCGATGAGCGCCCCGCTCGGCGGCGACCGGCTCACCCTGGACATCACCGCCGAGGACCGGGCCGAGCTGGAAGTCACCACAGCCGCCGCCACACTCGCCCTACGCGGCGCCACCACCGACGCGGCCACCTACGACGTGCGGCTCACCGCCGCGGAGCACGCCAGCCTGCGCTGGCTGCCACAGCCCCTGATCAGCGCCGCCGGCAGCAACCTGCGCCAGACCTACACCGTCGAACTCGCCGCCACCGCACGGCTCGTACTGCGAGAAGAGCAACTCCTGGGCCGGGCCGACGAGGAATCCGGCCACCTCGTCACCCGGATCCTGGTCCACCGCGGCGGGCGCACGCTGCTCGACCAGCACACGGCGTACGGGGCCCCAGAACCAGGCTGGGACGGCCCGGCCGTCCTGAACGGACACCGGGCCGTCGGCCAGCTCCTCATCGTTGACCCGCGCATCGCCGTCCGACGAGACCCCGTACTGCTCGGCGAAGGAGTCAGAGACGGGTGTGCCGTCCTCGCGCCGCTGGCCAACGGCCCGGCGCTACTCGCCACCGCAGTCGCACCCAGCACCTCACAACTGCGCAAAATGCTCGACGAGGCACACGCACACGCCGTCGCCCGCTAATGCGGTGGGCTACTGCTTTCGATATCGCAATGCGCAGTCGATGCCGAGTCTTCACGGCCTCAGGTGTTGCTGCCAACTTCCCTCCGGCAGGGCGTCAAGGCCGAGTGTGGACCTGGGCTGGAGGGCCAAGCGACCTCGGCCGCATCGCGGCCGCCACCCCGGCGGGATGGGCTGTCGCGTCCGCGAACGCCTCGAGGGCCCACAACAGGCGGCGCCGCTGCTCGGCCACCCACTGCAGATCGACCCGAACGCCAGCACGTTGGTGCCCTGCCCCATGGCGCACACAGCCGTGGAGAAGCCGCACCGGTCGTGAAGCAACCTGAGCCAAGATGTCGGCCTCTGCGCCGCATGACGATCGGCCGGAGTCAGATCCAGGATGTCCCAAGAGCTGGGACTGAGCATGCTCAGTATTTCTGGGTGGGGATGCCGCGACGGGCGGGAGGATGGGTGGGTGCTGTCCCGGGCCCGGGGCCTGACTCATGATTTCTTTGACCGAAGTGTCCTGGTGTCACAGTGTCGGCCGCTGGCTGGGGATGGTGCGTTGTCGGTGCCGGGCTGGCGGGGTGTGTCCCGATAGGGGCTTGCCGGTTCTTGTGGCGTCCTCACGATTCTGACCGCCCGACGCGGCCCGGTGCCGGCAACGCGACGCGCTATCGGACCGGAAGGAGAACGGGCATGTCCAGTACGCCGCGTGCTCCGCAGACCCGTCGTCGTCGCCCTGCGGGGGAGGTGGTGCTGGGAGTGGATACGCAATCGGGCCAGGAAGTGGCGAGCCGTGAGGCTGCCCGCGAGGTCTTCCACCTGGTCGGACAGCTACAGTCAGGACCCCGCTCATAGGGGCTGTCGTGACAGATGAGAGGCTTAGGCGGGTGAGTGAGACACCGTCGAACACCCTGCAATACCGCTTTGACGGGCCAGAAGAGGCTCCCGTCCTGATCTTGGGTCCCTCCCTGGGTACCACATGGCACATGTGGGACCGCCAGGTCCCGGAGCTGGCCCAGCAGTGGCGCATCTTCCGGTTCGACCTGCCGGGACACGGTGGTGCGCCCGCGTACCCGGCGGGCTCGGTCGGTGATCTCGCCGAGCGGCTGCTCGCCACCCTCGACGGCCTCGGCGTGCAGCGCTTCGGCTACGCGGGCTGTGCGCTCGGCGGTGCCCTCGGCATCGAACTCGCCCTGCGCCACCCGGAGCGCCTCGCCTCGCTCGCCCTGATCGCCGCCTCGCCCCGTTTCGGCACGGCCGACGAGTTCCGGCAGCGGGGTGTGATCGTGCGCACGAACGGGCTCGACCCCATCGCCCGCACATCGCCGGACCGCTGGTTCACCTCCGGCTTCGCCGCCGCCCAGCCCGCGATCACCGAGTGGGCGGTGCAGATGGTGCGCACCACCGACCCCGGCTGCTACATCGCCGCCTGCGAGGCACTCGCCTCCTTCGACGTGCGGTCACAACTCGGCGGCGTCACCGTGCCCACCCTCGTCCTCGTCGGCTCGGACGACCAGGTCACCGGCCCGGCCGAGGCCCGCACCCTGGTCGCCGGCATACCGGACGCCCGCCTCGCCGTCGTCCCCGGCGCCTCCCACCTCGTACCCGTCGAGCAGCCCGCCGCCGTCACCGACCTGCTGGTGCGGCACTTCTCCACCGCCTGGCAGCCCGCCTACGACTCCTCCACCGGCCAGATCGCCATCCCGGCCGCCCCGGTCAAGCCGGTCCTGGCCGCCGCGCCCCCGCAGCCCGCGCCCGTCGCCGAGATCGCCCCGGCCGTCGCACTGCCCCAGACGGCGGGCCGGCCGGACCCCTACGACGCGGGGATCAAGGTCCGCCGCGAGGTGCTCGGCGATGCGCACGTCGACCGGGCGCTGGCGCAGGCGGACGAGTTCTCGGGGGACTTCCAGGAGTTCATCACCCGGTACGCGTGGGGCGAGATCTGGGACAGACCCGGCCTCGACCGGCGCTCCCGCAGCTGTGTCACCCTCACCGCCCTGGTCGCGGGCGGCCACCTGGACGAACTCGCCTTCCACATCCGCGCCGCCCTGCGCAACGGCCTCACTCCGGGCGAGATCAAGGAAGTCCTGCTCCAGGCGGCGGTCTACTGCGGCGTACCGGCGGCGAACAGCGCCTTCAAGGTGGCGCAGCAGGTCATAAGGGAGGAGACGACTCCCACGGAGTGATCATCGGGGAGGTACGGAGTGATCGTCAGGCAGGTGTCGACGCCACCACCCTGTGCCGCCCGCCGCCCCGTCCGCGGAGGCAGGATGGTGCCATGAAGCTCACGAAGAAGTCGCACGCCTGCGTCCGCCTGGAGAAGGACGGACGCACGCTCGTCCTCGACCCCGGAGGATTCAGCGAGGAGGACGCCGCAGTCGGCGCGGATGCGATCCTCGTCACGCACGAGCACCCCGACCACTTCGACGAGGCGCGCCTGCGGGCGGCGCTGGAGGCCAACCCCGCCGCAGAGATCTGGACGCTCAGGTCCGTGGCGGAACAGCTGACGGCGGCCTTCCCGGGCCGTGTGCACACCGTCGGCCACGGCGACACCTTCACGGCCGCCGGCTTCGACGTCCAGGTCCACGGCGAGCTGCACGCCGTCATCCACCGCGACATCCCGCGCATCACCAACGTCGGCTATCTCATTGACGGCGGCCGCGTCTTCCACCCGGGGGACGCCCTCACCGTTCCCGACCACCCCGTCGAGACGCTGATGCTGCCGGTCATGGCCCCCTGGAACAAGATCGCGGAGGTCATCGACTACGTCCGCGAGGTCAAGCCGCAGCGCGCCTACGACATCCACGACGCCCTGCTCACCGACCTGGCCCGGCCGATCTACGACCGCCAGATCGGCGGTCTCGGCGGCGCGGAGCATCTGCGCCTGACGCCGGGGGACTCGGCGCAGGTGTGAGCGGTCCCACCCCGGGCGGGGCCGGGTTGTCAGTCCCGCCCGGTAGGTTGTCAGGCATGCGCATCGCCACCTGGAACGTGAACTCGATCACCGCACGCCTGCCGAGGCTCCTGGCCTGGCTGGAGAGCAGCGGCACCGACGTGCTGTGCCTCCAGGAGGCCAAGGTCGCCGAGGACCAGTTCCCGATCGACCCGCTGCGCGACCTCGGCTACGAGGCGGCGGTCAACGCCACCGGCCGGTGGAACGGCGTGGCGGTGCTCTCCCGCGTCGGACTCAAGGACGTCGTCAAGGGCGTGCCCGGCGATCCCGGCTACGACGGCGTCGTGGAGCCCCGCGCCATCTCCGCGACCTGCGGCCCGGTCCGCGTCTGGTCGGTGTACGTGCCGAACGGCCGTGAGGTGGACCACCCCCACTACGCCTACAAGCTCCAGTGGTTCGAGGCCCTCAAGGCGGCCGTCGCGGGCGACGCGGGCGGCAGCCGCCCGTTCGCGGTGATGGGGGACTACAACGTGGCCCCGGCCGACGACGACGTCTACGACGTGGCCGCCTTCGAGGGCCTCACCCACGTCACCCCCGCCGAGCGCGCCGCCCTCGCATCCCTGCGCGAGTCCGGCCTGTCCGACGTGGTCCCGCGCCCCCTCAAGTACGACCACCCGTACACCTACTGGGACTACCGCCAGCTCTGCTTCCCCAAGAACCGCGGCATGCGCATCGACCTGGTCTACGGCAACGAGCCGTTCGCGAAGGCGGTCACCGACTCCTACGTGGACCGCGAGGAGCGCAAGGGCAAGGGCGCGTCGGACCACGCGCCGGTGGTCGTGGATCTGGACGTGTAGGGCAGTGCCCTCCAGCGCGTCCGGCGTTTGAGGACGAGGCCGTTCAGGCCGATACGGGGGTCCGGGGGCGGAGCCCCCGGACGGCCACCACGACGTCGGCCAACGTCACGGCACCAACGCCCGCAGATCCACCGAGTCGGCCAGCGCAGCGAGCCCGGCGTCGCCCGGATGCAGATGGTCCCCGCTGTCGTACGCGGGAAGCATCCGGGAGGGCCGCGCCGGATCCCGTACCACCGCGTCGAAGTCGACCACACCGTCGAACCCGGCGCCGGAGCGGATCCACTCGTTCACCTTGACCCGCTCCGCATCGACCAACGCCGTGCACCGCGCTTCCCCCTCGCACGGCAGGATCGTCGCCACCAACATCCGCAGCCCGCGTGCGTGCCCCCGGTCGGCGATCTCCCGCAGCCCCGCGATGACTTGCTCGGCAGTGGTCTGCCACCGCACATCGTTGATGCCCTCGAACACCACGGCGGTACGCGCCGACGTCTGCGCCACGACATCCCGATCGAACCGGTACAGGGCGCTCACTCCGGCCGTGTCCGTCGACACCCCGTCACCGGGATAGCGGTCGCTGACCACACGGTTGCCGGAAATCCCCTGGTTGAGCACCCCATAGTGCGGGACCACACTCTGGTTCAGCAGCCGTGTGGCGAGCACATTGGGCCACCGCCGGTTGGCGTCCGTCGTGGACTTGTCGCCGTCGGTGATCGAGTCCCCCAGCAGCACCACGGACCCGGGACCACCGCCCACATCGACGCCGGTCAGCAGCGGCCAGCTGGTCAGGACGGTGCCGTACTGTGCCGCCGAGCCGTCCGCCGTATGGTCGCCCGGCCCGCTCACATACGACCGCTGCTGTGCGAGCCGGTGCACGGGTGCCGCCGGCACGGTCCCCGGCAGATGGAAGCTGACCAGCAGATTGGTGTCCGCGGGCACCTTGAAGGCGAGCGGATCGCTGTACGCCTGCGCCCCCGCCGGGATCTGGACGCCCGCCGCGCCCCCGAAGGTCACCGCGACCGGTGTGCCCCGCGCAGCCGCGCCCGTCTGCTGCACCGCCACCGTGGCGCTTCCGATCCGCACCGGCGCCGCCGCGAAGGTGTTGTCGAACCGCAGCCGTACCCGCGGCCCGCCCGCCGAGGTGTGCACCACCAGCCGCAACGTCCGGTCGGTCCACGGCCCCACGGTCGGATAGCCGCCCGTCGCTGCCGTCCAACTCCCCGTCCAGCCCGGAGCGGGGGCCCGTACCGAGACCGCGAACACATGAAGTCCGATCGCGTGCGGCAGCCGTACCGAGGCGACCTCGCGCCCCACCACGAGCGGCACGGTCATGACGTACAGCCGTGCCCGCTCGGTGAGTTGACCGGCGGGCGTGTTGATGTGCGGCAGGGCGACCGCCTTGGTGGCGAGCGGGCCGGTGCGCCAGTCGGGGGCGGTCAGGCGGTAGGCGGACCGGGTGCCGTCGACGTACTGGACCGTGCCCGTTCCGCCGGTGTCGGTGCCGTCCGTGCCCGCCACGAGGAACGCGAGCGCGTCACCACGGCCGCGCACCCGCACGTCCTGGCCGCCGGCCCGGACGTTGTCCGGCTTGCCCGGCTGCCGCTTCGGCCAGGTCAGCCGGGCGCCCTGCACGGTGAGCGCGCGGCCCGACGTCCAGCCCGCCGCCGCGAGGTCCTGCGCCGACAGGGAGGCGCCCGCCCCGTCGAAGTTGGCCTCGGCGGGCCGGGAGTCGTCACTCACGGCCACGTTGTCGAAGAGCCGCTCCAGCGGGAGCGGCGTGGCTCTGCGCTCGGTGGCCGCCTGTGCGGAGACCCCCGGCACCAGGGCCGCGAAGAGAGCGATGACGACCGTGGAACCCCACACACATCGGCGCAACTCCGACTCCTCCCGTTCACGACCGTTCAGGACGGCGTATGACTGCGCATGACAAGTTCGGGTGAGACTTCAGGTGGGACATTCAGTCGGGACGTTCGAACGAGCCGTTCAGACGAGACGCAAGACGCACCGAGAAAGTAGAGAGGCACCCGTGACCCGTCAACGAGCCATGCCCGAAGTCGGCGTGAACTCGACCGGAATCGACGGCCCGCGCGCCTGTGGTGCGTTCGGCAGTGCGAATGACACGCTTGGCGTATGAAGATCCCTTTTTTGGGCCACCGGCCCGAGAAGCGCGGGGCCCTCGATCCCGAGGGCATCGCCGAACTGCTCTCCGAGTGCGAACTCCTGCGTTCCCACGCGTCCCGGGCGGGGATCCAACTCGACGACACCGCGGCCTCGTTGGAGGCGCTGGATCAGATGGTGCCGCGCTGGAGGGATGACGAGGAGGTCCTGCCCTGGCTGGGCAACGACGCCGGGCTGTATCTCGGCACCGTCATCGTGCGCACCGTTCCCGGGGCCGCCTGGGAGATCTGGCCGGACGGTCAGCCGGTCGTCCGGCTCGCCTCCGGCCGTGAGTTCGATGTCGTGACCTCGGGGCAGGAGTGGGCCGCGAACGGGGTGCCGGAGCTGTCGCAGTTGTACGCGGAGGTCGCGGAGGCGTGAGGTCCTGAAAGGCGAGCACCTCAGGGGCGGATTGGCATAAGAGCCGCATAAATACGGCTTATGTCCGAAAAGTGCGTGTCATGCACTAAGTCTGCCCTTGTCTGGATAGTTTGCGGCCATCACTACGCCGAAATCCTTGCCGTGTCCGACCTCGACTACGATGTTCCGTCCGTCCCCAAGGCCGTGGCGGTCGCCCCGGCCGCGACCAGGGACGCTGCTGCCGGGTGGGGATCCCCCCACGGCCCCTGGGCGCAGGGGCAGCAGGGGGCAGCAGTCATAGAGCCATACCCGTCCGGCGCCGGCCGGAGATCACTGTTCGCGCAGTGGAATCGACACGTATGACGGGTCGTTCGCCGGCGAGGAGAAGGTCAGCCGCGCGCCGGACGGGTTGTGCTCGATGTAGAGCGGGTCGACGGTGTCGACGACCAGGGCGAGCCGATGCCCCGCCGGGACGTCGTAGGCCGTGGAGTACAGCTCCAGGTCTACGCCGAACGGCTTTCCGGGTGTACGTCCGTGGAAGGTGTACGGCGCGTTGCTGACCAGCTTGCCGAGGCCGAGCGGACCCACGTCGTAGAGGTAGGCGACGAGGGTGCCGCTCTCCTTGGTCGGGGTGACGGTCGTGTGCAACTTGGCCGTGCCGCGCACGTGTTGGGCCGTGGCGTACTTCTCCGACTGCCATACGCCCGCCCAGAGCCGGGGGATCAGCGGGATCGAGGCCACCGGGGGCAGCTGGGCCACCTGGTCGAGGATGCTGGACAGGAAGACGACCCCGCCGTCCGCGCCCGAGTTGACGTTCGTGCGGATGGTGGTCGTACCGCCGAGGGCGATCTTCCTGTTGGTCGCGCCGACCGACTTCCAGTCCGGGTAGCCCTCGTAGCCGCCCGTGGAGCGGGACTTGAGCCGCACGGGCAGTTCGCGGTTGATGCCGTTGGCCTCGCCCTTGAGGTAGTGGTCGAACCAGCGCTCGGTGTCCGTCCACACGTCGTTGGGCAGGCCGAACAGTCCGGTCATCTCGGCGGTGGCGTGATCGCCTGGCCGGAACTCCAGCCGCTTCGGGCCGGTCAGCTTCTCGTAGAAGTCCGCGTACTGGTTGGGCGGGAAGATCGTGTCGCCCCAGGCGTTGGCCATCATGACCGCGGCGCCGTTCTTGTTCAGTTGGTCCACGTATGTTGCGACCGAACGTTTCTTCCCCCAGTTGATCATGTCCTGTTCCTTGGACAGGTTGGAGGCGTAGAAGTCGTTGAAGATCTGCCGGACTTCGGCGCTCTGGCGGCCGGTGACCAGGCTCGCGCCGTCCAGCAGTCCGGCCGCCTGGACGTGCTGGGTGCGGCCGGAGTAGATCGAGCCGATGAGGTCGGCCCAGCCGCTGAGGGCGGCGACCGCCCTGACGCGCTTGTCGTGCGCGGCGGTCAGCAGGCTGATCCCGGCGCCGTAGGAGACGCCCACCATGCCGATGTGCCGCGCGTCGGCCGGGGTGTTGGCGAGTGCCCAGTCGATGACCTTGGACGCATCGGCTATGTCGGGCGGGCCCGCCACTTCTATCTCGCCGCCCGACTGCCAGAAACCGCGCACGTTGTAACTGACCACGACATAGCCCGAGTTCGCGAGCTTCTGCGCCTGCGCGAAGTACTCGATCTGGGGCAGGCCCCAGCTCGTGGGCAGCACGAGCAGCGGGTAGCGGCGCGTGCCGTCGGCGCCGGCCGGTGTGATGACGTTCGCCTTGAGGGTGGTGCCGCCGTCGCCGGTGATGTCGACGAAGCGGACGTCGTTCGGGGCCGCTTGGGCGGCGGGGGCGAATCCGAGGGCGCTGCCTGCGATCAGAGTCGCGGAGACGGCGCCCACGGCGGTCGTACGCAGGGTCTTGCGATGGGTTCCCACGGGTCACTCCTCACTCGTGTCAGTGCAAAGTGACCGAACGGTAACCTCGACCTCTTACCGCAAGTAACCCGCCGGTAAGTTACGTGGCAGTAACGATTACCGGAATGTGATGAACCTCAGGAGGCTCGGTGGGTATTGCGGGGAGTCTCCGGTGTCGGCAGCGCCGTCTGCGCCGCCCGTGTCACATCCGCGACCAGCTCCACCACATCCGGGCCGTACGCCTGCGAGTTGACCACCTTCAGCAGCAGGACGAAGGAGCTGTTGCCGTGCTTGCGGGACAACCGCTCGTGGTTGCGGGCGAGGTAGCGGGTCGAGGCCTGGTTGGTGATCGCGGTCTGCCCGCAGAAGAGGAAGACGGGGCGGGTCTCCTGGCTCTGCCCGACGGTGAGCCGGGCGAGCAGCGCGTACTCCTCCTTGCCGACCTCCACCCGGTAGCGCTCGGAGCCGACCTGGAAGGCGCCCCGGTCCGGGCCGGGTTCGGCATCGACGTTCACCCGCACCCCGGGCAGCAGCGAGGCCAGGTGCGCCGTCATACGGCGGTTCGAGGCAGGGCCGCCGACGCAGAACTCGGTACGTTCGCCGAAGCCCTGGCGTGCCGTGTCGTGCGGGACGATCTGGGCGTGGGCGTTGCAGTCCTTGATCAGGGCGGCGAGTTCGAGCAGGGCGAACACGTCGTACCGCATCACCGTCAGCTCGGGTCCGCCGGCCCCGCGGTTGACCACCAGCAAGGACTCCGCGTTGGCGGGCAGCCCGAAGAACGCCTGCTTGCGGCGGAGCTTGCGCTTCCACAAGTAGGTGCGGGCAAGCCAGCCGAGCGCGGCACTGATACCGGCCGCGACCACGCCCAGGACGATGTTGCGCACGTCGTCATTCATGGGCGCGCATGCTAGCGGGCCCATGTGGCCGGTACGTACCGGTGTTCGACGTGTGGCGTTCGCGTTACGGGTCTCGGAGAGGGTCTGTCGGGTCCCCCGCAATGCGGTTACGCTGCGCGGACGGTCCTGACTGGAGGTGTGGATGCGTCGCCCTGTCGCGCGGAAGCTGTCGGTCCTGGCGGTCTCGGCCGCCATGGTCTCGGTGGGGGCGGCGGCGCCGCCCGCCGCCGGTGCCGACCCCGTTGAGAAGGCACCGGTGGCCGTCGGCTACGGCGGCGCCGTGTCCAGCGTCGACGCGGACGCCTCCGCCGCCGGTATCGAGGTGCTGCGCAAGGGCGGCAACGCCGTCGACGCCGCCGTGGCCACGGCCGCCGCGCTCGGCGTCACCGAGCCCTACTCGGCCGGCATCGGCGGAGGTGGCTACTTCGTCTACTACGACGCCAAGTCCCGCACGGTGCGGACCATCGACGGCCGTGAGACCGCGCCGCTGACCGCCGACTCCGGCCTGTTCGTGGAGAACGGCACGGCGATCCCCTTCGCCGAGGCCGTCACCAGCGGCCTGAGCGTCGGGACCCCGGGCACGCCCGCCACCTGGCAGCAGGCACTGGACAAGTGGGGGAGCAAGGGGCTCGGCACCTTGCTGAAGCCCGCCGAGCGGCTCGCCCGGGACGGCTTCGTCGTCGACAACACCTTCCGCGCGCAGACCGCCTCCAACGAGACCCGGTTCCGCTACTTCCCGGACACCGCGAAGCTGTTCCTGCCGAACGGGGCGCTCCCCGTCGTCGGCTCCACCTTCAAGAACCCCGATCTCGCCCGCACCTACGCGGAGTTGGCGGGCAAGGGCGTGGGCGCGCTGTACCGGGGCGACCTCGCCGACGACATCGTCGACACGGTCAACCACCCGCCCGTGGACCCGAGTTCCGGCTGGAAGGCCCGCCCCGGCGACCTCTCCGCCAAGGACCTGGCCACCTACCGCGCCAGGTCCCAGGCGCCCACCCGGACCTCGTACCACGGACTCGGCGTCTACTCCATGGCGCCCACCTCCTCCGGCGGCACGACGGTCGGTGAGGCCCTCAACATCCTGGAGAACACGGACCTTTCGAAGGCGAGCCAGGCCCAGTACCTGCACCGCTACATCGAGGCCAGCCGCATCGCCTTCGCCGATCGCGGGCGCTGGGTCGGCGACCCCGCCTTCGAGGACGTACCGACGAAGGAGCTGTTGTCGCAGCGGTACGCCGACTCGCGGGAGTGCCTGATCAAGGACGACGCGGTGCTGACGAGCCCGGTCGCGCCGGGTGACCCGCGCGATCCGACGTCCTGTGACGCGAGCGGCACGGCCGCCCCGACCACCTACGAGGGCGACAGCACGACCCACCTCACGGTGGCCGACAAGTGGGGCAACGTCGTCTCGTACACGCTGACCATCGAGCAGACCGGCGGCAGCGCCATCACGGTCCCGGGCCGTGGCTTCATCCTCAACAACGAGCTGACGGACTTCTCCTTCACCCCGGCCAGCCCCGCCGTCCACGACCCGAACCTGGCGGGCCCGGGCAAGCGGCCGCGCTCCTCGATGTCCCCGACGATCGTCCTCGACCAGCACAACAAGCCGGTCGTGGCGCTCGGTTCGCCCGGTGGCGCGACCATCATCACCACCGTGCTGCAGACGCTGACCGGGTTCCTGGACCGCGGCCTGCCGCTGGTCGACGCGATCGCCGCGCCGCGCGCCAGCCAGCGCAACGCGGCGCAGACCGAGCTGGAACCCGGGCTCTACAACAGTGAGTTGAAGGCCGAGCTGGAGGCCGTCGGGCATTCCTTCAAGCTCAACCCCGAGATCGGCGCGGCAACCGGCGTGCAGCGGCTGCCGGGCGGCAAGTGGCTGGCCGCCGCCGAGACGGTACGGCGGGGCGGCGGCTCGGCGATGGTGGTGCGGCCGGCGTCGTAGCGACTCACCGGCACTTCGCCTCGTAGCGACTCACCAGCATCCCGCGTCGTAGCGACTCAACGCACCCGGCGTCTCACAGCTCTGGGGCGGGCGGCAGGTCTTCCGTGCGGAAGGCGAGCCGCCCGTCCTGCACGTCCACCGTCACCCGGCCGCCCTCGCTGATCCGGCCGTCCAGGAGGAGCCGGGAGAGCTGGTTGTCGACCTCCTTCTGGATGGTGCGGCGCAGCGGGCGGGCGCCGTACTCGGGCTGGTAGCCGCGCTCGGAGAGCCAGTCGACGGCGGCGCCCGTGAAGTCCACCGAGACGCCTTGGGCGTGCAGCAGACGGCGGGTCTTGTCGAGGAGCAGGTTGGTGATCCGCTCCAACTGGTCGGGCGTCAACTGGCGGAAGACCACGATCTCATCGATGCGGTTGAGGAACTCGGGCCTGAAGTGCTCGCGCAGCGGCCTCAGGATCCGCTCGCGCCGCGCCTCCTCGTCGGCCTCCACGTCACCCGCGCCGAATCCGATCCCGGAGCCGCCCCGGCTGATCGCGTCGGAGCCCAGGTTGCTGGTCATCACGATGACCGTGTTGGTGAAGTCGACGGTCCGGCCCTGGGAGTCGGTCAGCCGGCCGTCGTCCAGGACCTGGAGCAGGATGTTGAAGACGTCCGGGTGGGCCTTCTCGACCTCGTCGAGCAGGAGCAGCGAGTACGGGTGCCGGCGGACGACCTCGGTGAGCTGGCCGGCCTCCTCGTGCCCGACATAGCCGGGCGGGGCGCCGACCAGGCGGCTGACGGTGTGCCGTTCCTGGTACTCGCTCATGTCGAGGCGGACCATGCGCTCCTCGCTGCCGAACAGCGCCTCGGCGAGCGCCCGGGCCAGCTCGGTCTTGCCGACGCCGGTCGGGCCGAGGAAGAAGAAGCTGCCGATCGGCCGGTCGGGGCTGGCGAGTCCGGCCCGGGAGCGCAGTACCGCGTCGGAGACCACGCGCACGGCCTCCTCCTGGCCGACGACCCGCTCGTGCAGATGCTCCTCCAGACCGAGCAGCCGGTCCTTCTCCTCCTCGGTGAGGCTGCTCACCGGGATGCCGGTCTGCCGGGACACGACCTCGGCGATGGCCTCGGCGGTGACCTCCAGATTCAGGCCCTCGTCGACCTCTTCGTCCCCGGACGCGTCCGTGATGCGCTGCTTCAACTCGACGATACGGTCGCGCAGTTGAGTCGCCTGCTCGTACTGTTCGTCGGCGACCGCCTGGTCCTTGTCCCGGGTCAGCTGCTCGACCTCGCGCTCCATGGTCCGTACGTCCGTGCCCTTGGTCCGCGTGCGCAGCCGTACCCGGGCGCCGGCCTGGTCGATCAAATCGATCGCCTTGTCCGGCAGGCGGCGGTCGGTGAGATAGCGGTCGGAGAGTCCGACGGCGGCGACGAGCGCCTCGTCGGTGTAGCGGACCTGGTGGTGGGCCTCGTAGCGGTCGCGCAGGCCGCGCAGGATCTCGATCGCGTCGGCGGTGGTCGGTTCGGGAACGAGGATGGGCTGGAAGCGGCGGGAGAGCGCCGCGTCCTTCTCGATCCTGCGGTACTCCTCCAGCGTGGTCGCGCCCACGACGTGCAGTTCGCCGCGCGCGAGGGCCGGCTTGAGGATGTTCCCGGCGTCCATGGAGCCGCCCTCGCCGCCGCCTCCGGCGCCCACGACGGTGTGCAACTCGTCGATGAAGACGATCAGTTGGTCGGAGTGCGAGCGGATCTCGCCCACGATGTTGTTGAGCCGCTCCTCGAAGTCGCCCCGGTAGCGGGTGCCCGCGACCACGCCGGTCAGGTCCAGCGCGATCACCCGGCGGCCGCTGAGCACATCGGGCACGTCGCTCTCGGCGATCCGCTGGGCCAGGCCCTCCACGATCGCGGTCTTGCCCACGCCCGCGTCGCCGATCAGCACCGGGTTGTTCTTGCCGCGCCGGGAGAGCACCTCGATGGTCTGCTCGATCTCCTCGTCCCGTCCGATCACCGGGTCGATACGGCCCCGGCGGGCGAGGTCGGTGAGATCGCGGCCGTACTTGTCGAGCGTGGGCGTGCCGGTGTCGACGCGGGGCCGCTGGTCGGTACCCGGCCGCTGAGGGGCGGCGTCCGGAGCCTCGGGCGGCATGCCGGACGGGGCGAAGCGGGCCGCGTTCAGGATGTGCCCGGCGGCCGAGTCGGGGTTCGCGGCGAGGGCGCTGAGCACATGCTCCGGGCCGATGTAGCCGGCGCCCCGTGCGCGGGCCAGGTCGTGCGCGTCCAGCAGGGCGCGTTTGGCGGCCGGGGTGAGGGAGAGCGACGTCGGCGGCGGGGCCTCGCCCGGCGGGTGCTGGACCGGGCCCGAGCGCTCGTCGATCTCCGTCGCCAGCGAGTCGGGATCCGCGCCGGCCCGGGTGAGCAGGCTCCGGGTCGGCTCGGCGGACAGCGCGGCGCGCAGCAGGTGCTGGGTGTCCAGGTCACGGCTGCCGTGCTCGGCGGCGTACTGGGCGGCGCCCCGCACCAGTTCCCGGGCCGGCTGGCTGAGCAGGCGGCCGATATCGATCTGGCGGGGGCCGGGGCGCGGTCCGCCGAAGAAGCGGGCGAGGAATTCTCCGAAGGGGTCGTAGTCCTCCGGACCACCATTGAAGCCGCTGGTCATGGCGTTCCCATCCGGCGTCCCTGCGCGGGCAGGGTCGCCCTCGCTGATCGGCGTGCCGGAGTCGGGTAACCCGAGCGAATGCCGGTTACACCTGGCCTCGCGTTCGTAGAACACCTTCGCACGAACGGTGGGCGGGGGCACCTTCAGGGAACGTGGGGGAGGGCCCGTCGGGCCCGCGCTCGATCAGCCGCCGACGAGCAGGCCTGACGCCGCCGGGCCCGCCGGGCCCGCTGGGCCCGTCGAGGTCGCCGAGGTCGCCGAGCGCGCCGCGTGTCTGCGGACGCCGGTCCGTGCGGGCTGGTCTCGTGTGGTGGTGGGGAGTGGCGGGTCGGGTCGGGAGAGTGTGGTGGCGGGGAGAGTGGTGAGCCGGGCCGGCCGCGTGCGGTGGCGGGGAAGCGGCAGGCCGGGACGACCTCGCGTCCGGCGGTGAGGTGGTGGCGGGCCGGGGAGCTGTCCGCCCAGCAGGGCTAATGGGGCGCGGCACGCCCTTCGAGCGGATGGCGACCTCGCCGCTCAGTTTCGGGCGAGGGATTGGGCGGTGGCGGTCCTGTCGCCGGCCCCCCGGGGGCTGGACGGCGACCTTGCTGCTCGGATTGCGGTGAGGGGCTGGGCGATGGCGACTTTGCCGCCCAGTTCTCCCACTGGCGCGCCCGGTGACGGTGACCTCGGCGCTCGGCTTCCGGTGGGGGATTGGGTGATGGCGGCCTTGTCGCCTGGGGCGAGGTGAGGCTTGGGCGGTGGCGGTCCTGTCGCCCGGCTCCCCCCGGGGCTGGACGGCGACCTTGCTGCCCGGCTTCCGGCGAGCGCCTGGGTGATGGCGGCCTTGCCACCCGGCTCCCCCTCAGGGCCCGCGCGACGGCGACCGCGCAGCCCAGCTCCCCGCCAGGCCCTGGGCATCACCTGGATCGCCGGGCCCGGATCCCCGTCAAACGCCGCGCGCCCCCTCAGCGAGCCGTCAGAATCCGCGGCCCCGCCTCCGTGATCGCCACGGTGTGCTCCACGTGGGCCGCGCGGGAGCCGTCGTTCGTGCACAGGGTCCAGCCGTCCGGGGACGCGTGGTAGCCGTCCTCGCCGCTTGCGATGAGCATCGGCTCGATGGCGAGGACCATGCCGTGCCGCAGGGGCAGGCCCCGGCCCGGGCGGCCCTCGTTCGGCACCCCCGGGTCCTCGTGCATCTTGCGGCCGATGCCGTGCCCGCCGAAGCCGTCCGGGATGCCGTACCCGGCCGTGCGGCACACCGAGCCGATCGCATGCGCGATGTCGCCGATGCGGTTGCCGACCACGGCCGCCTCGATGCCCGCCGCCAGCGCCCGCTCCGCCGTCTCGATCAGCCGTACGTCGGCGGGGCGCGGCCTGCCGACCGTGAAGCTGATCGCCGAGTCGCCCGCCCAGCCGCCCAGTTGGGCACCGCAGTCGATGGACACCAGGTCGCCGTCGCGCAGGCGGTAGCCGGTCGGGATGCCGTGCACGATCGCGTCGTTCACCGATGCGCAGATGACGGCGGGGAAGGGGGTGGGGGCGAAGGAGGGGCGGTAGCCGAGGAAGGGCGACGTCGCCCCCGCGCCGCGCAGCACCTCGCGCGCCACCTCGTCCAGCTCCAGCAGGGAAACCCCCACGTCAGCGGCCTTGCGTACGGCCGTGAGGGCCTGGCCGACGACCTGTCCGGCCGCGTACATCGCATCGATCGACGTATCCGTCTTCAGCTCCACCATGCCAATTACTATACCGGTATTAGAATGACGGCATGGTGCGCACCCCTCTCACCCCCGAAGAACGCGAACGCGGCGAGCGGCTCGGCCGGTTCCTCCGTGAGGCCCGCGGCGGCCGCAGCATGACGGAGGTCGCGGCGAACGCCGGCATCTCCGCCGAGACGCTGCGCAAGATCGAGACGGGGCGCGCCCCGACTCCGGCCTTCTTCACCGTGGCCGCGCTGGCGCAGGCCCTCGGTCTGTCCATGGACGAGCTGGCCGGGCGCTGCACACCGGTCGTCGAGGTCGCCGCCTGACCGGTTCGCACGTCACGTTCCGACAGCTCCGGCGTACTCTGCGTCCAGTCCGCAAACTTCCCGTAGCGCGTTCGTAACATGGCTGGTGTTGCCTAACGGACCGGAGTACTCCGGTCTGGCGGGAGTTGGGCGATGTCAGTGGAACAACTCCCGGCCCGGGTACGGGAGTTCGTGGACTACCTGGACGGTCTTCTGGCGCGCCTGGATCAGGGCGGCGGCTGGTGCGGGGTCTTCTGGCAGCGTGACCCGGAGGGCATGCAGGCCTGCCTCGACGGACGCGAGGTTCCGCCCTGGGACGTGGTGGAGTCACTCCTGCACGACCTCGCCGCCCAGTACGGTCCCGGCGGCGCCGGCCCCGAGACGGAACGCGCCCGCGCCCTGCACGCCGCCGCCCTCGCCGCGTACGACGCCCGGCCCGGCGGCCGTGACGCCCTCGGTGACCGCCTCGACGTCATGCTCCGCGAACAGCGGTACGCCGCCGAACGGCAGGCGGAACTGGGCCGGTTGCTCGCCTCCGCCACCAGTCGGGAGGAGGCCGACACCGTCCGCCTCGACCTCGCCTGGGCCCGCGACGACCACGAGCGCGCCACTGCCCGGTGCGCCGAACTCCGCTCCCGGATGGCCGACTTGGAACGCAGGGCGGCCAGTGGGCGGGCCGAGGCGATACGGCGGGACCGGGCGGGGGAGGGGTCGGTGTTCCGTATAGACGACCGGTTCGAGGACTCCCGGTTCGAGGACTCCCGGTTCGAGGACTCCCGGTTCGAGGACTCCCGGTTCGAGGACTCCCGGTTCGAGGACTCCCGGTTCGGGGGCGACCAGCTCGGGGGCGCTGCGTTCAGGGGCCACCCGGCCCGAGGTGACAGGCCCGGAGTGGCCGGTACCCAGCAGAGTACGGGCGGTTCCTACGGCAGCGGATTCCCGAGCGGGCCGCATCCGCGCGACCCGCACAGCGCCGGCACCGACGGGAGCCGCCCCGCCGGGCACCCCCTGGACGCCGCCGACCGAACCGCCCAGGTCGGCGACCACCCCGAGGCCCGGTCGGTCACCCCGGCCCCCGAGTCCGACCCCGCCCCCACCCCCAAGCAGCGCAAACGCCGCCGAGGCAGTGCCCGCTTCGCCGGGATGGTCGAGGAGGAGGCCACCCCCGTCGTCGTACCGCCCACCGCCGAACCCGTCCTCCCCACCCTCCCCGCCCAGACCGGCACCACACGCCGCACTCCGCGCGGTGCCCGTTTCGCCGGGGCCGCCGACGAGGTGTCCACGAGCTCGGAGCCGACGCAGGCCGAACCCATGGACGGGGCGGACCGGCGGGAGGTCTCCCGGACCGTCGAGACGATCGTGCGGCTGCGCGCCGAGGGTCGTAGCGGCGAGGCGCACGTGCTGCTGGTGGAGGCCGCGTACTGGCCCGCCGTCCGCCTTCCGGCGCTCGCGGCCGAGATGGAGCGCGCCGGGCTCGGCGCCGACTGGGCGACCCTGCTGTGGGAGACCGCCTCGCTGTCCGCCGAGCGGCTCGTCGCCGCCGCCGATGCGCTGACCGCGGCCGGGCGGGCCGGCGACGGGGAGCAGATCCTGCGGCAGGGCGTGGCGCGGCCCGCGCACGAGATCGGGCAGGCCGTGGTGGCGCTGGTCGGCGAGGGACGGCGCCGCGAGGTCCGTGCACTGCTGGACGCCTACGTCCGCGTCCGCACCCCGGAGGAAGCCGCCCGCAGCGTCGCACCGGAGCCGCGGACGCTCGTGCCGCTCCTGCTGGCGGCCGCTCAGGGCGTCTCGGACGAGCGGCACTGGGATCTCGTGCACGCCCTGCGCGTGGCGGGCTTCACGGCCTGACGACCCAGCCGTACCAGCAGCCGTACCTCGACACACACCGCCAGCCGCACCCGACACGCACCACCAGCCGCACCCCTCCCACCGGCCCCACCCATCCCCCACCGGAGTGTGAAACGTGATCGACTCAGCGGGTTAACGACGATGGTCTTGGCAAGGCTGTTCCAGGGGCTTACTTTCAAGCCTCTACCGCCCCTTCTACGGGCGTAGAGGCTCTGACGTCCCGTCGAAGGAGCAGCTCATGGCCAACGTCGTACGCGCCGCCCTGGTCCAGGCCACCTGGACGGGCGACACCGAGTCCATGGTGGCGAAACACGAGGAGCACGCCCGGGAGGCGGCCCGGCAGGGCGCGAGGATCATCGGCTTCCAGGAGGTCTTCAACGCTCCCTACTTCTGTCAGGTCCAGGAGCCGGAGCACTACCGCTGGGCCGAGCCGGTCCCCGACGGGCCGACCGTGCGTCGTATGCAGGAGCTCGCCCGCGAGACCGGCATGGTGATCGTGGTTCCGGTCTTCGAGGTCGAGCAGTCGGGCTTCTACTACAACACCGCGGCCGTGATCGACGCCGACGGCACCTTCCTCGGCAAGTACCGCAAGCACCACATCCCGCAGGTCAAGGGCTTCTGGGAGAAGTACTACTTCAAGCCGGGCAATGTGGGGTGGCCGGTCTTCGAGACCGCCGTCGGCAAGGTCGGCGTCTACATCTGCTACGACCGCCACTTCCCCGAGGGCTGGCGTCAACTCGGGCTCAACGGCGCCCAGTTGGTGTACAACCCGTCGGCCACGTCGCGTGGCCTGTCCGCTTACCTCTGGCAGCTGGAGCAGCCGGCGGCGGCCGTCGCCAACGAGTACTTCGTCGCCGCGATCAACCGCGTCGGCCAGGAGCCGTACGGCGACAACGACTTCTACGGGACGAGCTACTTCGTCAACCCGCGTGGGCAGGTTGTCGGGGAGGTCGCCAGTGACAAGAGCGAGGAACTCGTCGTACGCGACCTCGACTTCGACCTCATCGAAGAAGTGCGGCAGCAGTGGGCCTTCTACCGCGACCGCCGCCCCGACGCCTACGAAGGACTGGTACAGCCGTGACCAAGGACCTGCTGGGACGACACCGCGCCGTCATGCCGGACTGGCTCGCCCTCTACTACGAGGAGCCGCTGGAGATCACCCACGGCGAGGGCCGCCACGTCTGGGACGCGGCGGGCAACCGCTACCTCGACTTCTTCGGAGGTATCCTCACGACGATGACCGCGCACGCGCTGCCCGAGGTCACCAAGGCGGTGAGCGAGCAGGCCGGGCGGATCATCCACTCCTCGACCCTGTATCTCAACCGGCCCATGGTCGAACTGGCCGAGCGCATCGCCCAGTTGAGCGGCATCCCGGACGCCCGCGTCTTCTTCACCACCTCCGGCACCGAGGCCAACGACACGGCCCTGATGCTCGCGACGACCTACCGGCAGAGCAACACGATCCTCGCGATGCGCAACAGCTACCACGGCCGTTCGTTCAGCGCGGTCGGCATCACCGGCAACCGCGGCTGGTCGCCGACCTCGCTGTCGCCGCTGCAGACGCTGTACGTCCACGGCGGCGTGCGCACGCGTGGCCCGTACGCCGGGCTGAGCGACGCGGCCTTCATCGCCGCCTGTGTCGAGGACCTGAAGGACCTCCTCGGGCACACCCGGCCGCCCGCGGCCCTCATCGCCGAGCCCATCCAGGGGGTCGGCGGCTTCACCTCAGGGCCGGACGGGCTGTACGCCGCCTTCCGGGACGTCCTCGCCGAGCGCGGCATCCTGTGGATCGCCGACGAGGTGCAGACCGGGTGGGGCCGCACCGGTGACCACTTCTGGGGCTGGCAGGCGCACGGGCAGTCCGGTCCGCCGGACATGCTGACCTTCGCCAAGGGCATCGGCAACGGCAGCTCCATCGGCGGTGTCGTCGCCCGCGCCGAGATCATGAACTGCCTCGACTCCAACAGCATCTCGACCTTCGGCGGCACCCAGGTCACCATGGCGGCCGGCCTCGCCAACCTGTCGTACCTGCTGGAACACGACCTCCAGGGCAACGCCCGACGCGTCGGCGGGCTGCTCGTCGAGCGGCTGCGGGCCGTCGCGGCGCACGTGCCGCACGTACGGGAGGTGCGCGGCCGGGGCCTGATGCTGGGCATCGAGCTCACCAAGCCCGGCACGGACGAGGCCGACCCGGCCGCCGCGTCCGCCGTGCTGGAGGCGGCCCGCGAGGGCGGGCTCCTCCTCGGCAAGGGCGGCGGCCACAACACCAGCTCCCTGCGGATCGCCCCGCCCCTGTCCCTCACCGTCGCGGAGGCCGAGGAGGGCGCCGCGATCCTCGAGAACGCTCTGAGGAGCATCTAGCAGCACCCACCTGAGCAAGGGAAACGCCGCCATGACCACCACCCTGGAGCCCTTGGAGCCGACGGAACCCCTGGAACCCGCCCTGTCGGTCCGGCAGGTCCTCACCCTGGAGCGGGTGCTCGCCGGGGAGCCCGAGGTGGTGGCCGGCGCCGGTCACCTCGACCGGCCGGTGCGCTGGGTGCATGTCGCCGAGGCGCCGGACGTCGGGGTGATGCTCAGCGGCGGCGAGATGGTGCTCACCACCGGGGTGCTGCTCGCCGGGGACGAGGACAAGCAGGCCGAGTACATCCGGTCCCTGCACCGGGCCGAGGCGGCGGCCGTCGTGCTGGGCCTCGGCCGGGCGTTTCCCTCGCCGCCGGAGGTGATGCGCCGGGCGGCGGAGCGGTGCGGGCTGCCCATGGTCGTCCTGCACCGGCCGTTCCCCTTCGCCGAGCTGACCGAGGAGGTCCAGTCCCGGCTGGTCCGGCGGAAGTTCGCCGCCGTCAGCCTCTCCGAGTCCGTACGCACCGCGCTCACCGGACTCATCACCGCGGGCGCCCCGCTGCAACGCCTGCTCGACGAGGTCGCCGCGCACAGCGCCTGCCCCGTCGTCGTCACCAACCTCGCCCATCGCGTCCTCGCCACGGCAGGGGAGCGGTCAGCGGTGGACGACGTGCTGCGCGACTGGGAGCGCATCGCCCGCCAGGCCGGCGGCAGCGAGGGCGACGGCTGGATCCGGGCCGAACTGGGCGGGCGCGGGGAGCGGTGGGGCCGGATCGTGCTGTGCGGGCACCGTGGCGACACCGCGACCGGGCGGCTGCTCGCCGACCGCGCCGCCGAGGCGCTCGTCCTGCACCGCATGCTCGGCGGCACCTCCGCGCACACCTGGGAGGAACAGTCCGCGCAGAGCCTGCTGACCGACCTGGTCAGCGGGGTCGTACCGGCCAGGCAGCTGCTGCCACGCGCGCGTGCCGCCGGGCTGCCGGTCAACCGGCGCACCTTCGTGCCGCTGGTCGTGCGGGACGGCGAACCGGCCCAACTGGAGCGCGTGCTACGGATGCTGGGGCTGCCCGGGATCGTCGCCGAACTCGCCGACGGGGCCACCGCGGTGCTGCTGAGCCTCGCCCGGGACCAGGACGACGCCGTGCTCGCCGCGAACTTCGCCGCCCGGGTGCGCTCGGAGTCGGGGGACGCGCGGACCGTCGTGGCCGCCGCCGACGCGCGTACCGCCTGGGACGACGTACCCGCCGGGGTGCGCGAGGCCCAGCACGTCGCCGATGCCGTCGCCGACTCCTCCACCGTCCTCGACCTCCCGGCCGTCGTACGCCTCAAGGACGTTCATCTGCGCGGCCTGATCCGGCTGCTGCGGGACGACCCGCAGGTGCAGTCGTTCGCGGAGCGCGAGCTGGACGGGCTGCTGGGCGGGCCGGACGACGAGGCGGGCGCCCTGCTCACCGTGCTGCGGACGTATCTCGCCACCGGCCGCAACAAGTCCCGCACCGCCCAGCTCCACCACGTCTCGCGGCCCGCGCTCTACCGCCGACTGGAGGCGATACAGGCGCGCCTCGGCGTCGACCTCGACGACTTCGAGCAGGCTGCCTCCGTACACATCGCGCTCCTCGCGCACGACGCGCAACAGGGCTGAAACACCCAACGACCTGGGAAAACGGCGGTGAAACATGGGCCCACGACAGGGTGACACCGTGACACGCCGCACGCCCGCAGACGTGACACCGTGCAACTCAAAGCAGCCTTTCGGACTTCCTAGGCTCCTCGCACACCTAGCGACCGGAGGTCCCGATGAGCAGAGTGATTCGTGCCGCGATCTTCCAGACCGCCTGGACGGGCGACAAGGAATCGATGATCCAGGTGCACGAGCAGGCGGCGCGCGACGCGGCCGCGCAGGGCGCCCAGGTCCTGTGCTTCCAGGAGCTGTTCTACGGGCCGTACTTCTGCCAGGTCCAGGACAAGGCATTCTACGAGTACGCCGAGCAGATCCCCGAGGGCCCCATCGTCCGGCGCTTCCAGGCGCTCGCCAAGGAGCTGGGCCTGGTCCTCGTGCTGCCGATGTACGAGGAGGAGCAGCCCGGCGTCCTCTACAACACGGCTGCCGTGATCGACGCGGACGGCTCGTACCTCGGCAAGTACCGCAAGCACCACATCCCCCAAGTGCCGGGATTCTGGGAGAAGTTCTACTTCCGCCCCGGGAACGTGGGCTGGCCGATCTTCGACACGGCCGTAGGCAGGATCGGCGTGTACATCTGCTACGACCGCCACTTCCCGGAGGGCTGGCGGGCGTTGGGCCTCGAAGGCGCCGAGATCGTGTTCAACCCGTCGGCCACCTCGCGCGGCCTCTCCCGCTACCTCTGGCAGCTGGAGCAGCCGGCGGCGGCCGTCGCCAACGAGTACTTCATCGGCGCGATCAACCGGGTCGGCGTCGAGGACCTCGGCGACAACGACTTCTACGGGACGAGCTACTTCGTCGACCCGGAGGCGCAGTTCGTCGGCGAGGTGGCGAGCGACAAGGAGACCGAACTCGTCGTCCGGGACCTGGACCTGGCCAAGCTGCGCGAGGTCCGCGACCGCTGGCAGTTCTACCGCGACCGCCGCCCGGAGGCGTACGGCCCGCTGACGGCACCGTAGTAGGGGCGTGGGATCCCGCGCCCCGCAAGGGGCGCGGGGCAGTGCCGATATGCGGCTTCCGCCGCGTGGGCGCGACCAGCCACAAACGACCCGCACATTTCGACCCCAACCCAGCGGAGCGTTAAGTATGAGCAGCCGTACCGTCATCCGCGGCGGTCTCGTCATCACCGCGTCCGACGAGATGCACGCCGACGTCCTGATCGAGGACGGCCGTATCGCCGCCCTCGCCGCGAGCGGCACCCCGGCCGCAGAGGCCTGGACGGCCGAACAGACCATCGACGCCACCGGGAAGTACGTCATCCCCGGCGGTGTCGACGCCCACACCCACATGGAGCTGCCGTTCGGCGGCACCTTCGCCTCCGACACCTTCGAGACCGGCACCCGGGCCGCCGCCTGGGGCGGTACGACCACGATCGTCGACTTCGCCGTGCAGAGCGTGGGCCACACGCTGCGTGAGGGACTCGACGCCTGGCACGCCAAGGCCGAGGGCAACTGCGCGATCGACTACGGCTTCCACATGATCGTCTCCGATGTGAACCAGGAGACGCTGAAGGAGATGGACCTCCTCGTCGAGGAAGGTGTCACCTCCTTCAAGCAGTTCATGGCCTACCCGGGTGTCTTCTACTCCGACGACGGCCAGATCCTGCGCGCCATGCAGCGCTCCGCCGAGAACGGCGGCCTGATCATGATGCACGCCGAGAACGGCATCGCGATCGATGTGCTGGTCGAGCAGGCGCTCGCCAAGGGGGAGACCGACCCGCGCTACCACGGTGAGGTGCGCAAGGCGCTGCTGGAGGCCGAGGCCACCCATCGCGCCATCAGGCTGGCCCAGGTCGCGGGCGCTCCCCTGTACGTCGTGCACGTCTCGGCGATGGAGGCAGTCGCCGAGCTGGCCAAGGCACGCGACGAGGGGCTGAACGTCTTCGGCGAGACCTGCCCGCAGTACCTGTTCCTGTCCACCGACAACCTCGCCGAGCCGGACTTCGAGGGCGCGAAGTACGTGTGCTCGACGCCCCTGCGGCCCAAGGAGCACCAGGCCCACCTGTGGAAGGGGCTCAGGACGAACGACCTCCAGGTCGTTTCCACCGACCACTGCCCCTTCTGCTTCGTGGGCCAGAAGGAGCTGGGACGCGGGGACTTCTCGAAGATCCCCAACGGCCTTCCCGGCGTCGAGAACCGGATGGACCTGCTCCACCAGGCCGTCGTCGACGGCCACATCTCGCGCCGCCGCTGGATCGAGATCGCCTGCGCCACCCCGGCCCGGATGTTCGGCATGTACCCGAAGAAGGGCACGATCGCGCCGGGCGCCGACGCTGACGTCGTGATCTACGACCCGCAGGCCGAGCAGGTCATGTCCGCCGTCACCCACCACATGAACGTCGACTACTCGGCGTACGAGGGCAAGCAGACCACCGGCCGGGTCGAGACGGTCCTCTCACGCGGCGAACTCGTCATCACCGAGCGGGAGTACACCGGTCGCGCCGGGCACGGCGTCTACACCCCCCGCTCCACCTGTCAGTACCTCAACTAGGAGCGGAGCACATGGACTTCGGACTCGTCCTGCAGACCGACCCGCCCGCCTCGCGGGTCGTGAGCCTGATGAAGCGCGCCGAGCGCAGCGGCTTCACCTACGGCTGGACCTTCGACTCCGCCGTGCTGTGGCAGGAGCCGTTCGTGATCTACAGTCAGATCCTCGCGAACACCGAGAAGTTGACGGTCGGCCCGATGGTGACCAATCCGGGCACCCGCACCTGGGAGGTCACCGCCTCCACGTTCGCCACCCTCAACGACATGTTCGGCAACCGCACGGTCTGCGGCATCGGCCGCGGTGACTCCGCGATGCGGGTCGCCGGCCGCAAGCCCAACACCCTGGCCCGGATCAGCGAGGCCATGAAGGTCATCCGGGCACTCGGCAGCGGCCAAGAGGCCGACCTCGGCGGCGGCACGACCGTCAGGTTCCCGTGGATCAAGCCCGGCGCCGAACTCCCCGTATGGATGGCGGCGTACGGGCCCAAGGCCCTGAAGATGACCGGCGAGGAGGCCGACGGGTTCATCCTCCAGCTCGCCGACCTGTACCTCACCGAGTACATGGTCAAGGCCGTCAAGGACGCGGCGGTCGCGGCCGGCCGTGACCCGTCCGAGGTCAAGATCTGCGTCGCCGCACCCGCGTACGTCACCGAGGACGACTCGCCCGAGAAGCTCGCCCACGCGCGCGAGCAGTGCCGGTGGTTCGGCGGGATGGTCGGCAACCATGTCGCCGACCTGGTCAGCAAGTACGGGGAGCACTCCGCCGCCGTACCCGACGAGCTCACCGACTACATCAAGGCCCGCGAGGGGTACGACTACTCCCACCACGGACGCGCCGACAACCCCGACACCGCGTTCGTGCCCGACGAGATCGTCGACCGGTTCTGCCTCATCGGACCGGTCGAGAAGCACATCGAGAAGCTGAACGCGCTGCGTGAGTTGGGCGTCGACCAGTTCGCCGTGTACGACATGCACGACGCGCAGGAGGCCGTGATCGACGCGTACGGCTCGAAGGTCATCCCCGCGCTCAACGCCTGATCCTCGTCGCCGAGTTCACGGACGCAGACACACAGACACACAGACACCGGCACCGCTCCACCAGACCCCCCACCTTGTTCCCCTCCCCGCCGTCCCGGGGAGGGCCCAAGGCCCCCGCACGGCCTGTCTCCATCCCGTCCCGCTCTGTCGATTGGCCTGCTCATGACCGAAACAGTCCCTACGGGGTCTCCGATATCCCAGTTCGCCGGTGCCGACGGCCGGATCGAGCTCGCCCCCGAGGCGTATCCCGCCAACAGCCCCTTCGCCAACGACGACCTGCGTCCCGTCCCGGTCGCCGAGCGCAAGTGGACGACGTACAACTTCGCGGCCCTGTGGATCTCCATGGCCCACTGCATCCCCAGCTGGACCCTGGCCTCCGGCCTGGTCGCCCTCGGCATGGACTGGAAGCAGGCCGTCTTCACCATCGCCCTGGCCAACGTCATCGTGCTGCTGCCGATGCTGGCCACCGGGCACGCCGGGCCCAAGTACGGCATCCCGTTCCCGGTGCTGGCGCGGGCCTCGTTCGGGCTGCGCGGCGCCAACATCCCGGCGCTGATCCGGGCGGCGGTGGCCTGCGGCTGGTTCGGCATCCAGACCTGGATCGGGGGCAGCGGCATCTTCGCCCTCGGCTCCAAGCTCACCGGGGGCCACTGGGAGAACGCGGGGAAGATCGCCGGTAACCCCTGGCCGCTGTGGCTCTGCTTCCTCCTCTTCTGGGCGCTGCAGATCGCCATCATCTACCGCGGCATGGACTTCCTGCGGCACTTCGAGAACTGGGCCGCGCCCTTCGTGATCGTCGGTGCCCTCGTGCTGCTGATCTGGATCGCGGTCAAGGCGGACGGGTTCGGCGCGCTGCTCGACCAGCCCTCGAAGCTGGGCTGGGGCCCCGACTTCTGGCCGGTCTTCTTCCCGTCCCTGATGGGGATGATTGGTTTTTGGGCCACTTTGTCCCTCAATATTCCTGACTTCACTCGCTTCGGCGCCAGCCAGAAGGCGCAGACCTGGGGCCAGGCTCTCGGTCTGCCTACGACCATGACGCTCTTCGCCGTTCTCGCGGTGCTGGTCACCTCAGGCTCCGAGGTCGTCTACGGCGAGGCGATCTGGGACCCGGTCGCGCTGGCCGCCAAGACGGACAGCGCCTTCGGTCTGCTCTTCGCGCTGATCATCGTGCTCGTCGCCACGATCTCCGTGAACATCGCGGCGAACGTGGTCTCCCCGGCGTACGACCTGGCCAACCTGGCGCCGAAGCTCATCAACTTCCGTACCGGCGCGCTGATCACGGGTGTCGTCGGCATCCTGATCTTCCCGTGGAAGCTGATCTCCACCCCGGAGTTCTACATCTTCACCTGGCTCGGCGTGGTCGGCGGCCTGCTCGGCACGGTCGCGGGCATCCTCATCGCCGACTACTGGATCATCCGCCGCACGGTCCTGCACCTCGCCGACCTGTACACGCCCGGCGGGCGTTACTGGTACTCGTCCGGCTGGAACTGGCGCGCGATCGCCGCGTTCCTGGTCGGCGGCATCCTCGCGGTCGGCGGCTCGTACTCGGGCGTCGGCGCCGACGGCACGAAGAGCGGACCGTTCCCGACCGACGGACTGATCCCGTTCCTCAAGCCGCTGGCCGACTACGGCTGGGCGGTGGGCCTGGGCGCCTCGCTGGTGCTGTACGTGGTCCTCATGGGCGGCCGTAAGGAGCGCGCCGAAGCCTGATCCCGCGGGGGAGCGCGGCTGGGGAAGGTGGTCGTGGAGGACGTTCGTGGAGGGCGGTCGCGGAGGGGCTCAGCCCTTCTGGCCGTCCTCCAGGGCGGCGACCGCCTCCCTGGCAGCCTTGATCGCGCCCTTGTTGATCTCGTCCGTGTCGGGCGCCTTCTTCGACTCGAAGTCGCTGCCGCTGTAGGTGATGGACACCAGCGCGTTGGACGTGCGGACCAGCACCACGCCCTCGCGGGTCTGCTGCTTGTCCTCGGTGGTGAGGTTCACGACGGAGTAGCCGGCGTCGCCGATGCCGGGGACGTCACCACCGCCGCTCTTGGCCGCGACGCGCTCCTTGAAGGACTTCCGCGCCGCGTCGTCGGACTTAGTGATCTCGAAGGACACGTCCAGCCAGCGGTAGTCGTAGCCCTTGAGCGCGTTCCACGAGCAGGTGCGGCGCAGCTTCGAGTCGGTGGACGGGATCTCCTTGCCTGCCGTCTTGGCGCCCGGCACCAGCGACTTGATCGTCTTCGTGCCCAGGCTGTCGCACGGGGCGGAAGCAGCGGAGTACGTCTTCGACACCGCCGCCGTCGCCGGGGCCGTGGGCGACTCGCCGTCGCTCTGCTGCGTCGCCCCGTCGTCGGCGGCCGGCGCCGCGGCGTACGGGCCGGACGACAGCGCCCAGCCCGCCGCGGCGAGCACGACGACGGGCGACAGGCGCGCGGTGAGAGCGAGCGGCAAGGGAAGAGAACGCACGGCGCACATTTCGTGGGGGACGGTGCGGAGGGAGTCCGCACTGCGGACGGGACGCCAGTGTCACATGACTCCCTGTGGGGCGGAAGGGCGAACTCGCTCCGTGCTGACGCCGTTACGGCAGGCCCGTAATTACGTGGTGTCCTGGGCGAGTTACAGCACCTGATGGCCGATTTGAGTGGAAAGTGCGCTTTCGATGCGGTCAACGGCGACGAACGCCCCATACGCGACCAGGTGCACCAGGCAGTGGTCGGTGTGCTCGGGCCGGCGCCAGGCCGCCACGTCCTCGTCGGTGATGCGGTACGGCGCGAGGGCGGCCAGCAGGGCGAGGCGCGCGCCGGGACGCTCCCGTCGGTCCGGGAAGCCGCTCAGGTCGAGCGGCGGATGCGCCCCGTCCCAGTCCTGGATGACCTCCTCCACGAGGTCCTGGTCGTCGGTGTCGAGCAGGTCGGCGCCCGCGAGGGCCGCCCTGAGCAGCGTGGCGTATGCGAGGCCGACCGCTGTGCCGCCCGCCCATGCGGGGGCTTCGCCGGGATCGGCGTGGTCGAGCAGGGCGAGGGCGGTGCCGGGGCGGGCGGGGCGGCGCACGGACCGGGTGAGCGTGCGGCCCGCGAGGCTGCGTACCGCGCGGAACCGCTGGGCGCCCGCCGGCAGCAGGTTCTCGGTCAGCAGGGCCGACGCGACCCGGTTGATGAAGTGGAAGGAGAGCGCGGTGCCGAGGTAGGCGGGGGCGTGCGCGCGGGGGAAGGGGTACGGGGCCAGGGCGGCGCCGGGCACGCGCGTGTGCCGTCCCCAGGCGAGCACGCGCGCGTGCTCCTCGTCTTTCGGGGCCTCCCCGCGCGCCAGCCGCTCCGCCAGCGCGTGGTCGCCGGTGGCGTGCAGCAGCACGGTGTGCGCGTCCACGCAGAACGGGCACTTGTTGGCGAGCGACACCCCGAGGGCCACCAGCTCCTTGCCGGTACGGCTGCCGGCCCCCGCGATGAGGGACTCGCGCATCAACGCCCAGGTGGGGGCGAGGAGTTCGGGGGCGGAGGACAGGACCACGAAGGTGGAGGGTGCCGCGATGCCGAAGTCGAGGGCGATCTGCGTGTACACCTCGGCGACGGTGCCTGTGGACGACCTGGGTGGGAGGGGTTCGGTGTATCGGAAGGGTGAGGACATGGGCAGCAGCGTGCGCCGTCCGGGCCGTCCGGGTCGTCGTACGGCCGAAGGGAGTTGGGGCTGCGCCGGCGGGGTCGGCGGGTGCCGGGCACTACTGCGCGGGGAGTAGTCCGCAGGCCGTCCACAGGGGTGACGTCACTGTCGGTGGGGCGGTCTAGTGTGCGGGCATGAGGGGGAACCGGATCACCCGCGGACAGCTCGTCGACGCGGCCTGCGCGGTCGTGGTCGGCGTGATCGTCGTGCTCGTCGCCCGGGCCGACGACCGTGCGGGGGCGCTCGACCTCGCGTTGATGGCGGTCGGTTCGCTGGCCCTGACCGCGCACCGCACCGCTCCGCGCGTCGTGCTCGCGGTCACCGTCGGCTGCCTGCTCGCCGCGGTCGTCCACGCGGGCCCCGCGACCATCATGGCCGTCCCCGTCGTGGGCGCGGTGCACACAGCGGGGCGGACCGGGTACCGGGGCACGGCCGCGGCGGGCGCCGCCATCTTCCTCGGCGGCTATGTGGCGGCGGGCTCGGCGAGCGCGGACGTCGCCCGGGACGCGCTGCTCCTCGCCGGCTGGTTCCTGTGCGCGGTGGTGACGGGTCTGGCCGACAGCAACTGGCAGGCGTATCTGCGCCAGACCGAACAGCGTGCCCAGGAGGCCGAACGCACCCGGGAGGAGGCGGCCTTGCGCCGGGCGGGCGAGGAACGCCTGCGCATAGCCCGCGAGTTGCACGACTCGCTCACCCACAGCATCTCGATCGTCAAGCTCCAGGCGGGCGTCGCCGTGCACCTGGCCCGCAAACGCGGCGAGGAGATACCGCCCGCGCTGCTCGCCATCCAGGAGGCGAGCGGTGAGGCGATGCGCGAACTGCGCGCCACGCTGGAGGTGCTGCGCACGGACGAGCCGACCGGCACACCCGCGCTCCTCGTGGAGCGGGCGCGGGCGGCCGGACTCGCGGTCGAGCTGACCGTGACAGGGGAGGAGCGGCCCCTGGCGGCGACGGTCGACCGGGCGACGTACCGCATCGTGCAGGAGGCCCTGACGAACGCGGCGCGGCACGCGGGGCCGGCGAAGGTGGCGGTACAACTGACGTATGGGGAGGGGGACTTGATGATCCGGGTCGAGGACGACGGTACGGCCGACCCTTCCAGTCCGCCCACCCCCGGCATAGGTCTCACCGGCATGCGCGAACGCGTCACGGCCCTCGGCGGCACATTGGACGCCGGCCCACGCGCGGAGGGCGGATTCGCGGTGCGGGCGCGGCTGCCGTTGGGGGAGGCGGGATGAGGGCGGGGGCGACGGGATGAAGGCGGGGGCGACGGGATGACGGACGGCGTGATCAGGGTGGCGCTCGTCGACGACCAGGCGCTGATGCGGGCGGGCTTTAGGGCCCTGCTGGACTCCGAGGATGGCATCGAGGTGGTCGGCGAGGCGGCGGACGGGGAGCGGGGCCTGGAGCTGATCCGCGCGCAGGTTCCCGACATCGCGCTGATCGACGTACAGATGCCGGTGATGACGGGCATCGAGGCGACCCGCCGTATCGCCGCCGACCCGGCGCTGGAGCCCGTCCGCGTGGTGATCCTGACGAACTACGGCCACGACGAGTACGTCTTCGAGGCCCTGCGCGCCGGCGCGAGCGGCTTCCTGCTGAAGGACACCGAACCGGCCGACCTGCTCCAGGCGATCGAGGTGGTGGCACGCGGCGAGGCGCTGCTCTCCCCGTCGGTCACCCGCACACTGATCGGCGAGTTCGTGTCGAGGCCACCGGACCGGGCCACCGCTCCCGGCCTGGAGGGCCTGACGCGTCGCGAACGCGAGGTGACGGCGTTGGCCGCGCGGGGCCTGACGAACGAGGAGATCGCCGAGCACATGGTGATCAGCCCGTTCACGGCGAAGACCCACATCAGCCGGGCGATGACGAAGCTCGGGGCGCGGGATCGGGCCCAACTGGTCGTGTTCGCCTATGAGTCGGGTCTGGTGACTCCGCGAAGTCCGGACGCGCCGGTGTCCTGAGCCCGACCGAGCCCTGCACCTCAAAGCACATCTGATGCGCTGCCCCGATAGCCTGTATACAGGCGTGTACGCGGAAGGGTCGGCAAGGATCGGCGAGGAGTTCCACGGCCCGGGCGACTGGCAAGAGCGAAGCGGTCTGCGAGCGGCTGAAGAGCGACATCGAGTCGCTCCGGCTGCCTCCGGGGGCCAGGCTGAGCGAGGTCCAGCTGGGCGAGGAACTGGGTGCTTCGCGTACGCCGGTGCGGGAGGCGATCCGGCGGCCGGCCCGGGAGGGACTGGTCGACTTCGCGCCGGGTGAGATGGCCAGGGTGGCGGCGATCTCGCTGGGCGGGGTGCGGCCGCTGTTCGAGTTCCGGATGCTGCTGGAGCCGGAGGCCGTCGGGTCGGTCGCGGCGGCCGGGGTGGCGGACGGGCGGGTGCTGGTGCCGTTCGGCGAACTGCTGGCGCGGCTGGAGAAGTTCGACGAGTCCTTCCGTGCGCTGGACGCCGCCGCGCAGGCGCGCTCGTACCAGGAGTTCTACGACATCGCCGAGGGCTTCGACCGGGCGGTCATCGCCGCGTGCCGCAATCCGTACCTCGCCCGCACGATCGGCGACCTGCGCGGCCAGAGCGCGCGGCTGCGCCACCTCTCGCACAGCGGACCGCGCCGCATGCGCACGTCGCTGGAGGAGCACCGCGCGATGCTGAAGGCGATCACACAGGGGGACGCCCAGGCCGCGGAGGCGGCCTGCCGCCACCACCTGGCGCAGACCCTGCAGGCACTCATCGACAGCCTGACCGGTCAGGACCTCACGATCGGCGCGCATGTGCAGGTGGATGTCACCCGCTGAGCAGGGCGGCGCGGTACGACGGTTCGTCGGCGCGGAGGCGGGGGAAGAAGGGGGCGCAAGGTGATCGACCGGCCGTGGTCCGGCCGTAGTCCGGCCGTAGTGCGGAAACAGCGAGATGAGAGGCCCCATGTTCACGACCCGCCCCACCCTCCAGGGCACCTTCGGCATGGTGTCCTCCACCCACTGGCTGGCCTCGCAGTCGGCGATGGCAGTGCTGGAGGGCGGCGGTAACGCGTACGACGCGGCTGTGGCGGGTGCCTTCGTGCTGCATGTCGTCGAGCCGCACCTCAACGGGCCGGCCGGCGAGGTGCCCATCCTGCTCGCCCCGGCGGGCGGCGAGGTGCGGGTGCTGTGCGGGCAGGGCGTCGCGCCGGCCGGGGCGACGATCGCGCACTACCGGGGACTCGGGCTCGACCTCGTGCCAGGGACCGGGCCGCTGGCCGCCGCCGTGCCCGGCGCCTTCGACGCCTGGATGGTGCTGCTGCGGGACCACGGGAGCAGGACTCTCGCCGACGTGCTCCAGTACGCCATTGGATACGCCGAGCACGGGCACGCGCCCGTGGAGCGTGTCACCGAGACCGTCGAGACCGTACGGGAGCTGTTCGAGACGGAGTGGACCTCGTCGGCGGAGGTGTATCTGCCGGGCGGGAAGGCACCCCGGCCCGGGGAACTGCTGCGCAATCCCGCCCTCGCCGCCACCTGGAAGCGACTGCTCGACGAGGTCGCCGGGGCCGGGGACCGTGTCGCGCAGATCGAGGCGGCGCGGGAGGTGTGGCGTGCGGGGTTCATCGCCGAGGCGCTGGTACGGCAGGCCCAGCGGCCCACCATGGACACCAGCGGCGAGCGGCACTCCGGCACGCTCACGGCCGCCGACCTCGCCGACTGGTCCGCGACCTACGAGGCGCCGGCGACGTACGACTGGAACGGCTGGACGGTGTGCAAGGCCGGGCCCTGGAGCCAGGGCCCCGTCCTCCTTCAGCAACTCGCGCTGCTGCCGCCCGAGCTGCCCCGGTACGGGTCCGCCGAGTACGTCCATCTGCTGATCGAGGGCTGCAAGCTGGCCATGGCCGACCGGGAGGCCTGGTACGGCGACGCGGCCGAGGTGCCGCTCGCCGAGCTGCTGTCGGCCGAGTACAACGCGGCCCGGCGGGAGCTGGTCGCAGACAAGGCCTCGCCTGAGCTGCGGCCCGGCGGCCCCGGTGGACGCGCCCCGCGGCTGTGCGCCCACGCGCGCGTAGTGGCCTCCGACGAACCCGGCTTCGACGTCTTGGGCGTCGGGGAACCGACGGTCGCGAAGCGCCCGACGTCCCCCGTGCCGGGCGAGCCGGACATCGCTGCCGACGGCACCACGCGCGGGGACACCTGCCACCTCGACATCGTCGACCGCTGGGGCAACATGATCGCGGCCACGCCCAGCGGCGGCTGGCTGCAGTCCAACCCCGTCGTACCCGAACTGGGCTTCCCGCTCGGCACCCGGCTCCAGATGGCCTGGCTGGAGGAGGGCCTGCCGAACTCCCTGACGCCGGGGCGGCGCCCCCGGACCACCCTCACGCCCTCCATCGCCCTGCGCGACGGCGTACCCGTCATGGCCTTCGGCACGCCCGGCGGGGACCAGCAGGACCAGTGGCAGCTGCACTTCCTCCTGGCGGTGGCGCTGCGTGCCCCGGTCCGTGGCGGTCTCGACCTCCAGGGCGCCATCGACGCCCCGAACTGGCACAACGACAGCTTCCCCGGCTCTTTCTACCCGCGTGGGATGCGACCGGGGAGCGTGACCGTGGAGTCCCGTATGGACGCCGAGGTGGTGGAGGAGCTGCGGCGGCGTGGTCACGAGGTGACCGTCGGTGACGCCTGGTCGGAGGGCCGGCTGTGCGCGGTCGCGAGGGACCCGCAGACCGGTGTCCTGTCGGCGGCGGCGAACCCGCGCGGGATGCAGGGGTACGCGGTCGGGCGTTGAGGGCAGGGTGCCGGACGGGGACTGCCGGACAGGGTGCCGGACGGGGGCCAGACGGGGCTGCCGGACCGGGCTTGACCGCCTCTGACCTGCCGATACGCGCCCCTCGAATTCACGCCGATGCCATCCGGCGTCCACCGGGCCGGCGGGGATTGTCAGTGGGGCGTGCTCTCATGAAGGGGTGATCGATACCAACGAAACCATCGAAGAGTTTCTCGCACAGCACTCGGCCGACGTGGAGGAAGCGGTCCGCAAGGCGGCCGCGGCCGAGATCATGCCCCGCTTCCGGCAGCTCGCCGAGCACGAGGTCGACCAGAAGGCGGGCCCGCACGACCTGGTGACCGACGCCGACCGGCTCGCCGAGCAGTACCTCACCGAGACACTCGGCGCGCTCCTGCCCGGCTCGGTCGTGGTCGGCGAGGAGGCGGTGCACGCCAACCCGGCGGTGTACGAGGCGGTACAGGGCGACGCCCCGGTCTGGATCGTCGACCCGGTCGACGGCACCCGCCAGTTCGTACACGGCGACGAGGGCTTCTGCACGCTGGTCGCGCTCGCACAGCGCGGCGTGCTGCTCGCCTCCTGGACCTACGCCCCCGCCCGCGACCAACTGGCCACGGCGATACGGGGCCGGGGCGCCTACCTCGACGGCGAGCGGCTGCAGTCCGGGTCGCCGGAGCCCGGCCGGGACCTCGATGTCGCCACATCCCACCCGGACTACACGACCGACGAGCAGAAGCACGCCCTGCTGGGCCTGTGGACCGACGGCGTGCGGCCCCGCGCCTGCGGTTCCGCGGGGCTGGAGTATCTCGCCATCGCCCGAGGCGAGTTGGACGCCACGGCGTTCTCCTGGGAGGCCGCCTGGGACCACGCGGCGGGCCTGCTCCTGGTCGAGGAGGCGGGCGGCGCCCACCTGACCCTCGCGGGGGAGCCCTTCCGCATCACCGGCGGCAACGTCCTGCCGTTCACGACGGCCCGTGACGCGGCCACGGCTCGCCGGGTGCGGGAATTGCTGTCGGGCGCAGCCTGATCTGGGGACGGCCCCCGCCGACACGCAGGTCGACCACCTCGAACTCGGCGGGAGTGCCGTCCGCGGGCCACGCGCATTCCGCCCGCCGCAGCACCGAGGCGTCCACGAAGCCGGCGGCGGGCAGACCGACGTCGACGAACACTCCCGTGACACCGGGACCCCAGGGCGAGGCGGTGAACGTCCCGGTCAGGCGCGTCCCGACCGGCAGGGGACCGGTGTCGTGGCGGACGTGGCACTGGCGGAAGGACCGGGCGCGGCCCCATGCCACATCGAACTCCCGCGGGTCGACCGACCCGGCGCCCGGCGGCTCCACGACCGGTACTTGCACCGGCACGCCGTACACGACCTCGTACAGCCGCACGCCCCACTCCCCGCACGCCTGCCGTGTCTGCGTCACCTCGACCGGTTCGGCCGCCACCACGGGCACGGAATCAGACCCCCGGAAGGTGATCTGCCGCAGCACCTGCCCGGCTTCCCCCACCTCGAACCAGTGGCACGAGTCGTCCTCGGGCACATGGAAGCGGAAGCGGCGCGTCACCCGGCGGACTTTACCCACGCCCCGGCGCTGTCAGTGACCCGGCATATCCTGATCCTTCAAGGCCGTCGGCTGACGAAGGAGTCCGAAGGTGCCGTCGATGCTCGATGCGGTCGTGGTGGGTGCGGGGCCGAACGGGCTGACCGCTGCCGTGGAGCTGGCCCGCCGCGGCTTCTCCGTGGCCGTGTTCGAGGCGCGTGACACCGTGGGCGGGGGAGCCCGCACGGAAGAGCTGACGCTGCCCGGCTTCCGGCACGACCCGTGCTCCGCCGCACACCCCCTCGGGATCAACTCACCCGCGTTCCGGGCGATGCCGCTCGACCGCTACGGCCTTCAGTGGCTGCACGCCGAGCTGCCGATGGCGCACCCGTTCGCCGACGGCGGCGCCGCCGTGCTGTCCCGGTCCGTCGCCGAGACCGCCGCCTCCTTCGGCCCACGCGACGCGGGCACGTACCGCAGGCTGGTCGAGCCCTTCCTGCCCAGGTGGGACACGCTGGCCCGGGACTTCATGTCGCTGCCCCTCACCGCCCTCCCGCGCGACCCGGTCACCCTCGCCCGCTTCGGCCTGGTCGGACTGCCCCCGTCGACCTGGCTGATGCGCCGCTTCCGGGACGAGCGGGCCAAGACCCTGTTCTCCGGCCTCGTCGCCCACGTCATGGGACCCCTCGGCGGCTTCGCCACCGGCGCCATCGGCCTGGTCTTCGCCCTCGCCGCGCACGCCCGCGGCTGGCCCCTGGCCCGCGGCGGCTCCCAGTCCATCTCCGACGCCCTCGCCGCGTATCTCAAGGACCTCGGCGGCGCCGTCCACACCGACTACGAGGTCAAGCGGCTCGACGACCTGCCGCCCGCGCGCGCGTACGTCTTCGACACCTCACCCACCGCCCTGGCCCGCATCGCCGGCTTCGGCCGGTACTACGAGCGCTATCGCTACGGCGCCGCCGCCTTCAAGATCGACTACGCGCTGGACGGGCCGGTGCCGTGGACCGCGCCCGAGGCCCGGCGTGCGGGCACCGTGCAGGTCGGCGGCAGCAGCGCCGAGATCGGTGCCGCGCTGCGCGCCGCGTCCCGGGAGGGCCGGGCACCCGACAAGCCGTTCATGATCACGGTGCAGCCCAGCGTCGTCGACCCCACCAGGGCGCCCGAGGGCAAGCACGTCTTCTGGGCGTACGGCCATGTGCCGAACGGCTGGACCGGAGACCTCACGGACGCCCTGGAGCGTCAACTGGAGCGCTTCGCCCCGGGGTTCCGCGACCGCGTCCTCGCCCGCGCGACGGCGGGCCCGGCGGAACTCGCCGCCCGCAACGCCAACTACGTCGGCGGCGACATCGCCTCCGGCGCGGCCTCCGGACTCCAACTCCTGCTGCGCCCCAAGCTGTCGCTCTTCCCTTACAGCACCCCGCACCCGGCGGTCTACATCTGCTCGTCGGCGACCCCGCCCGGCCCGGGCGTGCACGGCATGTCGGGGCACAACGCGGCCAAGGCGGTTTGGCGGAGGCTGCGGCAGGAGCCGTGAGGCCGGCTGTGCCGTGAAGCCGTGGCTTGAGCCGTGCAACCGCAGCTTGAGCCGTGAAGCCGCGCCTTGAGCCGTGAGTTCGGCCGGTGCGGTGAGGCCGAGTTGAGCCCTGAAGCCGGTCAAACGACCTACGTTTACCGTCAGTTCTGGCCTCAAGGTAAGTAAAATCCGTGTCTTCTTTGTCACTTCCCTTACCGGGGGGTAGGTACCTTCAAGGCTCAACGGCTACGAGTAAGGTGCGGCCATGAAAGATCGGAAAGCGGTTGCGCGCTGCGGATCCCGGTCTCCCGTGCGCCTCGCCGACCTCGCGCTGCTCGTCAGGGCGCCGGCCGCGCTGAGTGTCCCCGGTGACGTGATCGCGGGAGCAGCCGCCGCCGGACGCCCGCTGGGCGTCCGTACCCTCGGAGTGATCGGTTCCTCCGTGTGCCTCTACTGGGCCGGCATGGCCCTCAACGACTACGCCGACGCCACGGTGGACTCCGTCGAGCGGCCCGAACGACCGGTGCCGTCGGGTCGCGTTCCGCGCCGTACCGCTCTCGCCGTGGCCGGGGGGCTCACCGTGGCGGGGCTCGGGCTGGCCGCGGCGGCGGGTGGTCGTCGCAGTGTGGGCGCCTCGTTGCCGTTGGCCGGGCTGGTGTGGGCGTATGACCTGAAGCTCAAGTCCACCCCGGCGGGGGGCTTCGCCATGGCGGGGGCTCGGGTGCTGGACGTTCTGGCGGGGGCGCTCGTGGCCGGGCCCGGTGCCCCGTCGGTCGGTGCCGCGCTGCGTCGTGCCGCCGTGCCTGCCGGGCTGGTGGGTGCGCATACCGGCACGTTGATGGCGCTCAGTCGACATGAGATCGCCGGTGCGCCGGTGCGGGTTCCGGTCAGGACCCTTGCTGTGTCGGCGGCGACCGCGGTTGCCACGGCTGTTCCGGTTGCCCGAGCCGACGAAGGACGTGCCGCGAAGGGGAGTGTGTCGTCTGCTGCGCCGTCGTGGCTGGTCGCGCAGTTCCCCGCGCCCCTTAGGGGCGTTGCCGTTGCCGGCCGTTCCAAGAGGGTCCGGACTGGCCTTACCGCCGTCGGCGCCCTCGCCTACCTCGGTACCTACGGGACCGCCCAGGCCCGTGCCGTACAGGAGCCCTCGGCCGAGAACGTGCGGCGGGCCGTCGGCGCCGGAATTCTCGGGCTGATGCCTCTTCAGGCGGCGTTGACCGCGCGGGGCGGGGCACCGGCCGTCGCCGCGGCGCTCGGCGTCGTCCACCCCCTCGCGCGACGGCTGGCCCGGCGCATATCCCCCACCTGAGACCCACCACCTCCGTGTGAGGAACCGGCACCATGAGACCTCCCCCCACCGCCCTCAAGTTCGGCTACGGCACCAACGGCTTCACCCACCACCGCCTGACCGATGTCCTGGTCGTCCTCGCCGATCTCGGCTACGACGGTGTCGCCCTCACCCTCGATCACAACCATCTCGACCCGTACGCCGACGACCTGCCCCGGCGCGTCAACGCCCTCGCCCGGCAGCTCGGGCGGCACGGTCTCGACGTCACGGTGGAGACGGGCGCGCCCTACTTCCTCGACCCGTGGGGCAAGCACCTGCCGACGCTGATGTCGGACGGCTCCGAGCTCAGGATCGACCTGCTGCGCCGTGCCCTGCGCATCGCGGCCGACCTCGGCTCGCCCACCGTCCACTTGTGCAGCGGCCCGGCGCCGGAGGGGCTGCCCGAGGGCGACGCGTGGAAGCGGCTCGCGGCCGGTGTCCGGACCGTGCTGGAGACGGCGGAGAAGTACGGGGTGGCGCTGGCCTTCGAGCCGGAGCCGTACATGTTCGTCGGCACCGTGGAGCGCTGTCTGCACCTGGCCCAACTGGTCGGCGGGCACGAGCTGTTCGGGGTCACCCTGGACATCGGCCATGCGCATTGTGTCGAGGAACGCCCCGTGCTCGACTGCGTGCGCGAGGCGGCGCCGCTTCTGCGCAACGTGCAGGTCGAGGACATGCGGCGCGGTATCCATCAGCACCTCGAATTCGGCGCCGGCGAGATCGACTTCCCGCCGGTGCTGGCGGCCCTGCGCGAACTCGGTGACTGCGGTCTGGTCTCCGTGGAGATCCAGGGCGGCTCGCTCGACGCGCCCGACGTAGCCCGCCGCTCGATCGAGTTCCTGCGCGCGGCGGAGCAGCGTGCCGCGGTGGATCAGGGGGCTGCGGTCGATCAGAGTGCCGCGGCGGATAAGCGTGCCGCGCCCGAACAGGCCGCCGCGACCGTATAGATCGCCGAGGTCGGACAAACCGCGCGGCCGTATCGACCCGCCGCTGCCGTACAGACCCGAACAGACGCCGTACAGACACCGCCCGGACTCCTCCTTTCAGCCCCCGCTTTTCTCCAATCAGCCCCCCGCTTTCCCTCTTCCAGCCCAACTCCTCCCACCTCCCAGGAGGTTGTCCTCCCATGGCTGTCCCCGCCGCGTCCCCCGCGGCCCCGCCGGACCCCCGCACCGCCCTGACCGCCGTACTGGACGACACGGCCCGCATCTGGCTGGACGAGAGCGTCGCCGAGGTCGCCGCCGTACCCGCTGCCGTACGGCGTCTCTTCCCGGCCGCCCGAAGGCGCTGTGGACGCGGCCGCCTCACCGACCACTGGACCGTCGACGAGGCCGCCCGCGCCGTCCTGCTCACCGCACTGCCCCTGCGCGACCAGGCCCTTGCCGGCGAGGTCGCCCGCCTCCACCGGCACGGCGACCCGGCCGAACAGCGCGCCGTCCTGCGCACCCTGCCGCTGCTCGACCTGGGCGACCTCGCCCTGCCGCTCGTGCGGGAGACCCTGCGCGGCAACGACACCACCCTGATCGAGGCCGCCCTCGGCCCGTACGCCGCCGCGCACCTCCCGGACGACGAGTACCGTCAGGCCGTACTGAAGTGCGTCTTCTACGAGATCCCGCTCGACCGCGTCACCGGCCTCGACACCCGAGCCGACCGCGAACTGGCCCGTATGCTCGCCGACTTCGCCCATGAGCGGATCGTCGCGGGACGGGCCGTACCCCAGGACATCCTGCCCTTCGTCCGAGCCTTCCCGGACGTCGCAGGCGACCGCGCAGAACTCCAGCACGCACTCACGGACGTACTCACGGACGTACGCAAGGAAGAGGGCTGACCGTGCGCATCTTCGACCCCCATATCCACATGACCTCCCGGACGACCGACGACTACGAGGCGATGTACGCCGCCGGGGTGCGTGCAGTCGTCGAGCCCGCGTTCTGGCTGGGCCAGCCCCGCACCTCGCCGGAGAGCTTCTACGACTACTTCGACGGGCTGCTGGGCTGGGAGCCGTACCGCGCCGCCCAGTTCGGCATCCAGCACTTCTGCACGATCGCGCTCAATCCGAAGGAGGCGAACGACCCGCGCTGCCTCCCGGTCCTCGACGAACTGGACCGCTATCTCGCCAAGGACCGGGTCGTCGCCGTGGGCGAGATCGGGTACGACTCGATGACGCCTCAGGAGGACGAGGCGCTCGCCCGTCAGCTTCAGCTCGCCATCGCGCACGAGCTGCCCGCCCTCGTGCACACTCCGCACCGCGACAAGGCGGCCGGTACGCGGCGCACCCTGGACGTCGTCCGGGAGTCGGGCATCGCCCCGGAACTCGTCGTCCTCGACCACCTCAACGAGCTCACCGTCGGCATGGTCCTCGACAGCGGCTGCTGGGCCGGGTTCTCGATCTACCCGAAGACCAAGATGAGCGAGGACCGGATGGTCGAGATCCTCAAGGAGCACGGGACGCGGCGGGTGCTCGTCAACTCGGCCGCCGACTGGGGGCGTTCGGATCCGCTCAAGACCCGTAAGACCGCCGACGCCATGCTCGCCGCCGGGTTCGACGAGGACGACGTCGACAAGGTGCTGTGGCGCAATCCCGTTGCCTTCTACGGCCAGAGCGGACGGCTGGAGCTGGACGAGCCGAAGCCGGACGGGGAGGCCACTTTCGAGGGCAACTCCATACGTCGCGGGGGAGCGTGAGCATCCGATGCGCTTTCTGCATCCGGACGGCAGCACCGTCCATCTCGGCTACTGCAGCAACGTCCATCAGGCGGAGGACCTCCGGGGCGTGATCGCCCAACTCGCCGAGTACGCCGAGCCCGTGCGCGAGCGGCTCGGCGTCGACCGGCTCGGCATCGGGCTGTGGCTGGCCCGCCCGGTCGTCACGGAACTCGCCGACGACGAGGCCGCGTTGGTGCGGCTGAGGAGCGAACTGCGGGCGCGCGGTCTGGAGACCGTCACCCTCAACGCCTTCCCGTACGCCGGTTTCCACCGCGAGGTCGTCAAGAAGGACGTGTACCTGCCCGACTGGGCCGACGAGGCCCGGCTGAAGTACACCCTGGACTGCGCCCGCGTCCTCGCCGCCCTCCTCCCGGACGACGTCGACCGCGGAAGTGTCTCCACGCTGCCGCTCGCGTGGCGCTCCCCGTGGACGCCCGCCTGTGCCGAGGAGGCCCGGCACGCCCTGGAGCGGCTGACCACCGGGCTCGCGGCACTGGAGGCGTGGACGGGCCGCCGTATCCGCGTCGGCTTCGAACCGGAACCCGGGTGCGTCGTCGAGACCACCACCCAGGCGGTGCGGGAGCTGGGCGGGCTGGACCCCGACCGGCTGGGGATCTGCCTCGACGCCTGCCATCTCGCCGTCCAGTTCGAGCAACCGGGAGAGGCGCTGCGGCGGCTCGCGGAGGCCGGGATGCCTGTGGTCAAGCTCCAGGCGTCCTGCGCCGTGGAGGCCGCGAACCCGGCCGACCCCGCCGCCCGCGCGGCCCTGCACCGGCTCGCCGAACCCCGGTTCCTGCACCAGACCCGCACGGTGGCCGACGGGGAGGTCCTGGGCGCGGACGACCTCCCGGACGCCCTCGACGGCGAGCTTCCCGACGGCGGTGGCCCCTGGCGCGTCCACTTCCACGCCCCCCTGCACACCGAGCCCGAACCCCCGCTGCGCACCACCGCCGACCAGCTCGACCAGGTCCTCGCCGGACTGCTGGGCGGCGCTTCGGCCGACTGCGACCACATCGAGGTCGAGACCTACACCTGGTCCGTCCTCCCCGAACCGCCCACCGACCTGCCGGGCGGCATCGCCGCCGAACTCGCCTGGGCCCGCGACCGGTTGACCGGCCTCGGCCTCAAGGAGGACCCCTCATGAACCGCGTGGTCGTACTCGACATCGTCGGCCTGACCCCGAAGCTGCTGAAGCACATGCCCGCCGTGTCCGCCCTCGGCGAGCGCGGCTTCCAGGCCCGGCTCGACACCGTGCTCCCGGCCGTGACCTGCACCGTCCAGTCCACCCTCCTCACCGGCGAACCCCCGTCCACGCACGGCGCGGTGGCCAACGGCTGGTACTTCCGCGACCTCGGCGAAGTCATGCTCTGGCGCCAGCACAACGCCCTCGTCGGCGGCGAGAAGATCTGGGAGACGGCCCGTAAGTCGAACCCCGACTACAAGGTCGCCAACGTCTGCTGGTGGTACGCGATGGGCGCCGACGTCGACTGGACGGTCACCCCACGCCCCATCTACTACTCGGACGGCGCCAAGGAACCCGACTGCTACACCTGGCCGCCGTCCCTGCACGACGAACTCACCGACCGACTCGGCCCGTTCCCCCTCTTCACCTACTGGGGCCCGAACGCGGGCATGCCCTCCACCCAGTGGATCCTGGCCGCCGCCCGCCAGATCTTCGACGAGAAGCGCCCCGACCTCACGCTCGTCTACCTCCCGCAGATGGACTACGAGCCCCAGCGCTCCGGCCCCGACTCACCCGCCACCATCAGCGCCGCCCGTCAACTCGACGACGCCCTGCGCCCGTTGCTCGACCACTTCCAGCGCGAGGGCGCCACGGTCGTCGCGCTCAGCGAGTACGGCATCACACCCGCGTCCCGCCCGGTCGACATCAACCGCGCCCTGCGCCGGGCCGGACTGCTGGAGGTGTACACGCAGGACGGCATGGAGTACCTCGACCCGTGGACGTCCCGCGCGTTCGCGGTCGCCGACCACCAGATCGCCCATGTCTACGTCCGCGACCCGGCCGACACGGAGAAGGTCGCGAAGATCGTCGCCGAACTCGACGGCGTGGACCAGGTGTTGGACGCGGCCGGCAAGGCGGCCCACGGCCTGGACCACGAGCGCTCCGGCGAACTCGTCGCGCTCGCCGACCCCGACGCCTGGTTCACGTACTACTACTGGCTCGACGACGAGCGCGCCCCCGACTTCGCCCGCCAGGTCGAGATCCACCGCAAGCCCGGCTACGACCCCGCCGAGCTGCTCTACGACGAGACGGTCCCCGCCGTGAAGCTGCGCGCCGTCGGCCAGGTGGCCCGCAAGAAGCTCGGCTTCCGCTACCGCCTCAAGACGGTCCCGCTCGACCCGTCCGGCGTCCGCGGCAGCCACGGCCGCCTGCCCGCCGACCCCGCCGACGGCCCCGTACTGCTGTGTTCGGAGCCGGATCGGGCGCGCGAGGCGTACGCCGCCACAGAGGTCAAGTCCCTGCTGCTGGGCCTCGCGGGCCTGCAAACGGAAGGTACGGAGAAGTGACGACCCACCCACCCCTCCCCACGATTCGCCCCCTGCTCGACCCGGCTCCCGAATACGCCAAGTGGCAGTCCGAGGAGCCGGTCCGACGGGTGACGATCTGGGGCGACAACAGCCCCTGGCTCATCACCGGTTACGAAGACGCCCGCACCGTCCTCGCGGACCCCCGCTTCAGCGCCGACGCCAACCACCCGAACTTCCCCCACACCCGCCCCGGCGCCCCGCCGCAGGCCCCCGGCCTCTTCCACCAGATGGACCCGCCGGACCACACCCGGCTGCGCCGCATGCTGATCCCCGACTTCACCTTCCGGCGCGTCGAGCAGATGGCAGGCGCCATCCAGCGGATCTGCGACGACCTGCTGGACGCGATGACGGACGGCGACGCGACGGAAGCGGACCTGGTGGCGTCGTACGCACTCCCGCTCCCCACCCTGGCCATCTGCGAACTGCTCGGCGTCCCCTACGAGGACCACGGCTTCTTCCGCGAGAAGTCCAACGCCCTCACCAGTGTGGCCGGCGACCCGGCCGAGGCGATGGCCGCGCGCATGGCGCTCTACGGCTATCTGCGCGCCCTCATCGAACGGCGCACGCACGACCCCGCCGACGACCTCGTCTCCCGCCTGGCCACGGACCGCGTGGCGACCGGCGAGGCCACCCTCGACGAGGCCACGGGCATGGTCTCCCTGCTGCTCCTGGCCGGCCACGAGACGACGGCGAACATGTTCCCGCTGGCCGTGATCGCCCTGCTGCGGAACCCGGCCCAACTGGACGCACTGCGCGCCGACGACTCCCTGTGGCCGGGGGCGGTGGAGGAACTCCTGCGCCATCTGACCGTCATCCACTCCGGGATACGGCGGGTCGCCACGGAGGACGTCGAGCTGTCGGGGGTCCGCATCGGCGCGGGGGAGGGGGTGGTGGTGGCCCTGCAGGCCGCCAACCGCGACCCGTCCGTGTACTCCACCGCCGACGCCCTCGACGTCCACCGCGACGCCTCCGGCCACCTCGCCTTCGGCCACGGCCTGCACCAGTGCCTCGGCCAGTCGCTGGCCCGCGTCGAACTCCGCCTGGGCCTGTCCACCCTGTTCCGCAGGCTCCCGACACTGCGTCTGACGGCACCTGAGGAGTCGCTGACCCCGTCCGCGAGCACGGTCCACGGGGTGCGCTCGTTGCCGGTCGGCTGGGGGTGAAGCGGGGGCGGCCCGGCCCGAGGGGGGTATAGAGGCAGTCATGACCACCATCACCCTCGTTCAGGGCGACATCACGCGTGAGAGTGTCGACGCGATCGTCAACGCCGCGAACTCCTCCCTCCTCGGCGGGGGAGGAGTCGACGGCGCGATCCACCGCCGCGGTGGCCCAGCGATCCTCGCCGAGTGCCGCAAACTGCGCGCCTCCCACTACGGCAAGGGCCTTTCCGTGGGGCAGGCGGTCGCCACGACGGCGGGGGAGCTGGACGCGCGGTGGGTGATTCATACAGTGGGCCCGCGATTTACCCAAGAGGAGGACCGTTCGGAGTTGCTGGCCTCGTGCTACCGGGAGTCGTTGCGGGTGGCGGACGAGCTGGGCGCCCGCACGGTCGCCTTTCCGGCGGTCTCCGCGGGCATCTACGGATGGCCGATGGAGGACGCGGCGCGGATCGCGGTGGCGACGGTGCGGGCGGCGAAGACATCGGTCGAGGAGGTCAGGTTCGTCCTCTTCGATCAGGGGGCGTACGAGGCGTTCGCGCGGCAGGTCCGCTGGCGATGATCGTGGCCCGTTTACCGGCCGGCCGTGAGTCGCCAACAACCGATCAGCTAGGCGGCGCCGCCGTGGTTGACGTTCTGATGGAGCGTCAGTCGTGCTGCAGGCGATCGAACTTGTCGCTCCGACTGAGCCCGCGGTGTCGTCAGTCCGAGGCCAGCGGGTCGCGATGGTCCGCCTCGTCCCGTTTCCAGTAGCCCTTCGCGTAGGCGCGGTGACGATCCAGGCCGATGCCCTCCAAGAAGTGGCGGCGGATGTCCCGGACGGCTCCGGACTCTCCGGCCGCCCAGGCCGCGACACGCTCGTGCCGCGGGACGGGGGCTTTGAGAACTGCAGCCCGTAGGGCTTCTCCCTTCGGGACGCCCACGGGGCGGTGTACCCACACAAGGTCCAGGTCGGCCTGCCATGACATGTTGGCTTCGGCTTCAGGTCCCTCCACTTCCAGGTAGATGGCGCCCCGCATGCCGCGCGGCAGGCTCTCGGCGATGGTGAGGACCGCGGGCTGGGCGCTCTCATCACCGGCCAGGAGATAGAACTCGGCGTCGGGGTCGGGGCGGAAGGCACCCTTGGGGCCGCCGAAAGAGACCTCTTGACCCGGCGTGGCGGCTTCCGCCCAGCGTGCCGCCGGGCCGTTGCCATGCAGGACGAAGTCGATGTCGATGGTCTGCTGCGCCGAGGAGCAGTGGCGCACCGTGTAGGCGCGGCCGGCGGGCTGTCCATCGAGGGGATCGGTCACGAACAGCTTCACCCACTGGGTGGGCTCGTCGCAGTGGAAGGCCGACATACCCGGTCCTCCCAAGGTGATGCGCGCCATGCGCGGGGCGATCCGGGAGACCGACTCCACCGTGGCGGCGTAGCGGGTCCGGCGTGCGCGGAACATGAGAGAGGGCCTTTCCGCGGGATGTCAGTGGGATGGGCGAGGTACGGGGCGGGCGTCGGCGCGTGGCGAGCCTGGCCGGTCGGCGAGGGCGGCGGCCAGGCGTCTGACGAATCGGGGATCCATCGGCTGCCCTGTGGTGAAGGGCCGATAGAAGACGGGGCCCACTGCCAGGTCGAGGAGTTGGTCGGCGTCGTGCCGACTCAGAGCGGGGACCGGAGCGGAAGCGAAGGCGTCGGTCAGCCGTGCGCGGTCGTTCTGCGCCTGGCGCGCCAGCACCCGACCACGCAGTGGAGCGGCGGTCGCCGGGTCCTGCAGGGCGTGACCGATGAGGGCGAACAACACATGTCCCGTGGAGGACCGTGTGAAGACGTGGCTCAAGTGGGTCACGTGCTGTTCCAGTACAGCAGCCGCGCTTTCTGCTTGGGACGGCCAGGACGCTCCGGCCCGAAGGTCTTCCTCCAGGACGTCGAGAAGGATGTCCACTTTGGACCGCCACCACCGGTAGATGGTCTGCTTCGCGACATCGGCGCGCTCGGCGATGGCGCTGACCGTCATGGCGTGGAATCCGACATCGACCAGGAGGTCGTCAGCGGCGCGCAGGACGGCGACTCGTGCGGACTCGTTGCGTCGTGGTCCGGTCTTGGGGTGCCGCTTCGGGAGTTCGGCGCCCGACAGCGGTGCGCTGTGCTGCTCGTTCATGGCGTGACCTCCTCGTTGCGGTGGCGCAGTCGGCCTCGGGAAGGACGGGGGTGGCATTCCCGAGGCCGACTGGAAGAAGATTAGACGCAACGGTGCGTCTGGTCAAAGGAGGTGCGTTCTGGGACCGGCGGACCGCAGCCGGATCAGGAGCGGGCGGCTTGGACTCCGGACGCCGTGCCGATGGCCGGCGCGCAGCCGAACAGCAGCCGTGTGCGCATTCGGTACACCGGTTCGTCGCGCTCGTTGACCGCCTCGACGAGGAAGCGGACCGTCCCCGTGCCCGGCCGCCTGGGGTGGAGCGAGGCGTCCTCCACCATCGCCTTTCCGCGCAGTTCGTCCCCCGGGCGTACGGGGCTCAGGAAGCGAACCTCGTCCATGCCGTACGAGCCCTGGCAGGCGGAGTCCGCGAGCAGGGCGCGCACGAACTGGCCCATGACCACGGCTCCGGTGTGCCAGCCGCTGGCCACGAGCCCACCGAAGGGGGAGCGACGGGCGGCCTCGGGATCCAGATGGAAGGGCATGGGGTCGAAAACACGCGCGTAGGCGATGATGTCGTCGGTCGTGAGCCGAGTGGCCCCCAACTCGTAGGTGCTGCCGGGTGGAAAGTGCTCGAAGTGCCGCATGGTTCCTGACCTCCTCCGTGGAAGGGCTGCTTGAGATGTCCTGGTACGGCGGTACTCAGGCGAGGGACGGCACGTAGTCGGCGTGTGTGGGCACGGCCTCGGGATGTCGGGCGTCGCGTTCCGGCCGGGGCGGGGTGAGGCGGCGTTTCTCGGCGCTGTACCACTCGGCGACCCGGAAGGCCAGATCCATTGACTGGCCGCGGTTGAGACGTGGATCGCAGGCGGTCTCATAGCGCAGATGCAGATGGTCGGTGCGGACCTCGCTGCCGCCGCCCACGCACTCGGTGACGTCCTCGCCCGTCAACTCCACGTGCACGCCACCGGGGTGAGTACCCAGTGCCCTGTGTACCTCGAAGAATCCGGTGATCTCGTCGAGGATGTCGTCGAAGCGCCGGGTCTTGTGCCCGCTCGCCGCCGTGAAGGTGTTCCCGTGCATGGGGTCGCACGCCCACACCACGTCCGCGCCGCTCCCGCGCACGGCCTCGACGAGGCTGTGCAGCCGGTCGCGTACCCGGCCTCGGCCCATCCGCGAGATGAACGTCAGCCTGCCGGGCGTGCGGTGCGGATCCAGCAGGTCGATCAGCGCCCGTACGTCGTCCGGGGCGGCGTCGGGCCCCAGCTTGACGCCGATGGGGTTGCTCACCTCGGAGGCGAACGCGACGTGCGCACCGTCCAGTTGACGGGTTCGCTCGCCGATCCACAGCATGTGCCCCGACAGGGCGTACCGACGTCCCGTGTCGGGGTCCGTACGCACGAGCGCGGACTCGTAGTCGAGGAGCAGCGCTTCGTGGCTGGCGAACACCTCGGCGGTGCGCAGGGTGGAAGTGTTCATGCCGCAGGCGCGGATGAAGCCGAGCGCCGCGTCGATCTCGTCCGCGAGCCGTTCGTAGCGGCGGCCCGCCGGGGAGAGCGCCACGAAGTCGCGGTTCCACTCGTGTACGTGGTCCAGGTCCGCGTGTCCTCCGGCGGTCAGCGCCCGCAGCAGGTTGAGGGTCGCGGCGGACGCGTGGTAGATGCGTTGGAGCCGGGCTGGGTCGGGGGTGCGCGAACGGGTGCTGAAATCAAGGCCGTTGACGGCATCGCCGCGGTACGAGGGCAGGGTGACCCCGTCCCGGGTCTCGGTGGGCTGGGAGCGGGGTTTGGCGTACTGGCCGGCGAGACGGCCGACCTTGACCACGGGGACGGCCGCCGCGTATGTGAGGACGGCGGCCATCTGGAGCAGGACCTCCAGCTTGTTGCGGACGGATTCCGCACTCACCGAGTCCAGGGTCTCGGCGCAGTCACCGCCCTGCAGCAGGAAGGCCTTGCCGCGTGCCACCTCGCCGAGGCGGTCCAGGAGCGTGTCGCACTCCCGCGCGAACACCAGGGGCGGCGCGGCCGACAGGGCCGAGACCGTCGAGCGCAGCGCGGCGGGATCGGGCCAGTCCGGCTGCTGTGCCGCGGGCAGAGCCCGCCATGATTCGGGATTCGAATGTTCCACGGAGAAAACCTCAACGCCTTCTGTTCCGAGGGCCGGGCACCGGGTTGCAGTCGACCGTGCGGCGCAGCCTGGCACGGGCGGACAAGGCGCGGGCAGTGGGTCGTTGAGGCTAGAAGGGCGGATCTAATACCCGGGTACTAGCCCCAGCGGCCGACTGTCGAGGGCGGTCCGCCTCCTGAAGGATTTCGGTGGGCGCAAGGAACCACACGAAGCCCGGCGCCCTGCCGCTACCAGACGACCGGCCTCGAAAGGTGATCCCTGTATGAGCAGCACCGCCAACCCGCCCGGGACCGTGACCCGCCCGCAGACCGGGGACGAATATCTGCAGACCCTGCGCGACGGCCGCGACGTGCGGATCTACGGCGAGCGGGTGGAGGACGTGACCACTCACCCCGCGTTCCGGAACAACGCGCGCATGGTGGCCCGGCTCTACGACGCGCTGCATGACCCCGAGCGCAACAGCAAGTTGGTCGTTCCCACGGACACCGGTAATGGAGGCTTCACCCACCCCTACTTCAAGGCGCCCTACACCTCGGGGGACTTGAGGGCGTCCGCGCGCGCCATGGAGGAGTGGGCACGCATGACGTACGGCTGGCTCGGCCGGACCCCGGACTTCAAGGCCGCGTTCCTGTCCACGCTGGGATCCAACAAGGAGCACTACGCGCCGTTCGAGGACAACGCGTCCGCCTGGTACCGCAAGGCGCAGGAAAACGTCCTGTTCATCGGCCACGGCATCGTCAACCCGCCGATCGACCGTAACCGGGGGCTCACCGAGCTCAAGGACGTGATGCTGACGGTGGACCGCGAGACGGACGCCGGCCTGGTCGTCTCAGGGGCCAAGGTGGTGGGCACGGGCGCGGCGCTCACCCAGCACATCTTCATCGGGAGCTACGGGCGCATCCCCGACGGAGCCAAGGACTTCTCCGCGTACTTCATCGTGCCGACCAACAGCCCGGGCCTGAAAATCATCTCCCGGCCGTCGTACGAGTTCTCCGCGGCCACCGTCAGCAGCCCCTTCGACCAGCCGCTCAGCAGCCGCTTCGATGAGAACGACGGGATCCTGGTGTTCGACCAGGTGCTCATTCCGTGGGAGAACGTCTTCTGCTACGACGTGGACAAGGCGAACAACTTCTTCTACGGCTCGGGGTTCTTCTACCGGGCCATGTTCCACGCCTGCGTCCGATTCGCCGTGAAGATGGACTTCATGACCGGGCTCCTCGCCAAGGGCCTTGAGACGACGGGCACTTCGGAGTTCCGTGGCGTACAGAGCCGGCTCGGCGAGATCCTCGCCTACCGCAACATGTTCTGGGCCCTGGTGGACTCCATGGCCGAGAATCCGACCAAGTGGCCCGACGGAACCGTCACTCCGAACGGCGAGACGGCTCTTGCCTTCCGCGTCCTGTCCTCCTCCATCTTCCCCAAGGTCCGCGAGATCTTCTTGCGGGACCTGGGCAGTGCCCTGATCTACAACAACTCCCACGCCCGCGACTGGGCGAACCCCGAGGTCCGGCCCTACCTGGACAAGTACGTCCGTGGTCTCGGCGTCGAGGCGATCGACCGGGTCAAGCTCATGAAGCTGGCGTGGGACGCCGTCGGTACCGAGTTCGGTGCCCGATGGGAGCTGTACGAGATGAACTACGCGGGCAACCACGAGCAGATCCGCTTCGAGGCGCTCCATGCCCAGCAGGCGTCAGGGCGGTTCGACCAGTACAAGCAACTCGTCGACCAGTGTCTGTCGGAGTACGACGAGAACGGCTGGAAGGTCCCGGACCTCGTCAACCCCGGGGACACCAGCGTGATAGGCGGCGGCACACCGGCCCCGGTCTCGTCGGGCGCCGCCGAGGCCACGCGGTGAGGATGCCCGCGACGCCGACTGGACCGCCCGCGCCGTCCGTGGGTGCCGATGCTCTGGACGAGCGTCAACTGAGGTACATCCTCGGGCAGTTCGTGACAGGTGTGTGCGCGGTGTCGACACGTTTCGAGAGCTCGTCCGGGCCCCGCCACGACGCCATCGCGGTGAACTCGTTCACTGCGGTGTCCCTCGATCCGCCCCTCGTGTCGATGTGTCTGCGGGACGACTCCACCTTCCTGGAGCGGGTGCGTACAACGGGCCAGTGGGCTGTCTCGTTCCTGGGGAACCAGTCGCGTGCCCTGGTCGACGTACTCACGGCGCCGGCCACGCAGCGCCCTCCGGTCGAGGAGGCCGCGCAGTGGGCCGTCGGACCGCACACGGGATGCCTGGTTCTCCCAGAGGGCCCAGGAACCCTCGAATGCGCCCTGCACCTGACCCAGCGCCTCGGCGACCACGTGCTCGTGGTCGGGCGGGTGCTCGGTGCCGCATCCCGCGACGACGACCCGCCTCTGGTCTTCCACCGCGGCACGTTCACCGAAGTCGCACAGCCGCATTGACCACGTACATCCCCATCAACGAACACGGAGAGGAGAATCCATGGCCGGGAGGCGCCCGTACGTGGCGGTCGTGGGCGGCGGTATCGGCGGTCTGGCCACTGCCATCGGACTACGGCGGCGGGGCATCGAGGTGATGGTCCACGAGCAGTCGAGAGAGGTGGCCCACCAAGGGGCCGGTATCGCCGTCGGCGCCAACGGACACAGGGTGCTGCGGGAGTTGGGAGTCGCCCAGCGTCTGAAGGGATCGGCGGTCGAGCCGGTACGTGCCGACTTCCGACATTGGCGATCGGGCCGGTGCATGGTGTCGCACCCGCTGGCCGGTGCGTACGAGGAACGGTTCAAGGCCCCCTTCTGGACCGTGGAGAGGGCCACGGTCCAAGAGGCTCTCCTGGCCGAACTGGGCGCCGAGCACGTACGCCTGGGAGCGCGCTGCACCGAGGTCGAGAGAACGGAACGCGGTGCCGTGATCCGTTTCGCGGACGGCACCGAAGAGGAGGCCGACGCGGTGATCGGGGCCGACGGAATCCATTCGGTGGTGCGCCACAGCGTCTTCGGCCCCGAGGAGGCCGTGTTCTCGGGCACCAGCGGATACCGGGCCCTGATCCCCATGGAACGGCTGGGGCATGTCCCTCAGCTCGCCGAGCAGGTGCTGTGGCTCTGGCTCGGTCCCGGCAGGCACTTCATCGCCTATCCCGTGGCGGGTGGCAGCGCCCTGAACTTCCTGGCCGTCGTCCCCGACCGTGACTGGACGATCGAGTCGTGGTCCACGCAGGGCGAGACGGCCGATCTGCTGGCGGCCTTCGAGGGCTGGCATCCCTTCGTCACCGAGATCCTGGCTGCCTGCGAGCGACCGGGACGCTGGGCTCTGTACGACCGGGAACCGCAGCGCACCTGGAGTTCGGGGGCGGTGACGCTGCTCGGTGACGCCGCCCACGCGATGCTGCCGCACCACGGCCAGGGCGCGAACCAGGCGCTGGAGGACGCGGTGGTCCTCGCACACATCCTCGGCGACGTGGATGCCGCCGGGGCCGAGTCGGCGCTGCGCGCGTACGAGCAGGTGCGCCGGCCGCGCACCCGGCTGCTGCAGGCCGGTTCCCGCAAGAACGCCGACTGCTTCCAGCTGCCCGACGGGCCCGAGGCGCAGGCGCGCAATGTCCGGTTGGCCACCCTGCCCGACGACCTTGCCTGGATCCACGGGCACGACGCCGTCGGTCGGCTGGGGTCCGCCTCGGCCCCGGCTCCTGCCTGACAGCCGACGAACGGTGAGAGGAACCATGGCAAGGATCTATTCCTTCGAAGGAAACGTACCCGTCGTGCACCCCACGGCCTTCGTCCACCCGGACGCCGTCCTGATCGGCTCCGTCGACATCGGGCCGGGTTGCTACGTCGGTCCCCTCGCCAGCCTGCGGGGCGACTTCGGGCACATCGAACTGAGAGAGGGCTCCAACGTGCAGGACGGCTGCGTTCTGCACTGCTTCCCCGGAGCAGACACGGTGGTCGAGGAGGACGGCCATGTTGGACACGGCAGCGTGCTGCACGGATGCCGAGTGGGCCGAGACAGCCTCATCGGCATCAAGTCGGTGCTGATGGACGGTGTGGTGGTGGGGCGACAGGCATTTGTCGGTGCCGGCAGCTTCGTCAAGAGCGGCTTCCACATACCGGAACGGCACCTCGTCCTGGGAAGCCCGGCCAAGGTGGCCCGGGAGCTCACAGCGGACGAGGTCGCCTGGAAGGGCAACGGCACAGTTCAGTACCAGAAGCTGGCGCAACGCTGCCTGACGGGGCTTCACCCGGCATCGGCGGTGACTGAGCGCGCGGCTGCCGACACCACGGCGGTTGCCGAGCCCGAGCACGTCACCCTGCACGAATTCCGGGCCCGCTGAGGGCTGGGCAGCAACAGAGGCAGGTGAAGTGAGATGACCATGTCCGTGCCCACTCCGAGATCATCGGCATGCAACCGGAGGCGACCTGGCTGGCCGGTGCCCCCAGCCTGCGCCGCGGGGTGATTCTGCCGCCGAAGGTCCAGGACGAGTCCCGCAGAACTTCTCAGCGGACGGATGGACGACCATTCATCCTGGGCCTCCGGCCCGCGTACCCGGCTCGCGGGCGCACGACGAGATCCTCTCCACCGACGATGGTGTCAAGCGGGCCTCCGGCCGCTCCGGCGGTACCGAGGGTGGGCTGACTACGGGTGAACTGCTGCGTGTGCGAGCGGCGATGAAGCCGATCGCGACCGTGCCGCGTGCGCTGGCGACGATCGATGTGGCGACGGGTGAGGCGGCCAAGGCGCATCATCAGCGTTCGGATGTGTGCGCGGTGCCGGCGGCCGGCATCGTGGCCGAGGCCATGGTGGCGCTGGTCCTCGCGGACGCCGTGGCGGAGAAGTTCGGCGGCGACAGCGTGCCCGAGACCCGCCGCAACGTGCAGTCCTACCTGGACAACCTCCAGATCCGGTGAGCAGGACAGGCCGCAGGGCGGCGGTCCTGCGATCAGCCCATCGCCCACTCGCTGTCGCCGGTGCCGCACCGCGCCGCATACGCGGAACTGGGACTCTCCGACTGGTCGTACGACTCGTTCAATGTGGATGCGGCGGCCTCGCCCCGCTTCATCGAGCGGCTCGGGCCGGAGTGGGTAGGGCTGTCATCGTCCTCGACGGTCTCGGCAAGCCCACGTCCTGGAGGGGCCCGACCCGGCCGTCCTCCTCGCCGCGTACGGCGAAACAGCCGAGTGACCAGCAGCTTCCGCCCTGCTCGTGTGGATACCACGAGCAGGGCAGAAGTCACGTTTGTCACAGCAGCCGGAGCAGAGAAACAGGCCGCTCGATCAGGTCCGCGACGTAGCGGAGGAACCCCCCGGCCGCCCCGCCGTCGCAGACGCGATGGTCGAACGTGAAGGACAGCTGACACACCTGCCGGATCGCCAGCTCGCCGTCGATGATCCAAGGGCGGGCCAGGATTCGACCGACGCCGAGCATCGCCGCTTCCGGGTGATTGATGATCGGCGTGGATCCGTCGACACCGAAGACACCGTAGTTGTTCAGGGTGAACGTTCCTCCGGTCAGATCCGCGGGGGCGAGCGTCCCCTCGCGTGCGCCGGTGGTGAGGCGGGTGATCTCGGCGGACAGTGCCGGCAGTCTCATCTTCTGTACGTCCCTGATCACGGGTACGACCAGGCCACGGTCCGTCTGTGCGGCGAACCCCAGGTGTATCGAGGGGAGTTGGACGATCTCCTGGTTGACGCTGTCCACGGTCGCGTTGAGCTCCGGATAACGGGTGAGTCCGGCGACGCAGATGCGTGCGAGGAGGGCGAAGAGAGAGACCTTGTTGTCGTCGCTCGATGCTGACAGCTGCCTTTTGGCGTCCAGGAGCCGTGTGGCGTCCACATCGACCCATGTCGTCGCGTCGGGGATCTCCTGACGGCTCCTCGACAGTTTGTCGGCGATGGTGCGCCGGACCCCCCGCAAGGGGATGCGCACGGCCTCCGGTGCATGATGTGCCGTCGGCTCCCCAGCCGTGGGGAGCAGGGTCCGCCGCGCTGTGGCGGACGCGTGCGGCACCCGGCTGCTTTGCTCGACGTCCTTGCGGAGGATCAGCCCTCCGGGGCCACTGCCGTGCAGCGTGCGAAGGTCGAGGCCGTGCCGTTTGGCGAGTTTCCGCACCAGGGGCGAGATCACGCGAATCGGTTCGGTGATCGGCGCCTTCGCCTCGGCAGGTGCTGCCACCGCCGTACGGGGAGAGGGAGCGAGGACCCGGCGCCGACGCGCCACGGGGGCGGACGTGCCGTAGCCGACCAGCACGTTGCCCGAGTCCTCCGAGGCCGCAGCCGAAGGGTCGGGCGCTCCGGGCGGCGGATCCTGCTTGCCGCCGACGGACAGGAGCGGCTGCCCGACATCCACGCTCTCGCCTTCCTTCCCCCACAGGCGCGTGACGACTCCGGCATAGGGGCAGGGCACTTCCACCACGGCTTTTGCCGTTTCCACCTCCACTACGGGCTGGTCGACGGAGACGGAGTCCCCGACGTGGACCAGCCACCGTACGATCTCCCCCTCGGTGAGCCCCTCGCCCAGGTCGGGGAGGACGAACTCCCTGGCGTCGCTGCTCATATGCCCTCCCCCTGAGCGCAGTCCTCCCACTGCAGCCGCGCGACGGCGTCCAGAATGCGGTCGACGTCGGGCAGGTGGTAGCGCTCCAGCATCGGCGGGGGATAGGGGATGTCGAATCCGGTGACCCGCAGTACGGGAGCTTCCAAGTGGTGGAAGCAGCGTTCGGAGACCCGGGCGGCGATCTCGGCGCCGAAACCCGAGAAGCCCTGGGCTTCGTGGACGACGACAGCCCGTCCTGTGCGCCTGACGCTCGCGCACACCGCCGCGTCGTCGAAGGGCACCAGACTGCGCAGATCCACGACTTCGAGGTCCCATCCCTCGGCCTGCGCCGCCGCGGCGGCATCCAGACACACCGGCAGGGAAGGGCCGTAGGTGATGAGGGTGGCCGACGATCCGGCGCGTCGTACGGCCGCCTCGCCCAGGGCCGGCAGCGCGGCCGAGCGGTCGATCTCTCCCTTGGACCAGTACAGCCGCTTGGGCTCCAGGAAGATGACGGGATCGTCCGAGGCGATCGCAGCGCGCAGGAGACCGTACGCGTCGGTGACCGTGGCGGGCGTGACGACGTGGAGGCCGGGTGTGTGCGTGTAGTACGCCTCCGAAGCGTCGCTGTGATGCTCCACGCCGCCGATGCCACCGCCGTAGGGGATGCGGATGGTCAGCGGCATCGGCAGCGCGCCGCGCGTCCGGTTACGCATCTTCGCGACGTGGCTGACGAGTTGCTCGAACGCGGGATAGGCGAAGGCATCGAACTGCATCTCCACGACGGGCCGCAGTCCGTACATGGCCATGCCGACGGCCGTCCCCAGGATGCCTGCCTCCGCGAGGGGGGTATCGGCGACCCGACGGTCGCCGAATGCCGCGGCAAGACCATCGGTGACGCGGAACACGCCGCCGAGCGTGCCGATGTCCTCGCCCAGCAGATGGACCCGGTCATCGTCGGTCAGGGCGTCGTGCAACGCCCGATTGAGCGCCTTGGACATCGTCACCTGCTCGACGGCCGGCGCGTTGCCGGCGGCCCGAGCGACGGTCGGATCCACTGTGGCAGTCACTGCTCCTCCTCCCCGGTGGAGGAGCCGCGCACACTCCGCGCCGCATCCAACTCCTCTGTCAGCAAGGCACGTTGCTCTTCAAGCTGAGGGGTTCGCCGGGCGTACACGTGGTCGAAGAGGTCCAGTGGGGCAGGGGACGGATCCGTGGCGAACCGACTGCGCAGGTCCTCCGCCATGTCTTCGGCTTCCTGTCGGATCCGGTCCACCCCGGCGTCGTCCAGAAGTCCGCGCTCGCGCAGGTGCTGTTCCATGCGCATGACCGGGTCCCTACGGTTCCAGAACTCGACTTCGGCCGCGTCGCGGTAACGGGTGGCGTCATCGGCGTTCGTGTGTGCGTCGATGCGATACGTCACCGCTTCGACGAGGGCCGGCCCGCCGCCTTCACGAGCGCGCTCAGCGGCCCGCCGCACCTCGCGGTACACGACCGCCGCGTCGTTCCCGTCGACCAGTACACCCGGCATGCCGTAGCCGATCGCCTTGTGAGCAAGGCTGGGCGCGGCACTCTGTTTGCTGAGCGGTACGGAGATCGCGTAGCCGTTGTTCTGGACGAAGAAGACCACGGGAGCCTTGTAGACCGCAGCGAAGTTCAGCGCCTCGTGGAAGTCCCCCTCACTGGTGCCACCGTCCCCGACCATCGCCAGAACGACGAGGTCGTCCCTGTGCAGAGCTGCGGCGTGCGCAAGGCCCACAGCGTGCGGGGTCTGCGTAGCCAGGGGGGTGCTCAAGGGGGCTATGCGATGGACGCGCGGGTCGTAGCCGCTGTGCCAGTCGCCCCGCAGAAGCGTCAGCACGTCCACGGGGTCGACGCCCCGGACGAGCAGGGCCAACGTGTCCCGGTAGGTGGGGAAGATCCAGTCCTGCCGGTCCAGGGCCAGGACAGCGCCCGCCTCGCAGGCTTCCTGCCCGGTCGTCGACGGGTAGACCGCCAGTCGGCCCTGCTTGGTCAGCGCGGTCGCCTGGAGGTTGTAGCGGCGGCCCCGGACCAGTTGCCGATAGAGCTCGAGCAGGACAGAGGCATCGAGGGACTCCGTGCCGGACACGTCGTCGATGAGGCTCAGAGGCTCTGCGGAAGGCAGCATCGCCGCCACTTTGACCTCGTCGACACCTGGCGGATCAAGAACTGTCATGTGGATGAGGCTCCTTCGGCCGGGTCAGTAGGGGCGCCGGTGTTCCCGCTCCAGCATTCGCGGCGGACACAGGCCGCGGCAGTCGGCCGATACGGCTAGTACCTCGGCTCTAGCCTCCGGTGCCGCGCACCTGCGACGGCTCACCGGACCGCCGCCGATCGCTCCGCGGGAAGTGCCGCGATGGGTCGTCGATCGTCTGCGGGCCCGTCGTGGCTGGTCGCGCCCACGCGGCGGAGCCGCCCATCGACGCAGCCCCGCGCCCCTTCGGGCGCTGCCGACTTCACCAGGGCCGCTTAGAACTCCGGGACTAGACAGGTGGTTCTACTGCCAACTGGCGACTACCGGTGCGGTGGTGCGGACTCCACGCTGAACGGACCCGGCCGCGACCGCGCAGAGTCGCGGCTCTCCCAGCCAGGAGGACATCCATGAGCAGTGCAGTCACCTCCCGACTCGTCGTCGGCGACCGTTTCCGCGACTTCGCCGAGGCCGTCGGCGCCGAGACCTTCTCGGGCCTGACCCGTTCACTCGACGCGGGCGACCTGGACACGCTCCAGGGTCCGGTGCACGTGGTCACCGGGCAGGGCATCGGGGAGTTCGAACTCTCCTACCTCCGCGACGCGATCACGCGTCGGCAGTTGGACGACCGCGTCGTGCTGGTGCACTCCACAGCGCTACCCGCACGCCGGCAGGAACTGCACAAGGCCCGCGAGGACAACGTCCTGGTCGCCGGTCTCACGCAGACCGACGACCGTACGTACGAGGCTCAGCTGCGGCTGCACGACCACAACGAGATCCTCGTCGACGTGCAGGACCGGGTGCATGTACAGGGCATGGTGGCGATCGAAGCGGCCCGCCAGATGTTCCTCGCGGTCGTCGAGCACTACTTCACCGCACGCTGGCCGCAGCAGCGCTACTACATCGTGCTCAACTCCATGAACACGACGTTCTCGAACTTCCTCTTCCCCGTGGGCGCCACGCTGCGGCTGACGGTGGACGAGTCCGACCTGTCGGAGCCCAGCCGGCTGACCGTACGTACGACGGTGGAAGTGGAGCAGGCGGGGCGTGCCGCCGCCGCGGTGACCATCGACGCGGCGGCCTTCGCCCCCGGTCTGCTGGAGGAGAAGGAGCTGCGGCGGGCCAAGGGTGCGGTGGCGAGCGCGGTGGACGCGGCTCTCGCGACCGCAACCGTCTGACGTGAAACTGCCGGTGCAGGACATGAAGGCGCCCCTCACAGAGGCACAGCTCTGCCACAGCGGGCAGAGGTTCGCCTATCTGGGGCCGGAAGGAACCTTCACCGAGCAGGCCCTGCGATCGCTCCCGGAGGCCGGAGGGTCCTGGTTGCTGCCGGCCGCGACGGCCGCACAGGCCCTGGCGTATGTGCGCAGTGGAGCCGCCGACGCCGCCATGCTGCCGGTGCACAACACGGTGGCCGGACCGGTCCCGGACACCTTGCGCGCGCTGGTGGAGTCACCGTCACCGGTCGTGGTGAGGGAAGTCGTGCTCGATGTCGAGTTCGCGCTGCTGGTGCGCCCGGGGACGCCGCTCTCGCGGGTCCTTACGGTCAGTGGGCATCCCCACGCGGGGACGCAGGTGCGTCATTGGCTCAGCAGCCATGTGCCGCACGCGCGGTGGATCGCGGCGCCGTCCAACGCCGAGGGCGCACGCCGGGTCAAGGACGGCGAATGCGACGCCGCGGTGGCCGGACTCTTCGCCGCGGCGCGCTACGGCCTGGAGGCCGCCGGCACCGGGATACAGGACAGCTCCGGTGCCGCGACGCGCTTCCTGCTCTGTGCGCACCGCGGCGCCGCGCGGGTCCCGGATCCCGGCTACGCCCACCGTACGTCGCTGATCGGCCGCCTCCCGAGCCGGTCGGGTCAAATCACCGTGCAGTTAGAGGAATTGAAGAAGCACCCTTTCCTGCAAGAGGTTTCCCTGCACGTTGTCCACGACGGCCCGGACAGCCGCTTGCTCCTCGCCGACTGCCCGGGCCGCATGGACCGGCCGGAGACCGCGCGAGCCGTGGGTCTCCTGCAGTTGAGCCTGCCGGGGCTCCGATCCCTGGGGTCGTACGTCTCGGCGCATCCCGTGATGTCCCCGTCCGAACGGAGCAGGATCATGCCCGGCAAAGCCGCCGCGCAAGCCGACTTGTCCGTGGAACCCGCACCCGGGGACGTCACCCGGCTGAGGGAAGAGATCGACGCCCTGGACCAATCGCTCATCGGCGCACTGCAGCAGCGGCTGACGGCGTCCAGGCAGATCCAGCGTCTGCGCATGGGCGGTGGCGGTGCACGGATCGACTCCGGGCGTGAGCACGCGATACGCGACCGGTACACGCAGACCCTCGGTGACGGTGGGAGCGCGGTCGCGGACGCCGTACTCGAGATGTGCCGGGGGCAGGCCCCGAGGTGAGCCGGCCCCCGAGGACGGCACAGCGGTCGTCCGGTCTCCGTCGCGGTCGTGAGGGTGTCCTCGCGGCCGCGACGGCCTTGTTCCGCACCCGGGGCTACGACGCCACGAGCATGGGCGACATAGCCGAACACGCCGGAGTGACCAAGGGCGCCCTGTATCGCCACGTCAGCAGCAAAGCGGAATTGCTGTGTGCCGTCACCAGTCCGATGCGGGCGGCTGTGTTCGCACTGCTGGGCAGCAGCGCGCAGGCACGGGGCAGGGGCGTCGACTCGCTCGCCGGACTCCTGCGCGGGCTGGCCGACGTGGCGGCGGACGACCCGGCCGGGCATGCCCTGCTGTGGGCGGCGCGCGGCACAGCTGCGGGTGACGACCGGGACTCGGCCTGCCGCGAAGCGGTGTTCTGGCGGCTGGTCGACCTGCTGGAGCAGGCCATTGCGGAGGGCGACGTACGCGACGACATCGCGCCCCGGCTCAGCGCCCGACTGCTCCTGGGCGCCGTGGCGGGGACGAACTGTCTCCCGGGCGAGCCGGTGGCGCCCTCGAATTCTGCGGTCGATGTCCTGCTCGGTGGCCTGCGGCCGACGTCAGTGGCCTGATCAGGCCCGCGGGAGCGCGGACCGTATGGCCTGCCTGAGCCAGACATGCACCGGTTCGGTCTCGTGCCGGGGGTGCCATGCCTGACAGATGCCGATGGGTTCGGTCTCGACCGGAAGGTCGAACACCTCGATGCTCACGGACTTCTGCGCGCTGACCGCGAGGGATCGGGGCATCGCGGTGACGAAGTCGGTCAAGGGGAGCATCAAAAGGGCCTCACCGTAGTCGGGCACGGAGGCGATGACGTCCCGGCGCAGCCCGAGTTCGCGCAGCGCGACATCGATGGGTCCGGTCATGCGGCCCTTGCGTGACACGCTGACATGCCGTGCCGCGGCGAACGTCTTGGCGGTCACCTCGCCGGACAGGAGGGGATGACCGGTTCGGGCCACGCCCACGAACTCGTCCTGGAAGAGCGGCTCGATGCGCAGTTCCGGAGAGGGCTCGTCGATGACGCCGACTTCGATGTCCACCGCACCCTCCCGCAGTGGTGCGTTGCCGTGGCTGCTCTCGACAGTGAACGTGAAGCGGGCCAGGGGTACCTCCTGGATCGCCCGGCGCAGCAGGGCCGGTGCGAGAACAGCCGCGTAGGCATCATCCGCGACGATGGTGAGGGTCCGGCTGACCTGGGTGAGGTCCTCCTGCTGGCGCGGGGTGAGGATGTCCTCGGCCGCGCGCATCAGAGCGCGGACCTTCGGCTGAAGCTCCAGCGCTCTGGGCGTGGGGACCAGGCCACGGCCGGCCCGGACCAGTACGGGATCGCCGAGAGCCCGCCGGATCTTGGACAATGCCCGGCTCATGGCGGGCGGCGAGAGCGCCAGCCGCTCGGCCGCACCGGTGACGCTGCCCTCCTCCAGCAAGGCGTCCAGAGCCGGCAGCAGCCGCATGTCCACATGCGGTGCCAGCAGGGTGGACATCTCCTCGCTCCAGTCACGGTGCGCCGGGCTGTCGGCATCGGTTGCGGTCACTGCTTCTCCCGGGGAGCGTTCTGTTCGCTGACGGGCCGACGCAGCCACAGCGTGACCAGGAGCGAGGCGAGCAGCAGAATGACCCCGACCACGCGCAACGACTCGGCCATGCCCGTGGTGAAGGCCTCGCGGACCTGCGCGGAGAGACGATCCGCCGGGGCAGCGCCGGAACGTTCGAGACTGCTCAGCGCGGAGCCCAACGCCTGCCCGCCTGCGGCATCGTCCTGAAACCGTCGAAGTACGGCCGGAAGTGCGTCGGCGAACCGGGTGTTGAGCAGCGTACCGAAGACGGCGAAGCCCAGAGCCCCGCCGATCTCACGACTGAAGCTGTTGATGCCCGAGCCCACTCCGGCCTGGTGCGCGGGAAGAGAAGTGACGACGGCCTGGGACAGCGGCGGATTGGACAGCCCCGACCCGACGCCGACCACGATGATGCACCCCGCGTACAGGACGTAGGGCGTCGAAGGGCCGCACAAGGAGAAGAGTCCGAGCCCCACCACCACGACGAGCAGCCCGCAGGCGACGACGGGACGTGAGCCGTAGCGGTCGGCCAGCCGCGCGGACCGCGGGGAGACGAGAAAGATCACCACGGCCAGCGGCGCCGTGCCGAGCCCCGCCAGAGCCGCCGGATAATCCTTCACATTCATCAGGTACTGGCCGTTGAGATAGAAGACCGAGTACATCGCGATGAAGGACACGACGATACCGAGCGTCCCGGCTCGCATTCCGGGATGGCGGAACACCCTTGGGTCGAGCAGCGGTTGTTCCCGGCGGATCTCGTATCGGATGAAAAGGGCCAGAAAGCACAGGCCGGCAATGAATGCCACCAGGACGGCCGGTGAAGTCCAGCCGAGCTCGGTTCCCTCGATGATGCCGAAGAGCAGCGCGAACACCGAGACGACGAGGATGAACACTCCGCGCACGTCGACGGAATGGTGGTGCCGCTCGACACGGGGCAGGAATTTCGCGGCTACGAAGAGGCCGAGCGCGGCAAGCGGGGCGGCAACGGCGAACAGGGCCTGCCAGTCGAAGAATTGGAGAACGGCGCCGCCCACCATGTTGCCGGCCACCCCGCCGCCTCCGCTCAGCGCGGTCCACAGCGCCACGGCATGACCGCGCCGGTCCTGCGGATAGCAACTCATGAGCAGCGGAAGGCTGTTGGGCAGGACGAGTGCGGCGCCCGCTCCGGTCAGGGCCCGTGCCACGAGCAGGAGGGCGACGGACGGGGCGACCGCGGAACCGACGGATCCCACGATCATCAGCGCCAGCCCGCACAGGAGCGCCCCTTTGCGCCCGAAGCGGTCGCCGATGGCACCACTGGGGATCAGAAGACAGCCGAAGACGATCAGGTAGCTGTCCACGATCCACAGCACCTGTGTCGCGGTCGGGTGCAGCGCGCTCGTGGCCAGTCGGCCGACGGCCAGGTTCACACTGGCACCCAGACCGAACACCAGCATGACGCACATGCCGATGCCGGCGATGGCCGCTCGCGGGCCACGCCGGGCGCCGCCCGGCGTGGCCGTGTCCTGCTGCGCCGGGCGGGTGGGTCCGGGGACACTCACGCGATGGCCCGCGTACGCGCGTCCACGAAGGTGGAGAGTTCCAGCCCCTGCCCATCGGTGATGCCGACGGAGACGTAACCGTTGGCGGAGTCGCGGACGTGATCGAGGTACGGACGGGCCGCGGCCGCGAACTTCTCGGTGTCGTCCGCGTGCACCAGGGAACCCGGGCGAAGCCGAGGTTCCGCCGCCTTGATCACATCGAGATAGAAATCGGCCCACCCGTCAAGGTAGAGAAAATCGATCTGCTCCGGGAACGTGGAGAGCACGTCCACGGCTTCGCCCTGGATCACGTCGGCTTGCTCGGCCACCCCAGCAGACTTCAGATGCTCCCGCGCGGCCGCGCACTTCTCTTTGTGCAGGTCCACCGTGTACAGCTTGCCGTACCCGTTGTCCCGTAGAGCTGCCGCAATGTGAATCGCGGTGAACCCGTAGGAAGTTCCGAACTCGAACACCGTTTGCGGGCGAATGGCGCGCACGCAGGCGTACAGCATGCGGCCGATATTTTCCGGCGCTGCATAGTATCCGCTGGAGCATGCTGCCACCAGATCTTCCGGTGTCCACGGGGATACCCGGCCGCGGATCTTTTCAAGGAGTTTCGGCTGTTCTGTAGCGTCTACTCGCTGCTGCTCCTTCAGGATGCTTTCAAGAACGTTCCGGGTCTGGGTCGAGAAAAGGGTGGGCGTCGTGGTCATGGATTCCTCTCCTTGAGGTCAGCGGGTTGGTTCTGCCAATGGCTCGGGCAGCCCGAAATTCGGTATCCGGAGCACTCCAGAATTCACCCTGATGAAGGGCTGGATCAGGAGGTCCACTCCTACGAGGAAACAGACCGTGCCCATTCCGATGGGGCCGCCCATGATGAGTCCCGATGTCATTAGACCGACTTCGATGAGCCCTTTCGCTGCCCAGAAGGGCCAGCGCCATCGAGCGTTCATGGTGATGGCGAGCAGATCGATGGCACGGATGCCGAACCCGCTCATGATGATGAGGGCCGAGCCGTAGGCACACAGGAGCACGGCCAGGGTGAGGATGCCGGTCGCGGTGATGTGCAGGCCGTGCGCGGGGTCTGACCAGCGGAGCAGGTCGATGATGGTGCCGCAGAAGAAGAAAGTGAAAAGCGGTGAGAGCAGCGGTCTTTTCCGCGTCCAGGCCGCCACGATCACAAGGCAGATCACAGCCACCGCAGTCTGCGATATCCCCACTGTGACAGGAATGTGCCTCATCAGGCCGAGCGCGAACACATCGAGCGGATCCGTTCCCATGCTCGAATGAATGAAAAGATAGGCACCGGCCGAGAAGATCAGGCAGCCGGCTGAGTAGATCCAGTACTTGTTGCGCCGTTCTCGATTTAAGAGCATCGGCTCACCTCCCCGTAGGGAATAAGTGGTACGGCGGAAGACTTTCGCTTCCGCTGTCCACTCTAGGGTGCCGGGGGCGAGTTAATCCAGTGCTTTCCGTGCATCGTACACTTTCACTAAGTGGAATCGGCGACTCGTTGACGTCCCCCTGATGGGGCGCCGCGCCTGGCAAGCGTCCGACAGCTCCCGCACGGAATATTTTGAGAAACGTTCAGCTTGCAACTATTTCCTGTGATGTAACCCACGTTTGAACGGATTACTTGAGCCTGGACTATAGGATGATGTCGTAAGGCGTAATCTTTGCGTGACAGGGGGATACATGTCTCTGAGGAAGTCTCTGATAGTTCGTCCGACTTCCGAGGGAGTTTCTACTGACCGAGACCTCAGAAACGGGGAGTCCGGTGAAGGAGTCGGGCAGACTGCACCTGTTCTCACGCCCAGGGAGCGACAGGTTCTGGACGGGATCAAGGAAGGCTATTCAAACAGGATGGTCGGAAGGGTACTCGGTATTTCTGAGCGCACCGTAAAAGTCCACCTGCATTCAATTTTCATCAAGTTGGGCGCCAATTCGCGCACGGAGGCCGTCATCGCGGGGATCCGCAACGGCTCCATCAGCCTGCACTGACGGTTGTGTGCGAGTGGCCCCCGACAGATACGTCGGGGGCCACTCGCACACAACCGTCAAAGTTGGCCGACAGGGTGCCGGCGCAGTCGGCCTCAGGCTCCAGGTTCAGTGGAGGCACACTCGCGGGCCAGCGTGAGGACGAGCCGGGCCGTGGTGTCCACGAGCTCCTTGTCGATCGGCTTGCCGAACACCAGAACCCGGTAGTACAGCGGCCCGAGCAGCAGATCCACGAGATGGTCGACGAGCCGGTCGTCGACGATGGTGCAGTCAAGGGTGCGTGCGAGGAGCGCGCCCAGGCCGGCGACGTCGCGCTCGCGTTGGTCCTGCAGGAAACCGTCACGCAGCGAGGCTGCAGTTTCCTTGTCCAACTGGGCATGCCCGAGGAGAGCCTGCATCACCTGGCCGGCCGGTTCTGCGAAGAAGTCGGCCACGCGCTGAAGGTGGTCCGTGAGGTCGTCCTCGGGGCTGCCTTGGCCGGTACGCCACTCCAGCGCCTCGCGGGCATCGTCGGTGAGTGTGTCGAGGAGGATGTCGACCTTCGACTTCCACCAGCGGTAGATCGTCTGCTTGGCCACGCCGGCGCGCTGGGCGATGCCTTCGATGGTCAGGGCGGCGAATCCTCGCTCGACCAGGAGGTCGTCCGCGGCGTGCAGCACCGCGAGCCGGACGCTCTCGCTGCGTCGAGGACCGGTTCGGCTGACGACGGGGTGCTGGTCGCAGGCCGGTTGGGGTTTCCGCGTGGCGCTGATGGTTCCTTCAACCTTTCGGGTTTTCGAGTCGTGCGGGTCCCTGAATTTTGGCACGGCCGGGTTCACCGAGATGCGATGTGGGCGAACCGGCTCATGCGGCTTTGCCGGCGGGACGTACCAGGCTGAGCAGTACGCCTAGTGCGAGTGCGGCCACCACGGCGCTGAACGTCTCGCCTGCGGGGCGCAGGCCGGTCTGGCGGATCAGGACGCCGACGCCGATGGCGGGCACCGCGAGCATCGAGTACAGGATGGCGAAGAAGGTGGAGACGGACGCGCCCCGGTGCTGTGGTGCGCTGCGCGTGGTGATGCTGCCGATGCCGTGGCCGACGGCGATGCCCGTCGCGAGGCCGTTCACGGCGGCCCCGACGAGCAAGGGGGCCAGGGTGCTGGTGGCCATGGCCACGGCGATCAGGGCGGCGGCGGCGATCAGGCCGAGGCAGGCCACGGGAAGTGCGGTGCCGGGCTTGAGCGTACGGACCAGAAGCTGGCCGAAGGCCGTGCAGGCGAAGGCGATGAAGACCACGAGCCCGGTCAGGGAGTGGCTGGACTCGTTCAGCACGGTCCCCACGAACAGCCCCGTCACGGCGGTCAGTACCCCGAGTACGGCGAATCCGGCACCGCCGGTCATTGCCGAGCGCAGGAAGTCCGAGCGTATCTCGGCGGGAACGTGCAGAGGCTGGAACTGAAGCGAGAAGCCGGAGCGGTGGTCCGAACTCTCACCATGCAGCAGGACGCCGAGCGCGCCGATGGCCGCGAGGACGAGCATGACGACCCAGGGTGTACGCAGCGGGGACGGCGCGAGATCCGCCAGGATTCCCGCCAGGAGGGTGCCGCATGCGAGTCCGCCCATGTTCGCGAACAGGGCGAGGGTGGCGGGCTTGACCCGGCTGTTCTGGCCGAGCCGTTCCGCGAGAGAGGCAGTGGCCGCACCGGTGACGAGGGCTGCTGAGAAGCCTGAGACAACCCGCGCGATGAGCATCGCCGCGACGTTCTGCGCCAGTATGAAGACGCCCGCGGCGCATACGGAGAGCAAGGTTGCGGCGATCAGTACCGGACGCCGTCCCACCTGGTCGGAGAGCCGCCCGAAGGCGAGCAGGCCGACCACGACGCCGAGGGCGTAGACGGCGAAGACCACGGTGACGGTGAACGGGGTGAAACCGAAGGCGTCTCCGTAGAGCGGGTAGAGCGGTGTGGGTGCCGTTGTGCCCGCCATGGTGATCCAGAAGGCGAAGGCCACGCTGAATACGGCGAGACCGCTGCCGCGGGCCCTTGTCGAGGAGCCTGGCGGGCTGACGGCGCGGACGGTCGAGTTCCCCACTGAAGTGGCCTCTCGTGAGTGTGGATGTAGAGCGAGCAACGGGAGGGAAACACAAGACAAGACTTACCGTTGCGTCTACTCACGGAGACTAGACTAGTCGTCGCGTCTATTCAAGGAGGGCCGTTCGCACCGTGGGTCCGGTCTGGTCGGCCACCGAGGACCGTTCCGAGCCGCTGGCGTCCGGTCGCCGGGAGTCCCTGCGGGTCGCCGACGAACTGGGCGCGCGGACGGTCGCGTTCCCGGCGGTCTCCACCGGCGTGTACAGGTGGCCGATGGAGCATGCGGCTCGTATCGCGGTGGAGACGGTGCCGCTCAGCTAGGTCGGTCGCACACTCTGGTCGATGAGTAGATGCGCGCGTGCGGTGGCGAACAGCTGCTTCTGAGTCGCCAGTTTTCCGGGGGTGGCCGCGGTGTCGAAGAGCAGCTGATAGACGTGGCCGGCCTTGCCCGCGACGAACAGCTCGACGCGTTTTCGGGGTTCGTCCTGACCGGCCCAGTGGTAGTCGATCTCCAGCCAGAGGGCGTCCTTGCCGTTCTGCCGGGTCGGGTGGGTGACGACCTTGAGGTCGGCCATCCGGGACACGGACGTGTCGCGGTACCACTTGAGCTGTCCGGCGCCGGCTGCCTTCGGCGTCGACCCGTACGACAGGTCCCGCTTGAGGCTCATCGCGTGGTTTTCGTCCGGGGAGCTCCAGTTGCTCTGGATGTCGCTGTCGACGTCCTGAGTCCAGCTGTCGGGGAGGGCGAAGGCGGCCCTGAGGTCGGGTGCGTCGACCCGGCGCCAGCCGCTCGGGAGCGCGGAGGATGCTGCCGTCGGGTCGGTCGGCGGCGCGGTCGACGCGGACCTGTCCGGTGCTGCCGATGCCGCGGCGGCGCCGCCGGCGGTAGTGGGCCGGTTGCCCGATGGCGAGCCCCCGATGAGCGGCACGCCGAACATCGCCAACAGGAGGCCGACGACGGCGGTGGCCGCGGAGACCAATGCGGCGATCTCCCCCACACTCATCCGCCGCCCCGAAGGCGTCCCGTCCCCCGCACCGCTCACTCGGGTCCCCTCTCCGTGTCACCCGCCCCGGTCGGCCGAGGGCTCGCGATGACCGCACGACGCCGCCTGGCCCCGGCCCGTCTCAGGAGTCTCTCCAGCCGACGGCCCAACTCCACCTGCTTGTACGCCAGTTGAGGTGACATTCGGCCACCGTCGACGGGACCACGGCCCCGGGCCTCCCGATGGGCCGCCACGGCCCGCGCAATCGTCCGAAAATCGTGGCCCGCACACTCATCCACATGGTTGAGCATCGACTGGTTGACGTGAACGGCGTTCGGCTGCACATCGCCGAGCAGGGCGAAGGCCCCCTGGTGGTGCTCCTGCACGGGTTCCCCGAGTCGTGGCACTCCTGGCATCACCAGTTCGGCCCGCTGGCCGACGCGGGCTTCCGCGTGGTCGCCCCCGACCAGCGGGGATACGGACGCAGTGACCACCCCGACGCCGTCGACGCGTACACCATCCTCCACCTGGTCGGTGACGTGGTCGGCCTCATCCAGGCCCTGGGTGAGGAGAAGGCGTACGTCGTCGGCCACGACTGGGGGGCTCCTGTCGCCTGGCACACGGCGCTGCTGCGGCCGGACATGCTGCTCGGCGTGGCCGGCCTGAGCGTGCCGCCCCCGTCCCGGGGTGCACAGCCGCCGCTGGCCGCCATGGAGGAGAGGTTCGGCGGCCGGTTCTACTGGAACTACTTCAACCGTCCCGGTGTGGCCGACGCCGAGTTCGCGCGGGACACGCGCACCACCCTGCGGAAGTTCTTCTACGGCGCTTCCGGCGACGCCCCCGCCGCAGACCACGGCAAGCAGCCGCTGGTCGACCCCGAGCGCGGCTGGCTCGCGGACATGCGGGACCCCGAGGTGCTGCCGGACTGGTTCACCGAGGACGACCTCGACACACTCACCGAGAGCTTCTCCCAAGGCTTCACCGGCGCACTCAACTGGTACCGCAACCTCGACCGCAACTGGGAACTGACCGCTCCCTGGCACGGCGCCGTCGTCACCCCGCCCGCCCTGTACATCTACGGCGACCGCGACATGGTCCCGGCGTTCCCCGGCACGCCCGAGTTCATCGAGCGCCTCCCCGACCTGATGCCCAACCTGTGGCGCAAGCCCGTCAAGCTGGCGGGCTGCGGCCACTGGACCCAGCAGGAACGTCCGGACGACGTGAACCGAGCGCTCATCGAGTTCCTCACGGCTTGCTCCCGATGAGCACCCGTGCGCTGTGCGCCGTCCGAATGAATGTGACACACAATCAGACAGCCGCGGATCGCGGCAAGGAACTCTCGATGTGTGATCTTCCTGCCCGCCTGCGCCAGGCCCCTCACCGGCCGACTGCTGCCCACAGTCGCCGCTGTCCTGTCCCTGGTGACCGCACTGCTCGTCGGTGGGGCGACGCCGGCCGCGGCACTGACCAAGCCGGTCGTCAACGGGCCGGTGTTCAATGACCCGCTGGGCACGGCGGCGCAGCAGAAGGCGGTCTTCACCCAGCTCGTTCGGCTGATCGACGCGACGCCGGCCGGGGCGCAGATCCGTGGCGCGATGCACGAGTTCATCGACCAGGAGGTCGCGAACGCCCTGATCGCCGCTCATGGGCGCGGCGTCGACGTCCGACTCATCGTCGACGACTCGACCTATGTGGGTCCTGACGGCGCCGAGTTCGGCAACGCGGCGTACCGGTCCCTCAGGTCCGTGCTGGGGACCAGCACGGGTGCCCGCTCGTGGATCGTCGTCTGCGACGACAGGTTCGAGGACGCCGACGGCGTGGACGATGTCCAGCGCGGCTGCCTGGCAGTGGCTCCGCCCCAACCGGCGTACAACCACAACAAGTTCTTCACCTTCTCGCGGATCGGGCCGTTCGACGACGGCACCAGCTATCAGAGGGTCGTGTTCCAGACCTCCTCGAACCTCTCCGACTGGTACAAGGTCGAGTCCTTCAACGACGCCGTCACCTTCACGGACAGTGCGGTGTACAACGGCTACGTCTCGTATCACGAGCGGCTCCGCCAGGGGCGCACCCTCGCGCGCGGTGACAACAACGCGTACTTCTCCACACCGACCGGCTCGACCTACCGCGGCTACTTCTTCCCACGCGGTGACGCGTCGTACCACAACCCGGCCACGGACACCGTCGTCAGCGTGCTCAACGAGGTCAGCTGCGCCTACACCGGCGCGGACGGGCTGCCGCACCAGACCGACATCCGCATCGTGACGCACAGCTTCTTCGGCTCCCGCCGTCAGGTCGCCGACAAGCTGGCCCAGTTGCGCGGCCGGGGGTGCTGGATCGACATCATCTACGCCGACAGCGACTCCACGATCACCAGCCGACTGAACGCCGCGGGCATCCAGCACCGCAGATGCCGTATTCCCAACGGCCCCGGGATCGAGGTCCGTCCGCACAACAAGCAGATCCTGATCGACGGGGACTACAACGGTGCTCTCACCCCGCGCGTCTACACGGGCAGCGCCAATCTGACCGGGTCGTCGCTCCGTTCGGCCGACGAGGCGATCGTGCGGATCACGAGTGCGTCCTACCACTCCAGGTACCTGAGCACCTTCTACCGGATCCGCGCCGCCTGTGGCGGGTGACGTTCTGGAGGCCGCGTGGCGTGTCATCGCCACCAATTCCGCCTAATTGTGAGTAAATCGGACAGGAAATGTCCGGGTGAGCAGGCGAGATGAAGGGCCCTCCATGCCGTCGAGGCTTCGCGCACGTCTGAGAGCCGACCTCGCCGCAGGCGTCGTCCTGGTGGCGATGGCGGTCCTCGCGGGCCCCGCCCACGCCCAACCCGCCCAGGGCGCCGTACCGCTGTTCGAGCAGCGCGTCATCTTCAAGGCGTCCCAGGATCCGGGCGGTTACGCGTGCTTCCGGATCCCGGCGGTCGTGCAGTCCACCCAAGGCACGCTCCTCGCCTTCGCCGAGGGACGTCACCGTAGCTGCGGTGACGCGGAGGACATCGACATCGTGCTGAAACGCTCGACCGACGGCGGCCGCACATGGGGTCCGCTCCAGGTCGTCAGCGACGGTGCAGGCGACACCCACGGCAACCCGGCCCCGGTCGTGGACCGGACCACCGGCCGCATCCTGCTCCCGCAGACACACAACCCGGCGAGTGCGGACGGCGGGAGCTGCGCCGTCCCGTGCGAACGCAGGCCCCACCTGCAGTACAGCGACGACGACGGCCGCACCTGGTCCCGGCCGCGTGACCTGAGCGCCCAGATCATGCCCCCGAACTGGAACTCCTGGTACGCCACCGGCCCCGTCCACGGGATCCAGCTCACCCACGGAAGCCACCCCGGCCGACTGGTCTTCGGCGTCAACACCGAGACCTGGAACGGCAGCCGGGTCACCGCCAACCATGCGGCACTCATCGTCAGCGACGACGGCGGCACCACCTGGCGAAGAGGCGCCACCGACTCCTGGCCCGTCGCCACCGACGGCACCTTCCGTCAGAAGCCGTCCGAAGTCACCCTCACCGAGCGCAACGACGGCATCATCGTGATCAGCGGTCGCGAGCAGGACGGCACCGATCTGGGCCACCGCACCCAGACCTTCAGCGAGGACGGCGGCGACAGCTTCGTCGTCCGGTTCCGCCCCGTCCCGAACCTCTACACGCCGCAGGTCCAGGGCGCGGTGCTGCAACTGGGCGACCGCACCCTGCTGTCCTGCCCCGGCGACCCGGACCGCCGCCGGACCATGATGATCCGCTCCTCCTACGACGGCGGCAGCACCTGGGACAGCGTGGACCGCGGCACCGTCGTGACCCAGGACTGGGCGGGCTACTCCGACCTGGTGCTCATCGGTGGCGGCGTGGTGGGGCTGATGTACGAGGGCGGCGCCGTCGACGCCCGCGACGAGATCCGCTTCGCCCGCTTCAACGAGGAGTGGCTCACACCGCGCCGCGGCCCTGACCCGACGACGGCCGACCGTGCCCCGTCCGCCCAGCCTGCGAGCGTACTCGGCGGGGCCTCGCCCACGGCCGGCCGGTTCGGCGGCGCACTGGCCTTCGACGGCGCCAACGACGCGGTGCGCCTGCCGTTCCGCACCCAACTCGCGCTCGGCACCCAGAACTTCACGGCCTCCCTGTGGTTCCGCTACACCGGTCGAACCGGTGAGCAGCCCCTGCTGTGGATGGGCGGCATCGGCGGCAGCCAGCCCCAGTTCTGGCTGCGTGGCGAACCGGCGAGCAACCGGGTGCGCGGTCTGATGACGGTGCGCAGCGGCGCGACGACCGTGCGGTCGGCGTCCGTCAGCACCACCGCCGCGCACAACGACGGCCGGTGGCACCACCTCGCCCTGCGCCGCGGCGGCGGGCGGCTCACCCTCTTCATCGACGGTACGCAGTTCAGCACGGCCGACGTGTCCGGATCCGTCAGCCGCAACTCGCCGTTCGGCGTGCACATCGGCCAACGCATGGACAGCCGGGCGTTCTTCACCGGCGGCATCGACGAGGTCCGTGTCTGGAACCGTGCCCTGACCGACGCCGAGCTCACCCGCGTACGCCAGACGAACATCGGCCCGTCCGCGAACACCGCCCTGTGGCTGCCGATGGACCAGGTGACGGCAGGCGGCTGACATCCCCGGGGCCGTCGTGCTGCGGCAGCTCACACTCCGAACAGCTCCGCCGCGTTGTCGTGGCACACGGCCCGCAGCCACTCCTCCCCGAGGCCCAGCCGTTCCAGGGCGTCAAGCTGGTGCACATACGGATAGGGGATGTTGGGGAAGTCGGAGCCGAGCAGGATGCGGTCGCCGAGCCCGGCCAGCCTGGGCAGGGCCCGCCGGGGAAACGGCATGAACCCCTCGGCGAAGTCGGTGAACGTCATCGTCGTGTCCAGCCGTACCTCCCCGTACCGCTCGGCGAGCCCGAGGAACTCCTCGTACTCCGGCATTCCCAGATGCGCGACGATCAGCCGCAGTCGGGGGTGCCGGGCGAGGACCCGCGCGACCGGCTCGGGGCCGGTGTGCTTGCCGGGCGCGGGCCCGGAGCCGCAGTGGATCACCACGGGGATCCGGGCCTCGGCCAACAACCCCCAAGCCGAATCGAGGAGTTGATCGGCAGGGTCGTACGCCCCCACCTGTACATGCGCCTTGAAGACGCGCGCACCCGCCTCGACCGCCTCCCGGACGTATGCCTCGACGTCCGGCTCGGGGTACAGGGTGGCGGTGTGCAGGCAGTCGGGGGTGCGGCGGGCGAAGTCGGCCGCCCAGCCGTTCAGCCACCGGGCCATGCCGGGCTTGTGCGGGTAGAGCATCGCGGTGAAGGCCCGTACGCCGAACTCCCGGAGCAGGGCCGTCCGTTCCGCTTCCTGCCGGCGGTAGGTGATCGGCCATTCGCGTCCGCCGGTCAGCGTTCCGAGCGCGTCGAAGTAGTCCCATACCTTGCGCAGAACGCGCTCGGGCATGAAGTGCGTGTGGACGTCGACCAGCCCGGGGAGCCCGAGCCGCTCCCAGAAACGGCGGACCTCGCCGGTGTCCCGGTGCCCGTCGGCGGCAGGTGCGCTGTGGTGATCGTTCACGTCGCCCACGATCGCTGTTGATGAGATGGCGGTCCATACCCCTTCACGAATCTCACGGTACAGCTTGTCTGCATCCGTGAGAGGCGACTACGGTCTATCACGGATAAACCAATCCCATCCGTGAGGTGTTTCTTCGTGGCTCTCTCTGAGACGACCCGTGAGCAGTTCCCCGTCCGCGTCTTCGGCGGCCCCACCGCCCTCTTCGACTACGGCGGCCTGCGCTTTCTCACCGACCCCACCTTCGACGCTCCCGGCGAATACCCGGAGTCGGGCCGCCCGCACCTGACCAAGACCGCCCCCTCCGCCGCCAACCCCGCCGAACTCGGCCCCGTCGACGTGGTCCTGCTGTCGCACGACGAGCACGCCGACAACCTCGACCACTCCGGCCGGGCCCTGCTCGCCGACGTGCCGCTCACCCTCACCACCCCGGGTGGTGGCGAGCGCCTCGGCGGCAAGGCGACCGGGCTGGCCGACTGGGAGTCGGTCCAACTCGACCGTCCTGACGGCGGCACGGTCACCGTGACCGGTGTCCCCGCCGTCCACGGCCCCGGACCGCGGGAGGAGGTCGAGGCGTTCACCGGGCAGGTCGTCGGCTTCGTCCTGACGGGGGACGGACTACCCACGGTCTACGTCAGCGGCGACAACGCCTCCCTCGACGCCGTCAGGGAGACGGCCGACCGCTTCGGGCCCGTGGACACCGCCGTCCTCTTCGCCGGCGCGCCCCGCTTCGCCGCCCTCTTCGACGGCGCACCCCTCGTCCTCGACAGCGCTACGGCCGCCGAAGCCGCCCGGATACTCGGCGCCCGCCGGGTGGTCCCCGTCCACTACGACAGCTGGACCCACTTCACCGAGGGCCACGACGAACTGCGGGACGCCTTCGCCGCCGCGGGGCTCGTCGACCGACTGGACTGGGGGCAGCGGGGCTGAGGCCAGATCCCTGTTCACGGAGGCTGACCGCGTCCTCGCCCCACCTGCCTTCTACGCTCTGTCTCCTGACCAGCGCACGAGGAGATTCCCGATCCAGCGGACGGAGTGCCATGAAGACCATCAGCCTCGGTGAGCAGGAGATCCGTGAGGCCGTGCCGATGAGCGAGGCGATCGATGCCGTGCGCCGCGGCTTCGTCGGCCTTGCGGGAGGGGAGTTCGAGATGCCGACCCGCACCGCACTGCGGGACGGACGGTTCCTCGTCATGTCGGCCCACCACCGGCCGACCGAGTCCGCCATGGTCAAGACCCTGAGCGTGAACTTCGACCGGGCACCCGCGATCACCGGCACCGTCGTGTGGAGCACCCTGGACCGGCTCGACCACCTGGTCGCCGACGCGGGCGCCGTCACCGCGCTGCGCACCGGCGCCGCCGTCGGCGTCGCCACCGACCTCCTGGCCGCGCCCGACGCCGATCGGCTGACCCTGATCGGCGCCGGCGGCCAGGCCCTCGACCAGGTGCGGGCCGTTCACACCGTCCGGCCGCTGAGCCGCCTCACCGTGGTCGCCACCGCTCCCGCGCGTGCCGAGGCCCTGGCCGACACCCTGCGAGCCGAGCTGGACGGCGCCGAGATCCGCGTCGCCACGGACCCGGTCTCCGCCGTCGGTGACGCCCATGTCGTGTGCTGCGCCACGCCCGCGACCCGTCCGCTCTTCCCCGCATCCGCCCTGCCCGCACAGGTGCACGTCAACGCCATCGGGGCCTTCCGCCCCGGCATGCGTGAACTGCCTGACGAACTGCTGGCCGACAGCACCGTGATCATCGACCAACGCGACGCCGTCCTGGAAGAGGCGGGCGAGATCATCCATGCCCTTCGGTCCGGTGCCCTCACCGAGGACGACCTCACCGAACTGGGCTCGGCACTGACCGCTCCTGCCGTCGCCCGGCGCAAGCGGACCGTGTTCAAGTCGGTCGGCGTCGCCATGCAGGACTGGGCCCTCGCGCGACTCCTGGCCGACAAGTTCCTCGGCTGACCTGGCCCGGCCCTCCGGTCACGGCCGAGGCTGCTGCGTCCCCTGGTCCTTCGACTCGTCCGGCGTGACGGTCTCCCCCTGGATCACCCGGGGCGTGGCCGGATCGTCCTCGTCCTTCGCCGCCCTGGCCTCGGCCTTGAGAATGCGCGCCGACTTGCCCGCCGAACGGGCCAGGTCGGGGAGCTTCTTCGCGCAGAGGACGGCTATGACGACGATGAGGATGATCGCGAGTTCGCTCAGTCCGAACATGAGGTCCTGTCCTTCTGGTGAGCCGGATGCCGTGTTGGCGCAGGTAGGGCAGCATGCCATGGCGGAGCTGCGGCTGCTGCCAGGTGGGCCGGGGACTGCCGCGGACTCGCGTCCGGCGGCGGGCTTGTGCGACCGCTCAGATGTATGGCTAGGGTGCTGCCAATGTTCCGCGCCGATGCCACACCGGTAACTGACGCCACTGCCACCCCGGTAGCCGACGCCGCCGCACCGGTAACTGACGCCACCGCCGTACCGGAACGACGGCGGCAGCCGCTGCCGTCCGCAGGGCAGGAAGCGAGACGCGTCGAGCCGCGGAACCCCCACCTCGACAACGCCAAATACCTGGCGATCCTGCTGGTGGCGACGGGACACGCATGGGAGCCGTTGCGTGAGGGCAGCCGGGCCGTCACCGCCCTGTACATGCTCGTCTACGCCTTCCACATGCCGGTGTTCATCACCCTCTCCGGCTACTTCTCGCGCGGCTTCGACGCGAGCCCGGAGCGGGTCAGGCGGCTGCTGACCGGGCTCGTCGTGCCGTACGTCGTCTTCGAGGTGGCGTACACCTTTCTCACCCGATGGACCTCCCAGGACCCCGACCGGCCGATCAGCCTGCTGGACCCGCTGTACCTGACCTGGTATCTGGCGGCGCTGTTCATCTGGCGGCTGACCTCGCCCGTCTGGCGACTGTTGCGGTGGCCGATGCCGGTCGCGCTCGCCCTCGCCATGCTGGCGACCGTCTCACCGTCCATCGGCGACGACCTCGACCTCCAGCGTGTGCTGCAGTTCCTGCCGTACTTCGTGCTGGGGCTGTCCCTGAAGCCGGAGCACTTCGCGCTCGTGCGCCGTCGCGAGGTGCGCCTCCTGGCCGCGCCGGTCCTCGTCTGCGCGCTCGCCGTGGCGTACTGGGCGGCCCCGCGGATGAACTACGCCTGGTTCTTCCACAGTGACAGCGCACGGGAACTGGGCGTGCCGGCCTGGTGCGGACCCGTGATGACCCTGGCCACCTTCGGCTGCTCGGTCGTCCTCGTGGCCTGCTTTCTCGCCTGGGTGCCGGGGCGCCGGACGTGGTTCACCGTGCTGGGCGCGGGCACGCTGTGCGGCTACCTGCTGCACGGCTTCGTCGCCCAGGGGGCCGAGTTCTGGGGCTGGTACGACGGCGCCTGGCTCCGGCAGCCGGTCGGCGAGGTCGTCGTCACGCTGATCGCGGCGGCGGTCATGACCGCGCTGTGCGCCCCCGCCGTACAGCGGGTCTTCCGCCGTGTGACGTAGCCACGGCCGCCGTGTGCCCTTCCTTCCTCTCCTCGCCGAGCGGTCGGCGCGCCGGCGGCCGTGGAGCGCGGTGACCCGTTCGGGGGAGCGGAGCTGGATCTCGGGAGGGCTCCCGAGAGGGCGGCTCGATGATGGCGGGCGGCTGAGCCGGAGCGGTGGAGAGGGGACGGGCGATGCGGGTGTCGACGAGGGCGGGGCGCTGCGCCCTGCTGGTGGCCGGGATCGTGCTGACGGTGGGCGGTTGCTCATCGGAGGCGTCGGACACGTCGGACGGGGCGGGCGGTGACGGCTCGGCGGGGGACCGGGGGAGTGCCTCGAAGCCCACCGCGTCGAAGTCCGCCCCGGCGAAGTCCACCGCTGCGAGCCGGGCGCTGACGAAGTGGGCCGGGCAGATGTGTGAGGCCACGGAGCTCTTCGAGACGGCGAAGACGAACAGCGCGATCGCGGTCAAGGACATCACCGACCCGCCCGAGGACGCACTGATCGGCGCCGAGTTCACCGCCATGAGCTACCTGTGGGAGACGTCGTCGTCCCTCGACGAGGTCGCCGGGGCACTGAATGACGTACGGCCGTCGGGCATCGCCGCCGCGGACCGGCTGTACGACGGCCTGACCGAGGAGGTCGCGAGGGTCCGGCCGAAGGTCGCCGGGCTCAGCGAGTCCGGCGGGTACACGAGCCCCGCGGAGGACTCGGTCGACCGGGCCGGACGAGTCGGCGACCTGGTCGCGTCCTTGAAGACGCCCAGGCCAGATCTGCCTGCCGTGGCCGCAAAGGAGCCGGAGCTCTCGGCCGCCTACCGCGCCGCACCCGAGTGCGCCCCGCCCGGACCGCTGCCCAAGGCCGCCGACGGCACGGACGTCGCCGCCTGCGCGGACGGTGACTGCGAGATCCTGGTGACGAAGCAGGTCCACCTCACGGTCGGCGCATGGAAGCTGCGTGTGTCGCTGACGGAGACCAAGGCAACAGTGCGCAACAACGACCCCGGCGGCGCCGTGGGGGAGACCTCACTGGCCTCCGGCGGCAGCGGAACCTTCGGCGACAAGAACGGCGAGCTCACCGTCAAGGCCGTAGCCGTGAACAAGGACGGCGCCGTGCTGAGCTTCCGCACGAAATGAGACCCGCGTGAAGCCCTGACACGCCGCCCTGCTTACCGTGGACCCATGACGGCACCGCTGGACGTACTGGTGGTCGGCGCGGGACCGACAGGACTCGCGCTCGCCGCGCAACTGCGCGCCTACGGGACCCGGTTCCGTATCGTCGACCGCTCCCTGGACCGTGTGCGCGAGTCCCGGGCCCTCGGCATCCAGCCCCGCACCCTGGAGGCGCTGGCGGGCTTCGGCGTGACCGACCGGCTGGTGGCCCGCGGCAACCCGGCGGTGAAGCTGCGGATGCACCTGACCCGGCGCACGGTGTCGGTACCGCTCTTCGACATCGGGCTCCCCGACACCCCGTACCCCTTCCTGCTGTTCCTCTCGCAGGCCGAGACGGAGAACGTCCTCGGTGAGCACCTGGCCGAGCGGGAGGTGACGGTCGAACGCGGCACGGAGCTGATCGGGCTTGAGCAGCAGGGCTCGCACGTCGTCTGCCGGCTGCGCGGTCGGGACGGCACGGGGGAGACGGTGGCCGCGCGCTACGTCGTCGGCTGCGACGGCGCCCACAGCACCGTGCGCGCCGAGGCGGGCATCGACTTCGAGGGGTACTCCTATCCGCACACGTATCTGCTCGCCGACCTGGACGTCGACGGGCTGGAGCCGGGCGCGGTGCACTCGTTCATGAACGGGGGAGGGGTGCTGTTCTTCTTCCCGCTCGGTACGCCGGCACCCTGGCGGTTGCTCGCCATGCGGCCGTCCGACGCCCCGGACGGCAAGGTGACCCTGCCGCTCCTGCAAGGGATCGCCGACCGGTACGGCGCGCAGGGCCTGGTCCTGCGGGATCCGGTCTGGATGACCGACTTCCGGCTCCACAACCGCGGGGCCGCCCACTACCGCTCCGGGTCCTGCTTCCTGGCCGGCGACGCGGCCCACATCCACAGCCCGGCCGGGGCGCAGGGCATGAACACCGGCATCCAGGACGCCCTCAACCTGGGCTGGAAGCTGGCCCTGGTGTGCCGGGGCGCCGCACCGCGGGAGCTGCTGGAGACGTACGAGAGCGAACGTGACCCGGTCGGCCGCGAGGTACGCCGCTTCACCGACCGCGCTTTCACCATCGGTACCAGTCCGCATCCCGTCCTGAGGTTCGCGCGCTCCCAACTCGTCCCGCGCCTCGCCCCGTTGGCGATGCGGGCGAGGGCACCCCGCGCCTGGGCCTTCCGTACCGTCTCCGAACTCGGCATCCACTACCGCCGCAGCCCCGCCTCGACGACGGGCCCTCGACGGCCCCGCCGCGGCCCGCGAGCCGGCGACCGGCTGCCCGACCGGCCTGAAGGCCTCCAGGCCCGGGTCGCCGCCCCCGGCTGGCATCTGCTCCTGACCGGACCACCGCACCTCTGGCCGGATGAGCGGCTGGCCCCGATTCTGGCCGGCCGGGAGGACCTGATCACCGTGCACCGCCTCGGCGATGGGAGCCCCTGGCCGGGCGTCGCCCAGGCGCTCGTACGGCCCGACGGCCACCTCGGCTACGTCGCGAGCGGCACCGAGCCGGCGGGGCTGCGGGCCTACGTCGAACGCTGGCTGCCGATCGAGTCCGCGTGACACACGGGGTGAACAGCTCGCGCCGTTGATCCGTACCCCTCTGCGTGCAGTCACACCGAGGAAGCTCCGTGCCACCCTTCGTGCCGTCATCGCGAGGAAGCATCGGCCGCGTCGCCACGGCAGGCGGGCTGGTTCTCCTGCTCCTGTCCACGGCGGCGTGCGGCGGGGGTGGGGACAAGGAGCCCGCGGCGAAGGGCAGTCCGACGAACGTCGCCGCCACCGTGGCCGGCGTCGTGGCCCCGGCGAAGGTCGAGGTGATCGCCGGACTGACGGGCTGCAAGGTCAAGATCCGGACCGACGCGGACGAATTGCGCGAGGGCGTCTGCCACACGGCGAAGGGCGACTACCTCATCACCACGTTCCCTCAGGAGAAGTACAAGCTCACCTGGCTGGACGCGGCCGCGGTGTACGGCGGCAAGTACCTCGTCGGCACCCGCTGGGTGGTCAGCGCCAAACCGAAGCTGCTGGAGCAGCTCCGCCCCCGACTGGGCGGAAAAATCCAGCAGTTGCGGGGCGTGGGCCCGACCCCGGCCCCGACCAAGTCATGACCGCCGACCCGGTACGGCGGGGCGAGCGCCTCACTCGGCCGCGTCGCTGATCCCCAGGCGCAGATGCTCCACGTGGTACACGGCCTGGTCGAGCAGCTCGGCGACATGGTGGTCGTGCAGCGCGTACACGACCGAACGGCCGCGCCGCTCACCGACCACCAGGCCGAGATTGCGCAGAAGCCGCAGCTGATGGGAGCACGCGGACTGCTCCATGCCCACCTCCGCCGCCAACTCCGTGGCCGGCAGCGGCCCCTCGCGCAGGCGCGCCAGGATCAGCAGGCGGGACGGGGTGGAGAGGGCCTGGAGGGTGGTGGCCACCTTGGCGACGTTGGCCGCGTCCAGGCGTACGCGCTCGGTGGCGTCCTGCGTGGTGGTGACGGCTCCATGACCCATGCGGGGCATCTTACTCACCACACCTGAACACATGAATGATTATTCATGCGTCAGGCCGGCGTCCGATGGGTCCGCCCACCCGGGGTGATCCGGCGGCTGCCAGGACAACCGAGGTTGATGTCGGATTCTCGCCAGCCTCCGTCGCCCTCCGTGGCCGATGCTGGACGCATGCAGAAGGGGATGCACACCGACACGGAGCGCTGCGTGCGCGCCGTCCAGTCCAAGGACGCCCGCTTCGACGGATGGTTCTTCACGGCGGTCGTCACAACCGGGATCTACTGCCGGCCCAGCTGTCCGGTGGTCCCGCCCAAGCCCGAGAACATGCGGTTCTTCCCGAGCGCGGCCGCCTGCCAGCAGGCCGGGTTCCGGGCGTGCAAGCGCTGCCGCCCGGACACCAGCCCCGGTTCCCCCGAGTGGAACCAGCGCGCCGACCTCGTGGCCCGGGCGATGCGCCTGATCGCCGACGGCGTCGTGGACCGCGAGGGCGTGCCCGGCCTCGCCGCCCGGCTCGGCTACAGCACCCGCCAGATCGAACGCCAGCTCCTCGCCGAACTCGGCGCAGGACCGCTCGCCCTGGCCCGCGCCCAGCGCGCCCAGGCCGCCCGCCTCCTCATCGAGACGACGCCCCTGCCCATGGCGGACATCGCCTTCGCGGCCGGCTTCGCCTCCATCCGCACCTTCAACGACACCGTCCGCGAGGTCTTCGCGATCTCCCCGACCGACCTGCGCGCCCGCACACCCCGCAGCACCCCGGGGAACACCACGGGCGCCCTGACCCTGCGCCTGCCGTTCCGCGCCCCCCTCAACCCCGACAACCTCTTCGGCCACCTCGCGGCGACCGCCGTCCCCGGGGTCGAGGAGTGGCGGGACGGCGCGTACCGGCGCACGCTCAGGCTGCCGTACGGCCACGGCATCGTGGCGCTGACCCCGCAGCCCGACCACATCGCCTGCCGTCTCACCCTCGGCGACCTGCGCGATCTGACCGTGGCGATCAGCCGGTGCCGCCGGATGCTCGACCTGGACGCCGATCCGGTCGCGATCGACGACCAGTTGCGTACGGATCCGCTGCTCGCGCCCCTCATCGACAAGGCGCCCGGCCGCCGGGTCCCGCGCACGGTCGACGAGGCCGAGTTCGCCGTACGGGCCGTCCTCGGCCAGCAGGTCTCCACGGCCGCCGCCCGTACCCACGCGGCCCGCCTGGTCACCGCCCACGGCGAGCCGGTCGACGACCCCGAGGGCGGCCTCACCCACCTCTTCCCGGCCCCCGAGGCGCTGGCCCGCGTGGACCCGGAGTCACTGGCGATGCCGCGGACCCGCCGTACGACGTTCACGACGCTGGTGCGTCAACTGGCCGACGGTGACGTGCACTTGGGCCCCGAGAGCGACTGGCCGCAGACCCGGGCCAGGCTCCTCGCCCTCCCCGGCTTCGGCCCCTGGACGGTCGACGTCATCGCGATGCGCGCCCTCGGCGACCCCGACGCCTTCCTCCCCACCGACCTCGGCATCCGCCGCGCCGCCCAGGAGCTGGGCCTCCCGTCCACCCCGGCGGCCCTCACGGCCCGGTCGGCGGCCTGGCGCCCCTGGCGGGCCTACGCGGTCCAGTATCTGTGGGCGACGGACAGCCACCCCATCAACTTCCTCCCGGTCTAAGGAGTCTGAGCACATGTCAACGAAGCAGCACACCGTCATCGACAGCCCGTACGGCCCCCTGACACTCGTCGCCGAGGACCGCGCCCTGTGCGGCCTCTACATGACCGAGCAACGCCACCGCCCACCCGAGGGGAGCTTCGGGGAGCGGGACGAGGCTCCCTTCGGTGCGGCCATGGACCAGCTGGAGGCCTATTTCGCGGGCGAGTTGAAGGAGTTCACCCTCGAACTGCGGCTGAACGGAACCGAGTTCCAGCGCAGGGTCTGGGGCCAGCTGCGCCGGATCCCCTACGGCGAGACCCGCTCGTACGGCGATCTCGCCGACGCCCTCGGCAGCCCCGGCGCCTCCCGCGCGGTCGGCCTCGCCAACGGCAAGAACCCGATCGGCATCGTCGTCCCCTGCCACCGCGTCGTCGGCGCGAACGGCGGCCTCACCGGATACGGCGGCGGCCTGGACCGCAAGCAGCGCCTGCTGGACTTCGAGAGCGGAACGGCGTTGTTCTGAGCCGGTCCGCAGCGGGTGGGAACAGCGCCGTACTCAAGCGCCCGCCTCAGCCGTCCGCCCGTTCCTTCGCACTGCGCTCCACACAGAACTCGTTGCCCTCCGGATCGGCGAGGACCGCCCAGCCGGTGCCGTCCGGCCTGCGGCGGTCGTCGACCAGCGTGGCACCGAGGGCGAGAACCCGCTCGACCTCCTCGTCCCGGGTGCGATCATCCGGCTGAAGGTCCAGGTGCACCCGGTTCTTGACGGTCTTGGGCTCCGGGACGGTGACGAACAGCAGCCCCGCCCCCTCGATCAGCACGTCCTCGTCGCCGGGCTCGTTGTCCTCGTGCATGGGCAGGCCCAGCACCCGGGACCAGAAGCCGGCCAGGCCGTAGGCGTCGGCGGAGTCGATCGTCATATGGCGGATCTTTGAGGTCATGACACGGATTCTGATCGACGCGCCGAGCCCGCGCACCGCCTTTTGCAGGGCAACTGGCCGGACCCGACCGGCAGCCATGGCCTGTATGGCCCACCGGGGTCTTCCTCCCGAGTGACCCCGGTGGCGCGAGCCGTCGGATCGCTGGTGTCTGTACGAAGGAGAGCAGGCAGAAAGCGGGAGACCATGCAGCAGAAGCACGAGCGTCTCGCGACACCCTGGGCCGCCGGAGTGGCCGGGGTCGTGTTCGCCATCCTGATGGCCACGGCGATCGTCCTGGTGCGCATCGCCCTGCCCGGCGGGGTCGACGTGACCGCTGACGCCGCACAGCGGAGCGCCGTACGGACGGCGCTGGAGCTGCTCCCGTTCGCCGGGATCGCCTTCCTGTGGTTCATGGGCGCCGTGCGCGAGCAGGTCGGCGAGGGCGAGGACCGCTTCTTCGCCACCGTGTTCCTGGGCAGCGGACTGGTCTTCGTCGCCGCCCTGTTCGGCGCGGCCGCGGCGGCCGGGACCGTACTCGACGAGAGCCAGGGGTCTCCGTTCGGCCGCGACTTCGCCTACAACCTCCTGACCACGTACGCCATGCGGATGGCGGCGGTGTTCATCATCACGACCTCGACCATCGGCCGACGGCTCGGCGCCCTCCCGCGCCCGCTCGTGGTCCTCGGCTACCTGGCGGGCCTGACGCTGCTCGTGGTGGGAGCGGACGTGCCCTGGAGCGAACTGGTCTTCCCGGCCTGGGCGCTCGTCGTCAGCCTGAACATCCTCCGGGGCCGGCGCACCAGCGGGCCGCGGCCCGCCGACACGACCTGACCGGCCGCACCCGCTCACCCGGACGGTCCCCTCCTATCGCCGCGTCCCCTCCGGGCACCGAGGGTGGTCGCAGGGGGGCGACCGCGCCTTTGGAGAGGACCGAGCCTTGGTGAGGATTGCCGTCGATCTGAACCGCTGTCAGGGGTATGCGCAGTGCGCGTTCCTCGCCCCCGAAATCTTCGCCATGCACGGCGAGGAGGCGTTGCTGTACAACCCGGACACCGACGAGGCACAGCGCGAGAAGCTGGCACAGGCCGCCGCGGCCTGCCCCGTCCAGGCCATCCTGGTCGATGCGGTGGACGCACCTGCCGAGGCGGTGTCCGGTGCTCGGTGACGGATCCCTGGAACAGCTCAAGCGCGAGGGCCGCATCGTCGTCGTCGGCGCCTCGCTCGCGGGCCTGCGGGCTGCGGAAACCCTGCGTGAAGAGGGCTTCGCGGGTTCCCTGACGATGATCGGCGACGAACCCCACGAGCCGTACGACCGACCCCCGCTGTCCAAGCAGGTGCTGCTGGGCAGGGCGACCGCCGACCGCACCGCGCTGCCCAGAAGCCGATCCATCGACGCGACCTGGCGGCTCGGCGTCCCGGCCAGCGGCCTGGACATGGCCGCCAGGCGGGTACGGCTCGCCGACGGCGACGAGGTGCCGTACGACCGGCTGCTGATCGCCACCGGCGTACGGGCGCGACCGTGGCCGCACGAGGCCGAGGCGGAACTCGACGGCGTCTTCGTGCTGCGGACCCGCGACGACAGCGCCGCGCTCGCGCGCCGACTCGACGCGGGACCCAAGCGGGTCCTGGTCATCGGGGCCGGGTTCACCGGATCGGAGATCGCCTCAGCCTGCCGCGAACGCGGCCTCCCCGTCACCGTCGCGGAACGCGGCGCGGCGCCGCTGGTCGGCGCACTCGGCGGGGTGGTCGGCGCGGTCGCCGCCGAGATGCAGCGCGAGCAGGGTGTGGACCTGCGGTGCGGGGTCATGGTGACCGCCCTGGAGGGCGACGCCGCGGGACGGGTGCGCGCCGCGCATCTGTCCGACGGCTCCACCGTGGAGACCGACGTGGTGATCGTCTCGCTCGGCGCCGCCCGCAACACCGAATGGCTCGCCGGGTCCGGACTCGGGGCCGGCCCCCGGGGCATCGCCTGCGACGCCGGCTGCCGCGCCTTCGACATCCGCGGAATCGTCACCGACGACATCTACGCGGCGGGCGACGTCGCCCGCTGCCCCCACCCCCTCTTCGGCTACCAGTTCCTGTCCCTGGAGCACTGGGGCAACGCCGTCACCCAAGCCGGGGTCGCGGCGCACAACATGCTCAGCGAGAGCACCGACCGCATCCCCCACATGGAGGTGCCGGCCTTCTGGTCCTCGCAGTTCGGAGTCAACATCAAGTCGGTCGGGGTGCCGTCGATGGGGACGGAGATCCTCATCTCACAGGGATCGCTCAAGGACCACCGGTTCCTCGGCGTCTACGGCTACCAAGGGCGCGTCATCGGCGCCGTCGCCTTCGACCATGCCCGGTGGCTGCCGTTCTACCAGGAGCTGATCGAGACGACCGCGCCGTTCCCGCCGCCGTTCACCACGGTCGACCGGCGCCCGGACGGACAGCGGCCCATCGACGCGGACTTCCCCGACCCGTCGGTCCCCACCCACGGGCCCACCGTGACCCTCAGCGGATACTCGCCGGCCGACCGCCGGATGACGTTCACTCCGGCGCACTGACCCGCACGGCCACGAGGACTCTAGGAACTCGCCATGACGCAATCCCTGCTGCACCAGATCCTGGACTATGCCAACCGCGCCAACCCGTACCCGATCTACGAGGAGCTGCGCAAGACGCCGGTGCTCCACGAGGCCGACGGGCCGTACGTCATCAGCACCTACCACGAGATCCGCAGCCTCCTGCACGATCCCCGGATCAGCTCCGACGCCCGCAACCTGGCCTCCAACGCCGCCGACCCGCTGGCCGAGCCGGCCCCCGAGGAGAGCGCCCTCCCGCCGGGCTTCCTGCGGCTCGACCCGCCGGAACACGACCGGATGCGCCGCATGACCAACCGGCCCTTCGGCCCGCCGCACTCTCCCCACCGGGTCGACGGGATGCGAGGAGAGCTCCACGACATCGTGTCCGGCCTCATCGACGGCATCGGCGACCCGAGCCGGATCGACCTGGTCGAAGAGTTCTCGTACCCCTTCCCGGTGACGGTGATCTGCCGGCTGCTCGGCGTGCCGCGCGAGGACGAGGCGCGCTTTCACACCTGGGCTGACACCCTCGCCGCGAGCCTGGACCCCGACCCTGACGCGGATCCCGCCGAACGGGGCAAGGGCGCACACGACGCCCGGATGCAGTTGGGCATGTACCTCGCCGGTCTGATCGAGGAGCGTCGCAAGAAGCCCGGCGACGACATGCTCTCCCAGCTGGCGACGGCCAAGGGCGAGGACGGCCCGATGACCACGATGGAACTGCTCAGCACCGCCGCGCTGCTGCTGATCGCGGGGCACGAGACCACCGTCAACCTCATCACCAACGGAATGCTGACCCTGCTGCGCCATCCCGACGTCCTGGAGCGGCTGCGTGCGGATCCGCGGCTGGCGGTGCCCCTCGTCGAGGAACTGCTGCGCTTCGAGCCCCCGGTGCAGCTGGTGCCGCAGCGCACCACCCTCGCCGACATCGAGGTCCGCGGCGTCACCATCCCCAAGGGCGCCTCCCTCTGGCTGGTCCTGGCGTCCGGCAACCGCGACCCCCTGCGCTTCGACGACCCGGACCGCTTCGACCCGGACCGCCGGGACATCCAGCACCTCGGTCTGGGCAGCGGCATCCACAGCTGCTTCGGCGCACCGCTCGCCCGGCTTGAGGCCCAGCTGGCCCTGTCGGAACTGGCCCGGAGGCTGGAAAACCCCCGCCTGCTGGAGGACCCGCCCCCGTACCGGCAGAACGCCGTACTGCGTGGACCACGGCAGCTGCACATCGCCTGCGACGGGATCCGCGCCCAGTAGTCAGGTCACCTGGCCGCTCGTCGTCCCGAGCCGGCGCAGCAGCTCCGGCAGGGCGGCGCCGATGGGCTCCCGTACGACTTCGTCGGCGCGGTCGTCGTAAGGCGTCGGCTCGGCGTTGACGATGATCAGCCGCGCGCCGTGGTCGGCGGCGACGCCCGCGAGCCCGGCGGCGGGCTGCACCTGCAGACTGCTGCCGACGGCGATGAACACCGTGCATGCCTTGGTGATGGCGACGGCCTCGCCGAGGACGACCGGGTCGAGCCGCTCGCCGAACATCACCGTCGCCGACTTCAGGACCCCGCCGCACTCCAGACACGGCGGGTCGTCCTCACCGGCCTCGACCCGCGCGAGGGCGTCCTCCATGGGCCCCCGCACATGGCACTTCGTGCAGACCACACTCCGCGCGCTGCCGTGCAGTTCGAGCACCTTGCGGGCGGGCATCCCGGCGAGCTGGTGCAGCCCGTCGACGTTCTGCGTGATGACCCTGACCGGCACGCCGGACGTCTCCAGTTCGGCCACGGCCCGATGCGCCGCGTTGGGCTCCGCCTTCAGCGTCCGGTTCTTCCGCCGCATCTGCCAGGAGCGCCGCCGGATCTCCGGATCACCCATGTAGTACTCGTACGTCACGAGCTTCTGGGCCTCCGGATCGCGCCGCCACAGTCCGTTCGGCCCGCGGTAGTCGGGGATACCGGAGTCGGTGGAGATACCGGCGCCGCTCAGGAGGGCGACGAGAGGCTTGCTCATGGTGCCGAGGGTAGGACGGGCGCCGTGACGACGGCGAATGGATATCCCCGAATGGATATCGGACCCGCCGACCGGGTCAGCCCACCCGGTGACCGTTCTCCAGCTCAACCGTCCCCGCGCCGTCCGCCAGCACCTCCAGCGCGGCCAGGACCCGACGGCCCAGGGCGTCTGGCAGGTGCTCGGGCACGTCCCGCGGTTCCACGAGACGCCAGGACAGCAGCTCCTCCTCCTGCAACCGGATCGCCTTGAAGTCGTCCTCGCCGAGCACCCCACCGTCGTACAGATACGCCACCAGCGGCGGCCAACCCGGCCGGTACACCCAGTCCACCGCGAGCAGCCGCCCGAGCTCGCGGTCGAGGCCGATCTCCTCCAGCGTCTCGCGGCGCGCGCCCTGGCGCGGGGTCTCGCCCTCGTCGGACTCGATGGTGCCGCCCGGAAGCGCCCAGCCCTCACGGTAGTTGGGCTCCACGAGCAGCACCCGGCCCTCGGCGTCACGGAAGAGGGCGGCGGCGCCGGAGAGGACGCGGGGGAGACCCGCGATGTACGCGGCGAATTCTTCGGAGCTGGTCATCCAGGAAGAGTAACCAGTGTCCGCGCCCCACCCGGCCGGTCAATTCCCGGCTTCCGCTTCCGCTTCCGCCTGTGCCTCCGCCTCCGCCAGTCGCACCGTCCGCTCCGCCAACTCGCTGATCGCCACCCCGTCGAACCCGAACACCGCACTGCGCACGGTGTCCTCCAGCGGCTCGGTCCACTGGTCCGGAATCGCCGCCGCCCCGGTCAGCACACCCGCCACCGAGCCGGCGGTCGCGCCGTTGGAGTCGGTGTCCAGGCCGCCGCGCACGGTGAGCGTGATGGTGCGGGTGAAGTCGCCGTCGCCGTAGAGGAGCCCGGCGGTGAGCACGGCCGCGTTCGGGATGGTGTGGATCCAGCCGAGCCCGGCGGTCTCCTCGGCGACCGTGGTGAGCGTGTCCTCCCAGGTCATCCGGGTGTCGTGGAGCGAGACGGTGCGGCGTACGGTGCGGGCGAGCCGGCTGCTCGCCGGGATGACCGTGAGTGCCCGGTCGACGGCCTCGCGGATCGTGGACGCGGTGAACGCCGCCGAGATCAGCGCCGCCGCCCACATCGCGCCGTACACGCCGTTGCCGGTGTGCGACAGCACCGCGTCCCGGCGGGCGAGCGAGGCCGCGCGCTGCGGGGCGCCCGGGCAGGTCCAGCCGTAGATGTCGGCACGGATGAGGGCGCCGATCCACTCCTGGTACGGGTTGTCGTACGTCGCGGTCAGCGGCGGTTTCAGACCGTTCGCGAGATTGCGGTACGCCGCCCGCTCCGCCGTGAAGGTCTGCAGATACGGCAGCCGCAGCAGCCACAGATCGCCGACCTGCTCGGTGCTGAAGCCGAAGCCGTGGGTCTCCAGAAGGTCGAGGCCGAGGATGGCGTAGTCGACGTCGTCGTCGCGGCAGCTGCCGTGGATCCGGCCGCGTACGCACTGGCGCCACTCGGGGCGCAGCTCGAAGCCGTCGTTCTCGCTGGCCGGCTCGGGGAGATAGTCGGTGAGGGGCAGGGCTGCCGCCTGCCGCAGATAGCGGTCGATCCGGTCCCGCGTCCACAGGTCGCCCTGCTCGACCGGCTTGCCGAGCATGTTGCCCGCGATCCGGCCGAGCCAGCCCCCGAGAATGCGGTCGGCGAACTCTGGCTCAGTGCCCACAGGGGTCATAGGACCGGTTTACCCGATTCCGGGCGCCCGCACAGGGAGGCCGTAGCAGGTTCTCAAGGTCCGGTCAGCGCATGACGGCGGGGGTGTCCTGCGGTTAAGGTCGCAGCGGCGCGACTGGCCCCGACATACGCGGGCCCGGAGAGCAAGGGGAAGACAAGGTGGCGGACGCTGCAGTGAACGGTGCCCACAGGGTGCTCATCGCCGCGGACAAGTTCAAGGGGTCGCTGACGGCCGTGCAGGTCGCCGAGCGTGTGACGGCGGGCCTGCGCCGGGTCGTGCCGGACCTCGACGTGGAGGCCCTGCCCGTGGCCGACGGCGGCGACGGGACCGTGGACGCGGCGGTCGCGGCCGGCTTCGAGCGGCGGGAGGTACAGGTCGCCGGGCCCCTCGGGCACGAGGTGACGGCGGCGTTCGCGCTGCGCGGCGACACGGCGGTCGTGGAGATGGCGGAGGCGAGCGGCCTGCAGCGGCTGCCGGCCGGCGTCTTCGCGCCGCTCACGGCGTCCACCTACGGCTCCGGGGAACTCCTGCGGGCCGCGCTGGACGCCGGTGCCCGCACGATCGTGTTCGGCGTCGGCGGCAGCGCCACGACCGACGGCGGCGCCGGGATGCTCACCGCGCTGGGCGCGCGCTTCCTCGACGCGGACGGGGAGCCGGTGGCGCCGGGAGGTGGGAGCCTGGGCGACCTGGCGACCGCCGATCTCTCGGGCCTGGACCCGCGCCTCGACTCCGTCGAGCTGGTCCTCGCCAGCGATGTCGACAACCCGCTGACCGGCCCGAAGGGCGCGCCGGCGGTGTACGGCCCGCAAAAGGGCGCCTCGCCGGACGAGGTGCAGACGCTGGACGTGGCGCTCGCGCACTTCGCGAAGGTGCTGGAGGAGTCGGTCGGACCCAAGTCCGCCGAGCACGCGGCCGCGCCCGGCGCCGGCGCCGCGGGCGGCATCGGCTACGGCGCCCTCCTGCTCGGCGCCCGCTTCCGCCCCGGCATCGAGGTCATGCTGGACGTCCTGGGCTTCGCGCCCGCGCTGGAGCGGGCGACGCTGGTCATCACGGGCGAGGGCTCCCTGGACGAGCAGACGCTGCACGGCAAGGCCCCGGCGGGTGTCGCGGCCGCCGCGCGCGCGGCCGACAAGGAGGTCGTCGCGGTGTGCGGCCGCCTCGCGCTGGCGCCGGAGGCGCTGGGCCGGGCCGGGATCCGACGGGCGTACCCGCTGACGGAGATCGAGCCGGACGTGGCGAAGTGCATCGCGGACGCGGGGCCGATCCTGGAGCGGGTCGCGGAGCGCATCGCACGGGACTTCCTGGTCTGAGCCCGGGCATTTCTTCGCCCTCGCCGCCCCTAAAACGCCGGACGGGCTGAACTACTCAGCCCCTCCGGCGTTTGAGGAGCGGGGTCTGGGGCGGAGCCCCAGAAGGACGGGAAGGGTAGGGGCGGCGGGGGCGAAAAAAGGAGAGCCCCGAGCCAATCAGCTCGGGGCCCCTCAGGCGTCGTAGAACCGCTACGGCAGCTGCGCCGCCCGCGCCTCACGCCGGTTGTCACGGAAGTTGTTCACCCGGCGGGCCGTGGCGAACAGCGGGATCACCGCGCCCATCACCAGCTGCAGCGCACAACCCGTCTGAAGGAGCAGCTGACCGCTGGGCGCGTCGAAGGCCCAGGCGGCGAGCAGCCCCATGCTGACCACGATCCACGCGAGCATCGCCACCGCGAGACGCCCCCGCGGCTTCGGGTACTCGACCCGGCTCACCATCAGCCAGGCCGTGCCGAGGATCGCCAGCAGCGTCGCCACGAAGGGCAGCTCCAGCAGCACGATGGATACCACCGTCAGCGCACCGAACGGCGAGGGCATGCCCTGGAACATGCCGTTCGGCGGCGTCACGCAGGAGAATCTCGCCAGGCGCAGCACCACCGCCAACAGCACAACGATCGCGCCCACCGCCGCGACCCGCTCATGCGCGTCCCTCGCGACCATGCCGTACACCAGCACGAAGTACGCGGGTGCCAGACCGAAGCTGATCAGATCGGAGAGGTTGTCCAGCTCCGCACCCATCGGCGACGACCGCAGCTTGCGGGCGACGAGGCCGTCGAAGAGGTCGAAGACGGCCGCGCACAGCATAAGGATCACAGCCGTGGCGGCGCTGTTGCGGGCCATGCCCGAATCGTCACCCGTGAGGTGCGGGATCAGGATGCCGGTGGTGGTGAAGTACACCGCCATGAAGCCGCACGTGGCGTTGCCGAGAGTGAGGGTGTCCGCTATCGACAGGCGGAGAGAAAGAGGCATCTCCTCCTCTTCGTCGACCTCGTCGGCCTCGGGCACCCAGCCAGGCTGAGTCTCAGGATCAATCACGGTCAATGCGAGTCACCCCAGCCACGGTCTTCTGCCCGACCTCGACCGCGACCTCCACGCCCTCGGGCAGGTAGATGTCGACACGTGAGCCGAAGCGGATCAGACCGATACGGTCGCCCTGCTCGACCTTCGTGCCCTGCGGGATGTAGGGCACGATGCGACGGGCCACCGCGCCGGCGATCTGGATCATCTCGATGTCGCCGAGTTCGGTGTCGAAATGCCAGACTACGCGCTCGTTGTTCTCGCTCTCCTTGTTGAACGCCGGAACGAAGCCACCGGGGATGTGCTCCACGGACGTGACCGTGCCGGAGAGCGGCGCACGGTTGACGTGGACGTTCAGCGGGCTCATGAAGATCGCGACGCGGGTACGGCCGTCCTTCCACGGCATGATGCTCTGCACCACACCGTCGGCGGGCGAAATGACCCGGCCCTGGGCGATCTCGCGCTCGGGGTCGCGGAAGAACCACAGCATGCCCGCCGCGAGAGCGGTGGCGGGCACGGCGACGGCCTTGGCGACGCCGGAGCGGCGTGCGCGCAGCAGGCTGACGGCTGCGGTGGCGACGGTCGGGAGAAGCCACGGCGATGCTCCGCGCGCGAGGCGTACGCCGCCGACCTGGCTGTCGCGTGGTGCAGAGGTTTGGCTGTGGGGCATGGATGACCTTCGTAGCGGATGATGCCGCGCGGTATCAGGGGACGGCGGCTTTCCCGGGATCGTACCGGTCGCGGGCCACAACTGGGCAAGCCAGGAAGCCGAGTCGGCCGCCGAAGAGTGTTGACGGGGTGTGATCTTCTTCTCCAAGAAAACACCCCGTATCCGGACAATCAGCCCTGGAACCGATACTCTTCGAGCAACCGGCGACCGATGATCATTTTTTGGATCTCGGCAGTACCTTCACCGATCAGCAGCATCGGAGCCTCACGGTAGAGGCGCTCGATCTCGTACTCCTTGGAGAAGCCGTAACCGCCGTGGATCCGGAAGGCGTCCTCGACGACCTCCTTGCAGTACTCGGAGGCGAGGTACTTCGCCATCCCTGCTTCGAGGTCGTTTCGCTCCCCGGAGTCCTTTTTGCGTGCCGCGTTCACCATCATGGCATGCGCGGCCTCGACCTTGGTAGCCATCTCGGCCAGCTTGAACTGGATGGCCTGGTGCTGGGCGATCGGCTTGCCGAAGGTGTGTCGCTGCTGGGCGTACTGGACGCCGAGCTCAAAGGCACGCTGAGCGACACCGCAGCCACGCGCCGCCACGTTGACGCGGCCGACCTCGACGCCGTCCATCATCTGGTAGAAGCCGCGGCCGGTGACGCCGCCGAGCACCCGATTGGCCGGAATTCGCAGGCCGTCCATGATGAGCTCGGTCGTGTCGACGCCCTTGTAGCCCATCTTGTCGATCTTGCCGGGGATCGTGAGGCCCGGGCGGACCTCTCCGAAGCCGGGCTCCTTCTCGACCAGGAAGGTCGTCATCGACTTGTGGGGCGCGGTCCCCTCGGGGTGTCCTTCGTCACTTCGGACGAGTACGGCGACCAGAGACGACGTTCCGCCGTTCGTCAGCCACATCTTCTGGCCGTTCAGGACGTACTCCTCGCCGTCCTTCACCGCCTTCGACGTGATGGCCGACACATCGGAGCCCAGGGCCGGCTCCGACATCGAGAAGGCGCCGCGGATGTCGCCGGCCGCCATGCGCGGCAGGAAGTGGTCCTTCTGCTCCTGCGTGCCGTGCTGCTTGAGCATGTACGCCACGATGAAGTGCGTGTTGATGATGCCGGAGACCGACATCCAGCCGCGGGCGATCTCCTCGACGCAGAGGGCGTACGTCAGGAGCGACTCGCCCAGACCGCCGTACTCCTCCGGGATCATCAGGCCGAACAGGCCCAACTCCTTGAGGCCGTCGACGATCTGCTGCGGGTATTCGTCGCGGTGCTCCAGCTCGGTGGCGACCGGGAGGATCTCCTTGTCCACGAAGTCGCGGACCGTGGAGAGGATCTCCTGCTGGATGTCGGTCAGACCGGCGGTCTGGGCGAGACGGGCCATGGCTTACTTCTCCTGCGACTTGAGCTCGGGGCGGCCGGGCTGCTCGCCGCCGCGCTCCTTGATGTACGTCTCGGTGGGCACCATCACCTTGCGGCGGAACACACAGACCAGCGTGCCGTCCTGCTTGTAGCCCTTGGTCTCGACGTAGACGATCCCGCGGTCGTTCTTCGACTTGGACGGCCACTTGTCCAGCACCGTCGTCTGGCCGTAGATCGTGTCGCCGTGGAAGGTCGGCGCCACGTGCTTGAGTGACTCGATCTCCAGGTTGGCGATCGCCTTGCCGGAGATGTCCGGCACGGACATGCCGAGCAGGAGCGAGTAGATGTAGTTCCCGACCACCACGTTCTTGCCGAAGTCCGTTGTCTTCTCGGCGTAGTTGGTGTCCATGTGGAGCGGGTGGTGGTTCATGGTGAGGAGACAGAACAGGTGGTCGTCGTACTCGGTGACCGTCTTGCCGGGCCAGTGCTTGTACGTCGCCCCGACCTCGAACTCCTCGTAGGTGCGTCCGAACTGCATCGCGCTCAGGCCTCCGGGATCTCGAACTTGCTCGTGCGCTGCATGCCGGCGGCGCGGCCCTTGCCGGAGATGACCAGGGCCATCTTGCGGCTGGCCTCGTCGATCATCTCGTCGCCGAGCATCGCCGAGCCCTTCTTGCCGCCCGCCTCGGACGTGTAGTAGTCGTACGCGTCCAGGATCAGCTCGGCGTGGTCGTAGTCCTCCTGCGAGGGCGAGAAGATCTCGTTGGACGCCTCGACCTGGCCCGGGTGCAGCACCCACTTGCCGTCGAAGCCGAGCGCGGCGGCGCGCTGGGCGACCTCGCGGTAGCCGTCGATGTTGCGGATCTGCAGGTAGGGGCCGTCGATCGCCTGGAGGTCGTTGGCGCGGGCGGCCATCAGGATCTTCATCAGGATGTAGTGGTAGGCGTCCGCCGGGTAGCCGGGCGGCTGCTCGCCCACGACCAGCGACTTCATGTTGATCGACGCCATGAAGTCGGCCGGGCCGAAGATGATCGTCTCGACGCGCTGGGAGGCCGTCGCGATCTCGTTGACGTTGTTCAGGCCCTGGGCGTTCTCGATCTGCGCCTCGATGCCGATCTTGCCGACCTCGAAGCCCATCGTCTTCTCGATCTGCGTCAGCAGGAGGTCCAGGGCGACGACCTGCTGGGCCGTCTGCACCTTCGGCAGCATGATGCAGTCGAGGTTCTGGCCGGCGCCCTCGACGACCGTGACGACGTCGCGGTACGTCCACTCGGTCGTCCAGTCGTTGACGCGCACGACCCTCGTCTTGCCCGTCCAGTCACCCTCGTTGAGGAACTTGACGATGGTGTGCCGGGCCTCGGGCTTGGCGAGCGGGGCGCACGCGTCCTCCAAGTCGAGGAAGACCTGGTCCGCCGGGAGGCCCTGCGCCTTCTCCAGGAAGCGGGGGTTGCTTCCCGGCACCGCGAGACACGAGCGGCGGGGACGCAGACGGTTGACGGTCATGCGGGGACCTCCAGGGGGTCGAGCTTGTTCGCTTTCCGGATCTCGTCGACGATGCGGCCGATGATCCCGGTGATGTCGAAGTCCTTCGGGGTGAAGACCGCGGCCACTCCGGCTGCCCTGAGCTGCTCGGCGTCACCATTGGGGATGATGCCACCGGCGATCACCGGTATATCTGTGGCACCGGCCACACGGAGCCGTTCCAGGACGTCCGGCACCAGCTGGGCGTGCGAGCCGGAGAGGATCGACAGGCCGACCGCGTGCACGTCCTCGGCGAGGGCCGCGTCCACGATCTGCTCGGGGGTGAGCCGGATGCCCTGGTAGACCACCTCGAACCCGGCGTCACGGGCCCGCACGGCGATCTGCTCGGCGCCGTTGGAGTGCCCGTCAAGGCCGGGCTTGCCGACCAGGAAACGCAGCTTGCCGACGCCCATGTCCTGCGCCGTGCGGTCGACCTTGCGGCGGACCTCGCTCAGGGCCGAGCCCTCCTCGGCGGGGATGGCCACCGGGGCCGACGAGACCCCGGTCGGCGCCCGGAACTCCCCGAACACCTCGCGCAGGGCCCCGGCCCACTCGCCGGTCGTGACGCCGGCGCGGGCGCACTCCAGGGTGGCCTCCATGAGGTTGGCGGTGCCCTTGGCGGCCTCCTTCAGCTTCTCCAGCGCCTTGCAGGGGCGCGGGTGGTTGAAGGGCGGCTGGTAGCGGGTGTCGCGCCAGTGCTGGAGGGAGGCGATGACGCGGGCCTCGACCGCCGGGTCCACCGTCTGGATCGCGGTGTCCAGGTCGGCCGTCAGCGGGTTCGGCTCGGTCGTCTCGAAGATGTTGACGCCGATGATCTTCTCTCGACCGGACTCGATACGGGCCCGGCGCTCGGCGTGCGAGGAGACGAGCTGCGACTTGAGGTAGCCCGACTCGACGGCGGCCATCGCGCCGCCCATCTCCTGGATCCGGTCGATCTCGGCGAGCGACTCCTCGACGAGCTTGGTGACCTTCGCCTCGATGACGTGCGAGCCCTCGAAGATGTCCTCGTACTCCAGCAGGTCGCTCTCGTGCGCCAGGACCTGCTGGATGCGCAGCGACCACTGCTGGTCCCAGGGCCGGGGCAGACCCAGGGCCTCGTTCCAGGCGGGCAGCTGCACGGCACGCGCGCGTGCGTCCTTCGAGAGGGTCACGGCCAGCATTTCGAGGACGATCCGCTGGACGTTGTTCTCCGGCTGCGCCTCGGTCAGACCGAGGGAGTTGACCTGGACGCCGTACCGGAAGCGGCGCTGCTTGGTGTTCTCGATGCCGTACCGCTCGCGCGTGACCTTGTCCCAGATCCGCCCGAACGCCCGCATCTTGCACATCTCCTCGATGAAGCGGACGCCCGCGTTCACGAAGAAGGAGATACGGGCCACGACGTCCCCGAACTTCTCGGCGGGGACCTGCCCTGAATCGCGTACGGCATCGAGAACCGCGATCGCGGTGGACATCGCGTACGCGATCTCCTGGACCGGCGTGGCGCCCGCCTCCTGCAGGTGGTAACTGCAGATGTTGATCGGGTTCCACTTCGGGATGTGGGAGACCGTGTACGCGATCATGTCCGTCGTCAGCCGGAGTGAGGGCCCCGGCGGGAAGACATGGGTTCCCCGCGACAGGTATTCCTTGACGATGTCGTTCTGGGTCGTGCCCTGGAGCTGGGTGATGTCGGCGCCCTGCTCCTCGGCGACGACCTGGTAGAGCGCCAGCAGCCACATGGCGGTGGCGTTGATCGTCATCGAGGTGTTCATCTGCTCCAGGGGGATGTCCTGGAACAGCCGGCGCATGTCACCGAGGTGCGCCACCGGCACGCCGACGCGGCCGACCTCGCCGCGGGCGAGGATGTGGTCGGAGTCGTAGCCGGTCTGGGTCGGCAGGTCGAACGCGACCGACAGACCCGTCTGGCCCTTGGCGAGGTTGCGCCGGTACAGCTCGTTGGACGCCTCGGCCGTGGAGTGACCGGCGTACGTGCGCATGAGCCACGGCCGGTCCTTCTCCCGCTTGCCTTCGGCGGGCTGACGCTCAGTCATCTATGACCTCGGGTGTCTCAGATGGTGCGGATCAGATGTTGCGGAAGCGGTTGATGGCGTCGATGTGCTGGGCGCGCATCTCCTCGTCGCGCACGCCGAGGCCCTCCTCGGGGGCCAGGCACAGCACGCCGACCTTGCCCTGGTGGAGGTTGCGGTGCACGTCGAACGCGGCCTGGCCGGTCTCCTCCAGGGAGTAGACCTTCGACAGGGTGGGGTGGATCTTGCCCTTCGCGATGAGCCGGTTGGCCTCCCAGGCCTCGCGGTAGTTGGCGAAGTGCGAGCCGATGATCCGCTTCAGCGACATCCACAGGTAGCGGTTGTCGTACTCGTGGTTGTAGCCCGAGGTGGACGCGCAGGTGACGATGGTGCCGCCCTTGCGCGTGACGTAGACCGAGGCGCCGAAGGTCTCGCGGCCGGGGTGCTCGAAGACGATGTCGACGTCCTCGCCGCCGGTGAGCTCGCGGATGCGCTTGCCGAAGCGCTTCCACTCCTTCGGGTCCTGGTTGTGCTCGTCCTTCCAGAACTTGTAGCCCTCGGCGTTGCGGTCGATGATCGCCTCGGCGCCCATCGCCCGGCAGATGTCCGCCTTCTGGTCGCTGGAGACGACACAGATCGGGTTGGCGCCACCGGCCAGCGCGAACTGCGTCGCGTAGCTGCCGAGTCCACCGCTCGCGCCCCAGATCAGGACGTTGTCGCCCTGCTTCATACCTGCGCCGTTGCGCGAGACCAGCTGCCGGTACGCGGTGGAGTTCACGAGCCCCGGAGCAGCGGCCTCCTCCCAGCTCAGGTGATCCGGCTTCGGCATCAGCTGGTTGGACTTGACCAGCGCGATCTCCGCCAGCCCGCCGAAGTTGGTCTCGAAGCCCCAGATGCGCTGCTCGGGGTCGAGCATCGTGTCGTTGTGGCCGTCGCTGGACTCCAGCTCGACGGACAGACAGTGCGCGACGACCTCGTCACCGGGCTTCCAGGCGTTGACGCCCGGGCCGGTGCGCAGGACGACGCCCGCCAGGTCGGAGCCGATGATGTGGTACGGCAGGTCGTGGCGCTTGGCCAGCTCGTTGGTGCGGCCGTAGCGCTCCAGGAACCCGAAGGTGGACAGCGGCTCGAAGATCGAGGTCCACACCGAGTTGTAGTTGACGGAGGAGGCCATGACGGCCACCAGGGCCTCGCCCGGGCCGAGCTCGGGCAGCGGCACGTCGTCGAGGTGGATCGACTTGCGCGGGTCCTTGTCGCGGGTCTCCAGACCCGTGAACATCTCCGTCTCGTCCTTGTGCACGGTGATCGCGCGGTACGACTCGGGGAGCGGCAGGGCGGCGAAGTCGTCCGGCGTCGAGTCCGGCGACTGGATCGCGTCCAGGATGTCCTTCACGGTCACGGTGTTGCCTCCGGCGATACGCACCCTGAGGGAGGGGTGCTGAGGGTTACGTCGGTGCTGCTGAGGGTTTTTGGTGGTTGCCGTCGGTTCGGCGATCTGTGCTGTTCGGCAGCGCTTTGTGGCGCGGGAGGTTGCCTGTGACGCAGGCGCCGGGCGCGCATGCCCCGGGAGGGGCTTGCGGGGACAGCCGGCGTACGAAAGGTCTCTGCACGCCGGCCGCCCGGACTCCTTCAACGTATGACACCGCGTGTCACCTGGCAAGGCACTGAGTGCCAGAACCTGCTCTCAGATGAAATCTTTACGTAACAAATGAGCGATGATCGATCAAAGCTACCCGTGAGTAGGTGTTTATCGGGCGCTATCGGTCACCAGTCGTCGTCGGCCGGTCGCCTAGAGGGCATCGGCCAGACATGCCAGGTACATGGCCATCGCGGTACGCGGCTCCCGCACCTCGCGCCCGCTCAGCTCCTCGATCTTCGTCAGCCGATAGAGCAGGGTGTTGCGATGGACGGCCAGGCGCTCCGCGGTCCGGACCAGCTGGAAGCCGCCCTCCGCCCAGGCGATCAGCGTCTCCCGCAGCACGGGCCAGTCCTCCCGCTCGCGCAGTCCCGCCAGGACGGCGGCCGCGTACCGGGCGCGTTCCTGCCGTACGGTCGAGGCCACGAGCTGGGGCACGCGCAGGTCGGCCACCGCGAAGACGCGCCCGTCCGGCTCCAGCCGCGGCCCGGCACGCAGTGCCAGCGCCGCGTCCCGGTACGAGTCGTGCATCCCCGCCACACCCCGGCCCGGTTCGCCGATCCCCACCCGCGCCTCGACTCCGTGCCGCTCGCCGAGGCGCTCGACCAGCGCCGAGCACCTCTCCACGAGCCGCTCCTGGCGGCCGGTCGAGGCGTGCAGGACGGCGTACCGCCCGGCGGCGAGCTCCCCGGTCACGTCCTGAGCGGAGCCGAACACTTCCCGTACCGTCCGCAGCAACGACATCCGTGACACCCCGCCCGCGCGGACGTCCAGCACCACCGCGGTGCGCGGCCTCGGTTCCACCATGTCGGGCCTGGTCGGCTCGGCCGCGCTGATCGGCATGTTCGTCGGCGGGCTCGTCTTCGGGTACGTCACCGACCGGGTCGGCCGGCAGAAGGTCTACCTCTTCGACATCGCCGCCTTCATCGCCCTGCCCGTGGCACAGTACTTCGCCCCGGACGCCTGGACACTGACCCTGCTGCGGTTCGCGATGGGCATCGCCATCGGCGCCGACTTCGCCATCGCCGGCACCATCGCCTCCGAGTTCGCGCCGCGCAAGTCGCGGGGTCCGCTGCTGGTCGTCATGGTCACCATGTGGTCGGTGGGCGCGGCGACCGCGTACGTCGTCGGCTGGCTGATGCTGCGCTCCGGTCTCGACGACTGGCGCTGGATGCTGGCCAGCAGCGCGATCCCGGCCGCGCTGATCCTGCTGCTCAGGTTCGGCACACCCGAGTCGCCGCGCTGGCTGATGAGCAAGGGCCGGACGCAGGAGGCCCGCCAGGTCGTGCGCCAAATGCTCGGCCCCGACGCTGACTTGGCCGACCTGGAGGCCGAGACCACGACCCGCAGCCGCTACACCGACACCTTCCAGGGCGTCTACCTGCGCCGCACGATCTTCGTCGGCACCTTCTGGGCCTGCCAGTTGCTGCCCATCTACGCCATCACGACCTACGAGCCGACGATCCTGACCTCGCTCGGACTCGACCACGGCGACAGCGCCTACCTGGGCTCGGTGGCGCTGCAGATCTTCTACATCCTCGGCTCCCTCTCCGGGATCCTGTTCATCAACAAGGGCCGCAGACCACTGCTGTTGTGGAGCTTCGCCCTGTCCGCCGTGCCGCTGCTGGTGCTGTCCGCACTCGCCGATCCGGGGCCGGCGGCCGTCGTCACCCTGTTCGCGGTGTTCGGCCTCGCGTCCTTCTCCAGCCAGTGCCTCCAGGCGATCTACCCGTCCGAGCTGTTCCCGACGGCGTGCGCGCCACCGCCAACGGCTTCGCCACCGGCGCCAGCCGCATCGGTGCCGCCATCGGCACCTGGGGCGCCCCGGTCGTCCTCGGCCACAGCACCCGCCTGGCGATGTTCCTCGGCGCGCTGATCTGCGGCCTCGGCCGGCTGGTGTCGTACCGGCTCGCCCCCGAGACCAGCGGCAAGAGCCTCGCGGAGTCGAGCGGTGACGGGAGCGCCGCGTCCGCCGACCTGCCCACTGTGAAGGAGCTGTCGTGACCCGGAAGGAGTCTTCGTGAGTACGTCGCCCTCCTCGGTCCTCGTCGTCGGCGGTGGCGTCGTCGGCCTGGCCTGCGCCCACTACCTCGGCCGGGCCGGCCTCACGGTCACCGTCCTGGAACGGGACCGGCTCGGCAGTGGCGCCTCACGCGGCAACGCCGGCGAGATCTGCCCCGACCTCGTCGAACCGCTCGGCGCCCCGGGCGTCGCGGCCAAGGCGCTGACCGGCGTGTTCCGGCCGGACAGCCCACTGTGGATCAACCCGGTGCCGAGCCTCCCGCTGCTGCGTTTCCTCGCCGGTCTGGGGTTGCGCAGCACGGCCCGGCACCACACCGCCGGGGCCGCCGCGCTCGCCGCCCTCGCCGAGGGCACCTTCGAGACGTTCGAGGAGCTGGAGGCGATCGGGGTGGACGGCGGGGCCGGGAAGGACGGCTTCCTGTTCGCCTACCCGTCGTACGAGGACGCGGCGCACGGGCTGGGGGGCTTCCGCCGGCTCGGCGCGCCGGTCGCGCCCGAGGGGGTGCTGCGGGGCGCGGCGCTGGCCGAGGCGGAGCCCGCGCTCGGGCCCGCCGCCCGGGCCGGGTTCCTGGTGGAGCGTCAATGGGCCGTGGATCCCGGGCAGTTCGTGGACACGCTGGCCGAGCGGCTGCGTCGGGACGGGGCGAGCTGGTGGAGGGCGCCCGGGTGACGGCGGTGCGGGACGGCGCCGAGGGCGTCGAGGTCCGTACGACCGCGGGGACCCACCAGGCGGACGCGGTGGTCATCGCCGCGGGCGTCTGGTCCCGGGAGGTGTGCGCTTCGGCGGGGGTGCGGATCGAGGTGGCCGCCGGGAAGGGGTACAGCTTCTCGGTGCCGGCCGAGTCGCTGCCGAAGCGGCTGGTGCACCTGGGCTCCGCGAAGGCGGTGCTGGCGCCGCTGGGCAAGGGGGTGCGGGTCGCCGGGACGATGGAGTTCGACCGCGATCCGGACCGCTTCCGGCAGGGCCGCGTGGAGGCACTGGTGGCAGCCGCCCGGCCGTATCTGCCGGGCGCCGACTGGGAGCGGCGGGAGCAGGAGTGGATGGGACCGCGCCCGATGACCCCGGACGGACTGCCCCTGATCGGCCCGGTGCCCGGCCGCCCCCGAGTCCTGCTGGCAACCGGCCACAACATGCTGGGCCTGATGCTGGCCCCGGCGACGGGACGGCTGGTGGCCGGGCTTGTGACGGGGGAGGCGGAGCCGGGGCTGGCGGCGAGGTTCGCACCGGGCCGGTCGGTCCGGCGCGGGGGCGAGGTCCTGCCTTGGCGAATCAGGCGCTAGCCCTGGGCGGCCCTGGCGATATAGGCCGCGGTTCGCCCGCGCCCCAAGGGGCGCGGGGCGGTGTTGATATGCGGCTCCGCCGCGTGGGCGCGATCAGCCACAACGGACCCGCAGCCGCGAGACGGCCGATCCCACTCCCCCCGGGGGCGCCCCTCGCTCAGGCCCCGAGACCCATCAAAGCCACCTGCAACGGCAGCGCCGGCTCCTCAGGAAGAGCCGGAGGCTCCTCACCCCGGCCGGTGTGCGTCGGCGGGACGGCGCGCAGGCCGCGTATGCCGTCGGCCGCCCACTTGGCGTCCGAAGCGGGGAGCGACAGCGTCATGCGCCGCCCGTCGGCCAGCGTCGCTTCGAGCGTGGTCGAATCGTTCGTCTCCATGACAACTCACTCGCTTCCGTCGCGCCCGATGAAGATCCGCTCTCGACATGGAGGACGGATGAACAGGCGCGATGGTTCCCGCTGACGCCCCCGCACCCACGGCGACGACGCCCTACGCCCGCTCCTTCAGCGCCTGTTCGATGGTCCGCATCACCTCGTCCAGCGGCGCGTCGGTCCTCGCCACCGCCACCAGCACCTCCCCCTCCGAGGCCACGGAGGCGGGCGACGTGCGCGGCGCGGTGTCCCGGCCGGCGCCGATGCCCGTGCCGAACGTTCGCCGCACGATCGCGAAGGCGTGGTCGAGCTGTGTCTCCACGTCGCCCTGGCCGCCGGCCCGCAGCCAGCGCCGCAGGACGTGGTTGTGCGCGGTGACCACTGCGGACGCGGCGACCTCGGCCAGTAGCGGGTCGTCGTTGGCGTCGTCGTCGTGGGCGTGCTCGTCGAAGTGGCCGAGGAGATAGCGGGTGAAGAGGCGCTCGTAGCGGGCGACCGACGCGATCTCCGCCTCACGCAGGGTGGGCACCTCACGCGTCAGCTTGTAGCGGGCGACCGAGATCTCCGGCCGGGCCGCGTACATCTTCATGACTTCCTTGATGCCACGGCACACGGTGTCGAGCGGATGCTCGTGCGCGGGGGCCGCGTTGAGCACCGCCTCCGCGCGGATCAACGTGTCGTCGTGGTCGGGGAAGATCGCCTCTTCCTTGGAACGGAAGTGGCGGAAGAACGTGCGCCGGGCGACCCCGGCCGCGGCCGCGATCTCGTCGACGGTGGTCGCCTCGTACCCCTTGGTCGCGAACAGCTCCATCGCCGCGGCCGCCAGTTCGCGGCGCATCTTGAGCCGCTGAGCGGCCGCGCGACTGCCTGCGGCACTTTCCGGCGCGTCGGGCGTGGCTGGTGTACGTGAGGACCTGGCGGGCTGGGACATGACCCGAACGTACTGCATGTCCGCAGCTTGATGCGCATGTACGGGGTTTCCCCCGCCCTGGGCGGGCGGGGGCCCTTCGGCCGGGTCGAGCAGTCCGCCCCAGTCCCGGTCGCCTCTGAACCAGTCGCCGATGCCGTCAGCGCCGGGCATATTCGCGGAAGCCGCGACCCGTCTTGCGGCCGAGGCAGCCCGCGGCCACCAAGTGCTCCAGGAGCGGCGCCGGAGCCAGCCCCGGGTCGCGGAACTCGCGGTGCAGGACCTTCTCGATCGCCAGCGAGACATCGAGCCCGACGACGTCCAGCAGTTCGAACGGACCCATCGGGTAGCCGCCGCCGAGCTTCATCGCCGCGTCGATGTCGTCGAGCGACGCGTAGTGCTCCTGCACCATCTTGATCGCGTTGTTCAGGTACGGGAACAGCAGTGCGTTGACGATGAATCCGGCCCGGTCACCGCAGTCCACGGCGTGCTTCCTGATCGTGCCGCAGACCTCGCGGACCGTCGCGTGGACGTCGTCGGCGGTCAGCACCGTACGGACGACCTCGACGAGCTTCATCGCCGGCGCCGGGTTGAAGAAGTGCATGCCGATCACGTCCTGCGGACGCGAGGTGGCGCGGGCGCACGCGACGACGGGCAGCGAGGAGGTGGTGGTCGCCAGCACCGCGCCCGGCTTGCAGACCTTGTCCAGCGTGGCGAACAGCTGCCGCTTGATCTCCAGGTCCTCGGCGACGGCCTCCACGGCCAGGTCCACGTCGGCGAACGCGTCGTACGTACCCGCCGCGGTGATCCGGTCCAGGGTCTGTGCGGCGGCCTCGGCGGTCATCCGCCCCTTGTCGACGGAGCGGGCGAGCGACTTGCCGATCCGGGCCTTCGCGGCCTGCGCCTTCTCCTCGCTGCGGGCGGCGAGCACGACCTCGTACCCGCCCTTGGCGAAGACCTCCGCGATCCCGGACGCCATGGTGCCGGAGCCCGCGACACCGACCGAGCGGACCTCGCGGCCCGGGGTGAGGGCGGCCCCCTCCAGCGGCGTCAGCGCGTCCCGCACGACGGTGGCGCTGCCCGGCGCCTCGTACGTGTAGAAGCCGCGGCCCGACTTACGGCCCGTCAGGCCCGCCTCGCTGAGCTGCTTGAGGATCGGGGCGGGGGCGTGCAGCCGGTCGCGGGACTCGGCGTACATGGCCTCCAGGACCCTGCGCGCGGTGTCGATGCCGATCAGGTCGAGCAGGGCCAGCGGGCCCATCGGCAGTCCGCAGCCCAGCCGCATCGCGGCGTCGATGTCCTCGCGGGAGGCGTACTTCGCCTCGTACATCGCGGCCGCCTGGTTGAGGTAGCCGAACAGCAGCCCGTCGGCGACGAACCCGGGCCGGTCGCCGACCGCGACGGGTTCCTTGCCGAGGTCCAGGGCGAGGTTAGTGACCGCGGTGACGGCCGTCGGCGCGGTCAGCACCGAGGAGACGACCTCGACCAGCCGCATCGCCGGCGCCGGGTTGAAGAAGTGCAGCCCGAGCACCCGCTCGGGGCGGGCCGAGTCGGCGGCCAGGCGCGTGACCGAGAGCGCGTTGGTGCCGGTCGCCAGGATCGTCTCGGGGCGCACGATCCCGTCCAGCTCGCGGAAGATCTGCTGCTTGATCTCGTACGACTCCGGAGCCACCTCGATGACCAGGTCCGCGTCGGCGGCGGCACTCAGGTCGGCGGAGGTGCGGATGCGGCCAAGGAGCTCCGCACGCTCCTCCTCGGTGATCCGGCCCCGCTCCACGGCGCGGGCGGTCGAGGCCTCCAGCGCGGCGACGGACCGGGCGGCCACGGCCTCGCTGATGTCGATGCCGATGACCTCGCGCCCGGCCTTGGCGAGGACTTCGGCGATACCGGTGCCCATGGTGCCGAGGCCGACGACGGCAACGGTCTTGAGCGGGGACAGAGGGGTGTCGGACAGGGGAGTGGCCATCGCGGGACTCCTGGAATGAGGGTGACGACTGGAAACGCGCCCGGGTGCGCCGAAGGGGGCCCGACCGGAGTCGAAGCCGAACCATGAGCGCACCGGATGCGGTGGAAGTGCGGGTGTTGCCGGGCTGCGAGCGCACACGCCCGGTGCCGTCGCTGCGGACGTGCACACGTCCGAGGAGCGGTGATGACCGACCGGCCCTGTCCCGTGGCCGAGTCGTACTGCGGTACTCGATGTACCGAACCGACTGCTTCTCGCGGCAGCTGCGTCACCAGGCCGCCGTGAGGAGTTCGCGAGTGGGTAACTCGCTCGTATGAGCTTAACCAGTGGGTAACGAGCGCGCTAGTCCCCGAGTTTGTGATGTAGGTCCCGATCGCCGACCGACCCCTCTACGCTCGCCTTCATGGACGAAGAGTTGCGATCACTCACGGAGCGCTTACGGCAGGAGTCCGGGGCGCCGGCCGCGTACGACCGCCTCCTCGAGACCGAGGACGCCGACGAACTGGCGGACCTGCTCACCGCGCCGGGACAGCCCCTGTGGGCCCGGGAGCTGGCCGCGTTCCGGCTCGGCCTCGCCGGGGACCGCCGGGCCTTCGAGTCCCTCGTCCTGCTCCTGAACCACCGTGACCCGCAGCGCTGTGCCTCCGCCGCCCATGCCCTGGCCCGCCTCGGCGACCCGCGTACGGCCCGCGCGGCAGCCGCCCTCGCCACCAACGAACTCCGGGTCGCCTACGCCCTGCATCCGGTCCGGCTCCTCGTCGACCTGCGCGCTCCCGAGGCCGTGCCCGCCTTGATCACCACCCTGGAGCGCAGGCTGCGCCCGCACGATCCCCACCGCCGCGTCGCCCTCGCTTGCGTGGAGGGTCTCGGCGCCCTCGGTGACACCCGGGCCAGACGCGTCCTGAACGAGGCCCTGGCCCACCCGACGCTCGCGGAGGCGGCCGTACGGGCGCTGGCGCGGATCCCGGGTCAGCGGTGAGCCGTCAGGCGACGGGCAACTCGCGCGCGTACCGCACCTCGGGCACCTCGACCCCCTCCACGTCGAAGGGCTCCTCGGTGCCGTCGGCGAGGAAGCCCGCCCGTTCGTAGAAGCGCCGGGCGCGGGCGTTTTCCTTGAGGACCCAGAGGAGCATGCGGGGGTGACCGGCGGCCGTGCAGTGGCGCAGCGACTCTTGAAGCAGGGCGTGGCCCACGCCGGCGCCGTACCGTCCGGGGGCCACGTAGATCGCGTACAACTCGGCGTCCTCGGTGCGTACTTCGCCGTCGCGGTACGGGCCGTGGCAGGCCCAGCCGACGACCTCACCGGCCAGCTCGGCGACCAGGTCCACCACGCTGTCGTCGGCCTGCGCGAAGTAGGCGCGGCGGCGCACGGCTTCCTGTGCCACGTCCATGGCGTCCAGGTACGACTGCGGGACCAGCCCCTGGTAGGCGCTCTGCCAGCCCCCGACACGGATCTGTGCGACGCGGTCGCAGTCGGCCGAGGTCATGGGGCGGATGTGTATGCGGTCGTCGTCCATGGCGGCACCCTAGACAGCGGTCACCCGAGTCGGCCTGCCATTAACTCGGCGAACTCGGCGAACTCGGCGGACTCGGCGAATCCGGCACCACGGCGAACGCCTCGACCTCCATCAGGAACTCCGGCCGCACCAGCCCGGCGACCTGCACGGCCGAAGCGGCCGGCAGCCGGTCGTCGGGTATGTGCTCGGCGCGGGCCGCGCGGACGGCGGGCAAGTGCGCCATGTCCGTGACGAAGTAGGTGAGTTTGACGACTTCGTCGAAGGTCGCCCCGGCCGCGGCCAGGCAGCGTCTCAGGTTTTCGAAGACCTGGCGGGCCTGGGCCGCCGGGTCGCCCGCGCCGACGAGCCTGCCCTCCTCGTCCAGGGCGAGCTGGCCGGAGACTGCGACGAAACGGCCCGTGCCCAGCACGACGTGCGTGTACTGGGCGGCGGGGGCGACCCCGTCGGGGGCGGGAATCCTGGTCAGCTCACTCATGCGTCCATGGTGGACCACGGGTCTGACAACGCCCCCACGGGCCGTCAGCGGCTGAGCGGCCGAGCGACTCAGCGGCTCAGTGCCGGAAGCCGACCAGCTCGTGCAGTTCCGCGCCCCGCGACGACATCGACGTGACCTTCGAGTTCAGTGGCTTGGGATCGGGCTGCGCCTCGCACACCGCGTCCGCCTCACCCGCGCCGCGCGGCACCGTGCCGTCGGTCAGGTAGGCCACGAGGTGCTTGTCCAGGCAGGCGTTCCCACTCAGCGTGATGGCGTGGTTGCCGCCGCCCCGCTCGACCACCAGGCTGGACCGGGCCAGCTTCCGGTGCACCGTGACGCCCCCCTCGTACGGGGTGGCCGCGTCCTCGGTCGCCTGGAACAGCAGTATCGGCGGCAGCTTGCCGTTGTCGATGTTCACCGACGGGAGCGAGGCCGTCGGCCAGAACGCACACGGTGCGTTGTACCAGGCGTTGCTCCAGGTCATGAACGGCGCCTTCTCGTACACGGCCCAGTTGTCCGCCCGCCACTGATCCCAGTCGCGCGACCAGGCGGCGTCACGGCACTGCACCGAGGTGTAGATGCTGTAGCTGTTGTCGTCGGACGAGTCGGAGGCGCCGAAATTCTCGTACGCCTCGATCAGCGGGTCGGCGTCCTTGTCGTTCACATACGCCGCGAACGCCTCGGCGAGGTAGGGCCAGTAGCCGTTGTAGTAGCCGCCGGGGATGAAGGTGTCCTCCAGTTCGGAGGCGCCCACCTTGCCGTCGGCCGGCTTCCTGGCCAGGGCCGCCCGCATCGCGTACCACTTGGCCTCGATCTTGGAGGGATCGCTGCCGAGCTTGTACCTGGCGTCGTACTTGGCGACCCATGCCATGAAGGCGCGGTGGCGGTCGTTGAAGGCGTGGTCCTGCGCGATGTTGGCCTCGTACCAGACGCCGGTCGGGTCGACGACCGAGTCCAGGGCCGCGCGCCGCACCCGCTCCGGGAAGAGCTTGGCGTAGACCGCGCCGAGATAGGTGCCGTACGAGTAGCCGAAGTAGTTGATCTGCTTCGCGCCGAGTGCCGTACGGATCCGGTCCATGTCGTGCACGGCGGCGATCGTGTTCATGTACGGCAGCACGTCCGCGTACTTCTCGCCGCAGGCCCGTGCGAAGGACTCGGCGCGCTGGAGGTTGGCCCGCTCGATCGACTCGGTCCTCGGCACCGAGTCCGGGCGCACCGCCTCGAAGTGGCCGGGCCTGCAGTCGAGGGCGGGCTTGCTCTTGCCGACGCCGCGCGGGTCGAAGCCGATGACGTCGTACTGCGTTGCCACGGCCTTGGGCAGTGCGGCGGCGACGAATCCGGCGAGCGTCAGACCGCTGCCGCCGGGGCCGCCGGGATTGACCAGAAGGGGGCCCTGGTACTTCTTCGCGGTGTGCGGGACGCGGGACAGTGCGAGCGTGATCTGCCGTCCCTGCGGACGGGCGTGGTCGAGCGGGACCTCGAGGGACGCGCACTGGAGCGTCGGGTAGGTCTTGGTGCCGCACTTCTTCCAGGTGAGGGGTGCGGCGTGGGCGGTTCCCGCGGTGTGCGGGGCGCGCGCCTCGGCGGGGACGGCCGTCACGGTCCCGGCCATGAGGGCGGCGGCACCGCACAGCACGGCTGCGCGTTTTCGCATGGGGTCCTCCCAGGACGGAGGGTCGCGGACCGCGAGTGCCACGGTCCTCGCCGCATCGTCCCGGCGTGGACGCCCGGAAGAACTCATTCTGTCGAGACTTGACTCGATTGGGTCGAGGGATGCGCTCGAATGCTCTCAGATGAGCGTAAGTTGGGTCGGTTCGGTCATCGCGGGCTCGGTCGGCTCGGCCGGCTCGGGCTCGTGGATCCGTCGGGGCATCCCCGCGCGCGTGGGGCCGATGCCGTACTCCTGGGCCAGGTCGTGCACCTGACGGGTGATCCGGCGCTGGTACCACTTCGGCGCGTAGGCGCCGTCCGCGTAGAGCCGCTCGTAGCGGCGCACCAGATGCGGGTGCCGACTGCCGAGCCAGGCCATGAACCACTCGCGGGCCCCGGGCCGCAGATGCAGCACCAGCGGGGTGACGGAGGTGGCCCCGGAGGCGGCGATCGCCCGCACGGTGGCCCGCAGTTGGGCCGGGTGGTCGCTCAGGAACGGAATCACGGGCGCCATCAGCACACCGCACCCGAGTCCGTGCTCGGTGAGCGTGCGGACGACGTCCAGACGCCGCTCGGGAGCGGGCGTGCCGGGCTCCACGCTGCGCCACAGCTCGGGGTCGACGAAGCCGACCGAGACGGAGATGCCGACGTCCGTCACCTCGGCCGACTGCTTCAGCAGGTCGAGGTCGCGCAGGATCAGCGTGCCCTTGGTCAGGATCGAGTAGGGGTTGGCGTGATCGCGCAGGGCGGCGAGGATGCCCGGCATCAGGCGGTAGCGGCCCTCCGCGCGCTGGTAGCAGTCGACGTTCGTGCCCATCGCTATGTGCTCGCCCAGCCAGCGGCGCGAGGACAGCTGGCGGCGCAGCAGCTCCGGCGCGTTCACCTTGACCACGATCTGGGAGTCGAAGCCGAGGCCCGTGTCCAGGTCGAGATAGCTGTGGGTCTTGCGTGCGAAGCAGTACACGCACGCGTGCGAGCAACCGCGATAGGGGTTGACCGTCCACTCGAAGGGCATGCGCGAGGCGCCCGGTACCCGGTTGATGATCGAGCGGGCCCGGATCTCGTGGAACGTGATCCCGGCGAACTCGGGTGTGTCGAAGGTGCGGGTCACTACGGCGTCCGCGCCGAACAGCGCGGTGTCGGCCCTGCTGTGGTCGGACTCCAGGGTGAGGTTGTCCCAGCGCATGACGCCTCCTCGGTAGCACTGCCCCCAGAATAGAACACATGTTCCCTTGATCGTGCGTGGAGAGGGTGAAACTTTCCGACGGGGGTCTGTTGGGGGACCCGCTACCCGACTGGGAGGTCCTGACATGGCCAGTAAATTCACCGAGCTCGCGATCGACTGCGCTGATCCCCATGGGCTCGCACGGTTCTGGTGCTCGGTCCTCGACTACGAGGTGAAGGAAGAAGACGAGGGCGAAGGATTTGTCGCCATCGGCTCCCCCGCGGAGCCCGAAGGCGGGAATCGCCCGGGCCCGGTGCCCCCGACGTTGACCTTCGCGCGTGTACCCGAGGGCAAGACGGTCAAGAACAGACTCCACCTCGACGTCAACCCGACCGACCGGGAGCAGGACGAAGAGGTCCGCCGCCTGCTCGGCCTGGGTGCCCGACACGCCGACGTCGGCCAAACGGGCGAGGAGAGCTGGGTCACGCTCGCCGACCCGGAGGGGAACGAGTTCTGCGTCCTCGCGAGCCGCCGCCCCTGAGCGTGCTTCGATTTCGATCACTGTGCGATCGGTTCGGGAAGCTGAGCGGGACCCCGATTTGGGCGGTGCGGGAGCGGGGTGGTTGGCTTGCTCCAACCCCCGAGAAATCAGGTCCTGGAGGAAGTCAATGGCGCAGGTCGAGGCCACTACGGAGCGGGTCGTCGCGGCGGACGCGGAGAAGGTGTTCGACGCCCTCGCCGACTACAGCGGCACCCGGCAGAAGCTGCTGCCCGAGCACTTCAGCGAATACGAGGTGCGCGAGGGCGGCGACGGCGAGGGCACCCTCGTCCACTGGAGGCTCCAGGCGACCAGCAAGCGGGTCCGTGACTGCCTCCTGGAGGTCACCGAGCCCACCGACGGTGAGCTCGTCGAGAAGGACCGCAACTCCTCCATGGTCACCACCTGGCGGGTCACCCCGGCCGGCGAGGGCAAGTCCCGCGTCGTCGTCTCCACCACCTGGCAGGGCGCAGGCGGCATCGGCGGCTTCTTCGAGAAGACGTTCGCGCCCAAGGGTCTCGGCCGGATCTATGACGCGGTGCTCACCAAGCTCGCCACCGAGGTCGAGAAGTAGTCGAGAGTCAAGTCCCCGGTGTCCGCAGGCCCTTGGCCTCCTCACCGGATCGAGTGGAACTCCCTCGTGTCCGGGACGGCACCGTAACTCGCCGTGCTTGCTCGTAGTTGTCGCCTATTGCGGGAATTGTGAGCAGGTACGGCGAGGGGAGCGGTACGTGGGCGGCACGACTCTGGTGCAGGACGAGACGGTCACCGCACCTCCTCCACCTGCTCCGCCCCAGGGCACCGAGAGCCAACTGAGCCCACGCCGGGTGCGACTGGTCTTCTTCGGGCTGATGCTCGCGCTGCTGCTGGCCGCGCTGGAGCAGATGATCGTCGCCACCGCGCTGCCGAAGATCGTCGGCGAGCTGCACGGCCTGGACAAGATGTCCTGGGCGATCACCGCCTATCTCCTCACCGCCACCATCGGCCTGCCCATCTACGGCAAGCTCGGCGATCTCCTCGGCCGCAAGGGCGTCTTCCAGTTCGCGATCGTCGTCTTCGTCGTCGGCTCCGCGCTCGCCGGGCTGGCCGAGACCATGGACCAGCTGATCGCCTACCGCGCCCTCCAGGGCGTCGGCGCGGGCGGGCTCATGATCGGGGTCCAGGCGATCATCGCGGACATCGTGCCGTCCCGGGAGCGCGCTCGCTTCATGGGCCTGATCGGCGCCGCGTTCGGCCTCGCCTCGGTCGCCGGGCCCCTGCTGGGCGGCTACTTCACCGACCACCTGTCCTGGCGGTGGTGCTTCTACATCAACGTCCCCTTCGGCCTCGTCACCCTGGCCGTCGTCACCGTCGTACTGAAACTGCCGAAGCCGAGGGCGAGGGCACGCTTCGACGTCCTGGGCTCGCTGCTGCTGGCCGCCGCCTCCACCTGCCTTGTCCTGCTGACCAGTTGGGGCGGCACCGAGTACCCGTGGGACTCCCACGTCATCCTCGGCCTCGGCGCGGGAGTGGTCGTCGCCACCGTGCTGTTCCTCGTCGTCGAGCACTTCGCCGTCGAACCCCTCATCCCGCTGCGGCTGTTCAGGGACTCCGTCTTCAACGTCACCGGCCTGGTCGGCCTCGTGATCGGGGTCGCCCTGTTCGGCGCGGCCAGCTATCTGCCGACCTTCCTGCAGATGGTCGACGGGGCCACGGCCACCGAGTCGGGCCTGCTCATGCTGCCGATGATGGGCGGCATCGTCGGCGCCTCGATCATCTCCGGTCAGCTCATCAGCCGCACCGGCCGCTACAAACTCCACCCCGTGCTCGGCAGCGCGCTCTCCGTCGTCGGCATGTGGCTGCTGTCCCGCCTCGAAGTCGACACGCCCCGGCTGCACTACAGCATCTGGATGGCCGTCCTCGGCGCCGGTATCGGCATGGTGATGCCGGTCCTGATCCTCGCCGTGCAGAACTCCGTGCGCCCCGCCGACCTCGGCACCGCCACCAGCGCCAACAACTACTTCCGGCAGATCGGCGGCAGCGTCGGCGCCGCGATCTTCGGCACCCTCTTCGCCGGCCGGCTCGCCGACGCCCTGGCCGTACACCTGCCCGCGCGCGCGGGGGGCGAGCTGCCCGACCCCGCGTCCATCACCCCGCAGCTGGTCCACGCCATGCCGCCGGACCTGCGCGACGGCTACATCCGGGCGTACGCCGAGGCCATGCCGCGCATCTTCCTCTACCTGGTGCCGGTGCTCGTCCTCGGCCTGCTGATCGCCCTTTTCCTCAAGGAGAAGCCCTTGATCTCCCACGACGTCCCGGCCCTGGAGACGGAACCGGCGCAGGTGAACGCCCCGATCCCCCAGACCCGTTCGCCGCACACCGCAAGCGTCCCCGTCCGGGGCACGGTGCAGCACCCCGACGGCACCTTCGTGCCGCGCGCGGCGCTCACGCTCATCGATGTCGCCGGGCAGCAGATCGGACGCGGCGCGAGCGGCGACGACGGGCGGTACGCGCTGGCGACCCCGGGCCCCGGGGCGTATGTGCTGATCGCCGCGGCGGGCGGCCACCAACCGCAGGCCGTGTCCGTGACCGTCGGCGAGCGCCCCGTGGAGCTGGACATCGTGCTCGGCGGTGCCGGACGTCTCGCCGGGCGGGTGCTCACCCCGGACGGCACGCCCGTGGACGCCACGGTGACGCTCACCAATGTTCACGGCGAGGTCGTCGCCACCACCCGCAGCGGCCGTGAAGGCGGCTATGTCATCACCGAGCTGGTCGCCGGCGAGTACACGCTCGCCGCCAGTTCGCCCGCCTTCCGTCCGGCCGCCGTCCCCGCCACCGTGAAGGCGGCCCGCGAGACCCGCCAGGACATCGAACTCGCCGGCGGCGCCCTCCTGCGCGGCACCGTGCGGGCGGGCGGCGGGCGGCCCGTCGAGGACGCGCGCGTGACGCTGCTCGACGCGGTCGGCAACGTCATGGACACGCTCACCACCGGCCCTGACGGCACCTTCCGGTTCGTCGACCTCGCCACCGGCCAGTACACCGTCATCGCCACGGGTTACCCGCCGGTCGCCACCGTGCTCCAGGTCGCCGGAGGAGGCCGAACGGAACGCGACCTTCAGCTCGGCCACGAGGACTGAGCCGGAGACCGGTGCACGCGCCTGTCCTGCGAGGACGCCTCCCGCTCGGCACCCTCACGCGCCCCCGCGCTCCCGGCTCACCAATTCCCCTATTGCCGCACATCACTTCCGCCCGGAGCCGTACGGTGGAGTAGGCGGCAGATCTTGCGGAGCCGTGGGGAGAGAGGGCCTGGGTCATGGACCGTGGCACCGAGAGGGACGGCGCGGTGGCGGAACACGCCGCGACCGGCCGCATCCCGCTGGCCGTGGTGGTGGTGGACCGCGGAGGCCTCGTCTCCCACTGGAGCTCCGGCGCACGCCGTCTGTTCGGCGCCGCCAAAGAGGAGGCGATCGGACGCCCGGCCGTCGATCTGCTGCCCGTCTCCGGAGCGCTGCCCGAGGACGAGGACGTCTCGCCGTACGGGGCGTTCTCGGCGTACGACGGACTCGGCCACGACCTCGAATCGTCCCTCGACGGGCGGCTGTTCTACCCGGCCGCGGGCCGCGCCCGCCTCACCGTGCCCGAGAGGGACCGGGTCGACGTCCTGTGGTGGGCCTACCCGCTGGTGGGCCCCGGTCCTGAGCGGCTCCTCGTGCTCGGCGCCGACGTGGGTCGGCTCCAGCAGGACGACGACGGCGAGGACCCCGGCTTCGACCGCGTCGCCCCCGGATTCGCCCTGCACACCGACTTCCCCGGCGCCGAGGAACTCGCCCGCGGGCTCCCCGAGATCCTGCCCAGCGTGAGCGTCCAGGAGAGCGCCCGCATCGTCGGCCAGATCCTCGAACTGGGCTACCCCGTCCTGGAGTTCAGCCAGAACGACCGGGTGCCCGTCACCCCCGACTGGGGCGTACCCCGCCGCGCCGAGCGCAAGGCCCGCCGCGAGCGCGCCGCACGGGCCGCCGCCGAAGGCCTGCCGTTACCGAAGGAGTACGCCGACGAGGGCGAGGACCTCGAATACGTCGCCGTACGCGAACACCTGGAGTTCCTCAACGAGGTCAGCGGCCGCATCGGCACCTCCCTCGACCTGTCGCGGACCATCATCGAGGTCAGCAAGGCCGTCGTCCCACGCTTCACCGACGTCGCCGGCACCTACCTGCGCGAACAGGTCGTCGCCGGCGAGGGGTTCCCCGACGGCGTACCGGACACGACCACCCTGTGGCACCGGGTCGCCGTCGAGCACACCGACGAACCCGGCCGGTGGGACGACGTCGTGCCGGTCGGCGAGGCCATGCCCTTTCCGGCGCACACGCCGTTCTTCCAGTGCATGACCAGCGGCGAGCCCGTCCTCGTGCCGCGCATCAGCGAGGAGATGGGCCACGCCATCGCCTCGCAGTTCGAGAAGCGCGACATCCGGCCGCTCATCACGAGCCGCTCCATGCTGGTCGTACCGCTCAAGGCCCGCAATGTGGTGCTCGGCTTCATGATCCTGCTGCGCCACCCCGAGCGGCCCGTCTTCAACGACATGGACCGCGTCACCGGCGCCGAACTCGCCGCCCGCGCGGGCCTCGTGCTCGACAACGCGCGCATGTACACCTACCAGGAGTCGGTCGCCGAGACCCTCCAGGACAGCATGCTGCCGCACATCCCGCCGCGCATGGCGGGCTGCGACATCGCGACCCGCTATCTGCCGGGTACGTTGCTGGGGCGGGTCGGCGGAGACTGGTTCGACTCCGTGAAACTGCCCGGCGCCCGCACCGCCCTCGTCGTCGGCGACGTCATGGGGCACGGTCTCAACTCGGCCGCCATGATGGGTCAGTTGCGTACGGCCGTGCAGACCATGGCCGCCCTCGACCTGCCGCCCGCCCAACTGCTGCGCAACCTCGACGACCTCGCCCAGAGACTCGGCGACACCTACCTCGCGACCTGCCTGTATGCCGTCTACGACCCGATCGCGAGCGAACTCCATCTCGCCAACGCCGGGCACATCCCGCCCGTCCTGGTCCGTGCCGACGACGGACGCAGCGAGCTGCTCGACCTGCCCACGGGGGCGCCGATCGGCGTCGGCGGGGTGCCCTTCGAGGCGGTACGCGTGCGCGTGGCGCCCGGCGACCGGATCGTGATGTGCACCGACGGCCTGGTCGAGGTGCGCGGCGAGGACATCGGTGTCGGCCTCGCGACCCTCTGCGAGTCCGCCGCCCACCCGGCCGCGTCCATGGACGACGCCTGCGACACCATCATCCGCGCCCTCAACACACGCGGCGGCCGCAAGGACGACGTGGCCCTGCTGATGGCCCGGCTCAACGGCATCGAGTCGGAGGACGTCGTCGAATGGCGGCTCTCCGCCGACCCGGTGGAGGTGTCCCGGGCCCGCGCCGTCGTCCGTGAACAGCTCCACGACTGGGGTCTCACCCGCCTCGCCCGCACCGCGGAACTGCTGGTCAGCGAACTCGTCACCAACGCCGTACGGCACTCCCACAGCCGCCCCGTCGAACTGCGCCTCATCCGCGGTGACACGCTGCTGTGCGAGGTGGACGACGACGATCACGAGCTGCCGAACCTGCTCAACGCCGGCCCGGAAGACGAGGCCGGGCGTGGGCTGCGGGTGGTGAGCACGCTCGCGCGTGAGTGGGGCACCAGCCGTACGAGCGCTGGGAAGACCGTCTGGTTCGAACTCACGCTCCCACGACGCTGATCGCTTGTGCCCATGGAGGGCACGAGGGCGCACGAGTGTCGAATGGGGAGTGAAGGAATGCGCCACACGCTTGTAGCCGTCACCGGCCCGCGATAAACCGTACTCGCCCGTCACTTCACGGCGGGTCGGCGTCGCACCCTGGGGAGTCGGTCATGAGCGTGACGAATCGGTACCGCGAGGCCTGGGAGGGCTTCTGGCGTGAAGCCTCCGACGAACAGGGGGCGGTGTTCTGGGACGCGGAGCCGGGCCTGACCGCCGGCCGCCATCTCGCCCTCTTCGAGGCGCACCTGACCGATCCGGGCCTGCCGATGGTGGACCTGGGCTGCGGCAACGGCACACAGACCCGCTTCCTTGCCGACCGCTTCCCCCGCGTCATCGGCGCCGACCTGTCCGCCGCCGCCCTCGACCACGCCCGGCGCGCCGACCCCGCCGGGCAGGCGGCGTACCGGCAGTTCGACGCCGTGGAGAAGACCGAGGCCGAGACGCTGCACGCCGAACTCGGCGACGCCAACGTCTACATGCGGGGCGTGCTGCACCAGGCCGAGCCCGACGACCGGCAGCTGATGGTGGACGGGATCGCCACGCTGGTCGGCGAGCGCGGCCGGGCCTTCCTCGTCGAGCTCTCCGAGTCCGCCAAGCCCGTCCTCATCGGCCTCGCGCAGGGCCCGGCGGGCCCGCCGCCCAAGCTCGCGCCCATCTTCCGGCACGGCATCGCCCCCGGCGAGGTGGCCGACGCCGCGGTGCCGGAGTATCTGCGTGCGGCCGGACTCACCGTCCTCGCGAGCGGTGAACTGCCGCTGATCACCACGGAGTACGGGCCGGACGGCGCTCGTATCGAGCTGCCGTCGAAGTGGGTGGTCGCGGGCCGGGCGGCGTGACGGTGTGGACCACTTGACGGCAGTGGTCCTCCGGCGCGTCCGTGCGCGCCGGAGGACCAACTCGCCGTAGCCGTCGATCAGTTGACGGTACGTCCCCTGCGGTACGCCACCCAGCCGGTGGCCAGCAGCGCCGCCGCGAGCGCGGCGACGGAGAGCACGGTGACGCCGGTGGAGGCGAGGCCGCCACCCGTCGTCGAGGTGCCGGTGCCGCCGGATCCGCCCGTGGTGGACCCCGTTCCCGTGCCGCCGGTGCTCCCGCCCGTCGTGCCCGTACCGGCGGAGCCGCCGTTCCCGCCCGTGCCGCCGGTGCCTTCGTCCGTGTCCACCGGGTCCTGGCCGACGAAGCTGACCGGGACCTTGACGTCCTGGGAGCGGTCGCCGGAGAGGGTGTGGTCGTTGCGGGTGGCCAGGACGCACTTGGCCTTGAAGCAGTCGGTGTACGCGTCCTTGGCGTCGACGGTCAGCTCGACGTCGAAGGTGCCGCCGGAGCCGTACGGGATCGCCAGCTCCTCGCCGTAGTCCGGCGGGTTGGAGGAGATCCACGCCGAGGAGTGCGAGCCGCCGGTCATGTCGACGCCGCCGATGCACGGCGTGGGCAGTTCGCCGTCGCCGTTGTCGACGCACAGGGCGACGTAGATGCCCTTCTTCGTGTCATAGCCGGTGCCGGTGATCTTCAGGGTCTGGTCCTCGGTGGCGAGGTTGTTGACCGGGGTGACGGTGAGCTTCTGGCCGTTCGGGCCGGTGACGGTGTTGGAGCCGAAGGGCTCGTCGGGAGTCTCGTCGCCGTCCCCGTCTCCGTCGCCGCCCCCGTCATCGGTCTCTTCCTCGACCGTGAGCGTGATCGGTGAAGTGCGCGTCGACCCCACGGAGTTCGTGAACTCGGCTCGGTACCGGTACCCGTCCTGCGCCGCCTTCGCGGTGAAGGAGTACGCGTTCTCGGTCGCGCCCTCGACCGTCGACCAGGTCTGGCCGCCGTCGGGGCTGACCTGCCAGCGCACGGTGGGCTCCGGGGTGCCTTCGGCGGCGGCGACGAAGGTCACCTCGTCGCCCGGGGGCACCGTCTGGTCGGTGGGGGACTGGACGACCTTCGGGGAGACGCGGCGGTCGAGTTTGACGACCTTGCTCTCGGCCTGGTCGGTGACGTAGATGGACGTGGCGCCGGGGGCCACGGCGACGCCCGCGTAGGCGCCCGCGCGGTTGCCGGGCAGGGCGACGGGCTCGGCCGCCCGCTCGGCCGTGGCGCTGTCGTAGATCTCCAGGGCGCCGACGTTGTCCGCGCCGTCGTCGGCGGTGCCCCAGTCCTCGCGCAGGACGAAGGCCTCGCCGGTCGCCTTGTCGAAAGCCGTCGCCGTGGCCCGGTCCTTGCCGGTCAGCTTGGCCAGCTGCTTGCCGTCCTTGTCGAAGACGAGGACATCGTAGGAGCTGCCGACCCACACGTTGCCCGTCGCCGGGTCCGTCTCGACGAAGTAGACGGAGGCTGCCGGGAGTTCGACGGTGGCGGTGACCGTGAGGGAGCCGGTGTCGACGCGGTACAGCTTGCCGCCCGCGGAGTCGGCCGACCATGCGGTGCCGCGTGCGGTGTCCACGTCGAGGATGCCGCCGCCTGCCAGGGTGGCGCTCTTGGTGACGGTGCCGGTGGCGGTCTCGACCTCGGAGAGGACGGCGCCCTGGGCGACCAGCGTGCTGGACGCGTCGCTGCCGGGACCCACGCCGGTGACCGAGCCGCCGGTCAGCCACACGCCCTTGGCGGCGGTGTCGCCGCCCTTCGCGGTGCCTATGCCGCGCAGCGGGTAGTGGAAGGCGACGCCGTCGCCGGACAGCGGGGCGGCGATCCAGCGGACCACACGGGCCGCGAGCGTGCCGGTGGCGCCGGGGGCCTGCTGGACGTGGCTGAGGAGTTTCCCGTCCTTCGGGTCGATGGCGTACAGACCCTGCTCGGCGACGTCCGCGGTGTCGGGGATGTTGTCCGAACCGACGTACAGCTTCCCGGAGTCGGGGTGCAGGAGCAGGTCCAGTGGGCGGCCCGCGGTGGTGAACTCGGCGGCCCGCAGGTAGCTGACGGTGCCCGGCGGCACGTCCACACCGTCGCCGTCGTCGTCCCCGCCGCCGGGGTCCTGGCCCTCGAAGGTGACGGGGATACGGACGTCCTGGGAGCGGTCGCCGGGGTTGCGGTGGTCGACGCGGGTGACGACCGAGCAGGTGACCTTGGTGCAGTCGAGGCTGCTGTCCTTGGCCTTGACGTCGATCCCGACGTCGAAGGTGCCGCCCTCGCCCCAGGTGACGGCCAGGTCGCCCGCGTACTCGTCGCCCTCGGGGACGATCCACTGCGAGGAGCTGCCGGTTCCGTTCTCGTCGGCGCCGCCCAGGCAGGGGGTGGGGACGCGGTTGTCGCCGTTGTCCTTGCACAGGGCGACGTAGATGGCCTTGGTCGCGTCGTAGCCCTCGCCGGTGACGCGCAGTGTCTCGCCGTCGGGGGCGAGGTTCGCGGAGGCGGAGACGGTGAGTTTCTGGCCGTCCTTGCCGAGGGCCGTCTTCGGTGTGTCGGAGGCCTGTGCGGTGGAGCCGAGCGTGACGGCCGCGGCCACGAGCGCGGCGGCGCCGAGGAGGGCCGCGGGGCGTCTGAGCCGGCGTCCGGCCCGGGCCGGCGGTCTGGGTTCGTCGGTCATGGAGGGTCCTCACTGGTCGGGTGCGCCCGGCACCCCGGGGATACCGAGGGCCGGGCCCGCCTGTGGGCCCGGCCTGACGGGCGCTTACTGGAAGGCGATCGGGACGTGCACGTCGTAGTTGCGGTCCTCGCTGTCGAAGTGGTCCGCCCGCGTCACCACGGCGCACTCGACGTCCTGGCCGCAGACGCTGCCGTCGTCGAGGGTGGCCTTGACGTAGATCTGCACGCTGAAGGTGCCGCCCGTGCCGAACTTGGAGCTGTTGGCGAACATGCCGCCGAAGGTGTTGTTGACCCAGTGCGAGGCGCCGGTGGAGCCGTCCTCGTCCTGGCCGCCCAGACACGGGGTCGGCTTGTTCGCGCCCTGTGCGCCGTCGACCACGCACAGGCTGACGTAGACGCCCTGGCCGGTGTTGTAGCCGGAGCCGGAGACGGTGATGACCTGGCCCGCGGCGGCGGCCGTGTCGGGGGAGGTCAGCGAGAGGTTGTAGGTCGTCCCGCCGTCGGTGACCGTGCGGGTCGAGGTGGCGGCGGAGGCCGAGGTGGCCAGGCCCAGGGTCAGGGCGGCGGAGGCGGTCACGGCGAGAGCGGCGCGGGCGGCGGTGCGGGCGGGGGGAACGGGTCTCATGGTGAGCTGTTCACCTTTCTCGGTGTGGGCGCCTCGATGTGGGCGAGGCACCCAGCGGGGGGTTAGGTAAGGCAAACCTAAGTATGAAGGCGAGCTGTTTGTCAACGGACGGCAAAGAGCCCAACTGGCCGACACCGCAAGGGATTTGGGCATGCTGAGGAGCGGGCCGTGTCGCCCGCTCCTCGTTACTCATGTGCTAGGTCCGCGCCCGCACGCCGAAGTCCACGACGGCCCGGCGTTCCCCGGTCACCGTGGAGAGCGCGACGGTGTGCGCGCCCTCGGTGGCGGTGCCGTACACCGGGAAGGTGCGGGAGATCCGCCCCGCCTCGTCGGCCACCGCCTGGTACCGGGTGTCGTCGTCGATCGCGACGAGGACGACCTCGCCCGGCTCGAACCCCGCGCCGGTGACCTGCTGTTCGGCGCCGGGGGAGAGGGTGGTGCGGGTGACGGTGGCGGACGGGGCCGTCGTCGTCTGGTGCGGGGGCGCCGCCGGTTTCTCCTCAGGGGTGCCCGGGGTCGGCCGTGGTGTCTCCTCGGGTGCGGCTTCGGCCGATTCGCCGCCGGTCCCCACCGTCAGGTCCAGTACCCCGTAGGCGTCCCCCGCCGTGAACTCCCCTCCGCTCCACTCGGACAGCAGCGCCGCCCCGTCCTGGGTGAGCGACGCCCGCAGCCCGGTCCAGGTCACGCCGCTCGTGCGTACGACGGGTTCGGCGCCGGATTTCACGTCGGCCAGGGCGAGTTGGCGGGCCCGGCCATTGACGACCGTCCGCGCGTAGAGGGCGCCCGCGTCGCCGTCGAGCCGCAGCCGGAGCCCGCTGAGGGGCAGGGGTTGCGTGCCGGTGGGGGAGGTCAGCAGGGCCGAGCCGCCCAACTCGACGTCGGCGTCGCAGGTTGCGGGGTCGGCGGCGCCGCTGGTCGTCGGGAACCAGGCAAGGTCCGCGGGTCCCTGTACGCCGGGTTCGGCCACATCGAGCGAGATGCCCTGGTCGTCGAGGTCGGCGGGTGCGGTGTTCCAGCTCGCGTAGCCGCCGGACATGTCACGCGGGGGCGTGTCCCCGTCCTGTGCGGTCGCGCCGCCCGGACACAGCAGTACGAGCAGCGCGCCGCCCGTCACGGCGGTGGCGCCGGGTCTCTTCGCCATCTTCAAGTCTCCCTGTGGAATCCGGGTCGGTTCAGCCGGCGGTCGTGCCCCGTCGCCTGCGTGCCCACAGCCAGGCGCCGGTGCCGGCCGCGACCAGTGCCGCCGCCGTCGCTCCGGCCGTCAGGGCGATGGAACCGGTGCTGGCGAGCGGCCCGTCGGACGCCGTCTCGGTGCCGTCGCCCGAACTGCCCGTACCGCCACCGCCGGTCGTGCTCGCGCCGGCCGTCGCGGTCGGCGTCGCCGTGGTGTTGTCGCCGCTCGACGTACCCCCGCCGCTGCCGCCGAAGGTCACCGGGATCCGGACGGTCTGGCTCTGGTCGCCGCCCCGGGTGTGGTCGTTGCGGGTGATGACGGCGCATTTCACGCCGGACTTGGTGCAGTCGGTGTTAGCGTCCTTGGCGCGCACGGTGAGCTGCACGCTGAACGAGCCCTTGTGGCCGCTGCCCTTGTACGGTTTCGCCAACCCCTCGCCGTACGACGGCGGGTTGGAGGAGATCCAGGCGGACGCCCCGGACTCGCCGGACATGTCCACTCCGCCCACGCAGGGCGTGGGGGTCTTTCCGGCGCCGTTGTCCACGCAGAAGGCGACGTAGATGCCCTTCTCGGTGTTGTAGCCGGAGCCGGTCACGGTCACCGTCTCGCCGCCCGCGCTGAGGCCGGAGGACTTGGAGACGGTGAGTTTCTGGCCCTCGGGGCCCGTCGCCGAGCCGCCCGCCGCCGAGGCCGGTCCGACGGCCGAGAGCAGCAGGACGGCTGCCCCCGTCAATCCGAGAGTCGGTCCAACTCCCTTACGGTGCAGGCCACTTGCCCACGCCATGGAACACCCCCACCAAAAGAAACTAAGGGAAGCCTAACCTAAAGTATTACTCAACTGTGTGCCAGGAGAGACGAAAGGAAACCCATGCGCGCATCCCGGAGACGCCTCGCCGTCCTTGGTCTGACGCTCGCGCTGCTCACGGGCGCCTGTGGTGGGGGCGGGGGCGCGTCGGACGGTTCGGCCCCGGCTGCGAAGTCCGCGAGCGAGCGCGCCGCCGCGGCCGAGAAACAGCTCGCCAAGAACACTCTCGTGCCGCTCGAAGGCGAGCCGCCCACCCCGAAGTTGCCCGTCACCGTCGACTCCTCGGACGGGCGCGAGGTGACCGTCGAGGACGCCTCGCGCATCCTGCCGCTCAACGGCGGTGTCGCCGAGATCGTGTTCACGCTGGGCCTCGGCGACCGGGTCGTCGGCCGGGACATCACCGCCACCTTCGCCGAGGCGAAGAAGCTCCCGCAGGTCACCAAGGCGCACGACGTGAGCGCGGAGAGCGTGCTCTCGCTGCGCCCGACGGTCGTCCTGGCCGACACCGACACCGGCCCCCAGGAGGCCATCGACCAGATCCGCGACGCGGGCGTCCCCGTCGTCGTCCTCGACCCGGCCACCGAACTCGCCGACGTCACCACCCGCACCACCCGCGTCGCCGAGGCGCTCGGCGTCCCCGCGGCGGGCAAGGCCCTCAACCGGCGCATGAACGACGAACTCGCCGCCGCCCGCGCTGCCGTGCCCAAGGGCAGCAAGCCCAAGGTCGCCTTCCTGTACATGCGCGGCAGTGCGGCCGTCTATCTGATCGGCGGCAAGGGCTCGGGTGCCGACTCGCTCATCGAGGCCGCCGGGGCGGTGGACGCCGGCAAGGAGGCCGGGCTGGACAAGCCGTTCACGCCGATCACCAGTGAGGCGCTGGTGCGGGCGCAGCCGGACGTGATCCTGATGATGACCAAGGGGCTGGAGTCGGTCGGCGGTGTCGACGGACTGGTCGACATTCCCGGAGTCGGTCAGACGCCGGCGGGGATGAACCGCCGGGTGGTCGACATGGAGGACGGGGTGCTGCTCGGGTACGGGCCGCGGACGCCGTTGGTGATCGACATCCTGGTGGATCGCGTCCACCAAACGTGAGAAAAGTTCACGGTTGCAGCATCTGGCGACCCCGACACCCCCTGGGCTACCGTCGGTAACACCCGCTCTCGCAGCGGCAACTCGTGCGTCTCCCGCCCCTTGCGAACCTCCCCTGCGTACTTCCTCGGAAGGCAGCCCATGGAGAACCTGTCAGCCCCTGCCGCGATCACCCGCCGTCGTGCCCTGACCGTCGCCGGCGGAGTGCTCGCCGGTGCCGCGCTCGCCCAGGCGACGTTCCCGGCCTTCGCGGCCTCGGCCGGCTCGTCGGACGCGGACGCCATCGTCGTAGGACACGGCCTCGCCGGGCTGGTCGCCACGGCCGAACTGGCGGCGGCGGGACGCAAGGTGCTCCTCCTGGACCAGGAGCCGGAGGCCAGTCTCGGCGGGCAGGCGTTCTGGTCCTTCGGCGGCCTGTTCTTCGTCAACTCCGACGAACAGCGGCTGATGGGCGTCAAGGACACCCACGACCTGGCCTGGCAGGACTGGCTGGGCACGGCGGGCTTCGACCGCGGGATCTCCGACCCGTCCGGCCAGGACCACTGGGCCTACAAGTGGGCCGAGGCGTACGTCGACTTCGCCGCCGAGGAGAAGCGGGCCTGGCTGGCCGGGCTCGGGATGCAGTGGTTCCCGATCGTCGGCTGGGCCGAGCGCGGCGGCGGGCTCGCGGACGGGCACGGCAACTCGGTGCCGCGCTTCCACGTCACCTGGGGCACCGGGCCGGCCGTGGTCGAGCCGTTCGAGAAGAAGGTGCGGGCGGGCGTGGAGGACGGCCTCGTGACCTTCAAGTTCCGCCACAGAGTGGACGAGTTGATCGTCACGAACGGTGCCGTCACCGGTGTACGCGGCGCCGTCCTGGAGCCCAGCAGCGCGGCACGGGGCAAGCCCAGCTCCCGCACGGTGGTCGGCGAGTTCGAACTCAACGCCCCCGTGGTGGTCGTCACCTCGGGCGGCATCGGCGCCAACCACGATCTCGTACGCGCCAACTGGCCCGCCCGGCTGGGCACTCCGCCCAAGTCGATGATCACCGGCGTGCCCGCGCACGTGGACGGCCGCATGCTGGCGATCACCGAGAAGGCGGGCGGTCGGATCGTCAACCCCGACCGCATGTGGCACTACACCGAGGGCCTGAAGAACTACGACCCCATCTGGCCCGGCCACGGCATCCGCATCCTGCCCGGCCCGTCCTCGATGTGGTTCGACGCCACCGGCAAGCGCTTCTCCAGCCCCGACATCCCGGGCTACGACACCCTGCACACCCTGAAGTCGATCAGCGACACCGGCTACGACTACTCCTGGTTCGTCACCACCCAGAAGATCATCGCGAAGGAGTTCGCGCTCTCCGGCTCGGAGCAGAACCCGGACCTCACCGAGAAGAACATCTGGATGCTGCTGTCCCGCATCTGGCAGACCCCGGAGCCGATCGAGCGGTTCAAGGAGAAGGGCGAGGACTTCGTCGTCGCCAAGACCCTGCCCGAACTGGTCACCGGCATGAACAAGCTGACCGGCGACAACCTGATCGAACTCGCCGCCCTCCAGCGGCAGATCGAGGCCCGCGACCGCGAGATCGACAACCCCTACACCAAGGACGCCCAGGTCATGGGCATCCGCAACGCGCTCGCCTACCCCGGCGACACGCTCAGCCGCACCGCCGCCATCCACAAGATCCTGGACACGAGCGCCGGCCCCCTCATCGCCGTGCGCCTCAACATCCTCACCCGCAAGACGCTCGGCGGCCTCCAGACCGACCTCTCCGGCCGCGTCCTGAACGCCTCCGGCACCCCGATCTCCGGACTGTACGCGGCAGGCGAGGTCGCCGGCTTCGGTGGTGGCGGCGTCCACGGCTACCGCTCCCTGGAGGGCACCTTCCTCGGCGGCTGCCTCTTCTCCGGGCGTACGGCGGGTAAGGCGGCTGCAGCGGCGACGGCGACCTGAACGGGCCCGACCGACGTCTTCCCGGTGCTGTGCGTGCTCAGGGCTCCGTGGGCACGCACAGCACCGGAGTGCGCGCCAGGTGCAGCAGTTTGTGGGGTGTGGAGCCCAACAGGGCCCCGCGCAGCGGGCTCTCGCCCCAGCTGCCGACCACGATGACCCTCGCCGCATGGCGCGTCGCGGCCTCGACCAGCGCCTCCGCCGGCTTCTGGTCGATGACCTCGACGGTGGTCCGCACACCGGCCTCGTCGGCCACCGCGACGGCGTGACCGAGGGCGGTGCGTCCGGCCTCCTGGACGGCATCGCGGTGCGCGGCGTACTCCTCGCCGAGGGCGCCGGGCGCCGCCGCGCCGTAGACCAGAACGAGCGGCTCGCCGAACGCCGCCGACACCTCGATGGCGACGTGCAGTGCACGCACCGCGCCCGGGGACTCGTCGTATCCGAGAACGACCGACATGCTCAAGTCTCCTTGTCGCCGTGGACGAGATCGGGGTCGGCCACCTCCGGGCGCTCCGCCCAGAAGACGGGTGCCATCAGGCGCCACACGACCATCAGGACCACCCCCGCGAGGGCGATGCCGATGCCGATGACCAGCGGTGGGCCGAGCCCGAACCACGAGACGCCGCTGTAGGAGTTCGCGGGGTCGGACATGTCGCCGACCGACTCGACCAGCAGCCAGATCAGCAGTCCGGCGCCGACCAGCGGGCCGAGGCCGATGAGGACGAAGTGGTGCAGGCTCTCGGTGAGATGGCGCCGGTAGTAGATCGCGCACGCGATGCCCGTGAGCGCGTAGTAGAACGCGATCAGCAGGGACAGCGCGGTCAGCGAGTCGAAGAGGGCGTTCTCGCTGATCTGGCGCACGACCAGGTACCAGACGACGGCGATGCCGGCGACCCACCACGTACTCACGTCGGGGGTGCGGAACCGGGGGTGGATGTGGGCGAAGTGCGTCGGCAGCGCGTGACGGCGTGCCATGGACAGGGCCGTGCGGGAGGCGGGGATGATCGTCGTCTGTGTCGATGCGAGGCCGGAGGTCGAGACCGCCAGCAGCACCACCCAGTCCCAGCCGCCCATCGCCTCCTCGGCGAGCAGGGCGAAGATGAACTCCTCCTCCTCGGCGTTCTCGGCCAGGAACGCCGGTCCGGCGTAGGCCACGACCGCGTAGGCGACCGCGACATAGGTCACCAGCAGGATGACCGTCGACCATACGGCCGCCTTGCCGGGGGCGGTGGCGGAGTCCTCGACCTCCTCGGTGAGGTTCACCGCCGACTCCCAGCCCCAGTAGATGAACACCCCCAGCAGCAGGCCCGCGGTCAGCCCGGCGCCGCCCGCCCCGAAGGGGTCCAGCCAGCTGAGCGACGGGTCGGTGGAGTCGAGGGTGCCGGTGTCGGCGTACACCCGGTAGAGCGCCACCACGGCGAAGGCGAGCAGACACGCGACCTGCGCCAGGATGAGGACGTTCTGCACCCGGGCCGACACCTCCGTGCCGATGACGCACACGGCCGTCATCACCAGGATGAGCAGCACCGTGAGCAGTTGGCGCACGAACTCGTTCTCCGCCCAGCTGTCGAGACCGAAGGCCAGCAGGGCGAACGTCACGGCGACGTCCGCGAGCGATCCGATCACCAGGACGCCGGTCATCGTGATGGCCCAGCCGCCGAGCCAGCCGAACCAGGGGCCCATCGCCCGGGTGACCCACGAGAAGGTCGTCCCGCAGTCCTGGTCGACCCTGTTGAGGTAGTAGAACGCCGACGCGATCAGCAGCATCGGCACGAACGACGCGAGCATGATGCCGGGGGCGTAGACACCCACGAGCGCCACGACCGGGCCGATCGCCGCCGCCAGCGAGTACGCGGGCGAGGTGGCGTTCAGCCCGATGACGAGCGCGTCGACGAACCCGATCGCATTGGCCTTCAGCCCCTCGGGCGGCTGGCTGTCCGTGGTGCGGTCGGCCATGCTCCCTCGCTTCGGTCGTGGGTGACCTCATCAAACAGGGAGCGGCGGTGGCTGTCGGGTCATTGGCGGTCGGCCGCGGCGCCGAACCACTCGGACAGTCGGCCGAGCAGGCCCTCCTGGTCCTCACCGACCCACGCCACGTGGCCGTCCGGCCGCAGCAGCACCGCGGGCACGTCCAGCTCCTCGCTGACGTCGACGACGTGGTCGACCCGGTCCGCCCAGCCCGCCACCGAGAGCCCGCCGGTCTGGTCGAGCAGCAGTCCGCGCCCGCCGTGCATCAGGTCGTAGAGGCGCCCGCGCTTGAGCTCCACGTCCCGCAGCCGCCGGCCGAGCAGTTCATGCCCCGCGCCGAAGTCGTAGCGGACCCCGATCGCGGTGATCTTCTCGATCAGATACCGGTTCACCTCGTCGAAGTCCATCAGCTCCGACACCAGCCGGCGCACGGACTGGGGGCCCGGCTCGGTCGACATCAGCTGAATCTGCGCCCGGGTGTTGTCGAGTACGTCGGCGGCCACCGGGTGCCGTTCGGCGTGGTAGCTGTCGAGGAGCCCCTCCGATGCCCAGCCGTTCACCTCGGCGGCCAGTTTCCACCCGAGGTTGAACGCGTCCTGGAGACCGAGGTTGAGGCCCTGCCCACCGGTGGGCGGATGGATGTGCGCCGCGTCGCCGGCCAGCAGCACGCGGCCGGTCCGGTAGCGCTCGGCCTGCCGGGTGGCGTCGCCGAAGCGGGACAGCCAGCGCGGCGAGTGCACGCCGAAGTCGGTGCCGGCGACCCGTCGCAGCTGTTGCTTCAGCTCCTCCAGGGTCGGCGGGACCGTGCGGTCCTCGGCCACCCCCTCCGCGGGCACGACGACGCGGAACACCCCCTCCCCGAAGGGCACGACGCCGAACCGCTTCTGGGTCCGGCGGACTTCGGCCACCACGGCGGCCACCGTCTCCGGCGCCTCGGCCACCTCCACCTCGCCCAGCAGCGTCTCGACCCTGCTGGGCTCGCCGGGGAAGCCGACGCCGAGCAGTTTCCGCACCCTGCTGCGGCCGCCGTCGCAGCCGACGAGATAGCGCGAGCGCAGGTGCGTGCCGTCGGCCAGTTCGGCGGTCACCCCGTCGTCGTCCTGGCTGAGCCCGACCAGCTCGCAGCCGCGCCGGACGTCGGCGCCGAGCTCGGTGGCGCGCTCCGCGAGGAGACGATCGACGACGGGCTGCGGGATGCCCAGGACGTACGAGTGCGCGGTGTCCAGCCCGTCCGGCCACCCCTTGTCGATGCCGGCGAAGAAACCGCCGACCGAGAACTGCTGCCCCTGAGCGAGAATCCGATCCAGCAGACCGCGTTGCTCCATCACCTCGATGCTGCGCACATGCAGGCCGAGCGCGCGGACCACCTTGGTCGGCTCCGCGTCCTTCTCCAGTACGACCACCCGCACGCCGTGCAGCCGCAGCTCACACGCCAGCATCAGTCCGGTCGGTCCGCCACCGGCAACGATCACGTCGATCATCAGAACCCCCTGTCCACGGCTGGAGATTCTGCGGGACGAGGGGGGCCTTGCCGCAAGGCCCCCGGTGCGCTATACGTTGAGAGTGGCAAGGGGCTGACCTCCTTGCCCTATTTTTTTCGCCCTACTTTTTCGCGGCCAGCGCCGACAGTTCCTCCGCGTTACGCGGACCGGGTGCGGTGTCGTCCAACAGCCCTTGTGCGCGCAGCAGTTGGGCGGCCGCGATGCCCCAGGGCAACCGCAGCCCCGCCTGCCGCAGGAGTTCGGTGCGGGACAGCATCTCGACCGCGGGGCCGGTGCGTACACCGGACGGCGTGAGGAGCGCCGCCTCGTCGGCCCAGCGCAGGGCCAGGTCCACGTCGTGGGTGGCCATCACCACCGTGGTGCCGGACGCGCGCAGCCCGTCGAGGGTGGCGAGCAGGCGTTCCTGGCCGTCGGGGTCGAGCCCGGCGGTCGGCTCGTCCAGGATCAGCACGCGGGGCCGCATGGCGACGGCGCCGGCGATGGCCGTGCGCTTGCGCTGGCCGTACGACAGCAGGTGCGTGGGCCGGTCGGTCAGCGGCGTGATGTCCAGTGCGGCGAGGGCCTCGTCGACCCGCGCCCGTACCTCGGTGTCGGACAGGCCGAGGTTCAGCGGGCCGAAGGAGACGTCCTGGCCGACGGACGCGGCGAAGAGCTGGTCGTCGGGGTCCTGCACCACCAGCTGCACGGTGGTCCGCAGCCGGGTCAGCCCCTTGCGGTCGTACGTGACCGGCGCACCCTCCACCGTCAGCCGGCCGTCCTGCGGCCTGAGCCCTCCGCTGAGCAGCCGCATCAGCGTGGTCTTGCCGGTGCCGTTGCGGCCGAGCAGCGCAAGCGCCCGCCCCTCGCGTACGTCGAAGTCGAGGTCGCTGAGGACGAGGGGGCCGTCCTCGTAGGCGTAGGACGCGCCCCACAGGGCGACCAGTGCGGTGGGCTCGCTCATGGCAGTGCCCTTTCCAGTACGAGGGTGAGGGCGGCCAGCGCTGCGAGGAGGGCGCAACTCGCGGCCGTGAAGCGGACGGAGACGCGGGCCTCGGGCACCAGGACGCGCAGGGTGCCGTCGTAGCCGCGCCCGGCGAGACCGGCCTGCAGCCGGGTGGCCCGGTCGAAGGCCCGCACGAAGGCGGTGGCGCCGAGCCCGGACAGCGAACGCCACTCCGCGGCCCGGTTGGTGTGCCCGAGCCGGGCGGCCTGGGCCTCCCGGATACGGCGCACGGAGTCCAGCAGCAGAAAGCTCATGCGGTACGTCACCAGGGCGACGTCCACGACGGGTGCCGGCACCCCGGCCCTGACCAGGCGGGGCAGCAGGTCGGACATCGGGGTGGTGAAGGCGAACAGCAGCACCCCGAGAGACGCGGCCGAGGTGCGCAGCATCAGCTCCCCGGCGCGCAGCCCACCGTCGTCGGCGAGGGACACGAACCCCTCGGGCCCGCCGACCTGGACGAGCAGCGTGAGCGCGCCGGTCACACAGAAGCCCAACGGCACGCGGTACGCACGCCACAGCCGCCGCGCGGGCACGCCCGCCGGTCCCAGCAGGACCGCGAGGGCGGTGACCAGGACCAATGCGGCACCTGGCCACGGCGGCAGCGAGATGGCGAGCACGGTGAGGCCGAGCCCGAGCACGGCCTTGTCCACGGGGTGACGGCGGCGCCAGCGACTGCTGTGCGCCGCCGCGTCGATCGGCAGCACGAGGGATCAGGCCCTTTCGGCCGTGGACTCCTTGGCGGCGCCACCTGCCGTGCCCTCGGTGTCCTGCTGGGCCAGTGCCCGCAGCTCACCCTGCCGCCGTCCCCGGTGCAGGCCGAAGTAGTAGGCGAGGACACCGGCACCGAGCGCCGCCTGGAGGGAGAACAGGGCCGACTCGATCTCACCGGACGGCGGCTCGTACAGCGGCGAGAACCAGGGCTCGTAGTCCGGCTTGATCTCGGTGATCGCCGTCTCCGCCTCACCGTCGGCGCCCGTGAACGGCTCCTCCTTGTGGTCCCCGAGGCCGAGCGCGAGCGGCAGCACGGCGAGAGCGGCCACGACCAGCAGAAGCAGGACGTTGATCTTGGTGTTCTTGCTCATCGGGCCACCGCCTCGGTCTCGGTCGCGGACTGCTTCTTGGTGAGGAGCACGCCCAGCCGGGTCAGTTCGCCCTTGCTGGACTGCACCAGCAGCCGCATCACGAGCACGGTGAGCAGGCCTTCGCTGACCGCGAGGGGGATCTGGGTGACGGCGAAGATGGAGCCGAACTTGCCGAGCGCGCCCAGGAATCCGCTGCTCGGGTCGGGGAAGGCGAGGGCCAGCTGGACGCTGGTGACGCAGTAGGTGGACAGGTCGGCGACGAACGCGCCGAAGAAGACGGCGACCATCAGCGGCACGTCGTAGCGCCGTAGCAGTTTGTAGATCGCGTATCCGGCCCAGGGGCCGACGATCGCCATCGAGAAGACGTTGGCGCCGAGTGTGGTCAGGCCACCGTGGGCGAGCAGCAGTGCCTGGAAGAGCAGGGTGATGGTGCCCAGGACCGCCATGATCGGTGGCCGGAACAGGATGGCGCCCAGGCCGGTGCCGGTGGGGTGCGAGCAGCTGCCGGTCACGGAGGGCAGCTTCAGCGCGGACAGGACGAAGGTGAAGGCCCCGGAGGCGCCGAGGAGCAAGGTGCTCTCGGGGTGCTCCCTGACCTCGCGGGTGAGTGACCGGACTCCGTGGACGACGAAGGGAGCGGACGCGACGCCCCAGGCGACCGCGTGCGCCGGAGGAAGAAAACCCTCGGCTATGTGCATGGCTTGGCAGACCCTCTCCAGCACCTCGTGGATGGTTGACGCGCCTTGGCCGGTCTCCTGGCTGACGGGTAGCACCGCCCGTGCTCCGCCTTCCCGGGTCCCGAAGGACCCAGTGGCTGCCCGTGAGGGCTGGAGCCGGACTTCCCGATTCACAGTGGCGAGGGCCGCACCGGCATCACACCGGATTTCCCGTTCACCAAGGCGTGGTGACAGTAGTGCCCGCACAGGGTGGCTGACAAGCGCGCCTCGGGGGCGTGAAAGTGTCGTTCGCCCGCTCCAAGACGGGCTCAAGCCCGGCCCTCCGACCGCAACTGTATGTGCGCACTGGGTCACCGATGGAGGAAGGTGTGCAAGAAGTTCCGATTGTGGAGATCTGTCCGCCTCTCGGTGCCGAATCAAGAGCATGAGTGGTTCTGGCCACGGGATGGCCAACAAGTCCGTGGAAACGTTGCCTTTCGCTCCGGAGGAAGCCGCAGCCCTATCGAACGGGCACGGCGAACCGGACGTGATCGAGAGAGCCCTCGCCGACGTGCTGGCCGCAGTCGTGCGGACCGAGCGGGTGTCGGTCGACGGAAACTTCTTCACCGACCTGGGCGCCGACTCGCTGGTGATGGCGCACTTCTGCGCACGCGTCAGAAAACGTGCGGACCTGCCGTCGGTGTCGATGAAGGACGTCTATCGGCACCCCACGATCAGGAGCCTGTCGACGGCACTCGCGGAAGCCCCGCCCATGCCCCGGACGCAGCCGTCGGCTGTGGTCCGGGAACCGGAGTCGTCGGCCCCGGCTGCGGTGCCGGCCCGGCCTCCGGCGGGCAGGTGGCAGTACCTCCTGTGCGGCGCGCTGCAGTTCCTGGCCTTCCTGGGGTACACCTACGTCCTCGCCTTCGGCACCGCCCGAGGCTACGAGTGGATCTCCGCCGGATCAGGTGTGCTCGACGTGTACCTGCGGTCGGCCCTGTTCGGCGGTGCGGCCTTCCTGGTCCTGTGTGTCCTTCCCATCCTTGTGAAGTGGACGCTCGTCGGCCGGTGGAAGGCTCAGCAGATCCCGGTCTGGAGCCTCGCGTACGTCCGCTTCTGGATCGTCAAGACGATGGTCCGGTCGGATCCACTGGCGCTGTTCAGTGGCTCGCCGCTCTATCTGCTCTACCTCAGGGCCCTGGGCGCGAAGGTCGGGCCCGGCGCCCTGGTCCTCTCCCGGAGCGTGCCCGTGTGCACGGACCTGCTCACCATCGGCGCCGGCACGGTCATCCGCAAGGACTCGCTCATCGCCTGCTACCGGGCCCACGCCGGAGTGATCCAGACGGGCCCGGTCACCCTCGGCAGGAACGTGCTGGTCAGCGAGGCCACGGTGCTCGACATCGACACGTCGATGGGCGACGGCGCCCAGCTCGGCCATGCCTCCGCTCTGCACCGCGGGCAGGCGGTACCCGACGGCGAGCACTGGCACGGTTCCCCGGCGCAGCCGACCGACGTGGACTACCAGGTGGTGGGCGAGGCCCGCTGCGGTGCGGTGCGCAGGGCGGTCCACAGCGTTCTGCAACTGCTGGTCGCGCTGGTCGTGTACGTGCCGCTCGCGGTCGGCGGCGTGGCCGCGCTGCTCGTCGCGGTCCCGCAGCTCAGCACGGCTCTGGCGCCGGGACCCGCGGTCTTCACCGACGGGATGTACTACGTCGAGGTCCTGGCGATGTCCTTCGTGCTCGTCTTCGGCGCCATTCCCGCCGGTCTCCTCTTCCTGGCCACCGTTCCCCGCCTGCTCGGCCTGACCATCACGCCGGGCAGGACCTACTGCCTGTACGGCTTCCACTTCGGAGTGCACCGGACGATCGCCCTCCTCACCAACTGGAAGGCGCTGAAGCGCCTGTTCGGTGACAGCTCCGCCATCGTCCACTACCTGCGTGGCCTCGGGTACGACCTCTCCCGCGTCCAGCAGACCGGGTCGAACTTCGGCACCGTGATGAAACACGAGACGCCGTATCTGAGCACCGTCGGACGCGGGACGATGGTCGCGGACGGCCTGTCGATCATGAATGCCGACTTCTCCAGTACCGCGTTCCGCGTGTCCCGGGTGTCGATCGGGCCGCGCAACTTCCTCGGGAACAGGATCGCGTACCCCACGCGGGGCAGGACCGGCGACGACTGCCTCCTCGCGACGAAGGTCATGGTGCCGGTCGACGGGGAGGTCCGCGAAGGCGTCGGGCTGCTGGGGTCGCCCAGCTTCGAGATTCCCCGCTCGGTCCTGCGGGACAGCCGGTTCGACCGGCTCAAGAGCCGTGAGCAGCTGCGGCGGGCCCTCCCCGCCAAGAACAGGCACAACGCCGGCACCATGGGGTGGTACCTGCTGACGCGCTGGATCTACGCCTTCGCTCTCGCCCTGCTCGTCTCAGCGGCCGCGGAGCTGTACGGGCCGCTCGGTGTGTCGGGGATCGTGCTGGCCGACCTCCTTGTCGTGCTGTTCACCGTCGTGTACTTCGTGCTGATCGAACGCGTCATCACACTGATCCATCCCCTCAGGCCGATGCTCTGCTCGATCTACACCCCGGGCTTCTGGCGGCATGAGCGCTACTGGAAGGTGCCGTCGGAGACGTACCCGAAGATCTTCAACGGCACCCCGTTCAAGAACGTGATCTGGCGGCTGCTGGGGGTGCGGATCGGCCGCATGGTGTTCGACGACGGCTGCTTCCTGACGGAACGGGCCATGGCCGCCATCGGGGACCGCTGCACGCTCAACGCGGGAAGCGTGATCCAGTGCCACTCGCAGGAGGACGGAGCCTTCAAGTCCGACCGGATCACGATCGGCTCCGACTGCACGCTCGGGGTCGGCGCTTTCCTCCACTACGGCGTGACCGTGGGCGACGGTGCGGTGCTCGACGCCGACTCCTTCCTGATGAAGGGCGAGATGGTCCCGCAGCAGGCGTGGTGGGGCGGGAATCCGGCGAGGCCGATCACCTCGCACAGCGAGGATCTCTGCTCGCACAGCGAGGACGAGGGGAGGCAGGTCCCATGGCTGCCATGACCACGCCTGACGCGGCAGGCCGGGAGTTCTGGCGAGGCGTACTCACCGCCGGTGGAGTCACCACGGTCCCTCGGTGGACCCTCGACCCGGTGACCCGCACCGCCGAGCACGAGGCGACGCTTGCCGAGGATCTGGTGGACGCGCTGCGCCGCCTGGCGGACGAGCTGGCGGTACCCCTGCGCTCGGTGCTGCTGGCCGCGCACGCCAAGGTGCTCGCCGCCCTGTCCGGCGAGCACGAGGTCACGACCGGTTACGTCGCCGTACCGGCCGGGCCGCCGCTGCCCTGCCGGCTGACCTCTGAACCCGATTCGTGGCGGACGCTGGTGCTCCACACCCACCGGGCCGAATCGGAACTGCTGCTGCACAAGGACTTCCCCGTCGACGGTCTCCGACGTGAGCTGGGCCTGCCCGGACCGTCGTCCGAGGCCGTGTTCGATCCGATCGGCGACGGCGGCGAACTCGCCGAACTCGCCGAGAACACCGTGCTGCGGCTGGAGATCCCACGACCCGGCGATCCGCGCACGCTGCGGCTGCGGTACCGGACCGACGCGCTCGACGCGGACAGCGCCGCCAGGATCGTGGGCTACCACCTCACCGCGCTCACGCTGATCGCCGCCGATCCGGACGCCGCGCACGGCCGACAGAGCCTGCTCTCCGCCGAGGAGCGCCACTTCCAGCTCGAAGGACTCGCCGGACCCCGCCGGGAGCTGCCCGACCACCGCTTCCACGAGCTGTTCGAACAGCGCGTCAGGGCACACCCGGACACCGTGGCGGCCGTACGCGGCGACCGGCGGTGGACCTACCGGGAACTCAACGCGCGGGCCAACCGGCTGGCGCGGGCCCTGCTCGCGCGGGGGCTCGGCCGCGAAGGCGTCGTCGCGGTGGTGACCGAGCGGAACCTGGACTGGGCCGCCGCCGTCCTCGCCGTCTTCAAGGCCGGCGGGGTGTACCTGCCCGTCGAACCGCACTTCCCGGCCGACCGCATCGCGACCATGCTCTCCCGTGCCGAATGCGGGCTCGTGCTGACCGAGCCGGGCAGTACGGCGATGCTCGACCGGGCCCTCGACGCGCTGCCCGCGGTCCGGGCGCTCTCCGTCGACGCGGCCTACGCCGAGGGCCACCCGGACTCCGACCTCGGCGTCGGCGTCGCACCGGATCAGCTCGCCTACATCTACTTCACGTCCGGCTCCACCGGCGAGCCCAAGGGAGCCATGTGCGAGCACGCGGGCATGCTCAACCACCTCCACGCCAAGATCGACGACCTGGGCATCGGCGAGGGGCAGGTGGTCGCCCAGACCGCGCCCCAGTGCTTCGACATCTCGCTGTGGCAACTGGCCTCCGCGCTCCTGACCGGCGGGCGGACCCTGCTCGTCGAACAGGACGCGATCCTGGACGTCCCGCTGTTCGTCGACACGATCGCCCGCGGCGAGGTGAACGTGCTCCAGGTCGTGCCGTCGTACCTCGACGCCGTCGTGTCCTACCTGGAGCGGCACCCGCGCGCGCTGCCGGACCTGCGATGCGTTTCGGTCACGGGTGAGGCGCTGAAGAAGGAGCTCGTGGAGCGCTGGTTCGCGGCCCAGCCCGGTATCAGGCTGGTCAACGCGTACGGGCTGACGGAGACCTCGGACGACACCAACCACGAGGTGATGGACCGGGCGCCGGACGGCGCACGCGTTCCGCTGGGCGCCCCCATCGGCAACGTGCACGTCTACGTCGTCGACGAGTACCTCTCCCCGGTGCCGCTCGGCGCCCCCGGCGCGATCGTCTTCTCCGGGATCTGCGTCGGCCGCGGCTACGTCAACGACCCCGAGCGCACCCGGCAGGCCTTCATGGCGGATCCGCACCACGCGGGCCGACGGCTCTACCGGGGCGGCGACTACGGCCGCTGGATGCCCGGGGGCAAGCTGGAGTTCCTCGGCCGCCAGGACACCCAGGTCAAGATCCGCGGCTTCCGGATCGAGATCGGCGAGGTCGAGAGCGCCTTGCTGCGGGCACCCGGGGTTCGCGACGGGGCGGTGGTGGCTGTCGACGGGACCGGCCAGGGCGGGCGACTGGTGGCCTTCTGCTCCGGTCAGGCCCCGCTGGAGGACGGCTTCCTCAGGGACCGGCTGGCCCGGTCGCTGCCCGCGTACATGGTGCCGTCCGAGTTCCACTGGCAGGAGAGCCTGCCGGTGACCGCCAACGGCAAGGTCGACCGGAAGGCGCTGACCGCGCTCGCCGCACGGCTCGACGCCCCGGCCCCCGGCGCCGTATCCGACGGCAATGGGCTCGACACCGTCGGGGAGGACCGTGACGCGCCGCGCACGCCGACCGAGCGGCGCCTGGCCGCCGCATGGGCCCAGGTGCTCGGCATCCCGGAGCACAGGGTGCGCCGCAGCGACCACTTCTTCGACCGCGGCGGCACCTCCCTCGCGGCGGTGCGGCTCGCGATCGCCCTGGACCGCGCGGTGGACATCGCGGACCTCACCCGCCACCCGGTCCTGGCCGACCTGGCCCGCGTGGTCGACCACAGGGCCGAGCCACGGCACCCCGTGCTGCACGCCACCGGACCACCGGCTTCCTCCTGAACCGCAATCGAAAGGAGATGGCCGAGATGCCGTCGTCCCCGTCCTCGTACCCCCTGACGCTGCCCGCTGTCGACCTGCAGCCCGGCAAGCCCCCGATCCTGCACACCGGCTCCATCGGCTCCACCGGCTCCAGCGGCGACGCGGCGCGTTGGGCGGCCGAGCACCGGGGCGCGCTGCGCGCCGTGGTCGCCGAGCACGGCTCGGTCCTGGTCCGCGGTCTCGGGCCGCGCGACCGGGCCGAGACCGCTGCCGTCTTGAAGCAGTTGGCCGGGGCCGGCGGTCTGATGACCGAGAAGGAGGCTTTCGCATCCCGGCAGACCCACTCCGACGGCGTGTACTCCTCGTCGAAGTGGCCGCCGAACCAGCCGATGTGCATGCACCACGAACTCAGTTACACCCTGGAGTTCCCCGGCCTGATGCTGTTCGCCTGCCTGGGCGCCCCCGCCGACGGCGGGGCGACCGCGCTGGCCGACGCACCCACCGTACTGAGCGCGCTGCCCACCGATCTCGTGGCGCGGTTCCTGAGGGAGGGCTGGCTGCTCACCCGCACCTACAACGACGAGATCGGGGCATCCTTCGCCGATGCCTTCGGCACCGAGGACCGCGGCGCGATCGAGAGCTACTGCCGCGCGGCCGCCATCGCCTTCGAGTGGCAGCCCGACGGCGGACTGCGGACCTGGCAGCGCCGCAGCGCCGTCGTCCGGCACCCCGTCACGGGCCGGCGCTGCTGGTTCAACCAGATCGCGTTCCTCAACGAGTGGACGTTGGACCCCGAGATACGCGAGTACCTGGTGGACCTCTACGGCGCCGACGGCCTGCCGTTCAACACCCGTTACGGGGACGGCGCGCCGATCGGCGAGGACACCGTGCGGCTGCTGAACGAGGTCTACCAGTCCCACACCGTGCGCGAGCCGTGGCAGGCCGGCGACCTGATGCTCGTCGACAACGTCCGCACCGCGCACAGCAGGGAGCCGTACGAGGGGCCGCGCGAGGTGCTCGTCGCGATGACGGACTCGGTGCGCCTGGCCGACTGCTCGCCGACCGTGGAGGTGATCACCGAATGACCGTCACCCCTTCCACCCCCTGGGAGTCCGCACCGTCCGGGCCGGTCACCGTGCCGCCGTTCGCGGTCGTGTCCGGCGACCAGGTCCAGCAGGCGCTGCAGGGGCGCGAGAAGCAGATCGTGGAGTTGGTCGAGGAGACCTACCGGCTGCACAGTGCCGGCGAGTCGGTGAACCCCCCGTCCTACTTCCTGCGCTTCCCCGACCGCCCGTCTTCCCGGATCATCGCCCTGCCCGCCTCGATCGGCGGGGAGGCCGGGGTGGACGGGCTGAAGTGGATCTCCAGCTTCCCGCAGAACGTGGCGGCCGGGATCCCGAGGGCCTCGGCGGTGCTCATCCTCAACGACCGCCGCTCCGGCTACCCGTTCGCCTGCATGGAAGCCTCGATCATCAGCGCCACCAGGACGGCCGCCTCGGCGGCACTTGCGGCGGACCGGCTCAGCCGAGGCCGGCAGCGCCCGACGCGCGTCGGCTTCATCGGGACGGGCCTGATCGCCCGCTACATCCACACCTTCCTGGCCGGTACCGGCTGGTCGTTCGACGCCATCGACGTGCACGACGTGTCCGCCGACAGCGCGGCCGGTTTCCGCTGCTACCTGGAGCAGTCCGGCGCCACCGGCTGGATCGTCGTGCACGACAGCCCCGAGCAGCTGATCCGCCGGTGCGACCTGGTCGTCTTCGCCACGGTCGCCGGCCGGCCGCACGTCTACGATCCGTCGTGGTTCGCACACCGTCCGCTCGTGCTGCATGTGTCGCTGCGCGACCTGGCTCCGGAGATCGTGCTCGCCTCGGACAACATCGTCGACGACGTCGAGCACTGTCTGCGGGCGGACACCTCGGTTCACCTGGCCGAACGGCTCACGGGCAACCGCGAGTTCCTGACCGGGACGCTGGCGGAGGTGATGGCCGGAAGCGTGACGCCCTCGGCGGACCGGACGGTCGTGTTCTCGCCCTTCGGCCTGGGGGTGCTCGATCTGGCCCTCGGCAAATACGTCTACGACGAGGTGGCCGGCTCCGGAGAGCTGCACGTCGTCGACGGCTTCTTCCATGAGTTGCGCAGGTACGGGTGAACACCATCCGGCCCGGCCGCTTCTCCTATCCGCGGAGGCCATCGTGTCAGTCATATCCGCTCCCTACACCTTCAACGAGGAGGATCTCTACGTCGACCTCCAGTCGATCCTGGGCCGCAAGCTCTTCCTGAAGTGCGAGGGCTTCAACTTCGCCGGCTCGATCAAGCTGAAGCCCGCGACCGAGATGGTGGAGGCCGCCGAGCTGGTGGGCGTCCTGACCCCGCAGTCGGTCCTGCTGGAGTCCTCGTCGGGGAACATGGGCGTGGCACTCAGCATGATCGCGGCGAGCAAGGGCTACCGGTTCCTGTGCGTGACGGACTCCCGCTGCAACCTGTCGACCAGGTTGGTGATGGAGGCCCTGGGCGCCCAGGTGCACGTGGTCACCGAGCCGAGCGCCCACGGCGGCTTCCTCCGTGCGCGGCTCGACTACATCCGCGCGCTGACCGGCCTCGACGACCGGTACGTGTGGCTCAGCCAGTACACCAACCCGGGCAACTGGAGAGCGCACTACCGCAGGACGGCACCGGCGATCGCCCGCTCGTTCCCGGCACTGGACGTGTTGTTCGTCGGGGCCGGCACCACCGGGACCCTCATGGGCTGCGCCCGCTACTTCCGGCAGTGGCACCGGCCGGTCCGCATCGTCGCGGTGGACAGCGTCGGCTCGGTCACCTTCGGCGGTACCTCAGGACGCCGCATGCTGCCTGGCCTGGGCATGAGCGTCAGCCCGCCACTGCTCGACGATTCCTTCATCGACGAGGCGGTGCACGTCGAGGAGGCGGACACCATCCGCGCCTGCCACCGCCTCGCCCGACGTGGCTTCCTCTTCGGCGGCTCCACCGGCACCGTCGTCAGCGGCGCGGCGCGCTGGCTGGCCGCGCACGACTCGGACGACCTCACCGCGGTGGCCATCGCCCCTGACCTGGGCGAGCGCTACCTGGAGACCGTCTACCAGGCCAACTGGGTCCAGGGCCTCTACGGCGAGAACGTGCTCCGCCCCGGCGGCATGGCCGCCGTCGGCTCGCGGGCCGCCCGTTCCACAGCGCTGCGGGATGCGGACGACGGCTGGGCCCCGGACACTGGAGATGGGTGGGTGAACCCAGCATGATGACTCGGGGCAGACACACAGGGAGAGGGTGTGGCGAAGCCGCAGGGCCCTGGGGCCCGGCACATCGGTACATCCGAGACCGATCGACTGTTGGTGTCCGTCGCTGCCGGCAGCCAGGACGCCTTCGACCGTTTGTACGACGCGGTCGCCGGTCCGATCTACGGAATCGCGTGCCGGGTGCTGCGGGACCCCGCGCGCGCCGAGGAGGTCACCCAGGAGGTGATGCTCGAGGTCTGGCAGAGTGCCCCCCGCTACCGGCCCGAGATCGGGCACGCCCTGACCTGGATGATGACCATCGCTCACCATCGAGCGGTGGACAGCGTACGCACTCTGAGCAGGTCCGCCGAACGTGAGCGTGCCGTCTCCGAGCACGAGTCGGCTCTCGCCTTCGACGAGGTCGTGGAGACGGTGGAGGCGCTCGGGGAACGCGAAGAGGTCCGCTCGTGCCTGAAGGACCTCAACGCCGAGCTACGGCAACCGGTCGTGCTCGCCTACTACCAGGGCCTGACCCATACGGAGATCGCAGCGGCGCTGTCCCTGCCGCTCGGCACCGTCAAGAGCCGTCTGCGCAGGGCACTCACCCACCTGCGGCATTGCCTGGGAGCTCCGCCGTGAACACAGCAGACCCACACGACCTCGCGGGGGCCTACTCGGCGGACGCCCTCACCCGTGAGGATCGGGAGGCGTTCCGGCGACACATCGCCGACTGCCCCGACTGCGCCCACGAGACCGCCCGCCAGCAGGAGGCCGCGGCCTGGCTCGCCCTTGCGGCAGCCCGCACTCCGCCGCCGCGTCTGAAGGAACGTGTCCTCGCCGAGGCGGCCCGGACCCCCCAGCTTCCGGCCACGCTCCCCGGTCATACGGATGGGCGCCGCGGCCGACGGACGCCGCCTCTGCTGCATCTCGCGCTGGCCGCCAGTGTGGCCGCGGCCGCCGCGCTCGGCGGACTGGCGGTCTGGCAGCACCAGGAGGCGCGGGAGGCACGCCAGGAGGCGGAGAGCCACTCCGCGGACCTCGCCCGGCTCCTCGCGGCCCCCGACACCACGTTCGTCAAGAAACACGTGGAATACGGCGGTTCCGGCACCCTCGCGGTCTCACGCGGGCTGAACCAGGCCATCTACTTCTGCGAGGACCTGGCCGCCCTGCCCTCGGACAAGATCTACCAGTTGTGGTGGGCCGACCCCGGGGACGAGGTCCGCTCCGCCGGGCTCCTCCCCGCCCAAGCAGGCCGCCAGGCCGTGGCCCTGCCCCCGCCGGACGCCGCCGCCGCGCTCGCCATCACCGTCGAACCGAGCGCGGGCTCCGTCAAACCCACCTCCGACCCCCTCGCCACCTGGCCCCTCCCCACCTCCTGACGTGCCCCGGTGGGCCTAGGCTGACCTCATGCCTGAGCGTCATGCCGTGTCACCTGCAGTCGGTGCGCATCTGCGTGCCCCGGACAGCGCGCGGCTCGCCGAGGCGACCGGGGTGTTCGCGATGCTCTCGGACGTCACCCGGCTGCATCTGTTGTGGCTGCTCGCGCAGGACGAGGCGGACGTCGGTTCGCTCGCCGAGCGGTGCGACGCGTCTCGCACCGCGGTCAGTCAGCATCTGGCGAAGCTGCGGCTCGCCGGGCTCGTGGACACCCGTCGCGAGGGACGGCACATCTACTACCGCCTCAGCGACGGGCATCTGCGGCGCCTGGTCGTGGAAGCGCTGAGCCACGCGGACCACCGGGTGAGTGGGCAGGCACCGCACGACTGAGGCGTCGTATGGGGTGTCACCGGTCAGGACGCGCCGTCGACCGGGAGTTCGAGGTGGACTTCGTAGCCGCCGTCGGCCGTGGGTCCGGAGGTGATGGTGCCGCCGAGGAGTTCGGCGCGCTGGCGCAGTCCGACCAGGCCGTGGCGGGAGCCGGGCAGGGGGAGCGGGGGCCGGGTGGGAGCGGTGTTGGTGACGGTGGCGTGCACGGTGCCGTCCTCGTGCTGGACGCGGATCGTCGTCCGGGCCCCTGGTGCGTGTTTGCGCACGTTTGTCAGCGCCTCCTGCACCGTGCGGTAGACGGCGCGCTGGAGAGGTGGCGCCAGGCCGTCGGGCAGGTCGGTGTCGAGCGTGGCGTCGAGGTCGCTGCCGACCACCAGCCGTCGCAGATCGGCAAGGGACGGCTGAGGGGTCAGCTCCGTCGGGCGGCTCCCTGAGGCGCGCAGCACGCCCACCATGTGCCGCAGCTCTTCGAGCGTGTGCACACTGAGCCGCCGGATCGCGGACGCCGTCTCAGTGACCTCCGCGTCATGGCTGCGCATCTGCAGGGCCCCGGCCTGCACGGCGATCAGGCTGACCTGGTGGGAGACCACGTCGTGCATCTCCCGGGCGAGCTGTGCGCGTTCCTTGGCCAGTACCGACTGCGTGATCAGCTGCTGCTCACGCTCGCGCCCCTTGGAGATCTCGGCCAGCCGCAGCGACAGTTCACGTCGGGCCTGGGCGAGCTGGCCCAGGAAGACGGGTGCGACCGCTTCCGCAAGGCTGTAGCTGACGGCGATGAGGGTGGAAGAGGTGTCCGGGAGATCGGCGAACTCCGGTGACGGCCACGACCAGACGGTGATGTTGCAGACGGCGAAGGTGGCGGCGCAGACACCGAGCAGGACGCGGTGGCGGGTCAGGGAGGCCAGCGTGTACAGCGCGGCCAGGGTGGCGAACACCGCGTCGGTGACCAGGACGCTGGGCAGGGTGAGGACAAAGGTCGTCAGCGGCAGCCGGCGGCGCAGCAGGAGGACGAAGGCGCCGACCAGGGCACAGGCCAGGGGCGGCCGCTCGTCGCCGTCCACATTGACCCAGACGTCCAGCAGCGACACTCCGACCAGCGCGAGGTCGAACAGCACAGGGGGCGGGCGGCGTGGTCTCATCCGCCCTCCCGGTGTCCCGGCTGCCTGAGCAGACCCGCGCGCTCGGCGAGCAGGGCGGCCTGGACCCGGCTGCCCACCTCCAGCTTGCCGAGGACGGTGCTCACGTGATCCTTGACCGTGCCCGTGCTCAGGTGCATCCGCCGGCCGATGTCGGTATTGGACAGTCCCTCGGCGATGAGGACGAGGACGGCGCGCTCGCGCTCGGTCAGCCGGGCGACGGCGCGGACGGCGGGTTCCTCCTGGCTGTGGTCCAGATAGCCGTCCACGACGGTGCGGGTGACCGTGGACGACAGCACGACACCGCCGTCGGCCAGGGTGCGCACCAAATACGGCAGCTGCCGGGGATCGGTGTCCTTGAGCAGGAAGCCGGCGGCCCCCGAACGCAGCGCCGCCGCCACGTACTCGTCCATGTCGAACGTCGTGAGCATGGCCACCACCGGTGGATCCGGCAGCCGAAGCAGATCGGCCAGGACGGTGAGCCCGTCCACGTCCGGCATGCGGATGTCGAGCAGCACCACATCCGGACGTGACTGCCGTGCCGCGCGCACGGCCTGTCCGCCGGGCACGGCCGCCACGACCTCGATGTCGTCCGCGCTGTTCAGAATGTGCTGGAAGCCCGTACGGATCAGGGCCTCGTCGTCGACCACCAGTACCCGGATCACCTGTGCTCCACCCGTCGTCGGACCAACGCCGGATTCCCACGACGCCCCGCGCGGCTTTCAGGTTACTTTGTGCCGATTGCCGCTACCTGGCGGGAAACGTACCGCCGGTCGGCGGGGTGGCTCCGGACGACCGACGGGTGGTACGCGGCACGTTCGCTGCGGATCGTGAATTCCATGACCGGCGACACATGCTCGGCCGTACCGTCGACGGTGACACCCACCCTGGGGATCGGTTCTCCCGCCGCCCCCGCCCCGACACCGTCGACGGTACGGCTGATCGGCATCGACATCGCCCGTGGACTCGCCGTCCTCGGTATGTACGCCACCCATGTCGGCCCCGATCCGTCGGTGGGCGGGCCGGTGGGCTTCCTGCTGGAGCTGACGCGCGGCCGTTCCTCCGCCCTGTTCGCCGTGCTCGCCGGGTTCACCCTCGTCATCATCACCGGCCGCCCGTCCCCACGGACCGGGCGCGACGGGCGGCAGGCGGCCGGCCGGGTCGTCATCCGTTCCGTCCTCCTGATAGCGCTGGGCTTCGCCCTGACCGCCCTGGACACCTCGATCGACGTGATCCTCGCCTTCTACGGGCTGATCTTCCTCGCCGTGCTGCCGCTGTACCGACTGCGGGCCACGACACTCGCGGTGATCGCCGCCGTAGGAGCCCTCGTCCTGCCCCAGGTGCTGTACGTCATCCAGCAGTCGATCTACGAAGGAACCTGGTCGGACACGGTCATCTCCTGGGACCCGCTCGCCCGGTTCACCGACTCGGACGGACTCCTGGAACTGCTGTTCACCGGCGAGTACCCGGTCCTCACCTGGGCATCGTTCATGATCGCCGGCATGGCGCTGGCCCGGCTCGACCTCACCGACGCCAAGGTCCGCGCCCGTCTCGCTCTGACCGGCGGCGCGCTGGCCGTGGTCGGCTACGGCGGCTCCTGGCTGGCCCTGCACCTCGTGCCGCAGGCCCGCACCGCCATCGCCGACGCCACCGACGGCGGTTCGGCATCCTCAGCCTGGTGGTCCGACACCGTCGGCGCCCTCACGGACGGCACCCCGCCGGAGTGGCTGCTGGTGGCCGCGCCGCACAGCCAGACGACCTTCTCCATCCTCGGCAACACGGGTGTCGCCCTCGTCGTCGTGGCGGCGTGCGTCACCGTCGCGTACCGAGCGCCACGCGTCACGCGCCTGCTGCGACCCGTGGCCGCGGTGGGCGTGGTGGCGCTCAGCGCCTACGTGCTGCACATCGTCGCCGTACGCGTCTTCGGCAATGAGGACGACTCGATGTCCGCACTGCTGGTGCTGTCCTGCTACATCGCGGGAGCCATGGTGTTCGCCATGGTCTGGACCCGCCGGTTCCGCAGGGGCCCGCTGGAGTACCTCCTGCATGCCACGACCCGGCCGGCCCGCCACATCAGGTGACCACCTGGTGCGTGGTGTGGAGCTGCCTGGTGACCTCGGTCAGATCGGCCAGGAACATGGCCGCGAGTTCGGCGGTGAATCCGGTGCGTACCACCAGGCGCAGGACGGAGACGTCCTGGCAGGGAGCGGGAAAGGCGTAGGCGGGCAGGTGCCAGCCTCGTGCCCGCATCGCCTGGGAGATGTCGAAGACCGTGAAGCCCCGTGTGCCGGGTGCCAGGCGGAAGGCGAAGGCCGGGAGTTCGGAGCCGTCCGTGACCAGCTCGTAGGGGGAGACGGCCTGGATGCGGGTGGCGAGTTCGCGGGCCGTCGTACGGTTCTGGGCCGCCAGGTTGCGCAGCCCCTCGAAGCCGTACCTGAGGAAGCTGTAGTACTGAGCGACGACGTGCGCGCCCGGGCGGGAGAAGTTGAGGGTGAAGCTGGGGGAGCTGCCGCCGAGGTAGTCGACCTCGAAGACCAGGTCGTCGGGGAGGGCCTCGGCGTCGCGCCACAGGGCCCAGCCGAGGCCCGGGAAGACATGCCCGAACTTGTGCCCCGAGGTGTTGATGGAGGCGACGCGTTCGAGCTGGAAGTCCCACATCAGTCCGGGGTCGAGGAAGGGGGCCACCATGGCGCCGGACGCGCCGTCGACATGGACGGGGATGTCGGTGCCGGTGGCGGCCTGGTACCCGTCCAGGGCCATGCAGATGTCGGCGACGGGCTCGTAGGAGCCGTCGAACGTGGAGCCGAGGACGGTCACGACGCCGATGGTGTTGTCGTCGCAGTGGGCGGTGAGGGTGTCGGGGGTGAGGTGGTAGCGGCCCGGTTCCATCGGGACGTACCGGGGCTCCACCTCGAAGTAGTTGGCGAACTTCTTCCAGCAGACCTGGACGTTCGCGCCCATGACGATGTTCGGGCGGGCGACGTCCTTGCCCCGGGCGCGCCGGCGGTCCTGCCAGCGGCGTTTGAGCGCGAGCCCGCCGAGCATGGCCGCCTCGCTGGATCCGGTGGTGGAGCAGCCGCGGACCTGCTCCGCGTGCGGCGCGTGCCACAGCCGGGCCAGCATCCGCACGCAGCGCTCCTCCATCGCCGTGATCTGCGGGTACTCGGCGCGGTCCGCGAGGTTCTTGTCCGCGGTCTCCGCCATCAACTGCTGAGCCTGTGGCTCCATCCATGTCGTCACGAAGGTGGCGAGGTTCAGCCGGGCGTTGCCGTCGAGCATCAGCTCGTCCCGCACACGGCGGCTGACCAGTTCAGGCGACGACGCCGACTCGGGCAGTTCGTCGATCGGCGGCAGGAGGGTGTCGGTGGGCCGGTGGCCGAGGTGGGGCGAAGAGGGGAGGGGCTCGAACGCAGTTGCGGGCTTGGCGTCGGTTTGCGGGATGGACATGAGTACGTGGGTGCCTTCCTGGCCTCTGTGACCCCGTGCACTTCGACGCTAGATCCACGGGCGGCCCGGCATCAGTGCCGATTACACCGATCCGGTGATCGGTTTGCGGACTGATGAGCTGGATTTTCCCTTGGGCATACTGGCTGTTGTCGCACCATTGGGGGTTGCCCGAGTCCGGTGAGTCGCGCCATCGGCGAGACCCCTGCCTGAGTCGGCGGCCGGAGGGACGTCTCAATGGTTAAGATTTCACCTACCTGACGAGAGTTTGGTAAGGCTTCCCTTATATTGTGTGATCACGCCCCCGGTTGCCGCACATCAAGCACCGGGGGATCGATCTGTCCTCCCCACGACAGGACCCACCATGCGCACCACTCCGCGCCGCCTCCTGGCGGCTCTCGCCCTCACCCCGCTGCTCGCCGGATGCTTCGCCTCCGGCGACGACGGCTCGGATGCGAGTGGCGGGTCGGGATCGGGCGGTCGGCTGAGGGTCGCTCTCGCCGTACCGCCGGTGCAGGCCCTGTCGCCGTACAGCAACGACGCCACCGTACTCAGCAAGCTCTCCGTGGCCGAAGGCCTCACCGCGCTGGACGAGAACGGTGCCGCCGCGCCCGCCCTGGCGAAGTCCTGGAGTCAGAAGAACGCCACGACCTGGGCCTTCGAACTGCGCAAGGCCACGTTCCAGGACGGAACCGACGTCACCGCCGAGTCGGTCGTGGGCGCGCTCGGCCACGCGAACGAGGCCGAGACCAAGCCGCGCGTGCTGAGCGACGTGACACTGACCGCCAAGGCCGACGACGCCGACACCGTCACGATCACCACCAAGACCGCGGACCCGGTCCTCCCGCTGCGGCTCGCCAGCCCCGCCCTCGGCATCCTCTCCGAGAAGGCGTACGCCAAGGACGGCACCGTCAGCCCGATCGGCACCGGCACCGGGCCCTTCGAGATCACCAAGCTCACCGGGAAGACCAAGGCCACGCTCAACCGCTACGACGGCCACTGGGGCGGCAAGGCCAAGGCGTCCGGCATCGACGTCAGTTGGATAGCCGACGGCACCGCCCGTGCGAACGCCCTGCGCGGCGGCGACGTCGACATCGCCGAGTGGATCCCCACCGCCCAGGCGAAGCTCCTCGACGACAGCACCCGCCACGAGGTGCCCTCCGTGCGCACCGACAGCCTGATCCTCAACACGGCCGGCGGTCTCTTCACCGACGCCGGCCTGCGCGCCGCCGCCCGCGAGGCCGTGGACGGCGGCGTCCTCGTCGACTCCGTCTTCGGCGGCTACGCCGACCCCGCGCAGGGCCTGTTCGGGCCGGCCGTCTCCTGGGCCGCCGACCGCCGAGTCGAGGTGACCGGCCGGGCGAAGGCCGCGACCGCAGCGCAGGTGAAGGCCCAGGCGCAGGGCAAGACCCTGCGCCTGGCCACCTACACCAACCGCGCCGAACTCCCCGAGGCCGCGACGGTCCTGCAGCAGCAGCTGGAGAAGGCAGGGTTCGCCGTGAAGCAGGACGTACGCGAGTACACGCAGATGGAGGCCGACCTCCTCGCGGGCAAGTACGACGCGCTCGTCTTCTCCCGGGTCACGCTCCTCGACACCGGCGACGCGGTGGCCTATCTCGCCAGCGACTACACCAGCGACGGCGTCTACAACATCGCGGGCCTGAAGGACGCGAAGGTCGACCAGGCCATCGAGTCCGCCGCCGAGGAAGGCGACACCGCCGAGCGGCAGAAGAAGGTCATGCAGGCCGAGGCGGAGATCCTGCGCACCGACGCAGTCGTCCCGTTGGTCCACGAGAAGGTCGTGCAGGGCATCGCCGGCGACGTCGAGGGCGTCCTCCTCGACCCCCGCGAGCGCTCCCTGATCGACGTCGACACCCACCTGAAGTAGCCGCCGATGAGCATCACGTCGTCGGCCGGTGCCCACGGCCTCCCGACCCGGTGGCGCGCGGGCGCCGGCCGCGTCGTCGCCGGGACCGCGCTGCTGACCGCCGTCGCCTTCCTGCCCTGGCTGTCCGGCACCGACCCCGCGCTGACCGTCCTGCGCGCCCGTTCCGCCGAACAGGACCCGACCCCGGCACAGCTGGCCGCCGTACGCGAGCAACTGGGCCTCGACGAGGGGCCGTTCGCCCATCTCGCGCGATGGCTGGAGGGTATGGCGCGCGGGGACGCGGGCGCGTCCTGGGTGTCGGGCGAACCGGTCCTGCCCCAGGTGACGACCGCCTTCGCGGTCTCCGTCACGCTGATGCTCGGCGCGCTGCTGGTCACCGTCGTGGTCGCGGCGCTGATCTGCGCCCGCACGCTCTACCTGGGCTCGCGGCAGCTGTGGCAGGGGAAGACGGGCGCCGGGGTGGCCGTCCTTGCCGCGCTGCCCAAGTTCGTGCTCGCCTCGCTGCTCGCGACGGTGTGCGGGGTGTGGCTGGGCTGGTTTCCGTCCCAGGGCTGGGAGGGGCCGCAGTCGATGGTGCTGCCCGCCCTCGCCCTCGGGGTGCCCTCCGGGGCGATGGTCGGCGGACTGCTCGACCAGTCCCTGCCCGCCGCCTTCCACGAGCCCTGGGCACGGACCTGGCGCGCCTCCGGCCTCCCGCCCGGCCGTATCGCGCGCACCGCGCTGCGCCGCGCGGTGTCCGGGGTGCTCCCGCAGCTCCTGCCGACCGTCGTCGCCCTGGTCGGCGGCGCGGTCGCGGTGGAGAAGATCTTCAACATCCCGGGCCTCGGCCGTCTCGCGCTGGAAGCCGCCATCGCCCAGGATCTTCCGCCGCTCCAGACCGCGACGCTGGCCCTGGTCCTGCTCGGCGTCTGCGCCGGCCTCCTGATCCAGGCGGTACGCCGCGCTCTGCTCGGCCCGGCCCTGCGGGACGGCGCGCTGCCGGCCCTGCACCCGCCCACCCTCCCACGGCCGCGCTCACTGCCCTGGATCATCGGCTTCTGTGCCCTGGCCCTGCTCCTCCTCGTCGTGGCCGGCATGCTGCGCGATCCCCTCCACGTGGACACGACGGCCCGACTGCTCCCGCCGTCCTTCGCGCATCCGCTGGGCACCGACCCACTCGGCCGAGACCTCCTGGCCCGGCTGGGCCACGGCGCCCTGCACACCGCCGGTGTGGCCCTCGCGGTGACCGCGGCCGGCGCCCTCCTCGGACTCCTGATCGGCATGGCGACACAGGTGGGGGCGGGCCTGACCGAAGTGGTGTCGACTCTGCCGGCCGTCCTCGCCGGCCTGCTCACGACCGCGGTGACCGGACCGTCGGTCTGGGGTGCCGCGTGCGCGGTGTGCCTCGTGGCCTGGACCCCGTACGCAGCCCAGACGGCCGCATTGCTCGAACAGGAACGGGCCAGCGTCCACATGCTCGCGTCGATCTCCTTCGGCGCCGGCCCCTCCTACCTCCTGCGTCACCACCTGCTGCCCGCGGTCCTGCCCGCACTGGTGCGCAACGCCCTGCTACGGCTGCCCACCACGGTCCTCGTCCTCGCCTCCCTCGGCTTCCTCGGCCTCGGCGAACAGCCGCCCACCCCGGAGTGGGGCCGCCTGCTCTCGGAGAACCAGCCCTACGCGGAACTGGCCCCCTGGACCGTACTCGGCCCGGCCACGGCACTCGTCCTCCTCTCCGTCCTCGCCGTCTCCGGTACGGCGTGGAGACGCGGCCGGGTCCAACGCCGCACCGCCGGGCCCCATTCCGACTGACGTCTGGGACCTCCTGAACCCGGTGAGATGAACACCGGACGGCTCGCACGGGTAGGGCACATGGCGGCCGAATGTCTGCTGCGCACAGGACTGAAGCAGTTCGGATCTTTACGCCAGGCGCGCGCAACCTGTGCCCCGTGCCGAGGGTCGGACCGGTCGGACAGCCGGTTGACGGCACTCAAGTACTCAGGGGCGCGTGGTGCGAACAGGGCGAGGAAGAGGAAGAAGAGGCAGGGCCGGACTTGCCGTCGGCACGGTGGTGGTCCTGGCGGTCGGAGCCGGGCTGCTGACCTGGACGCCTGCCTCGGCGGCCGCGGCGGACGACGAGGAGATGCCGTCCGTCACGCTTCAGGCGACCCCCATGACGACAAGGCCGGCGAACCTGTACGCCGCGGACAGCTCCGGCTACCTGTCGACGCCGTCGCCCGGAGAGCCGTCGAGCCTGTCGACGTGGGTCGGCAAAGACGGCTCGACCGTCGAGGGCCTGCCCACACCGGTCGCCGTCCTCGGCGGGCTCGGGCTGGAACGGGGGAAGGAGACGAACACCTACCGGATCCGGCACTACGCGACCGGCGAGGTCGTACGGGTGGACCTGCCCGAGACCGACATCGCCACCCAGATGTTCGCCGAGAACCGTCTGGTGACCCAGCGTGTCGTCGACGGCGAGCGAACCCTGCACCTCCTCGAAATCCCCGATGGCGGCGGGCAGCCGACCGATCGTCAGGTGACCGGAGTCCTGGACGACCTCGACGAGGCTGTGGCCAACGCCGAAGGCGACTTCGTCCAGGGTTCGACGTCGGACGGCCGCGGCGGCGTGTTCCACTACAAGCCCGCGGGCGGCGAAGCCGGGCGCAACGCGCTGCTGGATTTCGCGACTGCCCGGGTCACCTATGTACCGCGAGGGGGCTTCGACCGGATGCGCGCCTTGCACCTCGGCCGCGACAAGGTCGTCTTCTCGGTCGGCGACAAGAGTTTCACAACGTCGAAGCTGTACGCCATCGACCGTGCCCGGCCGGACAGGCCCGGAACCCTCATCGACCGGCTGCCCGACGAGGAGAAGGCCCTTGAGGGTCAATGGAACGCGGACATGGTGCGGGCGGTCGGCGACTGGCTGGTGTACGCCAACATGATCGACGGCACGGTCCACGCCGTCCCCGTCGCGGGCGGCCCGGCCCGGACGCTGCTGCCCCGTTCCACCCTCCGTACCCGCTTCGTCAACGCCCAGGACGGCAGCGTCTACATCGACGGTGGCAGCGACGAGGAGCACTGGGCGGTGCAGCGCATCACGATCGCCGAAGACGGCACTCCGGTCGCCGAGCCGGCCGTGCCACTGCCCGCGGTCACGGCGTGGGAGGCCGGCGGCATGGCCCTCGACCACGGGCGGCTGCTGCTCGCCACGGAGAGGGCGCCCGCACCGGGCGAGGGCAACACCTTCCTCACCGCGTCCAAGCTCTCCCTCGCGGCGGACGGAACGCTGACCGCCGGACCGCTGGAGGAGCTGGGCAACCTGGGGTACCGGGTGCCGGACCAAGAGCCCTACATCGACGCCATGAGCGCGGGCTGGGACCAGCCGTGCTACGAGGACTGCCTGCGTCTCACCGCCACAGGTGAGTCCTCCGTCGCCCACAACGTGTGCGGTGTCGGGCAGGTCGTGGCGGCCGCCGGTCCCTACCGGGTGGTCCGCCCGTCGGAGCAGAAGATCTGCCCGGCGGGATCGGGCAAGCAGGAGGTACGGGACGGGGACAAGGTACTGAGCAGCGGTCCCCGGCAGCCCGCGGCCCTGTGGGACAGCACCCTGTGGATGCCGGGCAGCGAACCCGGCACGGTCTACGCGGCCTCTCTGCCGACCCTGAAGCCAGTGGCCGCGGAGACCGTCGGCGCCACCTGCGTTCCCGAGGAACTGCAGGTGGTGGGCCGCTGGATCTACTGGACCTGCGGGCCCAACGGTGACGCCGGCGTGTACGACCGGGCCACGGGGCGGCAGATCGACGTACCGTCCGGATACGCGCAGCTGGCCGACGGCTACCTGGTCAGCCAGGCGACCGCGGCCCGCAAGCTGCTGATCACCTACTTCCCGGACGCGGTGCCCGCCGACCGCGTCGGTACGAGCGAGCTGGGTCCGCTGCCGTCACCGGCCCGCACCCCGCAGGACCGGCGCGGCCTGTTCTGGGCGGTGGACCGCTTCGACGGCGCGGTGGCCTACCTCACCTCCTCGGGCGACGTGACCGTGAAGTGGCCCCGGGTCCGCGCCTCCTCGTTCACCGAACCCGGTCCTGACACCCCGTTCGCGGGGACGCTGCCCGGCGCCCTGTTCGTGCTGGCGCTGGCCTGCGCGGTCACCCTTCGTTCCACCGGCCGGAAGCCGTGGCCGCCGTTCCAACGGCCAACCGCATAGGCCCAGTTGGAGGTTGCCCCCGGACCAAGGTCCACGAGCCGCTACGATCACGGCATGATTGCGGCTTGGTCACTCCCGCGGATGCCGCGGGCCCGCGTGTCTGCGGGTCCGCTGCTACGGGTGTTGGCCATGGCCCTGCTGCTGTCGGGCATCGTGTGCTCGCACGGCGTTCACGCCGACAGTGACCGAGGACACCTGGTGACCGGCGCGGCGGTGTCCGTTTCTGTGTCGCCCGAGGGGCACGGCTCCTCGCATCCGATCGAGCACTGTGTAACCGCTCCACCCCAGCAGGGGCCGGTGCTGACGCCACCGTGCTCTGCCGTGTCGGTCGGCGAATCCCCTGCCCTGAGGCGTGCCTTGGCCAGGCAGGGTCTCAACGAGCCGGTGCCTTCCACCGCTTCGCCAACGGCACTGAGACCGTCCGTGATTCAGCAGGTCTAGAAGCCGGACTCCGTCATTTCCGGCTGTCCGGCCACGCCCGCCCCCGATGGGTGAGGGGCCGTTCGCCGGCCGGTGCACGACGAGAGCCCGGGCCCGCACACGTCAGGTGACCCGGATCTGCGTCGTCGATGCCGTCCTGCCGCCCACCACGCCTGTCGGAGGACCTGTGCTCACGCACTTCCGTTTGCCCGCGCACACCCTGCGGGCGTCGGCCAACGCGCGTCGGCCGCGCCCACTCGTGGTCGTGCTGCGTGCCGCCCTGTTGGCGGTGGTCGGTCTCTGCGCCCTCGTGCACGGGCCGTTCGGCGAGGAAGGCCGACCGGCTTCGAGCGTTTCCGCCACATCGACCACGGCATCGGTGACGGTGGCGGGCAGTGCGGTGCCCCATGGACCGCATCCGCACCACGGCAACGAGAAGTGCACCCCGGCCGCTGCCGTCCGAGCGATGGTCCAGGCAGCCCAGCATCCACCCGCCGGCCTGGTGGCAGCCGCGCTCGCCGGCGCCCCCGCGGCCGCCTTGGTGTGGCCGCGCGCGTTCCGCAGGCCGTACCACTTCCGCAGCAGACGTACGGGCAGGACCGTGCTCGTCCGCACCTGTCGGTGGCGCATCTAGGCCTCTCGCCCGCAGCCGACCGCCCCGTGTCCGCTGCCGCGCGACGGCTTCACGAGCCCGGACGGACCGACCGTCCGCCGTGCGGCCGTGGCGCGAGATGAGCACGCACCGCGCATTCATCGAGCGAGAGCGAAACAGATGCAGTCACTGACGAATACGACCGTCACGCCCGACCGGTCCGCCCTGTCGGCGCTGGTGGGCAACACGCCGCTGCTGCGGGTGTCCGAGCCGCTGACTCCCGCGGACCGTGGCTTCTGGGCGAAGCTGGAGGGCTTCAACCCCGGCGGGATCAAGGACCGACCCGGCCTGCACATGGTGGAACGGGCCCGCGCCCGCGGCGAGTTGCGACCGGGCGCTCGGATCATCGAGTCCACCAGCGGCACCCTCGGTCTGGGACTCGCCCTGGCCGGACTGGTCTACGGCCACCCGGTCACCCTGGTCACCGACCCCGGCCTGGAGATGTCCATGAGCCGCTTGCTGATCGCGTACGGCGCCAAGGTCAACGTGGTGTCCGAGCCCCACCCCACCGGCGGCTGGCAGCAGGCTCGCCGCGAGCGGGTCCAGTTGCTGATGGCGCAAGACCCCGGCTCGTGGTGCCCGGACCAGTACAACAACCCGGACAACACCAGCGCCTACACCCCACTCGCCCTCGAGTTGGCGGCAGAGCTGGGCCATGTCGACGTCCTGGTGTGCAGCGTCGGCACCGGCGGGCACTCCGCCGGCGTCTCCCGGGTGCTGAAGCAGCTCTACCCCGAACTGATGCTGGTCGGGGTCGACACCGTCGGCTCCACGATCTTCGGGCAGCCGGCCCGGCCGCGACTGATGCGTGGCCTCGGATCGAGCATCTACCCCCGCAACGTCGCCTACGCCAACTTCTCCGAGGTCCACTGGGTGGCCCCGGCCGAGGCGGTGTGGACCTGCCGCCGGCTGGCCACCTCGCACTACGCCACCGGCGGCTGGAGCGTGGGGGCGGTCGCCCTGGTCGCCGGATGGCTGGCCCGCACCCTGCACCCGGACACCCGGATCGCGGCGGTCTTCCCCGACGGCCCGCAGCGCTACCTCGGCACGGTGTTCGACGACGACTACTGCGCCGCCCACGGGCTGCTCGACTCCGAGCCCGCTCCCGAACCGGAGGTGATCGGCCGCGCCGACGAGAAGGAGGTCACCCGCTGGACCCGGTGCACCACCGTCGCCGACCCGCTCGACGACACGGTGGAGGAGAGCCGGTGAAGGGCACCCTCGCACAGGTACCCACATACGAACGCAGCGTCCAGCTGTTGATGGTCAATCAGTTCACCATCAACCTCGGCTTCTACATGCTGATGCCCTACCTGGCCGCCCACCTCTCCGGAACCCTCGGGCTGGCCGGCTGGGTCGTCGGACTCGTCCTCGGCGTAAGGAACTTCAGCCAGCAGGGCATGTTCCTCGTCGGCGGGACGCTCGCCGACCGGTTCGGCTACAAGCCGATGATCGTGGCCGGCTGCCTGCTGCGCACGGTCGGCTTCGCGGCCCTCGGCCTGGTCGACTCGACGGCCGCGCTGATCGCCGCTTCCGCGGCCACCGGGCTCGCCGGGGCACTGTTCAACCCGGCGGTCCGGGCGTATCTCGCCGCAGACGCGGGGGAGCGCAGGGTCGAGGCGTTCGCGCTGTTCAACGTCTTCTACCAGGCCGGGATCCTGCTCGGCCCGCTCGTGGGCATGGTGCTCACGGGGGTGGACTTCCGCGTCACCTGCCTGGTCGCCGCCGGGATCTTCGCGCTGCTGTCCGTCGTACAGATCCGTGCCCTGCCCGCCAGGCGGGCCGAGGACACCAAGGGCGAGGAGCGGACGCGGACGGGCCAGGACCGCGTACTGGCGCAGTGGCGCGCCATCCTGGCCAACCGGCCGTTCCTGCTCTTCTCCGGCGCCATGGTCGGCTCTTATGTGCTGTCCTTCCAGGTCTATCTCGCGCTGCCGCTGGAGGTGCGCAGGCTCGGTGGCGAGGGGGAGTTCGGTACGGCGGCGGTGGCGGTGCTCTTCGCGGTCTCCGGGCTGAGCACGATCCTCGGGCAGACCAGGGTGACCGCCTGGTGCAAGGCACGGTACGAGCCGGGCCAGGTGCTCACCCGGGGACTGGCCGTCATGGGCATCGCGTTCGTGCCGTTGCTGGCGGCCACCGCCGTTCCCGTACCCGACTCCGGCGTCGGGCTGTGGCTGCTGGCGGCAGTGCCGCCGACGCTCGCCGCGCTGCTGCTGGCGGTCGGCACGATGATCGTCTACCCCTTCGAGATGGACACCATCGTCCGGCTCTCCGGCGACCGTCTCGTGGCCACGCACTACGGGCTGTACAACACCATCTGCGGGATCGGCATCACCCTCGGCAACCTGCTCACCGGCGCCTCACTCGACGCCGCCCGTGAAGTGGGCATGCCCGCACTGCCGTGGATCTCGTTGGCGGCGCTCGGTCTCGCCTGCGCGGCCGCCCTGTACGGACTGCACCGCACCGGCCGTCTGGTGACCCCGGCGCCCGCGTCGCGGCCCGTCGCGGCCTGACCCACCGGTCGCGAAGGGGGGTGGGCGCGTCGTACGGCGCCCACCCCTGCCGGGCCGAGCGTCGACTCCGAGGCCGGTCACCCGGCGAGAGCCGCGCGCTGGGCCGGCGTGAGCCTGTCGTGCTGGGCTGTGACCAGGTGGGCGCCGGAGAAGGTGCGTTGAAGTGCCAGTGGTCCGCAGACTTCCGGCTGGTGCTCGGCGGCTTGCACAGCAGCGGCGGCGCGCGCCGTTGGCCAGCCGAGGGCGGCGGCGACCTCGCTGGTGGTGAGGGGCCGGCCCGCGTGGAGCAGGGCGGCGAGTACGGTGATCGCGTCGTCGAGGGGCACGGTGGTCGACGGGCCGGTCATGTCCCGGTGGATGCCGACGAAGAATTCGTGCATGGCCTGGAGCCGTGCGCCTGCGGGGCTGCTGGGTCCGAACAGGTCGGCACCCTCCTGGGCGGTCTCGGCCCACACCGCGTTCTTCTGGGCGCTGGTCAGCCAGGCGCGCAGCCAGACGTCGTCATCGAGGACGTGGTGTGCGCGGCGTCGGCCGGGCTCGTACGTGCGTGTGAGGACGTCGAGCCCTTCGAGGTATGCCACGGCCTTGGACACCGAGGCCGGGCTGACCCCCAGCCGCTGGGCGAGCTCCGCAGCGGTGCGCGCACCAGAGGGGGCAGTTACCAGGCAGGCCAGCACCCTGGCGGCCGTGCGGGGCAGTCCGGTCGCGATCATCATCGTCGCGAATCTGTCCATGTAGGCGTGGACGGCGGCGGGGTCGACGGCGGCGGGGTCCCGCCCGTGCGTGCCCTCGGCGTCGGTGGCCGGTGGCGGCGCGGGCCGAGGCGGCCGGTTGCGCCGCTGCCAGGCGCTGGCCCGGTCGGCGTGTTCCGCTCGGTAGCCGCCCGGCCCGCCGTGGCGGGCAACCTCCCTGCTGACGGTCGAAGTCGGCCGTCCCAGTCGTCGGGCGATCGCGGCGTACGGCAAGTCCTCGGCCAGTCCTGCCTCGATGACCCTGCGGTCCTCCGCGGTGAGTCTGCCGCCGCCCATGTCCGCCCTCCCACCGTGGGCACAGCGAGCCGGCCGGACGTGACCGACTCCGCACACCCCCGTGCGTTGCGTTAGCCGTCACCGGCAACGCTACAAGATCCGGAAATCGCCCCAACTCCCGGAGATTCCAAGGCTTTCACCGCTTCCGCGGATGCATGTGCACCGTAGCTTTCAGGTGTCGCGAAAAGATGAAACCAGGGGGTTCACATGGAAGACGCCACGCCTGCAGCGCACGCCACCACCCGCAGGAACCACGACGCCGTCCAGCGTGTGCTCGACCAAGCGGTGCGGGAGGGAGGAGTGCCGGGAATTCTTGCTCAGGTCCGTGACGGCGACGGGCACTGGTTCGGCACGGCGGGGGTCGCCGACACACGGACACGTCGGGCGCGCGGGCACGAGGACCGGTTCCGGATCGGCAGCATCACCAAGACGTTCACCGCCACAGTGATCCTGCAACTCGTGACCGAGGGCCAACTGGCCCTGGAGGACACGGTGGAGCGATGGCTGCCGGGCGTGGTCACCGGGAACGGGCACGACGGCGACACGATCACGGTCCGACAGCTCCTCAACCACACCAGCGGAGTCTTCAGCCACACCAGCGACCAGCCGGCACTGAGCACGCAGGAGACCTACACGCCCGAAGAGCTCGTGGCGATCGCCGTGTCGCATCCGGCCGACTTCCCGGCGGGGACGGGCTGGGCGTACTCCAATACCAACTACGTTCTCGCCGGGATGATCGTCGAGCAGGTGACCGGCCGGATGCTCGCCGATGAGATCACCGACCGTCTCGCCCGCCCGCTCGGCCTGACGGGAACCTCCCTGCCGCTCGGCGCCGACCCGGTGCTCTCCGGACCTCATTCGAGCCACTACACCAAACTGTTCTCCCCCGACCCGGACGCCACGGTCCACGACGTCACGGAACTGGAGACGAGTCCGTACTGGGCGGCGGGCGGCATGATCTCCACCGTCGCCGACCTCGACCGGTTCTTCGCGGCACTGCTGGGAGGGCGCCTCCTCCGGCCGGAACAACAGCGCGAGATGTTCACCATGGTCCCGACGGAAAGCTGGCTTCCCGGTGCCACCTACGGTCTCGGCGTCTCCCGCCTGACCCTGCCCTCCGGCACGGAGGTCTGGGGCATGGGCGGCGCACTCTTCGGCTCCTGGTCGTACGTCTACGGCACACGCGAGGGCACACACACGCTCGCGGTGAACATCAACGCCGACTGGGCGACCGGACGTTGGGAGGACCCCATCGGCATCTTCACCGACCTCCTGGAGGCCGAGTTCGGCCGCAGTGCCGAATCCGCCTGGGTCTCCGGGAAACCGGTCGACAGGCCGGACTGGAATTGTCATGATCCGCACTCGTGACGACACCTGAGCAGTACCTGGTCCGGGCCGCCGCCCACAACAACGCCGAGTGGTGCGCGGCGATGAGCCGATCGCACGGCTTGGCGGGCGAGTTCGGAGCGCAGGCTTGGGCCGCTCCGTCTCGCACGCCCCTCTACTACCCCGACGCGGTGACGCTGGTGCCGGACGCCGACCCGGCCGCGCTGGCGGCGGCGATCGACACCACCGCGCCCGGCGCCTCCGTCAAGGACAGCTTCGCCGACCTGGACCTGACAGCGTCCGGCTTCCAGGTGCTGTTCGAGGCGCAATGGATCCACCGCCCGGCGAGTGTGCCCGCCCCCGTGTCGGATCTCACCTGGGACGTGGCGGGCGACCCGGACCTGCTGCACGCCTGGGCGCTCGCCTGGGACGACGGGGAGGGCAACGCGGACCTCTTCCGTCCCGAACTGCTCGACGACCCCGCCACCTTCGTGCTCGCCGGACACTCCGCCGACGGCCACGTGGTCACCGGCGCGGTGGCCAGCCGCAGCGACCAAGTGGTCGGAATCTCCAATGTCTTCGCGCTGGACGGCGACCCCGACGCGGCCTGGCCGGTCGTACTGGACGCCGTCACGTCGCTGTTCCCCAGCCTGCCGGTGGTCGGCTACGAGCAGGGCGACGCCCTGGCGGCAGCCGTCCGTCATGGCTTCGAGCCGGTCGGTCCGCTGCGGATCTGGCTGCACGGTCAGTAACCCGACCGGCTCCTGGGCGGACTGGACCTGCTTGCCACGAGATGATCGCTTCATGACTGAGATCGTTCTGATGTCCGACCCGAAGGTCGCAGCCGTGCCGGTTCAGGAGTGCGGTGAGCCGCTGGTGGATGTGCGCCGGGACAGCCCCTTGCTGGTCGACGAACGGAAATGGCAGGACTCCGCCGGCGCCTTCGCCCACCTGCGGGCAGGAGTGCTCGACCGTCTCCTCAAGGCCCAGGCACAGCTGCCTCAAGGGATGCGGCTGCTGTTCGTCGAGGGATACCGCCCACCGTCCCTGCAACGCCACTACTTCGACACATACGCGGCCCAGCTGCGGGCCGAGCATCCGGAATGGTCCGCCGAACAGGTCCGCTCGGCAGCCAGCCGTTATGTGTCCCCGCCCGAGATCGCACCGCACAGCGCTGGTGCCGCCGTCGACCTGACGCTCGCCGATGACGCCGGCCAGGAACTCGACATGGGCACCCGCCTGAACGCGACCCCTGAGGAGAGCGCGGGCGCCTGCTACACGCAGGCCGACAACATCAACGACGACGCTCGCTCTCACCGGGACATCCTGAGTACCGCGCTCACCGCTGTCGGCCTGGTCAACTACCCCACAGAGTGGTGGCACTGGTCCTACGGAGACCGCTATTGGGCCTTGGAGACAGGAGCGGCAGCCGCCCACTACGGACCCAGGGAACTCGGCTGACCGCAGGTGCGGCGACCGCCCGATCCTGACAACCGTCAACTGTCGGACCGATGTGGCATGATCCGCTGCCATGTCGTCGATACGCGCACACGCGTGGTGGTCAAGGGCCGGTCGCCGTCTGCTCGTTGTCCCGCTCGCCCTGCTCATGGCAGCGGGCGCCACGGGCGCCGATGCCGTCACGGCACAGGCAGAGGCACAGACGTCGGCACCGGCACCGGCATCCAAGGCCGCGACGCCCGATCGGCTTCGCTACGACGTGTCCCTGCGCGGCGACGCCGACGGCTCCCACTGGACGGGCCGGCAGCGGGTGTCCTTCCGCAATGCCTCCGATCGACAACTGCGTGAGGTGTACGTACGCCTGTGGGGCAACGGCGACGACAAGTGCGGCACGCCGGGCAAGCCGTCCCCGGTCAAGGTGTCCAAGGTGCGCGGTGGCAATCCGGGCCGCCTCACCGTGAACTGCACCGCGCTGCGCATCACCCTGCCGAAGCCGCTCGCGCGCGGCGAGCGGACGGCCGTCTCCTTCGACGTGTCCATCACCGTGCCGGAGCGCAACGACCGATTCGGCCGCGAGGGCGCCTTCCGCTTCCTGGGCAACGCGCTGCCGGTGCTCGCCGTGCACGACGCGAAGGGATGGCACCTCGATCCGTATGTGTCGACCGGCGAGAGCTTCTACGCCCTGGCGAGCGACTTCCGGGTGCGCATCGACCACCCGTCGACCCTCAAGGTCCCCGCGACCGGCCGCACTTGGACCCGCCACGGCACGTCCGGGCGGACGATCACGCACAGCGTCGCGCACCGGGTGCGGGACTTCGCGTGGGCGGCGGGCCCGTTCCGCGTGGCGACGGAGACCTCGCCCGGTGGTGTGCGCGTGAAGTCGTACTGGGCGCCGAACACGCCCGCGGCGGGTGTGCGCCTCAACCGCGAGGACGGCGTCGCCGCCGTCGACCGGTTCGGCAAGGAGTTCGGCCGCTATTCGTACGGCGAGATCGACCTCGTGATGACCAAGGACTTCGGCGGCGGTATGGAGTACCCCGGCCTGGTCATCCTCGGCACCACCGAGGAGGGCAGTGCCGTCGTCCACGAGGTGGCCCACCAGTGGTGGTACGGCATCGTGGGCAACGACGAATACGGCGCGCCCTGGCTGGACGAGAGCTTCGCCCAATACGCCAACGCGCGCTTCTACGGCTGGGACACACGCGACTGCTGGTCGGACGACGACTGGCCGAGCGAGAGCACCGCGCTCACCAATTCGATGGCTTACTGGGCCAAGCACCCAGGCGAGTACCACCTCGTCTACACGGCCGGATCCTGCGCCCTGGCGAACCTGGAGCGCACCATCGGCGCCGACCCGATGGCACGACTCCTCAAGCGGTACGCACGCGACCACTGGTACGGCGTCTCCACCACCGCCGACTTCAAGAAGGCCGCCCAGTCCGTGACGGACGACGACCTGGACCCCTTCTGGCGGAAGCACCGCATCCGGTGACACACGAGATTCCGGCCATCCGATACGCGTAGCCCGCTCGACCTCCTCCGGCTCGTAGGAACTTCCCTCCCCGGCGCGTAACGTGAAGCAGCATGAAGATCCTCATCTCCTGGGATCGTCGCCGTGACCTTGGGCGCCCGGCGGAGAACGGCAGTTCGTCGGACCACTGATGACCGTTCAAACCCACTGTCGCCCATGGCGGCAGATGTCAGAACTGATGTCGGGCCCCTGGCGCCGTCACTCTTGGTAGCCAGCAGCTTGGGCCGCCGCAGCGCACTTGCGTCTTGCTCTGTGCGTGCAGAGACTCCCTCCGGTCGTGGCCGGAGGGAGTCCGCCTTGTATTGATCCCGAAACGGATTGGGTTCGATTCGAAGTGGTAGCGCACGTGCGGTCCGCCGAAGTTGCCGCGCACGACATGCGGCTGGGGCTGGTGTTGGTGGAAGAAGCGGCTGGTCTCCCCAGCGAGTTGGGCCTGGTCACGGACTCGGGCTGGACTTGAGATCGGCGTTGATCAGTTCGTCCGGATTGAGCTTGGACGCATGCGAGGGCAGGAGGTACTACAGCTCGATCCGGTCGGCGTGCTCCGCCAGCGAGGTGCGGACCTCCTTCGAGAGATCACCTGCGTGTCGAAGGTCCTTGTGACGACCATGAATTGGCGGATGTATTACTTCAGCCCCTTTTCGGTGGACGTCGCGATGGGCCCAGTGCTTAGAAGGCGCCTGGCGAGGGCACGTCTGCTGTGCTTCTGACCTGCTCTTACGCGATGGTCTGACCGGCCGTCAGTGTTTCATCCGGCGTTTTCGGGAAGGATCCCGCTGGTTCCGACTAGTACTGGGTGCGGGTCCGGCGTGCAGCCCTGCGTGTCGGTTGGTTTGAAGCGGTCCCGCAGAGGCTTTGGGAGAAGATCTCCTCCCAGATTTCTCCCAGGGGACGGGGTGGCTGCGGTTAGCCATGGACCAGTCTGCAGCGACCGTTGCGTTACATGAGCGAATCTACTGATGGTCCGGCTCGGCTCAGCCCATGCTCTGCTGGCAGGCGAGGAAGAGGCCGAGTCCGTCTCGCCGTGCAAACTAGATTATCCCGGCGCGTGTCCGACTTCTCACCTCGGGGACTTTGCACCCAAGGAGTTCAGAAGAGCGGCGCCCCGTTCGGCGTCGTCGACGCTTACGGCGAAGTCCTTGCCCTTCGCGCGGATGGCGAGGCACTCGCCGCGGCGCAGCATCACGGTGGTCCCCAGCCCGCTCAGCCGGTATCCCCATCCCCCCGCCTGCGCGGGTGTGCGTTGCTCGACGTGGGCCGATTCGATGTCCTGGACGGCCCAGCGTCGTGCCGGCCAGCCCAGCGGGCCGAAGGACACTTTCAGCCCCTCCTCACTGACCCGCGCCTGCACCGAGGCGCAGCCGAGGACCAGGACCGAGGTGAGCGCGAACGGTGCCATCAGGATCAGCGCCGGAAGCGGACCCGCCAGCCCCCCTAGTGCGGCCACGACAGCGGCCAGGGCCACCAGCCCCGTGACGGCCGAGGTCATCTGAAGCCACGGATTGGATGTGCGGGAGAGCCACACCACTCGCTGGCCTTCAGGGATGTCCATACTTGGGCCGTCCGCCGCCTGGTCTTGCGTCGCGGGCCCGTGACGGGTCGCGAGCCAGGCGACCACACCTGCCGTGGCCGCGACTACGACGGTCGCCACGACCCAGCCCGTCACCGGACCGGCCTCGCGCCAGTCGGACCGGTCCAGGTTCGCCCGTACGACCGACGCCTGCCCGCCGACCAGGAAGACGCCCCCGGCCGCCAGCGTGACGCCCGTCCATCCGCGTATCGCTCCTGCGAACTCCGGGCCTGTGCGCCGCAACCCGAACGCCACCCCCATAGCCAGCACCGCCCAGATCGCAGCCGGGAAGACCGCTGCCCCCCACAGCGGCATGGAACTGTCGGGTCCCCCTGCCCCGCTCCAGTGCGTGGCCAGCCTCTCCGGCAACCGTCCGCTCGCAGCCAGCGGCATGCCCACCAGCAACAGCAGAATCCCGGCGCACCACCCGACAAGCCCCCACGTGGTCCCGCCGCCGCGGCCCGAGTACTTCACGGAATCCCCCTGATCATCTCGATGAGGTCGGTCTTGCTGTAACCGAGGCGTGCCGCATCGGCCACCAGATCGCCCACGCGATCGAGCAGTACGGAGCGTTGGTCCGCCCCGTCGGCCACCGTCACACCCCGGCCGCGCCGGAACTCCAGCACGCCCTCGGCGCGCAGCGTCCGGAGGCCGCGCAGCACGGTGTTGGCGTTGACGCCCAACGCCTGTGAAAGGTCACGCGCCGGAGGCAGTCGGTCCCCCGGACCGCACTCTCCCTCGGCGATGGCGCGCCGGATCGCGCCCGCCACCTGCTCGTGCAAGGGGCGATTGTCTGCGACATCCAGTCTCAGCAGCATGATGCTACTGACGATCGCACCATTCGCTTCATGTGGAAGTGGTGCGACGCTGAACGTGACGGTCGAACGGCCACCTTTAACTGGGCTCGTCGCGGTCTTCGACGCTTTTTTGACGCCGTGCCGCGTTCCATGTGCCCGTCCAAGCAGGGGTGCTGTCAGCACCGCGGCGATCACTGGCCACTGCCGCGCTACCGCCGCCGACCGCAGTAGGTCAACTCACGGTCATCGTCCTGATGTTCACCGGACGCCTCGGCACGATCACCCTCGCCCTCCCCTTGGCCGGCCAGCTTCCCCCGGTACACCGACTGGTCGCCGGGCCTCGGGGTGGAGAGGCGCCCCGGCTCACCGCCGCGCCGACGGAGACCACGAAGAGAACCGGGTTCCGCACCAGGACCCTGGGGTGCAGCTTGCGCAGCGCATCGGGGAAGGACCGTACGAGCTGGGCGGGTTCGAACAATCCGCTCGGGGCACGGTGTCCGGCTCCTCCACTTGGTTCGGGCCGGGGGACGCGCTGCTGGCGGGACGGCGGGGCCTGCTCGGGAGCGGCGGGAAACATGGAGACCTTCGTGAGTCGAGAGGGAGACGCGCACGGCAGCGCACGGGCGCCGGCCATGGGACGACGACGGGGAGCCCGTGCGCGGCGCGCGCCCTCGCACGTGCAGGACACGTACCGGGCCGCCCGTGTGCGGTTTCGGACGGGTGCTCCGAAAGCCGTGAGGCCACTGACGCCCGCGGCCTCTTCGGGCGGCCGACAGGGAATCTAGTCGTGCCGCATGCCCCGACTGCCGGGATCGGCGCGGAATTAGCGGTCCTCTTACGGCTGCTGGGCGACTGGCATCAAGGAGCCGTCAAAGGAAGCTGAACGGGCGTCAGAGCCACGTCAAGCAGACACCTGCGTGGCCGAATCTCGTCGCAGAATGAGTGCCACGGGGGACGGGCGATCCGTCCGTGGTGTGACGTTGGAGGGCCAGTGACAGTCACGGCCGGAACCACGCGCAGCCCTGAAACGACGGCCGGAGCTGTCGCGCAGGCACAGCACGGATTGGTCGCCCCGCCCGGGTGCGGCCCCGGTCCGCGGCCAGGAGGGGGCCGTGGCCGGCCGCCCCGGGGGCAGCGCCTTCGGCCTGAAGGCCGTGACCGCGTGGGCCGCTCTGCGCCGCCGTTACCGGGCCACCGTGCCCGCACAGCTGCGCCTCCTGCGCGCGGCCACGGCCCCGCTCGCCGCGGGCGTGCTGACAGGCCGCGTCAAGGGTCCACCCGAACGCCGCCAGGGATGCGTCAAAGCGGTGTCCGATGGCGCGTGGATCGGCTTCGCTGTACGAAGACAGAGTCGAGGTCAGAGGAGCTGAGCGCCGGTGACTGCCGAGAACGTCGTGGGACTGATCGTCGCCGGCTCCTTGGTCGGGTATCTCGTTCTGGCCAGGATCTTTCCGGAGAAGTTCTGAGGCGGAAGGCGGCGGCGTATGACCGGTTATCCGTTGCGGGATCGGCTCGCTCTGGTGTCGGGCCTGGTGGCACCGTTCCTGGTGGCGCTTGCCCTGGTGCCTTTCCGCGCCGACCTGTCGAACACGAATGCGGCGCTGATCCTGGTCGTGGTCGTCGTCGCGGTGGCAGCTGTCGGCAACCGGGCCGCGGGCGCCCTCGCAGCGCTTTCGGCGGCGGCCTGGTTCGATTTCTTCCTCACCCGTCCGTACCAACGGTTCACCATGACCGACACGGACGACATTGAGACGGCAGTACTACTGCTGGTCGTCGGGCTGATCGTGTCGCAGCTGGCCGCCCGCGCACGGCGGCTGGAAGTGATCACGGTGACGGACGCCGACCACCTCCGCCGCATCCACGAGACCGCCGACCTCGCCAGGACCACCGGCTCGGCCGACGCCGTGGTCGAGCACGTACGACGCCAACTGACCGACCTGCTCGGCCTGCGCGGCTGCCGATTCGAGTACGGCACGCTGATGGGACGGCCACCGAGGCTGGAACAGGACGGGACGATCGCCGTAGGGCGCCGCGCCTGGGACCCGGAGGCCGGCGGCTGGCCGGACGGCGAGATCGAGCTGCGTGCGTATGGCAACGGCCACTACTTCGGCCGCTTCATGCTCGACCCCACCCCGGGCAACCTGCCGCCGCTCAAGGTACGGCTGGTGGCCGTGACGCTTGCCGACCAGGCCGGTGCGGCGCTGGACACGGCGGGACTGACGAGGGGCCGGACCGGCGCGTGAGCCGACCGCACGAGCGAGTGCATACGCACTCTTGACGCGCTGCCCGCCGAGCACCGGAACCACCGCGCCCTGCAGGCAGCCGACCGCATCGTGCTCGCCACAACCCGGCTCGGTCCGGACATCCTTATGACCGGCAAGCAGCAGCACTCGACCCGCAGACGGAGGGAGCCGGGAGGCCGACAGGCAGCCTAGGGCTGCCGGGACCCGCGCTCACCGCCGTGCCGAGGCACCGGGCTCGGAGGCTCGCCGCGCCGCACCGACCCCGGCGCCCGTGCCGCCGGCCGGTCCGCGCGCGCCGACGACGTCAGCTGCCACGGCACGCTCGTGACCATCACGCCCGGCGTGAACAGCAGGCGGCTCTTCAGCCACAGCGCGGACTGGTTGTGCAGCAGGTTCTCCCACCAGTGGCCTACGACGTACTCGGGGATGAATACGGCCACGATGTCACGCGGGCTGTCCCGGTGGATGGAGCGCACATAGTCCACGACCGGCCGGGTCACTTCGCGGTACGGCGAGTCGATGATCTTCAGCGGGACCTCGATGCCGTACTCCTCCCAGCGTTCGCGCAACGCCGTCGCTTCGTCCCGGTCGACTGAGACCGTCAGGGCCTCCAGCCGGCTGGGGCGGAAAGCACGGGCGTACGACAGAGCGCGCAGCGTCGGCTTGTGGATCGTGGAGACCAGGACGATCGCGAACACCCGGCTGGGCGCGACGAGTTCGCCGGTCGGGTCGGTCACGGCGAGCTCGGCGGCGGTGGCGTCGTAGTGGCGGCGGATGCCGCGCATCGTCACCCACAGCACCACCGCGGCCAGCACCGCGAGCCAGGCTCCTTGCGTGAACTTGGTGGCGAGCACGATCAGCAGGACCAGTCCCGTGACCACGGCGCCGGTGGCGTTGATGACCCGGACGAACTGGTGCCGACGGCGCACGGCCGGGTCGGTCTCGGTGCGCAGTTCGCGGTTCCAGTGCCGGACCATGCCGGTCTGGGAGAGCGTGAAGGAGGTGAACACGCCCAGGATGTAGAGGTGGATGAGGTTGGTGACGTTCGCCTGGTAGCCCCACAGCAGCAGGCCGGCGACGATCGCGAGGGCCAGGATGCCGTTGGAGAAGGCGAGCCGGTCGCCGCGGTTGTGCAGTTGGCGGGGCAGGTAGCGGTGCTGGGCGAGGATCGAGGTGAGCAGGGGGAAGCCGTTGTAGGCGGTGTTCGCCGCGAGGATGAGGATGAGGACGGTGGCGGTCTGGATGTAGTAGAAGCCGACACTGTTCTCGCCGCCGAAGACGGCGCCGGCGATCTGCGCGATGACGGTGCGCTGGGTGTGGGCCTCGCAGTCCCCGTCAAGGCCGGTCAGGTGGCAGGCGTCCTCGGCGATGCGGACCTTGGAGATCAGCGCGAGCGTGGTGACGCCGGCGAACATGGTGATGGAGATGGCGCCCATGACGGCCATGGTGGTCGCCGCGTTCTTCGGCTTTGGCTTGCGGAAGGCCGGGACGCCGTTGGAGATCGCCTCCACGCCGGTGAGCGCGGTACAGCCCTGTGAGAAGGCGCGCATCACCAGCAGCACCAGGGCCAGGCCGGTCAGGTTCGCCTCCCCGGGCTCGGCCTCGATGCCGTAGCGGGCGGATTCCGCGACGGGCGCGTCCCCGACCAGGTAGCGGAACAGCCCCGTCGCGATCATGATCATGACGCCGCCGACGAAGAGATACGTGGGCGTGGCGAAGGCGCGGCCCGACTCGCGTACGCCGCGCAGGTTCATGGCGGTCAGCAGGGCGACGAAGCCCAGGGCCATCGGCACGCGCTGCTCGGCGAGTTCGGGTACGGCCGAGATGATGTTGTCGACGCCGGAGGCGACGGAGACGGCCACTGTCATGACGTAGTCGACCAGGAGTGAGGCAGCCACCACGAGCCCGGCGGACGGCCCGAGGTTGGTGGAGGCCACTTCGTACGAGCCGCCGCCGCTCGGGTAGGCGCGGACCACCTGCCGGTAGGAGAGCACCACCACCGCCAGCAGCACCACCACTATCGCCGCGATCCACGGCGTGAAGTGCCAGTAGGCCAGCCCGCCGAGGGACAGGACCAGCAGGATCTCCTGGGTCGCGTACGCCACCGACGACAGCGGGTCGGACGCGAAAATCGGCAGGGCGAGCCGCTTGGGCAGCAGCGTCTCGTGCAGCTCCTCGCTGCGCATGGCCCGGCCGATCACCAGGCGCTTGAGGATCTCGGGGACGTTGGGCACGGGCGCGAGGTTAGGTGCCGGATGGGGGCTCGCGGGGGAGGGCGTACGGGGTGCAGGGCGTTAAAGAGCCGTTAGGATTTCGCGGAATACGTACAGACGGCGTAAAAGGGGCCCGCTTCAGTGGGTGAAGGGCTCATCCACGTCGTCTGTCAGCCCGGAGATCTTGAAGACCGTCCAGGCCGTTTCTCGGTCGATGCGCTCCGACAGATCCCGCAGCGCCGCGGGGTGCTCGCACAAGTGACCCCGCGTCGCCGCGACACGGATGTCCGTGTCGAGCCGGTGCCACAACGGCGGGTTGGCGACCAGGACCTCGGGGTCGAGTTCCACGCGGCTGCCGCAAGCGTCCAGCAACACCAGGCGCCGACTGGCCGTCCCCGCGATGTGCGCGGCGACGAGGCGGTCCGTGCGTACCCGGCGTGCGCGCAGGACGCCGCGTACGGCCAGCCAGCCCTCACCCGCGGTGACCCGCGGCGGAAACAGCACGAGGAACAGCACCAGGGCGAGGCCACTCCACAAGGCCGCGCGCGCCGAGGTGAACGTCCCGGCCGCCGCGTCCACCAGCAGCAGAAGGCCAAGGAGCGAGCCCGCGCAGACGACTGTGCCACGCAGGTCGGCAGCCCAGCGGCGGTCAATGAGGCGCCCCATACAACCGACGGTAGGCGCGGGGCAGCGCCACGCCGCAGATCTTGATGCGTTGCTGACGCGTCGCCGACCCATCCCTGACGCTGCGCGGCCGTCCACGATCGGTGCCGTGAAGGCGTCGTCTCCGCGCGAGCCGTGATCGCCCGTAAACGGCGGCAGTGATGCGGCGTATTGATCCCGTCAAAGGTTCCCGGCTCGCCGTAAGAGGACCGTTAACGGGGACCGAATCACGCCAGCGGGACCGGTTTCCTGTTCTGGTCCGATTCAACGTTTCCGAATCTCACCAGGAGTCCCGATGGCCGACGTGGCCTTCGTCGTCGCCACGATCGCGGTGTTCGCGTTGGTGGCTCTCGTCGCCAAGGGGGTGGCGAAGCTGTGACCGCGGAGAACATCGTCGGCCTGGTCGTGGCCGTCGCCCTGCTGGGTTACCTCGTCCTCGCCCTCGTCTTCCCGGAGAGGTTCTGAGCGCCCGACATGAGCCCCGTACTTGCTGACGTGCTCACGGTGACCGCGCTGATCGGCGCGCTCGCCCTGGTGCACCGTCCCCTCGGCGACTACATGGCCGCCGTCTTCCAGTCCAAGAAGCACCTGCGCGTGGAGCGGTGGATCTACCGCTCGGTCGGCGCCAACCCCGACGCCGAGATGCGCTGGCCCGCCTACCTGCGCGGCGTGCTCGTCTTCTCCGCGGTCAGCGTCGTCTTCCTGTACGTCATGCAGCGCGTCCAGGACAAGCTGCCGCTGTCGCTCGGCTTCAAGGCGATCACTCCCGACCAGGCGTTCAACACGGCCACGTCGTTCGTGTCCAACACGAACTGGCAGTCCTACTCGGGTGAGGCGGCCATGAGCCACGTCACCCAGACCGCCGGCCTGGCTGTGCAGAACTTCGTGTCGGCGGCCGTGGGCATCGCGGTGGCCGTCGCGCTGGTGCGGGGCTTCGCCCGGTCCCGCACCGGCGACCTGGGCAACTTCTGGTCGGACCTGGTGCGCGGCATCGTCCGCGTGCTGCTCCCGATCTCCGTGGTCGCGGCAGTGCTTCTGATCGCGGCGGGCGCCATCCAGAACTTCGGCGACATCCACTCGATCACCACGCTCACCGGCGACAAGCAGGCCATCAGCCCCGGCGCGGTGGCGTCGCAGGAGGCCATCAAGGACCTGGGCACGAACGGCGGCGGCTACTTCAACGCCAACAGCTCGCACCCGTTCGAGAACCCGAACGGGTTCACCAACCTGCTGGAGATCTTCCTGCTGCTGGTGATCCCGTTCTCGCTGCCGCGCACCTTCGGAAAGATGGTCGGCAACGTCAAGCAGGGCTACGCGATCGTCGGCGCGATGGCGACCATCTGGTTCGTCGCCGTGATCGCGGTGACGTGGATCGAGTACGCCCACCCGGGCACCGCCTCGCAACTCGCGGGCGGCGCGATGGAGGGCAAGGAGCAGCGCTTCGGCGAGGGCCCGTCGTCCCTGTTCGCGGTGTCCACGACCATGACCTCGACCGGCTCGGTCAACTCCTTCCACGACTCCTTCAGCGGTCTGTCCGGCGGGGTACTGCTGCTCGGCATGATGCTGGGCGAGATCGCGCCCGGCGGTGTCGGCTCCGGCCTCTACGGCATGCTGGTCATGGCGATCATCGCGGTGTTCATCGCCGGTCTGATGGTCGGCCGTACGCCCGAGTACCTGGGCAAGAAGATCGGTTCCCGCGAGATCAAGCTGGCGGCCTGCTACATCCTCATCACCCCGGCCCTGGTGCTGATCGGCACGGCGCTGGCGATGGCGCTGGGCAAGGGCGAGTCGTCGATGACGAACATCGGCGCGCATGGCTTCTCCGAGGTGCTCTACGCCTACACCTCGGCCAGCAACAACAACGGCTCGGCCTTCGCGGGCTTCGCCGCCAACACCGAGTACCACAACACGATGCTCGGCCTGTGCATGACGCTGGGCCGCTTCCTGCCGATGGTGTTCGTGCTGGCGCTGGCCGGCTCGCTCGCCGAGCAGAAGCCCGTCCCGGCCACGGCGGGCACGCTCCGCACCGAGGCGCCCCTGTTCACCGGCCTCCTGGTGGGCGCGATCCTCATCATCACCGGCCTGACGTTCTTCCCGGCCCTCGCGCTGGGCCCGCTGGCCGAGGGACTGGCGACATGACCACCAACATCAAGAAGCAAGAGGACTCGATGTCCACGGTTACCCCCACCCGGGCACCGCACCAGGACATGCCGACCGGCCACAAGGACGGCGACCGTGTCGGTGCCGGTCTGTTCGACCCCAAGCAGCTGCTCAAGTCGCTGCCGAACGCCCTCCGCAAGCTCGATCCGCGGGTGATGGTCAAGTCGCCCGTGATGTTCGTGGTGCTCGTCGGGTCCGTGCTGACCACGGTCTTCTCCTTCAAGGAGCCGGGCGACTGGTTCGGCTGGACGATCAGTGCCTGGCTGTGGCTGACGGTGATCTTCGCCAACCTGGCGGAGGCGGTCGCCGAGGGCCGCGGCAAGGCGCAGGCCGACACCCTGCGCAAGGCCAAGACCGACACGGTCGCGCGTCGGCTCATCAGCGACCGCGAGGAGCAGGTGCCCGGAACCGAGCTCAAGGTCGGCGACCTGGTCGTCTGCGAGGCGGGCGATGTCATCCCCGGTGACGGTGACGTCGTGGAGGGCGTTGCGAGCGTCGACGAGTCGGCGATCACCGGTGAGTCGGCCCCGGTCATCCGTGAGTCCGGCGGCGACCGCTCGGCGGTCACCGGCGGTACGAAGGTTCTCTCCGACCGCATCGTCATCAAGATCACGACGAAGCCCGGCGAGACCTTCATCGACCGGATGATCAACCTGGTCGAGGGCGCGGCCCGGCAGAAGACGCCGAACGAGATCGCGCTGAACATCCTGCTGGCCTCGCTGACGATCGTCTTCCTGCTTGCGGTGGCGACCCTGCCGCCGTTCGCGGACTACGCCGGCACGCACCTGACGATGGTCGTGCTGATCGCCCTGCTGGTCTGTCTGATCCCGACCACCATCGGCGCCCTGCTCTCCGCGATCGGCATCGCGGGCATGGACCGGCTCGTGCAGCGCAACGTCCTGGCGATGTCGGGCCGCGCGGTCGAGGCGGCCGGTGACGTCTCCACGCTGCTGCTCGACAAGACCGGCACCATCACGCTCGGCAACCGCCAAGCCGCCGAGTTCGTGCCGGTGAGCGGGACGACGGAGGCCGAGGTCGCGGACGCCGCCCAGCTGTCGTCGCTGGCCGACGAGACGCCCGAGGGCCGCTCCATCGTCGTCCTGGCGAAGGAGAAGTACGGGCTGCGCGAGCGCCACCAGGGCGAGCTGGCGCACGCGGAGTGGATCGAGTTCACCGCCCAGACCCGCATGTCGGGTGTGGACGTCGACGGCAAGAAGATCCGCAAGGGGGCCACGGCCTCCGTCGTCGCCTGGGTGCGCGAGCAGGGCGGCGAGGTTGCCGAGGACGCCGACACGATCGCCAACCGCATCTCCGAGGCCGGTGGCACGCCGCTGCTGGTCGCGATCGAGGACAACCAGGGTGCTCGCATCCTGGGCGTCATCCACCTCAAGGACGTCGTCAAGGACGGCATGCGCGAGCGGTTCGAGGAACTGCGCCGCATGGGCATCAAGACCGTCATGATCACGGGTGACAACCCGCTGACCGCCAAGGCGATCGCCGACGAGGCGGGCGTCGACGACTTCCTCGCGGAGGCCACTCCCGAGGACAAGATGGCACTCATCAAGCGGGAACAGGCCGGCGGCAAGCTCGTCGCGATGACCGGTGACGGCACGAACGACGCGCCCGCGCTCGCCCAGGCGGACGTCGGCGTGGCCATGAACACCGGTACGTCGGCCGCCAAGGAGGCCGGCAACATGGTCGACCTCGACTCCAACCCGACCAAGCTCATCGAGATCGTCGAGATCGGCAAGCAGCTGCTGATCACGCGCGGTGCGCTGACCACGTTCTCCATCGCCAACGACGTCGCGAAGTACTTCGCGATCATCCCGGCGCTGTTCGCGGCCGTCTACCCGGGCCTGGACAAGCTCAACGTCATGAACCTGTCCTCGCCGGACTCCGCGATCCTGTCCGCGGTCATCTTCAACGCGCTGATCATCATCGCGCTGGTGCCGCTGTCCCTGAAGGGCGTGCAGTACCGGCCGGTCAGCGCCGACAAGATGCTGCGCCGCAACCTCACCATCTACGGTCTCGGCGGCCTGATCGCGCCCTTCATCGGCATCAAGATCATCGACCTGCTCATCTCCCTCATCCCCGGAATCGGCTGATCCGCATGAACAACTCAGTTGTGAACACCGGGCGCATGGTGTGGGCGGCGCTGCGCATGCTGCTCGTCCTGACCGTGGTGACCGGCATCATCTACCCGCTGGTGGTCACCGGCATCGGCCAGGCGGCCTTCAACGACAAGGCCAACGGGTCCATGGTCGAGGCCGACGGCAAGGAGGTCGGCTCCAAGCTGATCGGCCAGAGCTGGAACATCAAGGGCACCGACAAGCCCGACCCGAAGTGGTTCCAGGGCCGCCCGTCCAACAGCGGCTACGACCCGCTGACCACGGGCTCCAGCCAGCTGGGCGCCAGCGATCCGACCCTGGTGAAGAACGTCAAGGCGGCCAAGAAGCAGGTCGCCGAGTTCAACGATGTGCCCGAGTCCGAGGTGCCCAAGGACGCGGTCACCGGCTCGGCCTCCGCGATCGACCCGGACATCTCCACGGACTACGCGGACATCCAGGTCAAGCGGGTCGCCGAGGCGAACGGGCTGACCGACACCCAGGTCCAGAAGCTGGTCGACGACCGCACCACGGGCCGAGGGGTCGGCTTCCTGGGCGAGCCCCGCGTCAACGTCCTCGAACTCAACATCGCGCTCAAGGAACTCGCGGCGAAGAGCTGATGGCGTTAGCAGACACAAGCACGGCGGGGAGTCGGCGGACCGGGAATCCCGGCTCCGCCGACTCCCTCCGCCGTACTGAAACCCCCGACCTCACCGAAGACAGGAAGGCCGCGCACCGATGACCCGGGTGCTGGTGGTGGAGGACGACCCGCAACTCGTACGAGCCCTCGTGATCAACATGCGGGCCCGGCAGTACGGCGTGGACGCCGCGCCCGACGGGGCCACGGCGCTGAGGCTCGCCGCCGCGCGTCAGCCCGACGTGGTGGTGCTCGACCTCGGCCTGCCGGACATGGACGGCGTGGACGTCATAAAGGCGCTGCGCGCCTGGACCCGGGTGCCCATCCTGGTGCTGTCCGCCCGGCGGGCTTCCGAGGAGAAGGTCGCTGCCCTGGACGCGGGAGCCGACGACTACATCACCAAGCCGTTCAGCATGGACGAACTGATGGCACGGTTGCGGGCCGCCGTACGCCGCACCGAGGATGTGCCACTCGCCCCGGAGGCGACGGTGGTCACCACGGAGGACTTCTCCGTGGACCTGCTGGCAAAGAAGGCCAGAAAAGGCGGCAGGGATGTTCGCCTCACCCCCACCGAGTGGCACCTGCTGGAGATTCTGGTGACCAACCCCGGCCGCCTCGTCAGCCAGAAGCAGCTCCTGCAGGAGGTCTGGGGCGCCTCCCAGAGCAACAAGACCAACTACCTCCGGGTCTACATGGCCCAGCTGAGACGCAAACTGGAAACGGACCCCGCTCACCCGCGCTATCTGATCACGGAGCCGGGCATGGGCTACCGCTTCGAAGGCTGAACAAAGGGTGGGAATGGGACGCGGGAAGCTTCGGATCTACCTCGGTGCGGCACCGGGCGTCGGCAAGACGTACGCGATGCTGTCGGAGGCGCATCGCCGGATCGAGCGTGGCACCGACTGCGTGGTCGCCTTCGTGGAGCATCACCACCGGCCGCGCACCGAGGTGATGCTGCACGGCCTGGAGCAGATCCAGCGCAAGGAGCTGGAGTACCGGGGAAGCGTCTTCACAGAGATGGACGTGGACGCCGTCCTGGCCCGCCGCCCCCGGGTGGCGCTGGTGGACGAACTGGCCCACACCAACATCCCCGGCTCCCGCAACACCAAGCGCTGGCAGGACGTCGAGGAACTGCTCGATGCGGGCATCGACGTCGTCTCGACGGTGAACATCCAGCACCTGGAGTCGCTGGGTGATGTGGTGGAGTCGATCACCGGGATCCGCCAGCAGGAGACCGTGCCGGACGAGGTGGTGCGCCGGGCCGACCAGGTCGAACTGGTCGACATGTCGCCGCAGGCGCTGCGCCGCCGTATGGCGCACGGCAATATCTACAAGCCGGACAAGGTCGACGCGGCGCTGTCGAACTACTTCCGCCCGGGCAACCTCACCGCGCTGCGGGAGCTGGCGCTGTTGTGGGTGGCGGACCGGGTCGACGAGTACCTGAAGCAGTACCGCAGCGATCACCGGGTGTCGAAGATCTGGGGTTCGCGCGAGCGGATCGTGGTCGGCCTGACCGGCGGCCCGGAGGGCCGCACACTGATCCGCCGCGCCGCCCGTCTGGCGGAGAAGGGAGCCGGCGGCGAGGTGCTGGCCGTATACATCGCCAGCAGTGACGGCCTCACCTCCGCCTCGCCCAAGGAACTGGCCGTCCAGCGGACGCTGGTTGAGGACCTGGGCGGCACCTTCCACCACGTCGTCGGCGACGACATCCCGAACGCGCTGCTGGACTTCTCGCGCGGGGTCAACGCCACCCAGATAGTCCTCGGCGTGTCCCGCCGCAAGGGATGGCAGTACATATTCGGGCCGGGTGTCGGCGCGACGGTGGCCCGAGACTCGGGCCCCGACCTCGACGTCCACCTGATCACCCACGACGAGGTCGGCAAAGGCCGCGGGCTGCCCGTCTCCCGCGGTGCGCGGCTCGGCAGAGCCCGTCTCATCTGGGGCTGGCTGACCGGCCTCGGCGGTCCGCTGCTGCTGACCCTGCTGCTGACCAGCGTCGTCCCCAGCCTCGGCCTGGCCAACGACATGCTGTTGTACCTGACGTTCACGGTGGCCGCCGCCCTGCTCGGCGGGCTGATCCCGGCGCTGGTGTCGGCGGCGTTCGGCTCGCTGCTGCTGAACTGGTTCTTCACCCCGCCGGTGCACCGCATCACGATCGCCGACCCGAAGAACATGGTCGCCATCGCGGTCTTCTTCGCCGTTGCGGTGTCGGTGGCGTCAGTGGTGGACCTGGCGGCCCGCCGCACTCACCAGGCGGCCCGGCTGCGCGCCGAGTCGGAGATCCTTTCCTTCCTGGCGGGCAGTGTGCTGCGCGGCGAGACCAGCTTGGAAGCGCTGCTGGAGCGCGTCCGGGAGACCTTCGGCATGGAGTCGGTGGCCCTGCTGGAACGGGAGAGCGAGGTCGCGCCCTGGACCTGCGCGGGCAGCGTGGGCCCGAGAGCGGCCGTGGAACGTCCCGAGGCCGCGGATGTGGACGTGCCGGTCGGCGACCACATGGCACTCGCCCTGAGAGGCCGCGTCCTGCCCGCCGAGGACCGACGCGTCCTCGCCGCGTTCGCCGCCCAGGCAGCCGTGGTCCTGGACCGCCAGCGCCTGCAGCACGAGGCCGACCAGGCCAAGGTGCTGGCCGAGGGCAACCGCATGCGTACCGCACTGCTCGCCGCCGTCAGCCACGACCTGCGCACCCCGCTGGCCGGCATCAAGGCATCGGTGTCGTCCCTGCGCTCGGACGATGTGGAGTGGTCCGAGGAGGACCAGGCCGAACTCCTGGAGGCGATCGAGGATGGCGCCGACCGCCTCGACCACCTCGTCGGGAACCTCCTGGACATGTCCCGGCTGCAGACTGGAACAGTCGCCCCGCTGATCCGCGAGATCGACCTCGACGAGGTGGTCCCCATGGCCCTGGGCGGCATCCCGGACCCCGAAACGACCGTCGTCCTGGACATCCCCGAAACGCTGCCCATGGTGGCCACGGACAAGGGCCTGCTGGAAAGGTCGGTCGCCAACATCGTCGAGAACGCGGTCAAGTACAGCCCCGACGACGAACCGGTACTGGTGTCCGCGAGTGCCATCGCCGACCGCGTGGAACTCCGCATCGTGGACCGTGGCCCAGGCGTCCCCGACGAGGCCAAGGACCGCATCTTCGAACCCTTCCAGCGCTACGGCGACGCCCCGCGCGGCAACGGAGTCGGCCTTGGCCTCGCGGTCGCCCGCGGCTTCGTCGAGGCCATGGGCGGCACCCTCGCCGCCGAGGACACGCCCGGCGGCGGGCTGACCATGGTGCTGAGCGTGCCGATGGCACCGGGCCGTCCTCAGGCACACACTGACGTGCCGGAGACGGTCAGGCAGTAGACGGGCCGGCGTGGAGGAGTCGGCATGAGTTCCCGATGGCGCTCTTCGTCACTGTCCTGCTGAAGGCCGCGGCCGACGGCGCTGACGGCGAATAGCAGCGCGACTCCGGCGAGTCCCCCGGTCAGCCAGATCTAGCCGGTGCGAGCATCGAAGCGGTCGAGCCGGCTGTATAGGGCACGCGTAGGTAGTCGAGCAGGCCGTGGACCCACAAAGGAGGCGCGTGATCCTCGTGCCGGGGCGGGATGCGCTCGCGTATCGTCCGTGGGGTGATTGATGCGACCGTGGCGCTTCGGAGCGATATCACCGACCGGATCCTCGCTGAGCTGATCGACGTCTTTGACCTTCGAGAAGTGCAGGAGCGCCGCTATCTCGCTGATGGGCTGATGAATGCGAACTGGAGGTTGGACACCCCCGCGGGGAGGTTCGCTCTGAAGCGGGTCACGGACGTCTCGCTTGATCGGCTGCAGCGCAATCTCGGGATGCTGGCGGCCCTTGCCGCCGACGGCGTCCCGGTGAGCGCACCCACCCCCACCACTTCCGGGTCGCTCGTGGCGTGGGTCGGTGGCGGCGCCTGGTGCCTGTTCCCGTGGGTGGCGGGCTCCCACGTCCGGGGTGTCGACCTCAGCCTGTCTCAGGTGGCCTCGCTGGGCGCGCATCTCGGGCGCCTGCACCTGAGCATGGGCCGGGCTTGCGGTCGGGGTCTGCTGCCAGGTGTTCCTGAGGCGATCACGGCGGAGGTCACGTCGCCGCAGCGGGCGGTGGAGAAGGCCGAGCGGCTGTCTGCGGCTGTGCTCGACAAGGGCACAGGAAGCGGCTTCGACAAGGCGGCCATTACAGTTTTGGACCACCGGCGGACCCTCGTCCTCGGGTACGCCGATCGTCGTCCGCGATCTGCGACGCCTGTCGGTGGCTACGGGTGGACGCATGGTGATGTGCAACTCCTTCACTAGGCAAGTCTCTTGTCGGGATGGAAACTGTCGGATTTGAGATACCCCGTAAACAACGCCGTGGGGGCGGTTCGGTGGGGCAGCCCCACGGCGGAGTCGTCGGCGCCGGTGAGGGCGCTAGTGACGATGTGGATTCGGCTTCGGGTGGTACGCCGGCGCCCAGGATGAGCTCAGGCGGCTCGACCGGTGAAGGAGCGGCTGAACTGCTGTCCCGACTGGACCATGCCGCGGACGTTGCCGAGCCGCTTCCTTTCGTACCCTATGAGGGCCTGCTCCACCGTCGATCCACGCACGCCCACAGCAACGGCTTCGGCGACGGCCTCGGCGTCGTGGAGCGATGCGCTGAAGCCCGAGCCGGTCATCGGGGTCGGCACATGCGCGGCATCTCCCACGAGGGCAAGACGTCCCTTGACGAGTTTGTCGGGGACGTACTCGGCGATGGGGGTGCCGATGACGGCACGCCGCTCGATGCAATCGAGGATGGCCTCGCGCCAGGGCGAGGGCCACAGGTCCTCGGCTTTGTCCGCGAGCTCGCGGAAGGTCGCCTCCGGTATGTCGGCGGAGGTGAGCGACCGTCGCACCACGTTGCCGACAACACTGCCCGTTTCGCGTAGGAGATCATTGTGGCTCGCGTCGTACCAGGCCCAGCCGACCTGGCGGGAACCCGGGGCAACGGAACCGTCGGGACCGGGCAGTGGGTAGCCGAGGAGATAGTCCTCTCCGCCGCTGAGGATGTCGACGTCCCGTGGTAGGCGGCGCGAGGACGCGAGCGAGGACTCGTTGGTGAGGCCGAGCCAGATCAGGTAGCCGGCGAACGTCGCGTCGGGCTTGTCGGGTGCGACGCCCACGCGCACGACGCTTCCGTGGCCATCCGCCCCGATCACGACATCGCCTCGGAACGTCTGCTGGTCCGAGGTGATCACCCACGCGGAATCCGCGTCCTGGTCGACGCTCCGTACGAGCGTATGGGGGCGCAGCTCGATATAGGGGTCGGCGTCGACGGCCGCCCGGAGCCGGGCGTGGACCGCCATCCAGCTCTGCACACCGGGGGCCACTGAACTCAGTGGCGCCGAACCGCTCTGGGAGTGACGGGATCCCGTGATTCTGCTGAGGAGGCCCTCACTCACCCCGCCGAGAGCAGCCCCCTTCCGGGCCCGAGGGGCGGCGCCCGATCGCTCCAGCATCGTCACGTCGACTCCGGCGTGCGACAGGGCCAATGCGGTCATCAGACCCGCGAGAGATGCACCGACGACGATGGCGGCGCCCTGGCGCTCGTCCCGGTTGCCGGAACGGGGCACGTCGCGCATAGCTGTGGTCATGCTGTTGTTCTCCTCACGGAGTCGTCACGGTGTTGGTCTGGGCCGGCGCGCTGTGGCGGGCGCCGAGGCTCGGGGTGGACATCTCGGCGGCGCTGTCCAGCGTGATCACCGGGCTCAAGCCAGTTGTGTCCCATCCCCGCGGAAGTGGGGCACTGACCATGCGACCGGCAATGGCGATGACGTGGGAGTCTCGGTTGTGAGGGGTACCTGCAGGGACCCCCAGCTGGCATCCCTGCAGGCCACGCCCTCTGGATGACTGGGAACTGCCGGACGCTCAGTGTGAGAGCAGCGCGCCGAGCTCGATCTTCCCGCTCTGCACTTGCGCGTCATGGGGCTCGTTGAGTCCGCCGTCGGTGATGTACAGCCGCTTCCCGCGCACCGCGGTGGCGGTGGGCGAGGCGAGGCCGTCCGAGGCGGTCAGCACGGTCCTGGTGGTGCCGTTCGGGTAGACGACCACGATCTTGTTCTGCGTGTTCAGCGCGGCGAACACGACGTTGGAGCGCTCGCTGAGGAAGTTGAAGTCATCGATGCCAGTGAGGCCGTCGGCGACCGTGTGGATCCGGCCCGGAGCTCCGGTGGCGGTGACGGGGATCCGCAGCAGGGTGCCCTTGCTGAGGTTGGAGACCCATACGGCGCCGTTGTGGAAGCGGAGTCCGTTCGCACCGTACGGCACGGGCGCGGACGCCTTGATCGCGAGGGCGGGGTCGACCAGCCACGCGGTCGCGGGACCGCCGGAGACCGGTACCGCCCAGACGGTGCCCATCTGGCTGTCGGCGACGTACAAGGTGCGCCCGGCCGGATCGATGGCCAGACCGTTGGGGACTCCGCCCGCAGGCAATGCCGCGATGCGGCGTGGAGTGCCGCCGGGCGCCAGCTTCCACACCCCGTTCCGGGAGGCGTCGGAGGACCACACGTTGTAGTAGACGGTGCCGTCGGGGCCGCGGGTGTTGCCGGTGATCCCGTCACCCTTCTGCCCGGTGACCAGCACCGTGCGGTACCCGGACGGCGAGATCCGCACCAGGGCCGGCCGTTCGCCCGCGGGCGTGCCCACCATCGAGACGGTCAGTGAGTTGTCCGGGGCGACGGTGATGTTCTCGGGCACGTCGCCGGTGGCGAAGTCGAATGCGGCCACGGTCTTCACGTGGGTGACGGCGGGCCGCGCGGCCGCGTGTCCGGTCGCGGCGGACGCGTACGGTGCCGAGACGATGACGGCTGCGGTCGCGGAGATCGCCGCGAGCTTGAATGGCTTCTTCATGGATATGTCTTTCGTGGTCATTGCGCTCTTTCGTTCTTTCCGTCGGTGCCGCAGGCCCGACCGGAGTGGGGCGTCAGCGGCGCTGACGACCTGCCTGATCGGCTGGGGAGCCCTTAGCTAGTCGGGGATCGGGAAGCCGGCGTTCTGCAGGTCGAGTGAGTCCGGGTCGGGTCCGCCGCGCACGCCGGTGTCGAGGGCGTCGATCGCGGCCACCTCGTCGGGGGTCAGGGCGAAGTCGAAGACATCGAAGTTCTCGGCGATGCGATGGGCCTTCACGGACTTCGGGATCGCGCAGAAGCCGTGGTCGAGGTGCCAGCGCAGCACGATCTGCGCCGACGTCTTCGCGTACTTGTCGGCCAGGGTCGTGATGACGGGGTCCTCAAGAGGATTCGTCTCGGCTCCTCGGTACACGTAGGAACCGCCGATGGGCGACCACGACTGGGTCAGGATGCCGTGGCTTTCGTTCGCCGCCCGCCACTCAGGCTGCGTGTAGTAGGGGTGCACCTGAATCTGGTTCACCGCCGGAACGATGTCGGTGCGGGCGATGAGTTCGTCGAGCTGCTTGGGCGTCTGGTTCGACACGCCGATCGCACGGACGCGCCCCTCCGCGAGCAGCTTCTCCGCCGCTTTGTACGCCGAGATCGTCTTCTCGAAGTCGGACGGCAGCGGCTGGTGCAGCAGCCACAGGTCGAGCTGTTCGAGGCCCAGCTTGCGCAGGCTCACGTCGAAGGCTCGCAGCGCGGAGTCGTAGCCGTAGTCGCTGATCCACACCTTGGTCGTCACGAAGATCTCGGAACGGTCCACGTCGGAGCGGGCGATCCCCTCGCCGACCTCTCGCTCGTTGAAGTAGGCGGCGGCGGTGTCGATCAGTCGGTAGCCGTCGTGCAGCGCGGTCACGACCGCGTCGGTGGTCTCCTCGGGGGCGCTCTGGTAGACGCCGAGTCCCAGGGCGGGGATCTGGACGCCGTTGTTCAGGGTGATGAGTGGGTTGGTTCCGGTCATGGTTCGCTCCCATCAGGGTGTGCGGACGTGGAGGGGGGCGCGGGCTCAGTCGGCTGAGACCGCTGTCGGCAGCTCGACCTCGGTGAGGTCGGCGCAGTAAGCCAGCAGCCGGTCCTGCACCTCGGGCGACTGCGTCGCCGGGTGTGGACGGCGGGGCTGCTGGTGGTGGAAGTAGCGGCCGGTGACCAGCGCCTCGGCGTCGTCGCCGGCCGCCAGCCATGCCTGGGTCACCGGAGCCAGCCGCAGGTCGTCGGTGGCGCTGGTCCCGCCCATCTTCGTGGCGACCCAGCCCGGGTCGACGGCGTTGGAAAGCGCCGCGGGCCATTTCCTTGCGACGGCGAGCGTGAGAGCGGTGACGTGGAACTTCGACTCCGAGTACGCCTGGGAGCCCTGCCACGGCCGCGTCGCCCACTGCGGGTCCCGCAGGGTGGGGTCGCCGCTGTGGTGCATGCCGGAGCTGAGGTAGACGAGCCGTCGGGGCGGGGTGATCAGCGCCGTGAGGAGATAGGGCGCCAGCACGTTGACCGCGAAGACGTCCGAGAGGCCGTCCTCGGTCTCCACCCGTCCTCGCCCGTAGTAGCCGACGCCGGCGTTGTGGATGACCGCGTCGAAGGTGCCCAAGTCATTGACCTGGGCCGCCACATCGCGGGTCTGGGCGATGCTGGAGAGGTCACCGACGGCGATGCCCGCGTTGTCCGGGAGCGCGGCGTGTGCGTCGCGGGCCCGGGTGTCGTTGCGTGCATGGAGCGCCACCGTGTGGCCCTGCCGAAACAGCAACTGAGCGGCCATCAGACCGAGGCCGTCGGTGGAACCGGTGATGAAGATGCGAGCCATGGATCTTTCCTGACGGGTTCGGACCCCGACCAGTCGCTAGGCCGGGTCGCTGACCCGATTGCTGGTGGTGACCTTGAGGGGTACTTCGAGCAGCGGGAGCAACTGCTCCACGACCTTCGTCACGTTGGGGTGCTCGGCGTGTTCCGTGACGGCTTCGGCCGAGGCCCAGCCATCGACGATGTAGAAGGTGTCGGGCTCGTCCGACTGCTGGTAGAGGTCGTAGTAGAGGCATCCGGCCTCCGCCCGCGCGGGGCCCACGAGCTCCAGCAGGAGCTCCTCGACCCTGGCGCGGTGGGCCGCCTGGCCGCGTACCTCACAGATGATGTGGCGCTCTGCCGACTTGACCGTGCCCATGTGGATTCCTCCGTCAGTTCTGGCCGGCGTAGACGCGGGTCATGCCGCCGTCCACGACCAGGTCGACGCCCGTGATGTAGCGGCTGGTGTCCGAGGCCAGGAAGACGAGGGCGTCGCCGATGTCCTCGGCCGTCCCCACGCGTCCCGCCGGGATCTCCTTCGCGACGCGCTCGACGTAGGCGGCGATGTCCTCGTCGCTCAGCTTCTGTTCGTGGCTGTAGCCCTCGGTGGGCACCACCCCGGGGCTGATCGAGTTGACCCGGATCCCACGGTCCTTGAGGTCCGTCGTCCAGCTGCGGGCGAGGGAGCGTACGGCCGCCTTCGACGACGCGTAGACGGCGAACCCGGGCAGCCCCATGTCGGCGGTGATCGACGCGTTGAGAACGATGGACGCGCCATCGCGCAGGACGTCCAGCACGCTCTGCACCGTGAGGACGACACCCTTGATGTTGATCCCGAGCTCGCTGTCGATCTGCTCCTCGGTCAGCTCGGCGAGGGGCGTGGCGTGTCCGCCACCCGCGTTGGCGAAGAGTATGTCGAGGTGGCCGTGCGCCGCCTTGATCGTATCGGCGACGCGCAGCATGTCGGCCTTGCTGGTGACGTCGGCTCGGATCCCGGTGGCGGACGTGCCGAGCTTCTCCACGGCGGCGTCGAGCACGTCCTTGCGCCGGCCCGTGATGTAGACCGTGGCGCCCTCTTCGATCAGACGCTTGGCGGCGCCGAAGCCGAGTCCGGTCGTGCCGCCGGTGACCAGGGCGATACGCCCCCTGAGTGCCTGCGATTCCATGTGAACTTCTCCTGATGGGCAGGGCCTTCCTGACGAAGCGCCTCGAACGACGCTTCGTCAGGAACGGGCCGATGGAGGCCGGTGACTTACCGGTTGATGGTCTTCTGCTGCGCTGCGGTGTACCGCTCGCCCTTGATCTGCACCTGGGCAACGGCCTCTTCGATGCGCTTGAGGTCCTCGGAGGTCAGTTCCACGTTGTCGGCGCCGATGTTCTCTTCGAGGCGGTGCAGCTTCGTCGTGCCCGGGATCGGTGCGATCCACGGCTTCTGTGCCAGCAGCCACGCGATGGCGGTCTGAGCCCGGGTGGCCTGCTTGGCGTCCGCGATCTCACCCAGCAGCGCGATCAGGGCGAGGTTGGCCTCACGCGCTTCTTCCTCGAAGCGCGGCAGCACGTTGCGGATGTCGTTGGCTTCGAACTTCGTGTCCTGACTGATCGCGCCGGTCAGGAACCCCTTGCCGAGCGGGCTGAACGGCACGAAGCCGATGCCCAGTTCTTCCAGGGTCGGCAGGATGGTCTCCTCGGGCTCGCGCCACCACAGCGAGTACTCGCTCTGCAGGGCCGTGACCGGCTGGACCGCGTGGGCCCTGCGGATGACGTCCGCACCAGCTTCGGACAGGCCGAAGTGCTTGACTTTGCCTTCCTGGATGAGATCCCGGACCGTGCCGGCGACCTCTTCGATCGGCACGTCGGGGTCCACCCGGTGCTGGTAGAACAGATCGATGCGGTCGGTCTGCAGACGCTGCAGGGACTGCTCGGCGACCAGGCGGATCCGCTCCGGCCGACTGTCCAGCCCCGCCGTGGGGTTGCCGTCCTTGAACCCGAACTTCGTGGCGAGGACGACCTGGTCGCGCACCGGCGCCAGGGCCTCGCCCACCAGCCTTTCGTTCGCCTCTCCGTACCCCTCCGCGGTGTCGAAGAGCGTCACACCGTGCTCGGCGGCGGCCCGGATCAGCTTGATGGCCTCACCGGTGTCCGCGGCCTGGCCGTAGCCGAAGGTCATTCCCATGCAGCCGAGCCCGATCGACGACACTTCGAGGCCGCTGTTTCCCAGTACACGCTTCTTCATTTCGTTTTCCTTTCGAGTGGCCAGGAGCGACGGCAACGCCCTGGCCGGTGTGGGTCCTGATGGTCGGAGGTGTGCCAGACGTCTGGTCAGTCCGCGTCGTCGCATGGGGTGTTGCTTCCGACGGGTCGGCGCGGGGTCAGCTCGCGTCGGCGCCCTCGACGAGGTTCTTCAGCTGGGTGATCGCGGACATCGCATTGGGCCAGCCGGCGTAAAACGCGATGTGGGTGATGGCCTCGACCAGCTCGTTCTTCGTCACCCCGTTCTCCAGCGCCTTCGGCAGGTGAAAGGCGAGCTGGTCGGCGCGGTAGAGGGCGACCAGGGTGGCAACGGTGATCAGGCTGCGGTCCCGCTGGGACAGGCCCTCGCTCGCCCACACCTCGCCGAACAGGACGTCGTCGGTGAGCCGGACCAGTTCGGGCGCGAAGTCGCCGAGCAGCTTCTGTGCGGCGGTCTGTTCTTCAGCCATGGCGTTTCATCCTTTCTATGTGTTTGATCCGTTACAAAACTGAATCAAACGAGTTGTTGGGTTTGTTGCCGGAACACCCTGTGGTGTCCGGGAGTCAGGCCGCCGCGCGGTGGGCCTGAGCCTTGTGCGAGGTCTCCTCGTCCGCCGCAGGCAGGGACACCTGAGGTACGGCGGTGCGGGTGGCTCGTATCGCGGCGAGGACGAGCAGGGGAATCAGGCCCAGGCCGGCCATGACCGCGCCGACCACCTCCGGTCCGGTCACGCCCAGGGAGGTGTCCAAGGTCGTGCCCGCCAGCCAGGAGACGAGGGCGATCCCCAGGTTGAAGGCCGACACCGTCAAGGCAGCGGCGAGGGCGGGCGAGGAGTGTCCGAAGCGCACGGCCAGCGGGGTGGCGATCGATGTGATGCCCAGGCCCGTCACACCCAGGAGCACCACCAGGACGACGGTCGCCACGGGGCTGGTGGACAGCGGGATCAGCAGGAGCAGTACCAGCACCGAGGCGACGGAGGTGGTGATGAACGTGGCCAGCGGCTTGCGGTCGCCGAGGCGCCCGGTGATGTTCGTGCCCAGCAGAGCACCGACGCCGAAGCCGACCAGGACGAGCGGTACGGCACCTTCGGAGATCCCGGTCCGCTCGGTGAGCAGCGGAGAGATGTAGCTGTACGCGGCCATGAAGCCACCCGTGACGAGCGCGGTGGCGGCAAGGACCAGCCACATACGGCCATGGCGCAGGACGGCGAGCTGGGAGCGGACGGAGGGGGTCACCTCGGCGCGTTCCGCGGCGGGGATGAACCGGCCGATGACCAGGGCAGCCACGCCCGCGAGGGCAGCCAGCGCCCAGAACGTGCCGCGCCAGCCGATCGCCTGACCGACCCAGGAGCCCAGCGGCACACCGGCCACGATGGCCAGGCTCATGCCGCTCATCATCACGCCCATGGCGCGGGAGGCGGCGGCCGGTCCCGCGGCGGAGGTGGCCACGACCGAGCCGACGGAGATGAAGGTACCGGTGGCCAGCGCGATGATCACACGGGCCGCGAGCACGATGGGGAAGGAGGAGCTGAGTGCGGCGATCACGTGGCCAACGGCGAACACGGCAAGCGCCAGGACCAGGGTGAAACGCCTGGGCAGGCGCAGCGTGGCGATCGAGATTGTGGGCGCGCCCACGATCATGCCGACCGCGAACGCCGTGATCAGCAGGCCGGCCGTGGAGACGCTGACGCCGAGGTCGGCGGACACCTCGGGCAGGAGAGCCGCGATGATGAACTCGCTGGTGACCATCACGAAGGTGCCGAGGGCCAGCAGCGGGACGACGAACGGCAGCCTGGCGGGCTTTTCTCGGTGAGAAGACATGCGGAGGTAGAGCCTTTGCTGAAGGTGGGGGTGAAACAGGGGGCCGCGTCGCGGGAGCGGCCGGGCGCCGGCGCCGGTTCAGCCGAAGGAGTCGGCCTTGATGCTGTCCGGGTCGGGGCCGCCGCGCAGGCCGGTGTCGAGGGCGTCGACGGCGGCCGTCTCGTCGGCGGTGAGCGCGAAGTCGAAGATGCCGATGTTCTCCGCGATGCGGTGCGGCGTGACGGACTTCGGGATCGCGGACAGGCCGTGCTCGATGTGCCAGCGCAGCACGATCTGCGCGGGGGTCTTGCCGTACCTGGCAGCGATCCGAGTGATGACCGGGTCCTGCAGCGGGCTCTTGCCCGCGTGCGGGGCGTCGGGCCAGTACAGGTTCACCGCGCCGAGGGGCGACCACGCCTGGGTGACGATGCCGAGGCCGGCATGCGCCTCGCGCAGCTCGCCCTGGATGAAGTACGGGTGCAGCTCGACCTGGTTGACCGCCGGTACGACGTCGGTGCGCACGATCAGGTCGTTCAGACGCTCGGGGCTGAAGTTGGAGACGCCGATCGCCCGCACCCGCCCGTCGGCCAGCAGCTTCTGTGCTGCCTTGTACGCGGCGACCGTGGAGTCGAACTCGGACGTGTACGGGAAGTGCAGCAGGTACAGGTCCAGGTAGTCCAGGCCCAGCCTGCCCAGGCTGGCGTCGAAGGCACGCAGGGTCGCGTCATGGCCGAAGTCCGAGAGCCACAGCTTGGTGGTCACGAAGACCTCGCCGCGGTCGACGCCGGAGGCGACGATGCCCTCGCCGACCTCCTTCTCGTTGCCGTAGACGGCGGCGGTGTCGATCAGTCGGTAGCCGTGCTGGAGCGCGGTCGTGACCGCGGTGGCGGTCTCCTCCGGTGGGTTCTGGAAGACGCCGAGGCCGAGCGCGGGCATCTGCACGCCATTGTTCAGCGTGATCATCGTGCTCTTGCCAGTCATGGTGGCTCCTTGCATGAGCGGAGACGGACCGATACGAGGTTTGATACCGGGTGGCCCCAAAGCGGGGCACTGACCATGCAACCGGGAACGGACACGATGAGGGAGTCTCCGCTGTGAGGGGTAACATCAGGGACCCCCAGCGGCATATGCGCAGGCCAAAGCCCCGCCCTTGCTGCCGGCGGCAGCCGCAGAAGGCGGGGCTGTGGACGTCGGTTCAGTTCTCGGAGTCCGCCTCGGCGGCCTGCACATCCGCGGCCTCGGCCGTGGCGGACCAGCTCGCCAGCAGGTTCAGCGCGTCCGCGGCCGCGGAGCCGGGGGCCGCGTTGTACAACGCCACCACCAGCCCCGACCCGTCCGGCAGGTTCATCGATTCGAAGTTGAGCTCCAGCTCGCCCACGACCGGATGCCTGAGGCGTTTCGTCCCCTCATGGAAGACGTGCACGTCGTGGGCGCCCCACATCACGCGGAAGGCGTCGCTGCGGGTCGACAGCTCACCGATCAAGTTCGACAACTCGCGGTCGTACGGGTTCTTGCCCGCCTCGATCCGCAGCGCACCCACAGCGCCCCTGGCGATGCGTTCCCAGTCGACGTAGAACCGCCGGGCCGCGGGGCTGAGGAACACGAACCGCACGGTGTTCGCCCCACAGACCGGATCGGCGTACATCTCCGAGAACAGTGCGCGACCGAGTGGATTGGCGACCAGAATGTCGAATCGGTGGTTCTTCACGAACGCCGGCATGCCCGGCATCCCGTCAACGATGCGCTGCACGCTGGGCCGCACAGCCGGCCGGGCAGTCCGGCGCCGCACCCGGGCGGGCGTCGTGTTCGCCGCTCGGGCCAGGTCGTACAAGTGCGTGCGCTCCGTGTCGTCGAGCCGCAGAGCCTGGGCCAGCGCCTCCAGGACGCTGTCGGAGACACCGCTGAGATTGCCGCGCTCCAGACGCGTGTAGTACTCGACGCTGACGCCGGCGAGCGTCGCGACCTCGTTCCTGCGGAGCCCCGGCACCCGGCGTTGGCCGTACACGGGCAGACCGGCCTGCTCGGGCGTGATCTTGTCACGGCGAGACTTCAGAAACGCACTGATTTCGGCGCGGTTGTCCATGAGGTCAGGGTAGGTTCGCCGCCCACCAACTGAGAGACCCTGTCATTACCCCTCACAGCAGTAACCCCCAGCGCCAGCCCCTTCCGGTTGGGTGGAGCCACAGGTCAGATGGGTTCGCTGCCTGCGCGCGCCTGACCAGTCCACGTCGGTGAGGTCCGGCCGCCCGCCGCGGCGCATTCCGCTGCTGACGTATACAAGCCGTGCCTGCCGCTCGATGAGCGCGGTCAGCACGTACGGCGCCACCACGTTCACCAAGATCGATCTCGCTGATACTCGCTGCGTGGCACACACGCCGTCACGGGAAGTGTGTCCACCTTCAGCCGGGCACTCGTCCAGTTCCTCGTGGACCCGGAAGGCGAGTGACCTGCTGAGCCGCTGCGAGTTCTTCGCGGGTCTGCTCCAGCTCCAGGGAAAGCTCGGTGGCGGTACGTACCAGTGCGCGAACCCGTTCGCGCTCCGCTGCGAGATCCGTCTTGATCTTCGTCAGGACTTCGCGCAGCGTGGTGTTCTCATCGGCCATGGTCTGGACGACCTGCGGGGTGAAGTTCTGCGCCTTGGCCCGTGCCCGGAACTCGTCCACGAGCTCTTTGTGATCGCCGTAGACGACGTCGCGCCGTAGCCCGCACTCGGCGATCAGCTCGGTCCCCGTGAGCTTTCCGACTGGCGAACGCAGGGGCGTCCCGGCCAGAAGGCGTTCTGCGGCGGCGCGTATCTCCTGACGTTCGGCTTCTCGGTCTCGGTTCTTTCGTGTCATGCGACCTGGGCGCCTTCCCTGTGCGTGGCTTCCGGGCGTGATGTCTCGTGCTGCTCGATCACCGCGCAGATCTGCGCCGCTTGTGCGGCAGCTCGGTCCCGGCGCGGACGTGGAGTCATCGGGTCACGGGCCTCGTTTTCCAGGACGGGCAGTCGCATGCGGTGTTCGGCGATGTCCCGGTCGGTGTAGGCGAGGTTGGCGCAGGTGCTGCGGCACAGCGATTCGTCGGGCCCGTCGTCGTCGGGCAGCCCCAACAGCAGCTTCTCCTTGCGGCAAGCGGCGGTTTCGGCACGATGGACGCAGGTCATGGCTTCGCCGTGGTGAATGTCGGTGTCGCTTTGCTCAAGGAGTCGCTTGACGCTGGCCTGCGCGCGTACGGTGCGGCCGAGGAAGATCGCTGTGCCGGCAGTGCGGCGCCTGTACTCTGCGGCGGCCGGCCCGCTGACGTGCTCGTCGTCCTCCTCCAGACGGGTCCAGTCGTCCTCGGACTGCTCGAGGAACATTTCCAGTCGTTCCACCGCGACATCATCCAGCCAGGAATCGTCGCCCTGGGCGGCGTAATTCAAAGTGACCTTCGTCTTGAGATGGCCGTACTGCAGGGCGGCGGCGATGAGCCCGCGGGGGCGGCGCACGATGAAGAAGGCGAGGGTGCGGCGGAAGCGCGACGCGTGCAGGTGCTTGATGGGATCTGGAGGAATCGCGACGCCGCCATCGGCGGGGGTATAGGTGGAGTTCACCCAGTCCTGGAGCCGCTGCAGCTCACGGATCGTCTTGCTGGAGCCCCACGTGAGGGCGCCCATGCGGCTCTTGCGGCCACCGGTGCCGGGTAGGCGGGTCGGGAAGAGCAGGTCGGTCTCGTGGAGCGTCTCCAGCAGGTGGATGGCCTGATGTACGGGGCGGACGACGGCCCAGGGGCGGCTGGCCGGTCCCCGTGACTCCGCCGCGGTGCGGTCGTGGCCTTTGCCACGGTGCCCGAACAACAGCAACTCCCCGGAATCCGGATCCTCCGCACGGCAGCCGCGGTGGAGATTGGCCACCTCCCCGGGGCGCATACCCGACAGATAGGACACCATGACGAAACATGCTGCCGTCACCACCCAGACGAGGCTCGGCAGTTCTGACACTGTGATCGGCTTGTCCCTCCACGGGCGCCCGTCGATCCGACCAGTGACACTGCCGACGAAGAAGTCCCCGGCCACCGGAACCCCCGAGGCTTTGGCAATCGAACGGGGACCGCGGGAGAGGGAATTGGACAGCGCGGGAAGCCCGAGGAGACAGGCCAGGTACTTGAAGTCGATCGCGCCGGGGTTCTCGGGGTCACCTGGCAGCGCGACGCCTGTGCGGTGCGCATCCAGGAGGAAGAGGTTCATGCGTTCGGCGTGTGGCAGCCCGGCGAACCGTGCCTGCCCGGGATGGGTTCCGGTGCACAGCTGACGGAACTCTCGCCAAGCGTCGCGGGCATCGGGGCCGATGTCTTCGACGATCCGCAGGGCCCAGTCCAGTAGGGGGATCATCGTGTCCGCCGCGATCCTCGCGGTCTTGTTGCCGCGGCCGGTCTGGATGTCCTCCGCGAGCTCGCCCGGAGTGCGCCCTTGCCACGGCTCCGCAGCGGACATTCGGCATTCTGGAGGCAAATGCGGCGCGTAGGCCCACACGGCCCGAACGGCGTTGAGGAGTGAACGGCGCGTGCTCGTGCTGGCCTGTATGGACAGGACATGGTCCAGATACAGGTCGAGATCACGATCGGTCACTTCGTAGAGCCGATCGATGCCGCGATGCCGCAGCCAGGTCGCGAAAACGCGAAGGCGCTTGAACCACAGATGCACCGTGGAGATGCTCGCCTGGTCGATCCCCGTGAGCCTGCTCAGGACGGGTGGGTAAGGGCTGTCGAGTGTCGCCAAGGTGAAGACTTTGAAGTCGTTTTCCAGCAGGATCGGGTACGTCGACCAATGGAGTGTGATCGGTTGGATGTGCTGGTCCGGCTGGACTTCCGCCAGCGACCAGGTGGGATCCCGGACCCGTGACAGTGCCACGCGGTCGGTTCCGTGCCTCAGAGACCGGGTATGGAGGACTTCCCTGTTTGCGAGCTCGCTCAGTAGCGACGGCAAGGTAGCGGCAGCGTCATTGGCCGTGGTCATCGCAGGTCCATCCGTCCGACCATCAGGTTGTTGATCATTTCCGACTGGCGTCCGGTGAGCTGCTGGCGTGCCTGGTCTTGCTCGGATTGGTGATATTGGCTCACCAGGTCCTCGAGCCGCTCGTGGTGTACCGCGTGTCTCGCATTCCACGTCGCCGCGTCGGTGTGAACCCTCAGGATGCTCATTTGATCCAGGGCCGCTATTTGCAGAGGGAGTTGGTGGGGCAGGGCGCGGGCGTTCTCGCATCCCAGGCAGGCCAGGAACGATTCCGCGCAGGGTTCACCTGGAGGGGCCCCCGGACTGTTGAGGTGATCGGTACACCCCGTCAGCACGGTGTCCTGCTCACCGGAGACCAGGCGTTGAAGGACCACAGGATCCAGGTCCGCGTCCCGGGCGGCGCCCTCCAGATCGGAGGCCGCCCGGGCAACCAGCGTGGCCGGCAGTACGGTGATGCTGCGTCGCTTGCGGGCAGCGGCTACTTGGGAGCGCAGTGCGTCCGCGACGACGACGCGGGACTGGGTGGCGACGTCCTCGCTGCGGGAGAGGTAGTGGTCGTTCATGGTGGCCCGGGTGTGGGCCACTGGGCGCCGCTTGCGCTCGATGCCGGTCTGCCGCAACCGTCTGGCTTCCACCGGCTCGACCCCGTCCTTCGTGGGCTCCTGGGTGGGAAATCCGTGTTGAGCGGACCAGCGGGCGATGTTCTTGGCGTCGGCTCCGCGCGTCCAGCGTTTCGCTCCGGTTGTTTGTGTCCGGAATCCGGCGAAGGCCGAGCCGTGGCCGCCGTGGTGCCTGGCGAGTTGAGTCAGCTCCAGCAGCAGCTGATAGACCCGTAGCGGTGAACGAAACAACCGGGGCTCTGGATCATCGGCGACCAGCAGAACGGCCAGTCCTTCTGGCACATCTTCCACTGGTGTCACCATGTGCTCGTGCTCCGGGCCGCGCCGGGGCTTGGATGCCTCGATTAGCGCGACCTGGGGAACTCCCTCGACTCCGCCATCCGGCCGGTGATGCGCGGCTGGCCAGGATGCCACCGTGCCGAAGTTCTCTGCGGTCAATGCCGTCAGCAGCAGGCAGAACGCCGTCAACTCCCGCGAGGTCAGGCACAACCTTCGGGTGATCTCCTGGGAGCCGCCCAGCTTCCACACCACCCTCACCATGGCGCCTCCGGGGGTGCGTGGAAGATCGCCCGTGCGCTCAAAGACGTCCAGCAGCATGCCGAGCGTGTGGTCTGGATGCCCGTACCCGATCTGACCGGCTCGGAAGCGGGTCAGGAGGCCCTGGCCGGCCCGGATGCGATCCCGCGCCACCCGAATGTCGTGCCGGAGGGCGACCATGATCCGCTGCATGGCGTTGTCGTCGTATGCCGGGACGTCGGAAACTTCTGTCACCTCGGGCATCCGCTCCCTGTACAGCGCATCTCTCACCTCCTTCGACAGCCGGTCGTCATCCCGCCACAACTGCCGGAGCCGATGAAGGTGACTGCACTGAGAGGCGGCGTTTCGCCCCTCCGTGTGCGTCCACAGCTCCAGCACGTGCGCCGCAGTAACGTCGCCCGGCCCTCGGACGGTCGGACTCTGGACGGAGAAGTAGCGGGCCAGCCAGGACAACACCGAGTAAAGACTCTCGGCCCCTCTCACCCGCTTCACGCCCGAACGCGGCGAGGTGCGTTCCGCGAAGGCGGAGGCGAACCAGCGTTGCAGGCCCTCATCAATGACGACCCGCTTCCCCTTGGGGTCCTGGATGTCGGCGAAGTCGAACACCCGCGAGCGGGCGCCGGACTCCTCGATAACTCGCACCGCGGTGCCCCCCGATGCCTCCAGCAGCCGCTCCGGAGGCCGCCAGTCACTCGGGGGCATTCCCGCCTGGCGCCCGCCGCGTCCTCCCGCGCTCACGCACGGCCCCCCGTCTGGACCTGGGTGCCCGGACGAGCGACGCTGGTCAGCGTCCGTCCACCCTGCTCGGCCACGGTGCGGATCAGCACCTCGACCGCCGGGGTCTCCTCGCTGTCCAGCAACTCCATCAAGTAGTCGACCTGCAGCGCGGTGAACGGCTCCAAATACGTCTCCCGCGTGGTGGACGGATCCGCGTGCCCCAACATGAGCGACAGCGCGTACCACACGCCGCCGAACATCTCCCGGATGTCCGACAGTTCTTGCTCGGTGAACCCATTCAACCGGGGCTGCCACACTGTCGAGAGCAGCGAATACCATTTGAGGGCGAAGGAGTGCCGGCACATGTGCGGACGGCACCACAACGGCACGAGCCCTTCCCCGCCCGCCTGCGCCCAGACCCGCTGGATCCGTTCGTTGGCGGCGGTGAACGTGTCCTCCCAGCCCTCGAACTTCTTCGGCATTCCGTTCGGCGACAGCCACAGGGCCAGTGGCTCCAGCCCGGACGCGGTACGCCGGAACAGCAATCGCCGTTCATCGGGGCCCAGTATGTCCACCGAGAGCGATCCCCCGCTCTCCAGGTACAGCAGCCGGCTTCGGGCGTTGTAGCCACGGACCACCCGCTTATACGAGATCTTCTCGTAGGTTCCTCGCCGTTGCGCTCGGCGTATCGCCTGCGTCCGGGACCCCTCCAACGGGTCGATGTAGCCCTCGATCTCCCGCAGCACCGCCCTCGGTATTCGATACCACCGCCCCTCCTTGGCGCCCTTCACGCACGCCGCCGCCAACCAGGCCCGCGGAAATCGGCCTCCGGTGGAACGCGGGATCTCCACGTCGAGGACACTGCCCCACTCCTGGAGACGCAGCCCCGTGCCGTACAACCCGTCGACGAAGACCGCATCCCGGTCCTCGTTCGGCCCCGACCAGCCGGCTCTGCGCAACCCATCGAAGCCGTAGCCGCGCAGACCGATGTCCCGCCACTGCTCGAAGGGTGCACGCAGCATCCACTTCACCTGCCGACCACGTGAACCCGCTGGCCGGATCCCATCGCGCCGCTCTCCCCCAGGGCCGACCCCCTGTCCAGAACGGCCACCGGAGTTCGACGCCGGAGCGATCCCGGACATCGGGTTCTGGACGCCGTACTTCCCCCACGCCCAGGTGTAGAAGGTGTTCAGAGCTGCACGATCCGTGTCGAAGCTGGCCGCCTTGATCCGCTCGTCATTGCGTACGTCGGTCAGGCGCCAGTCCTTGAACGCCTCCACGTCCCGCGCCGTCGCCTCACGCCAGCCCTTGCCGAACACCTGCAGGAAGTTCAACCACACGACCAGCGTGTATGCGTACCGCTTCCAAGTCCGAGCCCCACGCCCCTTCATCGGCGAGACGCGAAAGAACAGATTCACGCCTGGATCGACAAAGGCCGAGACAGTGGCAAGGACTGGCGTGCCATGCTGAGCTCCGTTCCTCGCCGCCCGGTCGTGTAGATCACCGAACCCGCTGAGCATGCCTTCGTCCAAGGACGGCGGTGGCTTCAGGAAGTCGTAGAACTCGACGCCCCAACGATCCAACATCACTTCTCCAAGGGCGAGTCATGAGCCGATTACCCGACAACTCTGAGAAGCCTAGTGAAAGTACCGGAATGTGCTCTGGCAAGGCGAGGAGCTTGCCGCCGTCCTGGACTGGGACCGGGTTGGGATTCGCCCGTACGCGGAGGAGGTTGTGCGGACGGCGCAGGTGCAGTTCGGTGTGGACGGGGTATTTGACCTCGCCCGGGTGTCGGCGTTCGTCGGCGGGTACAGGTCTGTCGTGCCGCTGGAGTCGTCCGCGTTGGTGGATGGCGCTCGTCGGCTGTGGTGGAAGCGGATGACGGACTTCTGGCAGCTGGAGTTTCACTACGACCGCGATGACTTCTCGTTCGATGAGCTGTTCACGGCGGACGAGGCGTTGCTGCACTGGTGGACGGACCGGCTGGATCAGGTGGAGGACGCGTTCGCCGAAGGGTAGATCCCGAGGCGTTCGAGGTCCGGCAGGCGTGGCCCGGCGAGAGCGGTCGCCCGATGCCGAGCCTTTTCCCCAGGCCGCGGTGATTAGGGCTGCGGATGGCGCCCGCCCACTCCTCTGGGCCGACTTCGGCGGGGAGCACGATCCCGGTGGGCCCCATAGCTTCGGGCATCCCGCCTCGGTCGGTGCCGATGCTCGGTGTCCCGTGCAGCGCGGCTTCGACGATCACGCGGGGGAAGGCATCCTCCACCGTGGACGGCACGAGCAGGAGGCGGTGGCCGCTGTAGAGGGTGCTCATGTCGTAGACCCGCGGCACGTAGGTGACGTTGGGGTAGCCGGCGAACTGTTCGACCGTGTTCCACCAGCCTTCGACCAGGGTGAAGTGCTGCTCCGGCATGCGGCGGATGAGCTGGTGCAGGAGGTTGGCGCCTTTCGCCGGGACCGGGTTGACCATGAGCAGGGCCTCGGTGCGCTCTACGCGGTGTCCCGGCCGGGGCAACATGAAGGGTGGGTGGAGGTCGGACAGTTGGGTGACGTCGGTTCGGGGCGCCTGGCGTCGGACGAACTCGGAGACTGCCAGTCCATGGTGTGGACGTCCGGCGAGGACCCCGAGTCCCGTCTTGGAGACGGAGTGCAGGATGCCTGCGACGAGGGCGGTTCGACGGCAAGAGACCGCACCGAAAATTCGGGAAGAACACCCGCCGAGTGCCGGACGAAATCGTCCCCAGCCGGACACCCGCCGACTCCGCCCGAGGGCCCACCCGCGCCCGCGAAGCTGCTCCGCCGAGCCCGATGAATGGCCTCTGAACAGCAAAAACGCCCTCCCGATGGGAGGGCGGAGACTGGGCGCCCCCGGCAGGACTCGAACCTGCGGCCAAGCGCTTAGAAGGCGCCTGGCCTGGCGCGTCTGCTGCCCCTCTGACCTGCCCTGACGCGTAGTCCTGACTGGCTGTCAGGGATTCCAGGACCTCCGGTCCCGCGTCGGTCAACCGGACGAGGCGCCGACCGGTCGCGTCGGCGTTGCCGGCGTCCAGGTCGCCGTGCAGCCGGACCACCTTGTGAGCGCGCATGCCCTGGGGCCCGGACTGTTTGCGGTGGCGCAATCGGACGAGGCGCATCGGGGCTCCGGGGCAGCAGGCGGGTGATCGCCGACCAGGCTTCCCGGCACACCTGGCAGAAGGTTATCGGGCACGCCATCGGGGTGCCTGTTCTGTGCCTCCTTCGGTGAACCACGGAAATCGCCGGCCTCCGGTGACCATAGGGTGCGTCGGAAGGGGACAAATCGGTACGCACGCGAGACGCTGACGTTCGCGCCTGTCAGCTTCGGCAAGGGAGACCGTCATGGCAACGTCGCCTGCCCCCTCCTCGAACGACTTGCACCGCTTCGACGACCTCACCGCCCTGTTCATCAACTGCACGCTCAAGCCGTCCCCGCAGCTCAGCCACACCCAGGGGCTGATCGACAAGAGCGCGGCGGTCATGATGGAGGGCGGGGTCACCACATCCGAGGTCCGGGCCGTCGACCACGACATCGCGCCCGGCGTGTATCCGGACATGACCGAGCACGGCTTCGCGGTCGACGAGTGGCCCGCACTGTACGAGCAGGTGATGGCCGCCGACATCCTGGTCCTGGCCGGCCCGATCTGGCTCGGCGACAACAGCTCCGTCACCAAGAAGGTCATCGAGCGGCTCTACGCCTGCTCCTCACTGCTCAACTCGCAGGGCCAGTACGCCTACTACGGCCGCGTCGGAGGCTGTCTGATCACCGGCAACGAGGACGGCGTGAAGCACTGCGCGATGAACGTCCTGTACAGCCTCCAGCACCTCGGCTACACAATCCCGCCCCAGGCGGACGCCGGCTGGATCGGCGCGGCCGGCCCCGGGCCGTCGTACCTCGACCCCGGATCGGGCGGCCCGGAGAACGACTTCACCAACCGCAACACCAGCTTCATGACCTGGAACCTGATGCACGTCGCCGCTCTGCTGAAGCGCGCCGGCGGCGTCCCCGCGTACGGCAACCAGCGCTCGCAGTGGGACGCGGGCTGCCGCGCGGGCGCGGACAACCCCGAGCACCGCTGAGACCACTCGCCCCAGGCGTAAGACTTCCGTTATCTCTCGCCTGCTCCATGAGGGCCGCCGGTTCCGTTGAATGAGGCACCGACAGGAGACACTCAGGATGCGAGGCGGGAATGGAACGGACGCGGAGGACGCTGCGCAGACGGCTGGTCGTGGGCGCGCTGGTAGTGGTAGTCGTCGCGGCGGGGTTCGGGCTGTATTGGTTCCAGCCGTGGAAACTGTGGCAGGACGAGACCGTGGACGAGGCGCTGCCCAGCGTCGTGGAGACCTCCGGGACCCCCGCGGCCCAGCCGTCCGCCACCGCTGTCTCGCCGGCCCCCGGGCCGCAGACGCTTGCGAGCGGCGAGCTGGTGAGTCACGAACACGCCACGTCGGGCACGGTGAAGCTGGTGCGTCTCGCCGACGGCACCCACGTCGTCCGGCTGGAGAACCTCGACACGAGCAATGGCCCGGACCTGCGGGTGTGGCTGACCGACGCGCCGGTGAAGGAGGGGCGGGCGGGCTGGCACGTCTTCGACGACGGGGAGTACGTCAGCCTCGGCAAGCTCAAGGGCAACAAGGGCAGCCAGAACTACACCCTGCCCGATGACATCGACCCCGCTCGCTACACCAGCGTCAGTATCTGGTGCGACCGCTTCGACGTGTCCTTCGGCGCTGCCGAACTCGCCCACGCCTGACACCGGTGCACAGCATGGCTACGTATGCCGAGGAGTGCCTGTTCGGAGATCGGGCGGTGACCACGCCGAGCGCTTCGGACGAGAAGCGCTCGGCTATCCGGCTTCGTCGCGTAGTCGGACCGGGTCCAGGACGGAGATGCGGCCGCGGGCCAGTCGGAGCAGGCCGCGGTCGGCGAAGTCGTGCAGGACCTTGGTGCAGGTCTCGCGGGACGTTCCGGCCAGGGCGGCGAGCTGCTCGTGGGTGAGGGTGATCTGAGGGTGGCGGGTCCCGGGGCGGAGGCGTCCGGCCGGGGTGTCGGCGCGGGCGGCGAGCGTGGTCAGGGTGGTCGCGATGCGCTGCGGGACGGTCTTGAAGACGCTGTCGGACAGGCGCTGTTCGAGGTCGGCGAGACGGCGGCCCAGGATCTCGGTGATCCGGGCGGCGATCCGCGGGTCGGACAGCAGGAACCGGTGCACGTCGGCGCGGCTCATCACGCACACGGTGACGTCGTCGAGGGCCTCGGCGAAGTTGTCGTACATGCGCTGGCCGAGCAGCGCCATCTCGCCGAAGATTGTGCCGGGGCTGATGATCGCGCAGGTCAGAGCGCGGCCGTCGGCGGAGACACGGAAGATGCGCACCCGACCGCGTTTGAGGATGAACAGGACCTCGCTGGGCTGCTGTGGGGAGTGCAGGATCTCGCCGGCGGCGTAGGTCTTCATGGGGGCCGCGGCGGCGATGGCGTCCATCTCCGGTTCCGACAGGTCGCGGAAGATGTCCACTTCGGACATGCACCAGGTACGGTCCGGATCTTCGTCTGCCTCGCGCTCGATCATGCGGTGCGTCTCCTCGCGTCGCCCCGGCGCCCAGGGCGGGGGCGACGCGCCCCACGGTGGGCCGGCCAGTCCCACGGTGTCCTCGGCCAGACAGTAGGGCAGGACCGCGTCCGCCGGGGTACTGCCGCGCTGGGCAGCTCCCCGTGACGTACCGACCTCGCCCCCGGGCGGCCCGGGCGGCCCGGGCGGAATCGGCGTCATCGCCGGGCCGAACCGGTCTGCCCGCGCATCACCTGAGCGATGCAGAAGTAGGCCAGACCGGTGAGCACTCCGAACACCAGGTGGCCGCCGAAGCTGGAGCTGGTGACGTCGTTCCACTCGAAGACCGGCATGCCCATGTTGGCGGGCATGATCCACAAGGCGCCGACGGTCCACCACGCGGCACCGTAGACCAGTCCCAGCACGACGGCCGGCACGAGCTGCTGGGCGAACTCGCCCAGCAGGACGCCGAAGCCGATGCCGGCGAAGAGAGCGATGGCTAGGTGGATGAGCCAGCCGATGAAGGCGTTGGTGGAGCCGAGCAGCCCGGCGACCATGGTGATCATCGCGGTGTCCGCCATCGGCCGGGACACCGACATCCAGATGCCGAACCCGATGCCGCCGGCCAGTCCGGCTGCCGCGCCCCACACGGCGTGGACCGGGATGACCGCGGTGGTGGGAGATACCCGCAAGGTGGTTGTCATCATGACTCCTCTCCTGCAGTGGGTGTCCTGTTTCCTGTTTCCTCTTTCCTCTCGGGTCCGACGCTAGGAGCGATGCATGGTGCGGGTATGTGAGCGCGCTTACGTACCGGCCGGTATGGCGGCCCGGTGGTCAGCGGCGCCGGTAGGGCCCCGGTCTCAGCCGGGCGGTGGCCATGCGCGTGGCCTCCGGGGACAGCTCGGGATGCTGCCGTACGAAGTCCGCGACGCGCTCGGGGTGGTGCCGGGAGAGTTCGCGCAGCAGCCATGCGGGGCCGGTGTGCGCGAACCGGTCGCCGCTGACGAGGTTCGCGGCGCAGGTGTCGAGCAGTAGGTCCGTGCATCCGTCGAAGGGATCGGGAGACTGGGCCGCCAGCCTGACGAAGGCGACCACGGAGGCGCGACGCTGCCACAGGCCGGAGGCCGTCGACCAGGCGGCGATGGCCTCGGCGCGGGGCCGGAGTTCGGTGTCCTCGCCGGTGATGAAGCCGTGCAGCGCCTTGGTGGCGTACCAGTCGCAGATGCCCCAGTCGGTGATGTGCCCGGCGGTGAACGGTCGGCCAAGGGCCTCGACGTCGCCGAGGCCGAGCCGGGGGCCGAGATGTTCGGTGATCAGCAGGATGGCGGCGAGCTTGTCCTCGCTCATTTCCTGGGCGAACCACCGGTGGGCCAGCGAGAGCAGGTCCGGCGTCGTCCAGGAGACGAGCTCCTGCTCCCGCCACACGGTGCGCACCGCCGTCCGCACTCCGGCCATGGGCACGCCGCGGAAGCGGGCGGTGCCCTTCATGTACCGCTCCCAGTACTCCCGGGTGCGCTGCTCGGCCGCCGAGTCGAGCAGAGCGACAAGGCGGGTGGTGGGCTTGTCGGTCGTGCACATCGTGGTCACTTGAACACGGCTTGAGGAGTCCGGCAAGGGCTTCGGCGACCGCTCCGGAGGCCGTCAGCGACCAGGGCGCGCATCAGATATGCGGATTGGGTGAGGCAACCCGGCCGGAGCCGCCCCGTTCTGTCGTGGCGGCGCCGCGAGGGAGCAGCCCGGTGCTTCGCTTGCCGGGCGGCCGATCGCACTCCGCGATCACGCTCGGCCAGGAGGGACACCGTGGCGGCACAGGACGAATGGGACGAGGCAAAGGTCGACGCCTTCATGGAGAAGGCGCTCGGGGACATCAGCGGGACGATGATCACCGGTCTGTGTCACCTGGGCGACCGGCTGGGCCTGTTCAAGGACCTCGCGGCCAACGGCCCTGCCGGCAGCCGGGAGCTCGCGGACCGCCTGGACCTGAACGAGCGGTATGTACGCGAGTGGCTGCGGGGTATGACCGCCGCGGGCTATCTGGAGGAACCTGAGCTCGGGCGTTTCACCCTTCCCGCCGAGCACGCCCCCGCGCTGGCCGACGAGAACGGGCCCATGTTCCTCGGCGGCGTGTACCAGATGATGCCGGCCGCCTTCGCGCCGTACGAACGACTGATCGAGGCGTTCCGGAGCGGGGGAGGTGTACGGCAGAGCGACTACCCGGACATCCTGTGGGACGGCATGAGCCGGTTCACCGGCAGCTGGTTCGAGAGCGTGATGGTCGACGACTGGCTGAGCACCTTTCCTCACGTCGTCGAGAGGCTGGAGCGGGGCATCGACGTCGCGGACGTGGGATGCGGTGCGGGTCGTGCCCTGATCGTGCTCGCCAAGAGGTTTCCCCGCTCCCGTTTCACGGGGTTCGACAACTTCCCGGGCCAGGTGGAACGGGCTCGGGCGAACGCGGAGGAGGCCGGTGTCGGCGACCGTGTGACCTTCGAGACGGTCGATGCCGCCCAGGGGCTTCCCGGTCGCTACGACCTCGTCACCACCTTCGACGTCATCCACGACGCGGCGGAACCCAAGCGGCTGCTCGCCGCCGTCAGGGCCGCGGTCAAGGATGACGGCGATTACCTGATGCTGGAGATCAACTGCGAGGACCGCCCCGAGGACAACGTGGGCCCCGTTGCTTCGATGCTCTACGGGTTCAGCGTCTTCTACTGCATGACCACGTCCCTCGCGAGCGGCGGGGCAGCCCTGGGAACCTGCGGCATGCCCGAGGCGGGCGTACGCAATCTGTGCGCCGAGGCGGGCTTCAGCGCCGTGGCCCGGTCCACGACGGATGACCCCTTCAACGTCCTGTACGACATCAAGCCATAGGCCGCACCGGCGCAGGCGGGTGCCCCTGAGCTGCTTGGGGCTTCTCGGCGACGAGAAGGGCGTAGCCAAGGGCACCGTTGGAAACGGCCGTGCGGGCCGCGTTCAGGACGGCTGGGGCCGCGGCCGTGTCCATGCCGGCGGCGGCGAGCCTGTCCGCGGCGGTCAGCCGGAGCAGGTTCAGCCGAGCCTCGATCTGGTCGATCATGCGCAGCATCGCCTGGTCGTGGCGTTCGGTGCGGAGGGTCCGGAGTCCGGCGGCCGTGAGGATCTCGGCGTACTCGGCCAGGGAGCGGGCATCGGCGATGCATGCGATCCGCGCGGCGAGCGTGGACAGCTCCGCAGGGAGCCGACCTGGTTCGGCGGTGACGTCGGTGATGCCGACCCGGCCGCCGGCTTTGAGGACCCGGGCGAACTCGGCGGCGGCTTTCGCCTTGTCGGGGAAGGTGCACAGGGCGCACTCGCACACCACGGCCTCGAACGCGCCTTCTGGGTACGGCAGTTGCTCGGCGTCCCCGGTGGTGAACGTGACCTTCTCGGTAAGGCCGGTGGCCGCGGCGGAGCCCTGGGCGAGGGCGGTGTTGGCCGGGGAGTAGTCCACGCCGTCCACGCGCAGGTCGTAGGCGTCGGCGAGGAGCAGGGCGGTGGTGCCCCGGCCGGAGGCGACGTCCAGGACCCGGCTGCCGGAGACCAGCCCGAGGGCATCGGCGAGGCGGCGGGTGAGGGTGGTGCCGCCGGGGTGGTAGGAGTCGCCGAGGAGCAGGGCGACCACGTCGGAGGAGTACGCCGCCGCGCAGCACGCTTTGAGGTTTTCGTCGGCGGTCATCCTGAACTCCCTTCGGCACGCGCCGTCTTCGAGCCGTACGGCGTGTCGGTGAGGCGGTCGGCGAGGGGCAGGGCGTTGGGGGTGACGTCGGCGACGGAGACGCCGGACATCGCCGCGCGGACCTGCTCGCGGTAGCCGACGGAGTTGTAGGCGCAGAACGGGATGAGCCGGCCGTCCGGGGTGATCTCCTCGACGCAGCACTTCATCAGCTGCTTGACGTTGAGGGTGTAGGGGTCCTGGAAGTCCTGTACGACGATCATGAACGCCTTGTCGTTCAAGTCTCTTACGGCAGTTGGCAAATCGATGCCACAAGCGCCCGTGCAGTCGAGGGCTTCGGCGGTGGCACGCAGCTTCTCCTCGGTCGTGGCCGTACCCATGAACGCGGACGCCGACCAGAGCTTCTCCAGGGCGTCGCGGATACCGGCGTCGGGCAGGACCCGGTTGGTGACGTAATCGAGGTAGTCCTCCACGTTCAGCAGCCGCGGGATGGGGACGACGGTACGGTTGCCCGGTTGCCCGTCCACGAGGAGGTAGGTGACGGCGCGGCAGGTGGGGAAGCAGCAGGGCACGGGGAAGAAGTCGCCCTTCTGGAACCAGCCCGGTAGCTGCTCGCCGATGAGCCGGATCACGTCGGGGTTAGTGAGTCGCTGGAGCGGGTCGAACTCCACATGCCGCCCGGAGTGCGTGACCGGCTGGAACGCCACCGAGCGCACGGCCGGGTGGTCGACGCCGTACTCGATGATGTCGCCCAACTCGTGCTCGTTCAGGTCACGTTCGACCGCGGCGACCAGGGTGACGGTCAGTCCGGCCTCGGCGCAGTTGTCCAGCGCGCGTTGCTTGAGCGTGCGCAGGTCCCGGCCGCGGATCGCCAGGTGGGTGCGTTCCTCGAAGCCGTCGAACTGCAGGTAGACGTTCACTGAGCGGCCGGGCGTCCGGTTGCGCCTGCCCAGTTCGGCGACGAAGTGGTGATCGGTGGCCAGGCGGATGCCGTTGGTGTTGAGGGTGACGTTCCTGATCGGGCGGGCCTGGGCCAGGTCGATGAAGTCCAGGATGTGCTTGTGGATGGTGGGCTCGCCGCCGGAGAACATCACCACCTCCGCCTCACCCTCGGAGGCCACGAAGGTGTCCAGCATGCGTGCGCACTGGTCGTGCGTGATCGAGTAGCCGTCGGGCTGGTGGCCGGAGTCGGCGAAGCAGATCGGACAGTCCAGGTTGCAGCCGGTGTTGACCTCGATGATGCCCAGGCAGGCATGCTGCTTGTGCTCCGGGCACAGCCCGCAGTCGCTCGGGCAGCCGTCCTTCACCTCGGTCTGGAAGGTGAGCGGGATGGTGCCGGGCTTGTTGAACCGGGCGGACGACAGGTACTCCTCGGCGTCCCCGTAGACCAGCGCCTCGAACTCACCGTGCTCGCGGCAGCGTTTGCGCAAGAAGACCTTCCCGTCGCGGATGTTGACCTGCGCGTCGATCGCGGTCTTGCACATCGGGCAGATCGATTTGGTGAACTCCACGAACACCTCGTCCCGGTCTACTTTGCGGCGGGGCGCCGGCGCCTGGGTCATCGAAGAACTCCTTTCTCATGGGGCGGTCGTATCCGTCAGTGGAGGGCACGTCCCGGACCGTCCTCTTCGCATTGGTGCGGAGGCGGGCAGGAGACGTTCGGACAGCAGTCCTCCGGCTTGGCACCGTGCCGGCGCCGGACCCGACACCGCAGGGCATACGCGACAGCGGCGAGGAGCACGACCGCGCCAGTGGTGATCAGCCAGGGGTTCGGCAGTACGTCGCCGACGGCGCCGAGCGCCCCTCCGGCCACGAGCAGCGGGCCCGCGCAGCACACCACCAGGACCAGCCCTGCCCCCACGGCCCCGGCAGCCCCGCCGAACCCCGGGCGTTCACGGGATGCGGACATCACGCCCCACCTCCACTCCGCGGGCTGGTTCCCGCAAGGGGGGCGTGCGTGCGGCGCGCAGCAGCAGTCCGGCGTAGAGCAGGGCCAGGGCGTCCTGGAGGTGGACGAACCAGCTCAGCCGCTGGGCGAGGTGAGTCCCGAAGCAGCCGCAGTTGGCCACCGCCAGACCCCGGGCATACGCCTGCACGGCCAGCAGTGTCCACACCACCAACACGCCCGTGTACACCCACACCGGCGCCAGCGCCTTCGACCGTGGCCGGGCCAGGAACCAGATGCCGCACACCAGCTCCCCGGCGATCAGCATCACAGCCGGCACAGTCGCGGCGGCACCGTGCACCAGGCCGTACGCGCCGAGGATGGCCGGCATCTCGCCCAGGGAGGCGAGCTGACCGATCCCCATCGCCGCGTAGATCGCGCCCAGTGCGAGCCGTAGCACCATGCTCACGACGCTACGGCCACATTGAGGCCGGGAACTGTAAGCGCGCTCACCGAACCTGCCGGTCCAAGACAACTTCTGCCTACGGTGAGACGAGCACACCTCGGGCACGAGGAAGGACCGAAGCGCCGTGTCCGTACCCGTATACGAGCTCAGCGACAGCCGTGCGGCGACCGACGCCCTGCTGGAGACACTCCGCAACGGTCGGTGGAGACCGGGCGCCGTCGGGCGCTTCCTCCGCATGGCCGCTCACCGGTCACTGCGGCAGGCGACCCGGCATCCGTGTGCGTTCACGCAGGCCGGCGCCCTGCACGGGCTACTGTCCACGTCCGCGCGAGGCCCCGGAGCCCGGACGTGGGTGGCCACCAGTTGGACTCTCACCGTCCTGCATCTGGGCCTGCTGGAGACCCGCGACCGGCTCTCCGGGGCCGATGTGATCACCCTGTTGCGAGGCAATCTCCCCACTACCGCCCTCGGGCGGAGCCGCTGGTCGGGCCTGCTGGCGATCGCCCTCGACCTGGCCGACGGCCGCCTGGCCCGCCGCCAGGGCACCGTGTCCCCGTTCGGCGACTACGCCGACTCCCTGGCCGACGCTGCCTTCTGGACCTGGCTCGTACTGCGGCACGAACCCAGCCGCACGGTGCGGGGCGTGGCCCTCGCGACATGGATGGTGCCCGTGGTCGCGGTCACCGCCGTCGGTATCCGCCGCGGCAGGATGCCCGACAGGCCCCGGCCGGCACTGTTGCGTCCGGCCGCCGCGATGCAGGCCGTTGTCGCCGTGCGGCACGTCGCGCGTCGCTGACCGGACACTCGGCAACGCGCGCCCGCCGACGCTCACGGCCATGCTGGAGGCGACACAGCACCGACCGAGACCGGAATCTGGGGTACGAGCATGAGGCGGCGAGGCGATGACGATCGACGTGACGGTGCGGCGCGTGATCCCGCTGCCGCCCGAGCGGGTGGCCGGTTACGCCATGGACTGGCGCCACGACGCCTGGGGGCACCTCCCATGCCCGTTCAGGGCTATGGGGGAGGACGCAGGGCATCCGTACGGCGGAGCTGACCCGGCAGGCGGACGACGGCGGGTTCGGGACGGGCGCCGAGGTCACCCGCACAGCTCGTTTCCTCGGCCGGCGCATCGACTACGTCCTGCGCGTGGTCGCGTACGAGCCCCCGCGGCTGCTGGACATGGTCTCCGTGGGTGCTCCCATGCCGATGCATGTCACGTACTCCTTCGAGCCGCACCCGCGCGGTACTCTCGCCGCCATCCGCGTCCGGGGAGGGCCTGGTGGCCTCCTCCGCCTGGCCGCACCCCTGTTCTCCCGCCAGGTCCGCTCCTCCCTCACCAAGGACCTGCGCGATCTCGAACGCAGGGCCAGCGAGCAGCATGGAGGTGCCTGATGGCGTACGACGAGGGACTGGCCGAGCGGATCCGCGAACGGTTCGGCGCGGATCCCGGTATCACCGAGATGGGGGTCCCCCCTCTGGGGGAGCATGTTCGGCGGGATCGCCTTCCTGTACCGGGGCAACATGGCCGTCGGCGTGACCGGCGACGAGCTCATGGTCCGCGTCGGCCCGGACGCCACCGACGCGGCGCTCGCCCGGCCGGGGGCGCGGATCTTCGACATGACGGGCCGCCCGATGCGTGGCTGGGTCGTGGTCGCGGGCTCCGCCGTCGCCGAGGACGACGCGCTTGGCGCGTGGATCGACGAGGGACACGCCTTCGCGGCAACCCTGCCGCCCAAGTAGGCGGCGCTGCCCTGGTGGGTCAGCCGAGGGCGTCGAGGGCGGCGAGGATGTCGGCCGGTTCGGCGCGGGTGGTGTAGTCGGTGTTGACGAAGGCCCAGCGGATCACGCCGTCGCGGTCGATGACGTAGGTGGCGGGCAGGGGGAGGGTGCGTGGGTGGCCGTCGTTGACGCGCTGGAGGTTGAAGCCGAGCTTGTCGTAGACGGTGGCGAGGTCGTCGGGGAGGTCGAAGGCGAGGCCGTACTGCTTGGCGGTGTCGGAGCCGATGTCGCTGAGGACGTCGAAGGCCAGGTCGTGCTTCTCGGTCAGGGTCAGGGACTCGTCGGGGATCTGCGGGGAGACGGCCACCAGGCGGGCGCCGCGCGCGGTGATGGTCTCGTGGTGCTGCTGGAGAGCGCGCAGGGCGAGGTTGCAGTACGGGCACCAGGCGCCGCGGTAGAAGGTGAGGACGACCGGGCCGGCGGCGAGGAGGTCGTCCAGGGACCGGGATTCGCCGGTAGCCGTGGGCAGAGTGAAGCGCGGGGCCCGGTCGCCGACGGCCAGGGCGCGGTCGGCCTGGCCGGAGTCGGCGAGTTCCTGTCCGGATCGCCGCATGATCTCCCGTACCTCGGCGGGGATCTGCTGCTGGCGGGATTCGTAGAAGGTGCGCAGCTCGGCGTTGAGGGTCATGGGGATTGACCTCCTGGGGTCAGGGTCGCTTAACTCGGAACGATCGTTCCAAGATGACGCGCCCGAAGTATCCTGGAACCCTCGTTTCAAGTTGGCGGGTGAAGAATGCCGGACATCAAGCACTTCGACCCGGACACGGCCCTGGAGGCGGTGGTCCGCCTGTTCTGGCGGCAGGGCGTGGCCTCGACCGGGATCCAGGACGTCGTGACCGCGACCGGGCTCAATCGCTCCAGCCTGTACGCCACGTTCGGTGGCAAGCAGGAGCGCTACCTCGCCGCGCTGCGCCGCTACATGGAGCAGCGCTCCGTTTGCCGGTGTTCCGGCGCCTCGCGGAGGACGGGCGCGGACTGCCGGCCAAGTTCTTCGTCGGCCTGATCGAGGCGCGTTGCTCCGGCGAGTACGCCCGCTGGGGCTGCATGATCTCCAACGCGCATGCGGGGGCTGAGAACAGTGACTCCGAGGTGCGCGCCCTTCTGGACCGGCATCACCAGGAGCTGCGGGACGCGATGTACGCGGCACTCGTCACCGCCGATACTCAGGGGCAGCTCTCGCCTGGCTGCGCCCTCGGCGCTGCCGCCGACCTATTGGCACTGCTCGCATACGGCGTCAACCTCCGCTCCCGCGCCGGAGCGGACGCACATGACCTGGGCAGGACGGTGACTGCCGCCCTGGCCGCGCTCGGCGGCCAGGCAACGCCGATTCCCTGACGGTCCTACTGGTCAGGGCCGGGCCCTACGCTCCGCCTCCTCCTGGACCCTCGCGAGCGATCCGGCGACGGTCACCTCCCACCGGGCGGCCACCATGCGACCCCACCAGGCTCCGGCCCGCCACAGATCGGTGCCCAGCTCTCCCGCGTACACCAGGCGCGTTCCCGACCCGTGCTCGCTCAGCACGAAGGACTCGGTCACTTGCGGCACCGGGCCGCGGACCAGCCGGAAGTCGATGCGCTCGGGTCGGGTGAAGCGCACGGTCTCCACGGTGACCGCCGTCAATCGCCCGCCCGCGACGGGGGTGAAATGCTCGGCCAGCACCAAGTCGCTGCCGCGCTCCAGCACGTTCAGCTTCTCCCGCATCGCCCTCGGAGTGCGGCCCAGATACGGCTGGGCCACCACGTCGAAGACCACCTCCCGAGGTGCCGCGATATCCACGGTCTGCGGCCCCAGCGGGCGTACCCGCCGCCCCACACCCACGTCGACGGGCAGCGCCCCGGTCACCAGCCCCAGGGAGGCGGCGGCCAGTCCGCCGCCCAGACCCGACGTCCATGCCGCGATCCGCATCAGACGGGCGGCGCTGGTCACGGGTGGTCCTCCGGCGCGACTTCTCCGACCGTGACCCCGTTCCAGAAGGCGACATGGTTCTTGATCCGCCTGGCGAGCGGGCTGGGATGCGGGTAGTACCAGGCTGCGTTCCGGTTGACCTGGCCGTCGACGGTGATCGTGTAGTAGCGGGCGAGCCCCTTCCAGAAGCACAGCGACCGCGTCCGGCTCTCCGTGAAGTACGCGCGGTCGAGCGACTCGGGCGGGAAGTAGTGGTTGCCTTCCACCACGACGGTGCGCTCCGCCTGGGCGAGTACCGCGCCGCGCCACACAGCGCGCATCATGAGCCTCCACCTCCGAACAGGTCGGGAGAGTTCATGTCTGCGACGTTAGCGCGGCACTTTCGGCCCCTTCGGTGACCTCGCTTACAGTGCGGAGCTGGTGTTGGCGCCGGCCGCAAACAGTCCACTGTTCCCTTGAGGTGCTGGCCCGATTCGGCCGCGCACTGGCCGATCCGATCCGCTGCCACATACGCGCACCCCGCTACGCCGACGCCTGCTCATGGCCTGCGTGGCGGCGTAAAGAGGCCCATAGGGTATCGAGCTCCTCCTGCCAGGTGCGCATGCCCCTCGCCTCCTGCTGCTCGGCCCGCCATGTTCTCAGTACGCCGGCGCTGCCTGCTGTGCGTGGGGTAGATCGACATGAGGTCGGGCAGCGTGGAGATGACCCTGCGCACGTCCGTGCGGAAGCCCATCCGCCGTTGCCATTGGTCAAGATGAGGCACTGCCAGGCAGAGCAAGCCGTTGGCCCACTGACGGACCCCGCCCAGCGCGCCGCGACGGACGACATCACGGTCGTTCGGCCGTCAGCATGTCCGCAAGTTCCCGCAGGTCCTGCGCGCTGTAACTGGGTGGGGTCGCCGTCTGCGGATACACCGACGCTCCGCGCCGCAGCCACGCACCGTCCAGCCCTGCTCGCTGCGCTCCGTCGATGTCCCAGGGATGCACGGCGACCATCAGTGCCTGGTCGGGCCGTACGCCGACCCGCTCGACGGCGTAGTGGTAGGCGGCCGGCGCTGGTTTCCAGCAGCGTGGGCCGCTCACGTCCGACAGAGCCTCGAAGCGGTCCAGTACTCCGGCCTTGTCCAGTAGCCGCTCGGTCATTGCGACGCTGCCGTTGGTCATCGCCGTCAGGCGATAGCCTGCCTCACTCAACTTCCGTACGCCGTCCGGCACATCGGGGTGTACGTCCAGGTGGGCGAAGCCATCGAGAATGTGCCTGGCTGCCGCTTCTCCATCTCCCGCCCAGCCCGCCAGCCCGGACAGCGTCGCCTGAAGTCCGTCGTGGGCGATGGACGCGAAGTCCGCGTAACCGCCGGCCGCCGTCAGCGCGAACCCGTCCCGCAGTACCCCGGCGAACCAGGTGGGCAGCAGATGCCCGGGGGCGCCGATGTCCTCGAAGCGGGTGCGCAGCGGCGTGAGGTCGCTGAGTGTCTCGTTGACGTCGAAGACGAGGACCTGGGGCCGGTCGGCGGGCATGCTCTCCTCCTCTTGGCGTCCGAACGTCCGATGTCGGGTGGAAGGCCCATCAGGCTGCGAGTACCCGCCCTGCTCGCAAGTGCTGCGGCAGCCTGGTCTCTCCGTCGGCTTCGGAGTGCTGCCGGGGCATGGGCAGCCGGAATCCACGGATGGTCCGATTCTCCAGGTGTACGGCGGCATTGCGGCTGCGGCCGTGTTCCAGCAGGCGGCCCAGGGCCTGTCGGATACGGCTCGCCGGTTCGTCGATGCAGATACGTTCCTCCGCGTAGGCGTGGACGAGGGGGTGGAGCCGGAAGCGGCCGGGCGCGGTGCGCTCGATCAGGTGTGCTGCCGTCAGGGCGGCGAGGTGGTGCTCGGCTGCGGCGGGCGATTCGCCCAGGAGTGCGGCGGCCGTGGCGGCGTCGGTCTCCTGCATCGGCTGGAGGGCCAGCAGGCGCAGTAACCGTCGCGTGCCCGTCGGCAAGCTCGTGTCGGAAGCGAACAGTGCGATCCGTACGCCGTCCTCCAGGGCCAAGGTGACCAGGGGTTCGCGGTAGTAGTCGCTGAGCGCCCAGGCGGGGTGGTTCCGCATGTGGCGGCCGATGACCGACAGAGCCAGCGGGAGGTGGCCCAGCATGTCCGCGATCTGCTGGACGGCCGTGATGTCCGGGGCGATGCGGTCGGCTCCCGCCGTTGCCCGCAGCAGTTCGACAGAGTCGTCCGGCTCAATGAGCGGCACCGGCAGACGGGTGGCTCCGCCGAGGCCGGCGAGTGCGCGCCGACTGGTGATCACAGTGCGGCATCCTGGGGTCCCGGGCAGCAGGGGACGCAGCTGTTCCGCGTCCGCCGCATCGTCCAGGACGATCAGTGCGCCGGTTCCCGCCAGCAGTTGCCGGTAGAGAGCTGCGCGTGTGTCGAGGTCGTACGGGATGCGGTCGCCGGTGGCGCCGAGCAGGCGAAGGAAGGTTTCGAGTACGGCTGCCGGGTCGGCGGGCGGGCCCTGCGGGGCGGAGCCGCGCAGGTTTGCGAACAGGACGGGCGTGCCGGTGCGTTCCTCGGCGAGCAGCTGGTGAGCGATGTGCAGGGCGAGTGACGTCTTGCCCACCCCGGGCATGCCCTCCAGCGCCAGCGTGGTGACGTCCTGGTCGCGGGCGAGTAAGACCTCCGCCCGGGCCACCAGGTCAGTCCTGCCGACGAAAACGGGGTGCCCTGCGGGCAGCCGGTCGTAGGCGCTGACCCGTGCGGCGGCCTCGGCCTCGCCGAGCACGGCCCGAAGCGACTGGCGCCACACGGAGAGGACGGCTTCGTCGGCGCCGACGAGGGCCTGCACCACGGCCAGCAGCAGGTCGGAGTTGGGGCGGCGGCGGCCGACCTGGAAGCAGTTGCCCACGGTCGAGCGGGCCGGCCATTCACCGCGCGGGCGGCCTGCCCGCTGCCAGTCCCGGTGGATACGCCGTGTGATCTCGGTGATCGACGGGTTGCCCGCCCACGCTTTCAGCAGTCTCAGTTCCGCGATGAATTCGTCCATTGTGCGGGCTTTTCCCGGATCCAGTACCTGCGGCACGAACATCCTCCCCCATGGGATACCTGGGCCACGACCAACTTGGAACGGTCGTTTCAAGTTAGCCGTCATGGGGCTGTACCTGTCAACTGGTTTCCATCTGTTGAGCTCCGGCCACGGAGCGCATCCAGGATCATCCACGATCCGTCCGGAAGCCTGTATTCCGTCCTGATGCTGAGGCCCGTTCCCGCTCACCGGCACCCCGGGACGCCCCGCGTGCCCCGTTCCAGGACAGGAGTCCGTGCATCGCCATGCCCGAAATCGGTGTGTCCCTACGCCCCGTCGGCGGCAGCGTCGTCGTGGGTCAGGCCAGAGACCACACGGTCACCATCGACCGGCCCAAGGAGAAGGAGGGGACCGACACCGGCCCCATGGGCGGTGAGCTGCTGCTTCTGGCTCTCGGCGGTTGCTATGTGAGCACGTTCCTCGCGGCCCTGAGAGCCGAGGACCCGGAGGCCGACGCCTCAGAGATCAGCTTCCAGGTCGACGGCACCCTCGTGAGCGGACCGGCCCGTTTCTCCGAGATCACCGTGCAGGTGTCGGCGCCGGCCGTCCTCCAGGACCTGATCTCCAAACCCCTACTCAAGGCCGAGCGGGGCTGCATCGTCCACAACTCGATCCGTGACGCCGTGACAGTCCGCTTCACCCACGAGTGGCGCTGACTCTTCCCCCCCACCGAAGGAGACAAGACCGTGGAAACGCAGCACATCACGACGCAGGACAGCCACAGCCAGGACCGCGGCATGGCGGACATGGCGAGGCACGCGAGCAGCATGCAGCACGGCTCCATGGGCAGTGTGGCTCCCGGCACCCGGCGCGTCACGATCGTCGGCGCCGGGTTCTCCGGCACGCTCACCGCCATCCGGCTGCTCCACTTCGCCGATACACCACTGGAGATATGCCTGATAGAGCGGGAGGAGGGCTACCGCTACGGCGGTATCGCCTTCGGCTGGGCGTCCACCAACTGGGAGCACATGCTCAACATCCAGGCCGGCCGCATCACCCTGCGCCGCGAGCGCCCGGAGGACTTCCTGGAGTGGGCCAACGAGGAGGCGGACCGCTCCGAGTGGCCGCAGAAGTGGCAGTACCACCACTTCGGCGTGGCCTGTGTCGTACCGCGGCGGATCTTCCGGCAGTACCTGGCCGAGCGGCTGCGCGGCGCGGCCGCCGACGCCCACGCCCACGCCGAGGTGACGCTGCGGGAGCTGACCGGTGAGGTCATCGACGTACGCGGCCAGGGCGGCGGCTACGTCGTCAAGTACGCCGACGCCGGAGAGCAGGGCGGGGTGCACGACCTGCCGTCGGACCAGGTGATCCTCGCGACCGGTCACCTCTCGCCGATGCAGGCGCCCTTTTACCACCGCATCAAGGACTCCGACCGTTTCATCGCCGACCCCTACGCCCCTGGAGCTCAGGAGCGGTTCCAGGAGGTCGGCCCCGAGGAGACCGTCCTCGTCACGGGCTCCGCGCTGTCGGCCTTCGACACGGTGATCTCCCTCGTGCACGCCGGGCACCGGGGACAGATCCTGATCTGCTCGCGCGGCGGCCACATGCACGGTACCTACCCCGTCGACCACGAGCACGACATCTGGCAGTCCCGCCGACCGCCGTTCCTCGACGCGGAGGAGCTCACTCCCGAGTCGGTGGTCGAGGGGATCAAGGCGGAGTACGCGCACTTGCGCGAAGAGCAGGGCGTGGAGCCGGGCAGCGCGCTCGACGCCGTCTTCCCCGAGCGTGTCATGAAGGCGTGGGAGCCGTACGTCATCGAGCTGATCTCCCGCATGGATGCCCGCGACGTGCGGATGCTGCTCGACCGGCACAAGAGCCTGATCGTCACCAACCGCACCAGCACCGTGCGGGAGATCGGCGGAGTCGTACGCAACCGGATGCGCGGATTCAACGGCGCACCGAGGACCGTCGACGTCCTGTCCGCCGGCATCCAGGACATGCGCCTGGTCGAGGACGGCACGAAGATCCGGGTGGTCTTCGCCGACCAGCCGGACATCGTCGTCGACCGCGTCGTCAACTGCCTGGGCAACAAGACCGACTACGAGCACACCGACCACCCTCTGTGGAACGGCCTGGTCAACGGACACGGATACGCGCAGCCGCAGACCAAGACCCACCGGGGCATCGAGGTCGGCGCGCACGGACAACTCATCGCCGCCGACGGCGAGGTGGCACCGGGCCTGTTCGGCGTCGGCCCGATGCGCCAGGGCGACGAGACCACCCGCCGCGGCCGTCTCGGCGCGTTCGTGTTCAGCATCGGCACCCTGCGCAACCAGTGCTTCGACACGGCGATGGAGGTGCTGCGCCGCGTGAAGTCCGCGAGCGACGAGGAGCAGATGGACATCCCCGACGGTATCCACCACTGCCTGATCCGCAGCAGCGACTGGATCGCCGCCGACCTCACCGCCGAGGAGCCGCAGGCCACCCGCCTGCGGGAGCGCCTGCAGAGCTACGCCCGCGAGAGCGCCTACCCCAACGCCGTCAACTACCTGCAGGCCCAGGACCGCACCGAGCGCCGCAAGTACCGCGGCATCCTCGACGACGACCTGGCGGACTTCGGCGCCGCCCTGGCCCGCGAGTTCGACCTCACCACGCAGCAGGCCCGGCGGACCGTTTCCCTGCTGGCCACCCTGGTGGAGAAGCACGCGGTACACAACCTGTGCGACATCACCAAGCTGGCGGGCTGGGACTCCCAGTACGCCGACCAGGTCAAGCACGCCCCGAAGAAGGGCATGTGATGGCAGGCCACGACGAGCAGGAGCTGCTCGGCCGCCTGTTCATGGTCCGGCACGGCGAATCGACCTGTAATTCCGTCCACCGCATCGCCGGTCAGCGCGACGCCCCCCTGACTTTCCTCGGCCGGATCCAGGCCGAGAAGGTCGCCAACGGCCACCGTGGCCAGCACTTCGACCGCGTCTACGTCTCCCCGCTGACCCGCGCCTACGAGACCGCCGACACCATCTTCGGCATCGACACCCCCAACCCGGACGCCCCCGAGGTCGTGGTCGACGAGCGCCTGATGGAACGCGACTTCGGCAGCTACACGCTGGAGAGCAAGTCCATCCTCCAGCGCCGCCACGGCATCGCCGAGTACGAGCGGGCCATGAACGCCGACAGCCCGACCATGCACGGCGGGGAGACCTTCCAGCAGTTCAAGGACCGCGTCCACGCCTTCTACGAGGAGGAGCTGCTGCCCGCGCTGCGGCGCGGCGAGGTGGTCTGTGTGGTCTCGCACAAGTACGTCGTCGAGCTGATCTGCCGGTTCATCCTGGACCGCCCGGCCGACGAATCGTACGACCTGCGCCTGCCCAACTCCCAGATGCTGCAGGGCGATCGGATCCACAGCTATGTGAAGAACGAGAACAAGACCATGAACATGGTCTACGACTGGATGGTCGTCAACCATCCCGTGGTCTTCTGCACCGGTCTGGCCGCTGGTCTCCTCGCCAACCTGGCGGGACTGCGGATCTCCACTTCGCCGTACCTGCTGCTCCTGCTGCTGGTATTGGCCAGCGTCATCACCATGTGCCGCATCGAGTTGGAGAACGCGCGAGCGTTCGTGACCGACCGTGGCACCCTTCGGTCCGTTGCCCTGCGCTACCTCGCGCTGCCGATTGCCTTCGCGGCTCTGGTGCACTGGTGGGACGTGGGCAGTTCGAGTACGGCGGCGATCGCCGCGGTGTTCCTCGCGACCCCCAGCTCCGTGGTGGCGATGACGGTCAGCCGCTGCCTCGGCGGCATGATCATGCCGACGTTCGCGCAGGTCCTGCTCTCCTCACTGGCGGCGACGCTGTCGTTCTCGGCCGTCCTCGCCCTGACCCTGCACGAGGACGTGGCACCGGCCGTCGCCATCAGCGCCGCCACCTCGACCGGTGTCGTCACGGCGGCCTACGTCCTGGTCAAACGCCTGCGGGAGCGCTCTCCCATCCGTACGGCCAAGTACGGCGAGCGCAACGGATACGTGGCCGTACTGCTGCTCACCGCGTTCATCGTGCTCGTCTGCCTCAAGCTCGACCTTGACGGCTTCACCACCTACGCGCCGACTGCCGTAGGCATCGCTGTCGGCCTGCGACTGATCGCCGCCCTGCTCAAGCGGCGCCGCCACGTCCAGACGCTCGACGACTACACCGCCATGACCTACCCGAACGTCTTCGTGGTGGTCATCATCGCCGCGCTCACCGGCAACGGGCCGCTGGAGCAGGTGGCGATCTGGACTCTGCTGCCGATGTTCGTCCTGTCGTTCTTCGACAGCTTCTACGCCCGCTTCCTCGTCGTCGCCCCCGACGACGCGCGCTGGCCGGCCGTCCTCGGACTTCCCGCGCACCGTCCCGTGCGCGGCCGCCCGGCCACCGAGGACCCGCGCGAGTCCTCCGTCCCCGCCCGTTCCTGATGACCACGGGAGTCGATGTGCACCCCACGCACCCCACGGCCTATCTGGCCGCCACCACCGACAAGAACCTCGAACTCGTCCTCCACGTCCTCCCCGCGATCGTCGTCATCCTGGCCGCCTCGGCCCTCTGCGGACGCCTCGCCCTCCTGGTGAAGCAGCCGCGAGTACTGGGAGAGATGGTCGCCGGCGTGCTACTCGGCCCCACCCTGTTCGGCGCGCTGTTCCCCGAGGCACAGAAGGCGATCTTCACCGCCGATGTGAAGCCCATCCTCTACGTCCTGAGCACCATCGGCCTGACCGTCTTCATGTTCCTGGTCGGCGCCGGCCTCGACCACGGCGGCGGTAACGGCAAGAAGGACACTAAGAATGCCGCTGTCCTCGCCGTCTCCGGCATCCTGCCGTCCCTCCTGCTCGGCGCCGGAGCCGCATACCTCCTCTACGACCGGCTTTCCCGCCCCGACGTCACGCCGTTCGAGTTCGCCCTGTTCATCGGTGGCGCCCTGTCGATCACGGCCTTCCCGATGCTCGCCCGCATCCTCTACGAGCGGCGGCTGCAGAATTCGCCGCTCGGCCGGATGACCCTGCTGGGCGCCTCGATCGACGACGCTGCCGCGTGGTGCTTCCTGGCCGTGCTGTCGGCCATGCACACCGGCGCCGGGGCCATGCACGTCCTGCGCACCATCGGCTTCACGGCCCTGTTCGCCCTCGTCATGCTCACCGTCGTGGCCCGCCTGCTGCGGCCAATGGGCGCACGGGTCGAGCGCACCGGCCACTTCGGCTTCGACCAGATGTACATCGTCGTAGCGATCGTTCTGCTGTCCGGGCTGTTCACCGACTACATCGGCATCTACTCGGTCTTCGGCGGCTTCATCGCCGGACTTGCGATGCCGCGCAACCCCGCCTTCCGCGAGGCCCTGCACAGTCGCATGATGGACCTCGTCTGCGTCCTACTCCTGCCGATCTTCTTCGCCTTCTCCGGCCTCAACACGGAACTCGGCGGAATCGCCGGCTGGGCCATGATCGGCCCGTTCGTGCTGATCCTGGCGGCGGGCTTCGTCGGCAAGTACGCGGGCTGCGCGCTCGCCATGCGCGGTGTCGGCTTCTCCTGGCGCGAGTCCTGGGCGGTCGGCGGCCTGATGAACGCCCGCGGCCTGATGATCCTCATCTTCATCAACATCGGCCTCGCCCAGGGGATGATCACCAAGGACGTCTTCTCCATGCTGGTCCTGGTCGCGGTCATCACCACCGCCGGTGCCATGCCGCTGTACCGCTGGGCGCTGCCCGAGCGGCTCGAACAGCGGATGTCCCCACCGGCACCACAGCCCAAGGTGGCCTCCGGACCAACCCCGGCCGAGGCAGAGCCCGTACACGCCTGACCCACCGGCCGGCCGGACGCGTAAGCGCCCGGCCGGCCCTCACGTCATCACCCGCTTGAAATCCTTCGTCCCCGCACGGGAGCAGCCATGCCCAACGGCGTGAACGGCGTCGCACTCGCCGTCTTCATCTTCTTCTTCCTGGCCGTCACGGTCATGGGCTTCCTCGCCTCGCGCTGGCGCCGGGCCGAGAACGAGCACAGCCTCGACGAATGGGGCCTGGGCGGCCGGTCGTTCGGGACCTGGATCACCTGGTTCCTGCTCGGCGGTGACGTCTACACGGCCTATACGTTCGTGGCGGTCCCGGCGGCGATCTACGCGGCGGGCGCGGCCGGCTTCTTCGCGGTCCCGTACACGATCCTCGTCTACCCGCTGATCTTCACTTTCCTCCCCAGGCTGTGGTCGGTGTGCCACCGCCACGGGTACGTCACCACAGCGGACTTCGTCCGCGGCCGGTTCGGCTCGAAGGGCCTGTCGCTCGCCGTGGCCTTCACAGGCATCCTGGCGACGATGCCGTACATCGCGCTCCAACTCGTCGGCATCCAGGCAGTGTTGGACGTCATGGGAGTCGGCGGCGGCGAGAACACCAACTGGTTCGTCAAGGACCTCCCGCTGCTGCTCGCGTTCGGCGTGCTGGCCGCGTACACCTACTCCTCGGGCCTGCGCGCTCCCGCCATGATCGCCTTCGTGAAGGACACGCTGATCTACGTGGTCATCGTCGTCGCGATCATCTACATCCCGATCAAGCTGGGCGGGTTCGACGAGATCTTCGCCGCGGCGGACAAGAAGTACACGGACGCCGGTGTGGGCGGACTGCTCCCGGCTCCGACGGGCCAATGGACGTACGCCACACTGGCGTTGGGCTCCGCCATGGCCATGTTCATGTACCCGCACTCGATCACGGCCACGCTGTCGTCCCGCAGCCGTGAGGTGATCCGGCGCAGTACGACGGTGATGCCCCTCTACACCCTGATGCTGGGCCTGCTCGCCCTGTTGGGCTTCATGGCGATCGCGGCCGGCGTCAAGGTCACCAACGGCCAGCTGGCGATCCCGCAGCTGTTCGAGGACATGTTCCCGGACTGGTTCGCGGGCGTGGCCTTCGCGGCGATCGGCATCGGCGCGCTGGTGCCCGCGGCCATCATGTCCATCGCGGCGGCCAATCTCTTCACTCGCAACATCTACAAGGACTTCATCAGGCCGGACGCGACGCCCGCGCAGGAGACGAAGGTATCCAAGCTGGTCTCGCTGATGGTGAAGGTGGGCGCCCTGGTCTTCGTTCTGACGATGGACAAGACGGTGGCGATCAACTTCCAGCTCCTGGGCGGCATCTGGATCCTGCAGACCTTCCCGGCCCTGGTCGGTGGCCTGTTCACCCGCTGGTTCCACCGGTGGGCCCTGCTGGCCGGCTGGGCGGTCGGCATGATCTACGGCACGGTCGCCGCGTACGGCGTCGCCTCGCCGACGCAGAAGCACTTCGGCGGCTCGGCGAAGGAGATCCCGGGCATCGGCGAGATCGGCTACATCGGTCTGACGGCGTTCGTGCTGAACGTGCTGGTGGCGGTGGTGCTGACCTTCGTCCTGAGGGCTGCTAAGGCCCCCGAGGGCATCGACGTCACGTCCCCCGGGGACTACACGGCGGATGCGGCAGAAGCGGAAGCGAAGGATGCTCCCGCTCTCCGTCCGGGCACTTCGCCTGCCCCCAACCCCAGTTGAGAGCTAGCTCCGCGCACGTCTAAGCCGCCGCCCGGACGCCGATCGAGTCCAGGGCGGCGGTCACCGTCTTGCCCAGCGCCGCGGCATCCGCCCCGGCACGGGAGCGCAGGTTGACGCCATAGGCGAGCAGCGACAGCAGGTCCGCGGAAGCTCCGGGGTCGGCGCCGGCGGCGAGCTGCCCCTCGCGGTCAGCGGTGACGAGGGCGGCGTACAGTGCCTCGCGCAGCCCTCGGTGGTGCTGGTCCAGGACAGCCCGTACCTCAGGATCGCTGTTCTCGGCCCCGGCGTGCGCGTTGGAGACCATGCAGCCCCAGCGGGCGTACTCACCCGAGCAACGCGCCTCGATCAGGCCGCCGAAGAACTCGGAGATCGCGGGCAGGCCCCGCTCGTCCTCGGCCAGGCGCCGGAACATCGGCTCGGACCGCTGCTCCATGTAACGGCGCAGCGCGGCGAGGTAGAGCTCCTGCTTGCCGCCGAACGTGGCGTACAGGCTGGAACGGTTGAGCCCGGTCGCGGTCACCACGTCCTGGATCCCGGTCGAGGCCACGCCCTGCCGCCAGAACAGTCGCACCACGGTCTCCAAGGTGGCATCCGGATCGAAGTGCTTGATGTCCGGCATGTTTCACCCCGCCATCTTGAAATAGGGATTCCAAGATACTCCCCGTTCAGCATGCCGCAAAGGTGCCGACAGATACAGAGCGGGGCAGGTCGCCCACCAGTGCGAAGGCGTCCAGCTTCGTCCACGATCCGCCCGGTGGCCGCCCGTGCGCCGCGACCATGCCCCCATGAATCGCATACCAGCCCTCTGGGCGGCCGCGTACGGGTCGCAGTCCCCCCGCCTCCGCCGCTTCGTCGCCCGCCGTGTGGTCCATCTCGGCGCCTTCATCCGGACTCTCGCCTTGACCGACCATCGCCCGTTCACCAGCCTCTGACGCATCGACAACTCCGCACGGCTGGCGCGGGACCACGCACACCCTTATCTTGGAACGGACGTTTCAAGATTTGCTCGCGGGTACCGCTCGGACGCTTCGTCGCGTCCGGTCCCGCTCCAGTCGCCAACCAGGAGGAACGAGCAGCATGACCACCCTCAACACCGAACTGCGTACCTTCTACGAAGCGCGTCAGCAGCAGATCCCCGCCGAGATCCGGGAGATCATGCAGCGGGCCGGGCAGTACCTCGCCGATTCCGGCCAGGCCGACCGCGCCCTGGCAGTGGGCGACAAGGCCCCGCGCTTCAGCCTCCCCTCCGCGACCGGGCAGACCCTGTCCCTGGACGACCTGCTCGTCGACGGCCCGGTCGTCCTAACCTTCTACCGCGGTGCATGGTGCCCGTACTGCAACATCGCCCTGCGCTCCCTTCAGCAGCACCACGAGGCCATCACCGCGCGCGGCGCCCGCCTGGTGGCCGTCTCCCCGCAGATCCCCGACGAGTCCCTGTCCCTGACCGAGAAGCACGACCTGGCCTTCGACGTCCTCAGCGACGTCGGCTCCGACACCGCCAAGCAGTACGGCCTCGCCTTCGACCTCCCCGACGACCTCGCCGCCGTCTACGACAAGCTCGGCTTCGACCTCCAGCGCGTCAACGACGGCCACCCGCGCACCCTGCCGCTGCCCGCCACGTACGTCATCGACCGCGACGGCGTGATCCGCTGGGCCTTCGTCAACACCGACTACACCACCCGCGCCGAACCGGCAGACATCCTCGCCGCCCTCGACGCGTCGGCCTGAAGCAGGCAGCCCGAACAGAGTTGGTGCCGTCAGGGCCTGTCAGGCATGGGCGAGTTCGGCCGCACCGAAGGAGATGTCGAACCGGTCGCACCAGATGCTGACGCTGCTGAACCGGGCCGGGTCGACGTCTTCGGGCAGGGCGTAGTTCTGGCTGCCCTTGTTGCCCTTGAGCTTGCCGAGGCTGACGTACTTCCCGTCGTCGAAGACGTGCCAGCCGGTCTTCCCTTCCTTCACCGGTGCGTCGGTGAGCCACACGCGCAGGTCGGGGCCGTTGCTGGTGTCGAGGTTCTCCAACCGGACGACGTGGGAGCCGTCGGCCAGCCGTACGAGTTTCACGGTGCCCGATGTCGTGTGCTCGTGGCTGATCAGCTCACCGCTCGCCAGCGTCTGTGGTCCGGCGGCGGTTGGCCGCGGAGGGCAACGCCGTCGTGTACGCGCTCACCCCATGGGGCGCTGGGCTGCGGGAGCCGATTGAGGGCCTCATCCGCTGGTCCACGCCGCTCATGGTGCGCGGGCCAGGCGGCGACCGCTTCCACGCCGAATGGCTTGTCGTCGCCCTCCGAGCCCTGCTCGTCGGCAGGGCGACCGCACACCGGTCATCGACGGTGGGGATCGCGGTCGACGACCAGCTGCTCCAGGTGCGGGCGACGCGCTCGGGCATCGAAGTGAGCCTGCATGATGGTCGCGATCTCGATGCCGTCCTGCGCGCCGACGCCTCGATCGTCCTCGGGCTGGCAGCGGGTGGGCTCACCCTCAACGACACCCTTGGGCTCGTCGACATCGAAGGCGATGAAGCTGCCCTACGAGCCGTCTTCGACCCGAAGCGCGCCCAAGTCGGCGACTCCATAAGCCAATGACCGACTCACCCCACGCTCGTCCTTCCCGCCCATGGGGGCCTCGTCAGACGTCGGGGTCTCTTGAGCGGGTGTTTCGATGGCCTGCATCCTCGATGAGCATGTGCCTCAGTGTCCCTGCCATCTGCGGCGACGCCTGGGAATCCGAGTGTCGGCCGGGTGGGATGACACGGACGGTCAGAGCGCCCCGCCTTGCGAGACCGAGTGCGATGCTTGTGGCTGACCACAGACCGCGGCGTGAGTGAGCGGTTCGACGGCAAGAGACCGTACTGAAACTTCGGGAAGTTTTCGGGAAGAACACCCGCCGAGGGCCGGGCGAAATCGTCCCCAGCCGGACACCCGCCGACTCCGCCCGAGGGCCCACCCGCACCCGCGAAGCTACTCCGCCGAGCCCGATAAACGGCGTCTGACCAGCAAAAACGCCCTCTCGATGGGAGGGCGGAGACTAGGCGCCCCCGGCAGGACTCGAACCTGCGGCCAAGCGCTTAGAAGGCGCTTGCTCTACCTCTCATGGAGTCTTGCGGGACGCATGTGGGACCTCAGGTCCATGCTCTCCGAGGTGCCGAGTCTCAGGAGTGGACCCCCTCTCTGCCTCGTAAGAAGTTCCCGCGTCGACGCGTAAGGTGAAGCAGCATGAAGATCCCCGTCACCGCTGCACGTTTCACCGCATGATGTCGCAAACTGCTGTCATCAGCTGGACGATAAGCCTCTGACCTGTGAGGGAACGGACCCGCATGAAGATCCTCATCAGTGCCGACATGGAGGGCGCCACCGGCGTGACCTGGCCGGGCGACGTGCTGCCGGGGACGCCTCAGTGGGAGCGGTGCCGGGGGATGTTCACCTCGGACGTCAACGCCGCCGTGCTGGGCTTCTTCGACGGGGGCGCCGACGCCGTCGTCATCAATGAGGCCCACTGGACCATGCGCAATCTGCTGCTCGAACGGCTCGACGAGCGGGCCGAGATGCTCACCGGCCGGCACAAGGCGCTCTCCATGGTCGAGGGCGTGCAGCACGGGGACGTGGACGGCATCGCCTTCGTGGGCTACCACGCGGGCGCCGGCATGGAGGGAGTCCTCGCCCACACCTACCTCGCGAACCAGATCACCGGGGTGTGGCTGAACGACGTACGGGCGAGCGAGGGCCTGCTCAACGCGCACGTCGTCGCCGAGTACGGCGTGCCCGTCGTACTCGTCACCGGGGACGACCTGGCCTGCGAGGACGCGCTCGGGTACGCGCCCGAGGCGCTGAAGGTCGCCGTCAAGGACCACGTGTCGCGGTACGCCGCCGTGTGCCGTACGCCGGCCAGGACCGCCGCCGACATCCGCGCCGCGGCCAAGGAGGCGGCCGGTCTTGCGGTCCGTCGGGAGCCGGTCGGTGAGGGTCCGTTCACCATCGCCGTCGAATTCGACGCCGAGCATCTCGCGATGGCCGCCACCGTCGTACCCGGCGTCGAACGGATCGGTGAGCGCAAGGTGGCGTACACCAGCGAGCGCATGTACGAGGGAATCCGTACCTTCAAGGCGGTCATCACGATCGTCTCGGCCGCGGTGGAGGAGCAGTATGGCTGACCAGCAGGCACTGGAGGAGGTCGTGACGTTCACGTCCGACCTGATCCGCATCGACACGACCAACCGGGGCGGCGGCGACTGCCAGGAACGCCCCGCCGCCGAGTACGCCGCCGCGCGGCTGGCCGAGGCGGGCCTGGAGCCCACCCTGCTGGAGCGCACCAAGGGCCGTACGAACGTCGTCGCCCGCATCGAGGGCACCGACCCGTCGGCGGACGCGCTGCTGGTCCACGGTCACCTCGACGTCGTGCCCGCACAGGCCGACGAGTGGAGCGTGCACCCCTTCTCCGGGGAGATCCGCGACGGGGTGGTGTGGGGGCGGGGCGCGGTCGACATGAAGAACATGGACGCGATGATCCTCGCCGTCGTCCGTGCCTGGGCCCGCGAGGGCCTACGGCCCCGGCGTGACGTCGTGATCGCGTTCACGGCCGACGAGGAGGCCAGCGCCGAGGACGGCTCAGGGTTCCTCGCGGACCGGCACGCCGGGCTGTTCGAGGGCTGCACCGAGGGCATCGGTGAGTCCGGCGCGTTCACCGTCCACGACGGCAGCGGGCGGCAGCTCTACCCCCTCGCGGCAGGGGAGCGCGGCACCGGCTGGCTCAAGCTCACCGCACGCGGGCGGGCCGCGCACGGCTCCCGGCCCAACCGGGAGAACGCGGTGACCCGCCTCGCCGCTGCCGTCACCCGGATCGGCGCCCACGAGTGGCCGCTGCGGCTGACCCCGACGGTCCGCGCCGCCCTCACCGAACTCGCCGCGCTGTACGGCCTCGACGCCGACCTGGACGACGTGGACGGTCTGCTGGCGAAGCTCGGCCCGGCGGCGGGGCTCGTCGAGGCGACCGTCCGCAACAGCGCCAACCCGACCATGCTGGACGCCGGTTACAAGGTGAACGTGATTCCGGGGGAGGCCGTGGCGTACGTCGACGGCCGGTATCTCCCCGGCTTCGAGGACGAGTTCCGCGCGACCCTCGACGAGCTCACCGGGCCGGACGTCGACTGGGAGTTCCACCACCACGAGGTGGCCCTCCAATCCCCCGTGGACTCGCCGACGTACGCCCGTATGCGCGCCGCCGTCGAGGAGTTCGCGCCCGAGGGCCACGTCGTGCCGTACTGCATGCCCGGCGGCACGGACGCCAAGCAGTTCTCGCGGCTCGGCATCACCGGCTACGGCTTCTCGCCGCTGCGGCTGCCGGAGGGCTACGACTACGGGGCCATGTTCCACGGGGTCGACGAGCGCGTGCCCGTCGAGGCGCTGCACTTCGGCGTCCGCGTTCTCGACCGTTTTCTGTGCGCGGCCTAGGGGAGTTGGGGGAGACGGTGCGGACACTGGCGTACGGTTCCTGGCCCTCGCCCATCGACGCGGCCCTCGCCGCCGCGCACGACGGACGTCCCGAGTACGTGGGCTTCGTCGGCGACGAGGCGTGGTGGACCGAGCCGCGGCCCACGGAGGGCGGGCGGCGCACGCTGGTGCGGCGGCGGGCGGACGGCGTGGAGGAGTCGGTGCTGGCCGCTCCGTGGAACGTGCGCAGCCGGGTCGTCGAGTACGGCGGACAGCCCTGGGCGGGCACGGTGGTCGACGGCCGGCCGTTCGTCGTCTTCGTCGACTTCGCCGACCAGCGGCTCTACCGGTACGAGGAGGGCGGCGGTGAGCCGCGTCCCCTCACTCCCCTGTCCTCCGTGGGTGGTGGACTGCGGTGGGTGGAGCCGCAGTTGCGGCTCGAACTCGGTGAAGTGTGGTGCGTGCTGGAGGAGTTCACGGGGGAGGGGCCCACCGACGTGCGGCGTGTCCTGGCCGCCGTCCCGCTGGACGGCTCCGCGGGCGAGGACCGGGACGCCGTACGCGAACTCACCGACGACCGGCACCGGTTCGTCACCGGAGCGCGGATCTCGCCCGACGGGCGGCGGGCGGCGTGGGTCGCCTGGGACCATCCGCGGATGCCGTGGGACGGCACGGAGCTGCTGGTCGCCGACGTTGGCGCGGATGGCGCGCTCGGCGGACCGCGGACCGTCGCCGGGGGCCCGGAGGAGTCGATCGCGCAGGTCGACTGGGCGGCCGACGGCCGGCTGCTGTACGTGAGCGACCGCGGCGGCTGGTGGAACCTCTACCGCGACGGCGAACCGCTCTGTCCGCGCGACGAGGAGTTCGGCGGACCGCTCTGGAAGCTCGGCCTGCGCTGGTTCGCCCCGTTGGAGACCGGGCTCGTCGCCGTCGTGCACGGACGTGGCTCGACCGCCCTCGGGATACTGGACCCCGAGACCGGCGAGATCGTCGACGCGGCAGGACCCTGGACCGAGTTCGCGCCCACGCTCGCGGTGAGCGGGGAGCGCGTCGTGTCCGTCGGTGCCAGTCCGCGCAGCGCCTACGAGGTGGTCGAGCTGGACACGCGGACCGGCCGGTCCCGGGTGATCGGGGCCGCGCACGACGACGCCGTGGACCCCGCCTACTACCCCGAGCCGCAGATCCGCACCTTCACCGGCCCCGCCGGAGACGACGTCCACGCGCACATCTACCCGCCCCACAACCCCGGCTGCGTGGCCCCCGGCGGCACACCGCCGCCGTACGTCGTCTGGGCGCACGGCGGCCCCACCGACCGGGCGCCCCTGGTGCTCGACCTGGCCATCGCCTACTTCACCTCGCGCGGCATCGGTGTCGCCGAGGTCAACTACGGCGGCTCCAGCGGATACGGGCGGGAGTACCGCAACCGGCTGCGCGAGCAGTGGGGCGTGGTCGACGTCGAGGACTGCGCGGCCGTCGCGCTCGCCCTCGCCGACGCGGGCACCGCCGACCGCGACCGGCTCGCCATCCGGGGCGGCAGCGCGGGCGGCTGGACCACGGCCGCCTCGCTCACCACGACCGACGTCTACGCCTGCGGCACGATCCTCTACCCCATCCTCGACCTGGAGGGCTGGGGCACGGGCGAGACCCACGACTTCGAGTCCCGGTACCTGGAGACCCTCGTCGGCCCTCCCCCACCCTCCGGGCGGGGGGACCCCCATCTCGCTTCGCTCGCCGAGGTCCCCGGACGGTACGCGGAGCGCTCGCCCGCCGCGCACGCCGACCGCCTCACCGTGCCCTTCCTGCTGCTCCAGGGCCTGGACGACGTGATCTGCCCGCCCGCGCAGTGCGAGCGGTTCCTGGCGTGTATGGAGGGGCGCCGGGTGCCGCACGCCTACATCGCCTTCGAGGGGGAGGGCCACGGATTCAGGCGGTCGGAGACGATGATCCGCGTCCTGGAGTCCGAACTCTCCCTGTACGCCCAGGTGTTCGGGCTCAATCCGCCCGGGATCCCCAAGCTGGAGCTCGCCAAGTGACGCAGCCCGTACGGCCATTGGTACGACCGTCCCGCCTCGGCCCTGGCGCCCGCGTCGCCGTCGTCGCGCCCAGCGGGCCGGTGTCCGAGGAGCGGCTGGAGGCCGGGCTCGACGTGCTGCGTGGCTGGGACCTCGACCCGGTCGTGGCACCCCATGTGCTCGACCGGCACGGCGAGTTGGACTACCTCGCGGGCACGGACGCCGACCGGGCCGCCGACCTCCAGCGCGCCTGGTGCGATCCGTCCGTGGACGCGGTGCTGTGCGCCCGGGGCGGCTACGGGGCCCAGCGCATGGTGGACCTCCTCGACTGGGCGGCGATGCGGGCGGCCGGGCCGAAGGTGTTCGTCGGCTTCAGCGACATCACGGTGCTGCACCAGGCGTTCGCCACCCGGCTGGGCCTGGTCACCCTGCACGGGCCGGCGGCGGCCGGGATCGACTTCGTCAAGAACGCCCGCGCGCAGGAGCACCTGAGGGCCACGCTCTTCGCCCCGGAGACGGTCCGTGTGATCCCCGCCGACGGTACGGCCATGGTTCCCGGCCGGGCCCGCGGCGTCACCCTCGGCGGCTGCCTGAGCATGATCGCCTCCGATCTCGGTACACCGCACGCCCGAGCCGGTGCCCGGGGCGGACTGCTCCTGACCGAGGACGTCGGCGAGCAGCCGTACCGCATCGACCGGATGCTGACCCAACTCCTGCGCACGGGCTGGCTCGACGGAGTCGCCGGGATCGCCCTCGGGTCCTGGGCGGCGTGCGGCCCGTACGACGCGGTGCGCGCGGTCCTCGTCGACCGGCTCGGGGGCCTCGGCGTTCCGGTCGTGGAGGAGTTCGGCTTCGGGCACGGTGACGGGGCGCTGACGGTCCCCTTCGGGGTGAGCGCCGAACTCGACGCCGATGCCGTTCAGTTGGTCCTCGACGAGCCCGCGCTGCGCTGACCTCTGGTGACGCCCAGTTCACTGAATTCCCGTCAAGAAACCCTCCTTCCCGGTGATTGACCTCTTCTGACACGTGTCACACCATGACAACCGGCCAGTACTTACTGGTCGGTAAGCAGGGTTGTCCCCAGCGTGCCTCAGTGTGGAGGTCTCCGTGTCCCGTCGTGTGCCCAGATCCCGAGCCCCACTCGCTCTCGTCCTCGGCGCCACGCTCACCGCCCCCCTCGCCCTCACCGCCCCCGCCGTCGCGGCTGGCCAATACACCGTCACCGCACTGAAGTTCACCGTCCAGGCAGGCGGCCGTACCTGCACCGTGGACGCCGACCTGTACCGGCCGGCGGGCGTCGACCGCGCCCGTCCCGCACCGGCCGTCCTCGCCACCAACGGCTTCGGCGGCAGCAAGTCCGACGGCTCGACCGACGCCATCGGCAAGGCCTTCGCCCAGCGCGGCTACGTCTCCCTCATCTACTCCGGGCTCGGCTTCGGCAGGTCCGGCTGTCTGATCTCGCTCGACGACCCCACCATCGACGGCGTCGCCGCCTCACGGCTGATCGACTTCCTGGGCGGCAGACGCGCCGCCGACGACGGCACGAAGGCCGACTTCGTCACCCTCGACGGCCCCGGTGACCCGCGGGTCGGCATGGCGGGCGGCTCCTACGGCGGGGCCGTCCAGCTGGCCACGGCCGCCGTCGACCAGCGCGTCGACGCGCTCGTCCCGATGATCACCTGGAACGACCTCGCCTACGCCCTCGACCCGAACAACGCCGTCGGCAGCGGCGGCGTGCCCGGCGCCTTCAAGTGGCAGTGGGCCAACGGCTTCTACCTCATCGGCGAGGGCCAGCCCCTGCTGGAACCGAACCTCGACCCCTCCCGCATCAACTCCCTCGCCTGCCTGCACTTCGTCACCAAGGCCTGCGACACGATCCGCACCCTCAACTCCGGCCGCTACCCGGCGAAGCAGACGGCCGAGCTGCTCTCCTACGCCCGCAGCGTCTCGCCGGTGTCGTACCTGAACCGCGTCAAGGCACCCACCCTCCTCGTCCAGGGCCAGGCCGACAGCCTCTTCAACCTCAACGAGGCGACGGCGACGTACAAGACGCTCAAGGCCCAGGGAACGCCGACGAAGATGATCTGGCAGTCCTGGGGCCACAGCGGCGGCCTCACCGATCCGGCATCCGGTGAACTCAACCTCTCCCAGGGCAACTTGGAGACCAGCTACGTCGGCCGCCGCATCCTGGCCTGGTTCGACCGCTACCTGCGCAAGCAGCACGTCGACACCGGACCGTCCTTCGCCTACTACCGCGACTGGATCACCGACCCGGGCGGCACCTACGCCACCGCCGATCGCGTCCCCGAGCCGACCCGGACGCTCTACCTCTCCGGCGACGGCAAACTCGTCGACAACCGAAAGAAGGTGGCGCGCGGCAGCCGCACGTACACCAACTGGCTTGTCCCCACGAGCCATTCGGAGAGTTCGCTGTACGGGATCATCGGGCTCCCGGACCCGGCGCCGTATGACACCAAGGGCACCTATCTCGGCTGGACCAGCGAGCCGCTCGCGCGCACGACCGACGTGGTGGGGGCGCCCCGGGCCACCCTGAAGGTCGTCTCCCCGAAGGCCGAGCGGACGCAGCACTCCGGGGACGCCGCCGACAAGCTCGTGCTGTTCGCCAAGCTGTACGACGTCGCGCCCGACGGCACCCAGACGCTGGTCCACCGGCTGGTCGCGCCGGTGCGGGTGCCGGACGTCACGCGGAGCTTCACCGTGACGCTGCCGGGGATCGTGCACCGGTACGAGAAGGGGCACCGGCTGCGGTTCGTGGTCGCGGCGAGTGACGACGCCTACTTCGGGAACCGGGGGATCAAGCCGGTGACCGTGGTCAGCGCGCCTGAGGACACGGGGGTGCTGCGGCTGCCGGTGATTGACTGAGAGGCGAGCGAGCACTCACCGTGCGTGATCGCGTCCACGGGAGCATCCTGGTCGTATGACCGCGAAGACGTCGGAGAGCGGCAAGAAGGCCGGCGGGCAGCGGAGTGGCCCGGGCGGGGCGCTGACCCCCGCCCGGACCACCGTGCTGGTGCTCGTCGCCCTCGCCCTGATCTTCATCTTCGAGAACACCCGCGCCACCGAGATCCGGCTGCTGATCCCTGAGGTCACGATGCCGCTGTGGCTGGCGCTGCTCGGCATGGGCATCATCGGTGCGCTGTGCGGGGCGTACTTCATGGGGCGGCGCCGATAGGGGGCCGTAGGCTGGCGCAATGCCGCACCCTGCGTCCCGCTACCTCGCCGAAGGCCCTCGCGTGGGCATACGCCACTTCCGCTACGAGGACGGTGCCGAGTTCACCGCGCGTGCCCGGGAGAGCAAGAAGCTGCACCATCCGTGGCTCTTCCCGCCGGACAGCGCATCGGCCTACACCGCCTATGCCGGGCGGCTGATCGAGGATCCGACGAAGGCGGGGTTCCTGGTCTGTGAGAAGGGTGACGGCGGGGGCGGCGACGGCGGGGGCATCGCCGGGTTCGTCAATATCAACAACATCGTCGAGGGCGCCTTTCAGTGCGGCGCCCTCGGTTACGGCGCCTTCGCCCACGCGGCCGGGCGCGGGCTGATGCGGGAAGGGCTCGACCTGGTGGTCGGCCATGCCTTCGGTCCGATGCGGCTGCACCGGCTGGAGATCAACGTCCAGCCCGCCAACAACGCGTCGATCGCCCTCGCGCGGGCCTGTGGGTTCCGGCTGGAGGGCTTCTCACCGGGGATGCTCTTCATCGACGGGGCGTGGCGGGATCATGAGCGGTGGGCTGTCACCGCCGAGATGCGGGGCGCTGCGCGGGGAGTGCGGTGACAGCGCCGTTGGGCGTCTGTCGGCTGCCGTCTGCTGGTCCGTTGTGGCTGGTCGCGCAGTTCCCCGCGCCCCTTTGGGGCGTTGCCCAACCGTCGGCGGGTCACGCCTGGCGGTCCGCGTACTCGTAGATCGTCCCGTCGGGATGCATCGCGATCAGGTTGCGGCCCACCGGCGTCGGTACCGGGCCGGCGATGACGTGTGCGCCCAGCTCGCTGAGCACCTGGTGGGTCTCCTCGACGTCCTTGACGGCGATCGTCGCCACGACCTTGCGCAGTACCTCCAACTCGGACTCGGGGCCGCTCATCAGCAGGAAGCAGCCGACGGCGGCCACCTGGACACCGCCGCGTTCGAAGCGGAGGGCGGCGGCGCCCGAGAGTCGTTCGTAGAAGGGGACCGCGGTCTCCAGGTCGTCGACGCAGACGCGCAGCGTGGCTCCCAGAATGTCCATGTGGAGAGCCTAGTGGGGAGCGGCCGGACAGGGAGATCGTTTCACGCGATCCCCTCACTCCCCGTTACGTGGACCCCTGTACGGGTACTCGGCCGCCATGGACCGCTTGGATCATCTTGAGCATCTGGACAAGCACCTGGTCGACGAACTGGCGCAGGTGGCGCGCGAGACCGTACGGGACGAACTGCGCGAGCAGACGCGCAGGCAGCGCCGCCGGGCCATGCTGTACGCCGGCTCGGGCGCCGTCGCCCTGTACGCGGGCGCGGCCCTCGCGCTCGCGCTGGGACTGGGCCTCGCGGAGGGGTTGCCGGACTGGGCCGCCGCGCTGATCACCGCGGTCATCCTGGGCGCGGTGGCGTATGGGCTGCGGAGTGTGGCACACCCGTCGGCGTCCCGGCCGAGCCCGGAGCACCGGGCCGAGGCCGCCGCCCAGGGAGGCGCCGTCGGTGGCACGGCAGCGGCCGCCCCATCGGGTGGGCTCGGCACGCCGTATCCGCCGATGCCGCCCGGCCCGCCGGCGACGGGCACTGCGGCGCCGGACGCGCCGCCCGGTGCGCAGACGCCGCTCCCGGACGCCATCGACCCCGTGCAGCCGCACCACCGGGCGTGACACCGCCGAGCCCGACGGCGTTCACGCCACCCGGTATTCCCGCACCTCCTCCGTGCGCAGCGTCAGGCCGTGGCCGATGCGCTGCGTCGGGGTGACCGTGCCGCCCGTCGGGTCCAGGGCGCCGTCGAAGAACATGTCCTCCATGCGGACGTGGTCGTGGAACCACTCGATGTGGCGGAGGTTGGGGATCGCCGCGGCCACGGCGGCGTGCGCGTGCGGGGCGCGGTGGGCCGAGACGTCCAGGCCGTGGGCCTGGGCGAGGGCGGCGGCGCGGAGGAACTCCGTCAGGCCGCCGCAGCGTGTGGCGTCGATCTGGAGGCAGTCGACCGCGCCCGCGGTGATCAGGTGGGCGAAGTACGGGAGGTCGTAGCCGTACGCGCCCGCTGTGACGTCGCACGGCAGGACGTCGTGGATCAGGCGCAGGCCGGCGAGGTCGTCCGAAGGTATCGGCTCCTCGAACCATTCCACGCCGTGCTCGGCGAGGGCGTGGCCGACCCGGATCGCCTGCTTGCGGGTGTAGGCGCCGCCCGCGTCCACGTACAACTCGGCCTCGGAGCCGACCACTTGGCGTGCCGCCCGCACACGGGTCAGGTCGCGCGGGACGGCACCGCCCCGATCCTCGCCGATCCTGATCTTCACGCGCGGGATGTGCTGACCGTGCACCCAGCCGTTCAACTGCGCGACCAGATGGGTGTCGTGGTACGTCGTGAAGCCGCCGCTGCCGTACACGGGGACGTGCTCGCGGCAGGCGCCCAGCAGGCGGGTCAGCGGCAGTTCGAGGAGGCGCGCCTTGAGATCCCACAGGGCGATGTCCAGCGCCGAGATCGCGCACGCGGCGACGCCCGGGCGGCCCGCGTCGCGGATCGCGCGGGACATCGCGTCGTGCGCGGCCGGGATGTCCAGGGCGTGGCGGCCCTCGACGAGCGGCGCGAGATGGTCGCGCAGGAAGTCGCCGATCGCCGCGGGGCCGTACGTCCAGCCCGTGCCGGTCGCGTCTCCCGCCGTCACCTCGGCGATCACCACGGTCGTGGAGTTCCAGGCCAGCGTGCCGTCGGCCTCGGGGGCGTCCGTGGGCACCGTGTAGACGGAGACGACGGGGAGATGGAGCCTCATCGCGCGAGGCCGCCCCTCGTCACCGTCGCGGAGCGCCGATCGGCCGCCGCGGGAAAGAAGGAGCCGTACTGGGGCATGGGGCGGGACACCTCCGGGACTGCCGTGCCGGCGTCGGGGGCGGGTCGCCGTTCCGGGTACCCGGAGGTGCGGCCGGAAACCCGGTCGGATGCGGTGCGGATGCGTGACGTGCCGGAAGCCCGGGGCTGTCCCGGCCGACGTTTGGCGGCCCTGGCCAGGGGGACGCGGAAGGCTCCCGAGGTACCGACAGCCCCGGAGGCTTACCGTGAGTCGACCCCGCATCGTGATCGTCGGCGCCGGGTTCGCCGGGTACCGTGCGGCCCGCACCCTGTCCCGGCTCACCCGGAACAAGGCCGACATCACCCTGCTGAACCCGACCGACTACTTCCTGTATCTGCCCCTGCTGCCCCAGGTCGCCGCCGGCATCCTGGAACCGCGCCGGGTGACCGTGTCGCTCTCCGGCACCCTGCCCCACGCACGGCTCGTCCTGGGCGAGGCCGACGCCATCGACCTCGACGCGCACACTGTGCGCTACACGGGACCCGAGGGCGACGACGGGACCCTGCGCTTCGACCGGCTGATCCTCGCCGCCGGCAGCGTCAACAAGCTGCTGCCCATCCCCGGTGTCGCCGAGCACGCGCACGGCTTCCGGGGCCTGCCCGAGGCGCTGTACCTGCGCGATCACGTGACCCGGCAGGTGGAGCTGGCGGCTGCCGCCGACGACCCCGAGACCTGCGCCGCACGCTGCACCTTCGTCGTCGTGGGCGCCGGTTACACCGGGACCGAGGTCGCCGCGCAAGGGAAGCTGTTCACCGACGCCCAGGTGCGCAAACACCCGCTGCGGGCCCGTATGCGGCCGCGCTGGCTGCTGCTCGACATCGCCGAACGCGTCCTGCCCGAGCTGGACGAGCGGCTGTCGCGCACCGCCGACCGGGTGCTGCGGCAGCGGGGCGTGGAGGTGCGGATGGGCACCTCCGTGAAGGAGGCCACGCACCGCGGGGTCCTGCTGACCGACGGCGAGTTCGTCGACACCCGCACGCTGGTGTGGTGCGTCGGCGTACGGCCCGATCCGCTCGCCGAATCCCTCGGACTGCCCCTGGAGCGGGGCCGTCTGCTCGTCGACCCGTACCTCCAGGTGCCGGGCCGGCCCGAGCTGTTCGCCGCCGGGGACGGCGCCGCCGTGCCCGACCTGGAGCGGCCCGGTGAGTACACGCCGATGACCGCCCAGCATGCCTGGCGGCACGGCAAGGTCGTCGCCCACAACGTCGCCGCGTCCCTGGGCATCGGCGAGCGGCGTCCCTACCGCCACCGCGACATGGGCTTCGTCGTGGACCTGGGCGGCGTCAAGGCGGCCGCCAACCCGCTCGGCGTCCCGCTCTCCGGCGTGGCGGCGGGCGCGGTCACCCGCGGCTACCACCTCGCCGCGATGCCCGGCAACCGCATCCGCGTCGCCGCCGACTGGCTCCTGGACGCCGTACTGCCGCGCCAGGCCGTGCAGTTGGGACTCGTGCGGTCGTGGTCGGTGCCGCTGGACACCGCGTCGCCGGAGCTGGTCCGGGGGCCGGGTCCCGGGGCCACTGAGTCCGACAAGGCCGACAAGGCCGACAAGGCCGAGAAGACAGAGAAGGCTGAGATGACCAAGAAGAGTCGTGCGGTCAGCGAGCCCGCCAAGGACCGGCCCGGAGACGCCCCGGCTTCCGCCCGGCGCCCCGACCCCGTTCAGGACCCCGACGCCGCCACACACCCCGAACCACCCGGCCCCGTCACGCGCTCCGATCTCCGGGCCGCCCACGAGCCGCCCGCCGACGCCCCCGCAGTCCACAAGCCGCACCCCGAGACCCCCGCACCCCACTCCCGTAACTCCTCGGAAGGAGCCCCATGAACACCGCCGAACTCGTCGAACTCGCCCAGCAGTTGCGCGTGGACAGTGTGCGGGCCTCCGCCGCCGCGGGGTCGGGGCATCCGACGTCGTCGATGTCCGCCGCCGATCTGACGGCCGTACTCCTCGCGAACCACCTGCGCTACGACTTCGACCGGCCCGCCCACCCCGGCAACGACCGCTTCGTCCTCTCCAAGGGGCACGCCTCGCCCCTGCTGTACGCCGCCTACAAGGCGACGGGCGCCATCGAGGACGGTGAGCTGCTCACCTTCCGCAAGCTCGGCAGCCGGCTCGAAGGGCACCCCACGCCGCGCCAGGTGCCGTGGGTGGAGACCGCGACCGGGTCGCTCGGGCAGGGGCTGCCGATCGGGGTGGGGATCGCGCTGGCCGGGAAGCGGCTCGACCGGGTCGCGTACCGGGTGTGGGTGCTGTGCGGGGACAGCGAGCTCGCGGAAGGGTCCGTGTGGGAGGCCGCCGAGCACGCGGCGTACGAGCATCTGGACAACCTCACCGCGATCGTCGACGTGAACCGGCTGGGCCAGCGCGGCCCGACCCGGCACGGCCACGATCTCGATGCCTACGCCCGCCGCTTCCGGGCGTTCGGCTGGCACACCGTCGAGGTGGACGGGCATGACGTGGACGCCGTCGACCGGGCGTACGCGGAGGCCAGGTCCACCGCCGGGCAGCCCACCGTGATCCTCGCCCGCACCCTCAAGGGCAAGGGCGTCGCAGCCGTCCAGGACCGGGAGGGACTGCACGGAAAGCCCCTGCCGGAGCCCGACGAGGCCATTGCCGAACTGGGCGGGGAGCGTGACATCCACATCCACGTCCATGAGCCGCCCGCCGCCCGCGTGCTGCACGCCGTGCACGCCGGACACCTCGAACTGCCCCGCTGGGAGAAGGGGGAGAAGGTCGCCACCCGCAACGCCTACGGCGAGGCACTCGCCGCTCTCGGCACCGGGCGCGGTGACATCGTCGCCCTCGACGGCGAGGTCGGCGACTCCACCCGCGCCGAGTTCTTCGCCAAGGAACACCCCGAGCGCTACTTCGAGTGCTACATCGCCGAGCAGCAGATGGTCGCCGCCGCGGTGGGACTCGCGACGCGCGGCTGGGTGCCGTACGCCGCGACCTTCGCCGCCTTCCTCACCCGCGCCCATGACTTCGTGCGCATGGCGTCGGTCAGCGGTGCCGGCATCAACCTCGTCGGCTCGCACGCCGGTGTCGCGATCGGGCAGGACGGGCCGAGCCAGATGGGCCTGGAGGACCTGGCGATGATGCGGGCCGTGTACGGCTCGACGGTGCTGTATCCGTGCGACGCCAACCAGACCGCGCGGCTCGTCGCCGCCATGGCCGGCCTGGAGGGCATCCGCTATCTGCGCACCTCGCGCGGCGAGAGCCCGGTCATCTACGGCCCCGACGAGGAGTTCCCCGTCGGCGGCTGCAAGGTGCTGCGCGCCAGTGACCGGGACCGGCTGACCGTCGTCGCCGCCGGCGTCACCGTGCACGAGGCGCTCGCCGCCGCCGACGTCCTGGACCGGGAGGGCATCCAGGTGCGGGTCGTGGATCTGTACTCGGTCAAGCCCGTCGACCGGTCCACGCTGCGCCGGGCCGCCGAGGACACCGGCTGTCTGCTCACCGTGGAGGACCATCGCGAGGAGGGCGGCATCGGCGACGCCGTGCTGGACGCGTTCCTCGACGGGCGCCCGGTGCCGCGCCTGGTGCGCCTCGCCGTCCGCCGGATGCCGGGCTCCGCCTCCCCGGACCAGCAGCTGCACACCGCGGGCATCGACGCCGTGTCCATCGCCGCCGCCGGGAAGCTGCTCGTGGAGGAGGCGGTCGTACGGTGACGGGCGACGACGGTACGAAGAAGGTGCGGGCGGGGCGCCGTACCGTCGAGGTCAAACGCGTCGACAAGGTGCTGTTCCCCGGCGACGGGGGCGCCAAGGAGTACACCAAGGGCGACCTCGTCGACTACTACCGGTCCGTCGCCGCCTTCATGCTGCCGCATCTGCGCGGGCGCCCCCTGATGCTGGAGCGCTACCCGGACGGTCTCGACGGCCCCCGGTTCATGCAGAAGAACACACCGGACCACTACCCGGACTGGATCACCCGCTTCGAGGTGCCCAAGGAAGGCGGCACCGTCTGTCACACGGTGTGCGACGACACCGCCGGCCTCGTCTTCCTCACCGACCAGGCCTGCCTCACCCTCCACCGCTGGCTCTCCCGCACCAACGGCATCGACCGCCCCGACCGGATGGTCTTCGACCTCGACCCGGCCGGCGACGTTGCCGAGGACTCCTTCGCGCAGGTCAGGGAGGCGGCCGAGCTGCTCGGTGAACTCCTCGACGAACTGAGGCTGCCCTCGGCTCCGATGACCACCGGCTCGCGCGGGCTGCACATCGTCGTACCCCTCAATGGGCACCACGACTTCGACGAGGTCCGCGAGTTCGCCAAGGACGTCGCCGGGGTGCTGGAGGCCGCCCACCCGGACCGGCTCACCACCGCCGCCCGCAAGAAGGAACGCGGCGACCGTCTCTACCTCGATGTGCAGCGCAACGCCTACGCCCAGACCGTCGTCGTGCCCTACACCGTGCGCGCCCGGCCCGGCGCCCCCGTCGCCACGCCGCTGACCTGGGCCGACTTGGACGACCCGGAGCTGGACGCCCGCCGCTGGAGCATCGCCGACGCCGTGGAGCAGGCCCGCACCAATCCCTGGGGCGGACTGCTGGACCGCGGCCGCGCCCTGGGCCCGGCCAGGCGCAGGCTCGACGCACTGCGCGGCTGAAGAAACCGGGCCACGGGTTTGACCGGCGCCTTCCAGGTCACTCGGCGCAGGAGGCGCCCATGAATGATTCACAGAACACACCCAAATCATCCAGACGGCAGACGGGCGGGGCGGACGAACAGCCGGCCCCGATGGAGGTCCTGCGTCAGGCACGGGCCCAGCTCGCCGAACTGACCGGTATGAACGCGGAGACGGTGACGTCCTTCGAGCACACGGAGGACGGCTGGACGCTCGAAATCGAGGTCCTGGAACTGGCCCGCGTCCCCGACACGATGAGCCTGATGGCGAGCTACCAGGTCGATCTCGACCCCCAAGGACAGCTCGCGGGCTACCGGCGCGTACGCCGCTACGAACGCGGGCGTTCCGACGCACGAAGGCCCGGCGGTCGATAGGCCGCCCACCCACGTCCAGCGCGCCGTCCCGAGAAATGGAGGAAGGTCCGGCATGACCGTTGTCCCGGCACAGCAGACCGGCGGCGGAGGCGGCAGCAGTGGCCTCTACGACGTTCTCGAACTCGTCCTCGACAGGGGGCTCGTCATTGACGCATTCGTACGGGTCTCCCTGGTCGGCATCGAAATCCTGAAGATCGACATCCGTGTCGTCGTCGCCAGCGTCGACACCTATCTCCGCTTCGCCGAGGCGTGCAACCGGCTCGACCTGGAGGCCGGGCCGCGCAAGGCGCCGGGCCTGCCCGACCTGGTCGGCGAGATCACCGAGTCCGGCGCGCGCGGCAAGTCCAAGGGGGCGCTGTCCGGCGCCGCCGAGACCATCTCCGACGCCTTCAAGCAGGCACGTGACGAAGGCGAGGAGGAGCGGCCCAGGCAGCGCACGCACAAGTCCACCCCGTCGCGCAGGAAGGAGGACCAGGAGTGAGTACCTATGTGTACGGCATCACCGCGAGCTCCCATCCCGCCCTCCCGAAGGACTTCGGCGGTGTGGGCGAGCCGCCGCGCCCCGTGCGTGTGCTGAAGGAGGGTCCGCTCGCCGCCCTGGTCAGCGAGGCCCCCGAAGACCTGCGCCCCAAGCGCAGGGAACTGCTCGCCCACTCGAACGTGCTCGCCGAGGCGGGTGCGACCGGCCCTGTCCTGCCCATGCGGTTCGGCAGCGTCGCCCCCGACGACGACACGGTCACCGGCGTACTCGCCGAGCGCACCGAGCACTACCGGGAGCGGCTCGCCGCCCTGGACGGCAAGGTCGAGTACAACGTGAAGGCCACGCACGCCGAGGAGGCCGTGCTGCACCGGGTGCTGGCCGCGAACCCGGAGATCCGGGCCATGACGGAGGCCAACCGGCAGGCCGGCGGCGGCTCCTACGACGATCGGCTCCGCCTCGGCGAGATGGTGGTCGCCGCGGTCAAGGCGCAGGAGTCCGAGGACGCGACCGATGTGCAGCACACCCTGGAACCGGCCGCCGACGCGGTCAGCGTGGGCCCCGAGTCCACCGGCTGGATCGCGAACGTGTCGTTCCTGGTCGGCCGCGACGAGGTCGAGACGTTCCTGACCGCCGTCGAACAGCTCCGCAAGGGCCATCCGCACCTCGACCTGCGCGTCAATGGCCCGCTGCCGCCGTACAGCTTCGTCGAGCCCGGCCCCGCCGAGCCCGCGGACAGCATGTCCGGCGGCGAAACGGCGACGGAGTGAGGTGGTGGCGGTGGGACTGATCGGAGAGGTGCTGCTCCTGCCGTTCGCCCCGGTGCGCGGCAGCGGATGGGTGATCAGACAGGTGCTGAACGAGGCGGAACGCATCTACTACGACCCGGTCACCGTGCGGGCCGAACTGGCGAGCCTGGAGGAGCGGTTGACCGCGGGCGAGATCGACGAGGAGGAGTTCGACCGACGTGAGGACGAACTTCTCGACCGACTGGAGATCGGCCAACGCGCAGGGTACGGGAACAGCGACGGGACAGCATGATGAACCGAGTGGGACTGGGCCTCGCGATAGGGGCCGGATATTTCCTCGGACGGACGAGGAAACTGAAACTGGCGTTGGCCGTGGGCAGTGCCGTGGCCGGCAAGCGGATGCATCTGAGCCCACGGGCCGTCGCGGACATGGTCTCCCAACAGCTCCTGAAGAACCCGCAGTTCAAGGAGATCGGGGACCAGCTGCGCGAGGACCTGCGCGGCGTCGGCGAGGCGGCGTCCGGCGCCCTGGTCGAACGACAGCTCGACGCGCTCTCCGACCGGCTGCACGGACGCACCGCCGAGGTGCGCGAGCAGCTGTCGGGCGCGGTACCGACGCCGGATCTCGACGCTCAGGATGAGGACGCCGAGGAGTCCGAGGACGAGACCGAGGACGAGGAGCCGCGCGCGGAGGACGAGGACCGCGACGAGGCTGAGGACTCCGAGGACGACGAGGCTGAGGACTCCGAGGACGAGGAGCCGTCCCGGAAGGCAGCGCCGAAGAAGACCGCCAAGAAGGCGGCCAAGAAGGCCCCCGCGAAGAAGACGGCGGCGAAGAAGACCACCGCCGGCAGGACAGCGCCCAAGAAGGCGGCCGCGAAGCGGAGCGGGACCGGCAAGTCGACCACCAGCAGAAAGACGGCCGGGGCTCGCGGATCCGCCCGCGGCGGCCGGGCGCGCCAGTCGAAGGGCGGTGAAGGGCGATGACCGACACGCTCGGATCCGCGAGTTCCGCTGCCCGCGGAGCCGCGAAGCAACCACTGGCCGACGTGGCCCACAGTGAGGCCGCCGACCGGCTGAAGGCCGAGCTGCAGGAGTACCTCGCCGCGCAGACCCAGCGGCTGCTGGTCGGCGCGGGGCGCAAGCTCGGCGAGGCCACGGTCAAGCTGAACGACATCGCTGAGGGCCAAAGCCCAGGTCTGGCCAAGCTCGCGCTCGACGGCGGCCGCAAGCTCGCCGGCGGCAAGAGCCCGCTGCGCAGCGCGCTGGAGGTCGGCGCCGGACAGGCCAAGGACAAGGTGGTCGGCGCGTTCAAGAACCTCGGCGGCGGCAAGGGCAAGCGCAAGGGCTCGGCCGGCAAGAAGCCCACCGTCATCATCGAGTACGTCGACGTCGGTGTGCCGCTGCGCACCGCGTACGACCAGTGGACCCAGTACCAGGACTTCAGCACCTTCGCGAAGGGCGTGAAGAGCGCGAACCGCGCCGACGACACGACCTCCGACTGGCAGCTCAAGGTCTTCTGGTCCAACCGCAGCTGGAAGGCGCACACCACCGAGCAGGTGCCGGACGACCGGATCGCCTGGAAGTCGGAAGGCGCGAAGGGCACCACGAAGGGCGTCGTCTCCTTCCACCGGCTCGACGACAACCTCACCCGTGTCCTGCTGGTCGTCGAGTACTACCCCTCGGGCCTGTTCGAGAAGACCGGCAACATCTGGCGTTCGCAGGGCCGCCGGGTACGCCTCGACCTGAAGAACTACGTCCGCTTCATCACCCTCAAGGGAGAGGCCGAGGACGGCTGGCGCGGCGAGATCCGCGACGGCGAGGTCGTCCGCAGCCATGAGGACGCGGTCGAGGAGGAGGACGAGGAGGAGTACGACGAAGACGAGGAGAAGGGCGAGAACGGCGAGTACGCCGAGGACGAGGAGCCCGAGAACGAGGAGCCCGAGGGCGAGTACGACGAAGAGGACGCGGAGGACGAGGACGTAGAGGGCGAGGACGCGGAGCGAGGGGACCAGGAGGAGCCCGAGGACGCGTACGAGGACGAGGAAGAGCCCGAGTACGAGGATGTACCTGAGTACGCCGGTGGCGGGAGCCGACGATGACGATGTCCAGCCGGCTGCCCGAGCCCTACGGCCAGGGCAGTGGCGCCAACCTCGCCGACATCCTGGAAAGGGTGCTCGACAAGGGCATAGTCATCGCGGGCGACATCCGCATCAACCTGCTCGACATCGAACTCCTCACGATCAAGCTGCGTCTCATCGTCGCCTCGGTCGACAAGGCGAAGGAGATGGGCATCGACTGGTGGGAGGACGACCCGGCGCTGTCCTCCGGCGCCCGCCGCAAGGAACTCGCCCGGGAGAACGCCGAGTTGCGTGAGCGCCTGGCCCAGCTGGAGCCCGCCCGGGAACAGTGGGAGGAACAGGAGGAGGCCCCATGACCGCACTGCGGTACGTCTACGCCGTCTGCCGCCCCTTTCGCTCCGCGCTCCAGTCCCAGCTGACGGGGGTCGCAGGGGCACCGCCGAAACAGCTCACGCACCACGGCCTGGTCGCCGTCGTCAGTACGGTGCCGGAGGCGGACTTCGCCGAGGAGCCACTGCGTTCCCACTTGGAGGATCTGGACTGGCTCACCGTCACGGCCCGCGCCCACCAGCAGGTCATCGACGCGCTCACCGTCGTCACCACCCCGCTGCCGCTGCGGCTCGCCACCGTCTTCCGGGACGACAGCGGCGTACGGACCATGATGGAGGCCCGCGAAGAGGCCTTCCAGCGTGTGCTCGACCGGCTGGAGGGACGGGTGGAGTGGGGCGTCAAGGTGTACGCCGAGTCCGTGGCCGCGGAGGCAGCGGGTTCGGCGGAGTCGGCGGGTACCGGCCGGGCGCGGGGCGAGGCCGTGTCCGGCCGTGACTATCTGCGACAGCGCCGTACCCAGACACGGGCCCGCGAGGACACGTGGGAGAAAGCCGCCGTGTTCTCCGGCCGGCTGCACGAAAAGCTCTCCGCATTCGCCGAGGATTCCCGGCTGCATGCTCCGCAGAACACCGCGCTTTCCGGGGCCTCCGGGCAGAATGTGCTCAACGCCGCCTATCTGGTGCCGCGCGCGGATTCCGAGGAATTCGTGGAACTCGTGGACCGGGAGAAGGACGACGCCCCGGGAATTCGTGTGGAACTCACCGGGCCGTGGGCGGCGTATTCCTTCACCGGAGAGTTCACGGAGGAGCCGGAGGTGGGGCCGTGACCGTCGTCGAACGCCGTGAGATCGCCCTCGTGGACCTGCTCGACCGGCTGCTCGCCGGGGGCGTCGTCGTCACGGGGGACATCACCTTGCGCATCGCCGACGTCGACCTCGTCCGCATCGACCTGAACGCGCTGATCAGCTCCGTCAACGAGCAGGTCCCGTCGCCCTGGGGGGAGTTGACATGATGCCGCAACGACGTTCGACGCAACGAGCCTCGGCACAGCGAGGTTCTGCACAAGGCGGTACGTCACACTGGGGCCGACGCGGCGGCACCTCACAACGAGGCCGGCTGGACCTCGAACCCGACACCGTCGAACGCGACCTGGTGAAACTCGTCCTCACGGTCGTGGAGTTGCTGCGCCAGCTCATGGAGCGCCAGGCGCTGCGCCGCTTCGACACGGGCGACCTGAGCGAGGACCAGGAGGAGCGGATCGGTCTCACGCTCATGCTGCTCGACGACCGCATGACCGAACTGCGTGAGCGCTACGGCCTGCGGCCCGAGGACCTGAACCTGGACCTCGGGCCGCTCGGGCCGCTGCTCCCCCGGGAGTGAGTCATCACCGGTACCGGGACTTATGTCACCACCGGTACCAGCGGCCCCTGCCCCCGGCCGCGGTCGTGCCGCGCAGCAGGAATCCCAGCAACCACAGAACGAGCACCGCGATCGCGATGTACCAAAGCAGCTCGACAGCGAATCCCGCACCGAAGAGAATCAGTGCGAGTAGCAACACCAGCAGGATGGGAACCATAATGTGAACCTCCTGCATTCCGGGTTACCCGAATTCGGCGATTCAGACGTCCTTACGGCACAGAATTTCCCCGTGCAGCACGCTGAACCAGCCGTCCTCCTGCCGCCCCCACTCCCGCCAGGCCTCCGACACGGCCCGCAACTGCTCCGCACTCGCGTGCCCGCCCTCCGTGGCCCGCTCGGCATACGCCGACGCCAGCGTCCGATCCGCCCACAGGCCGCTCCACCAGGCGCGCTCGTCCGGCGTCGAGAAGGTCCAGGTGCCCGAGGTGGCGGTGATGTCGGTGAGCCCCGCGCGCAGTGCCCAGGACTTCAGCCGGCGCCCGGCGTCCGGCTCGCCGCCGTTGGCCCGCGCGACCCGGCGGTACAGGTCCAGCCAGGCGTCCATGCCTTCGGACGCCGGATACCAGGTCATGGCCGCGTAGTCCGAGTCGCGGACCGCGATGAAGCCGCCCGGCTTGGTCACCCGCCTCATCTCGCGCAGCGCGCCCACCGGATCGCCGACGTGCTGGAGCACCTGGTGGGCGTGGACGACGCAGAACGTGTCGTCCGGGAAGTCCAGGGCGTGCACGTCCGCGACCGCGAACTCGACGTTCGTCAGGCCGCGTCCGGCGGCCGTGGCCCCGGCCTGCTCCAGGATCTCCGGCGCCCGGTCGACACCGGTGACGTGCCCGTCGGGGACCAGGCCCGCCAGGTCCGCGGTGATGGTGCCCGGGCCGCAGCCGACATCCAGGATCCGCATATGCGGTTTGAGTGAACCGAGCAGGTAGGCAGCGGAGTTGGCGGCGGTGCGCCAGGTGTGCGAACGCAGCACGGACTCGTGGTGTCCGTGCGTGTAGACGGCGGTCTCCTGTGTCTTGGACATGGCTCCACGCTACGCCCGCATATCGAATACCGAGACCCTTGTTTTGCTATGTGGACTGATGGCCCATCAGGTGCCGGCGATCAGTGACCGGGCAGCGGACGGTAGACCGTCAGCGCCTCCGGCAGCTTCTCCAGCGTCACCTCGCCCCCCACCTCGGTCACTTCGCCGTCGTACGCGAGAAGCGCGCCCGGCGTGACCCCGCTCAGGCGAAGTCGGCCCACCTGGACCGCCGCATGGGCCGGAGAGCGGGTCAGCGGGCCCGCGAGGGCGGCCGCGAGCAGGCGCAGGGCGGGGCGGCGCCCGCCGTGCACGACCCGTACGTCGAGCACGCCGTCCGCGAGGTCCAGGCGCCGGGCGGGGGCGAGGCCCACCCGGTGATAGGTGCCGTTTCCGGCGAACAGCAGCCACAACGGGTGCTTGCGGCCGGCGACTTCGGCGTGCAGGGGGTGGCGTTCGCTGCGCAGGACGCGCAGTGCCGCGAACACCCCGGCCGGCCAGGCGCCGATGCGGGGCGAGAAGTGATCCCGCTGGCGCACCAGTTCCGGATACACGCCCAGGCTGCAGGTGTTGAGGAACAGGCCCTCGCGTCCGTCGCAGGTGAACCGGCCCACGTCCACGCGCACGGCCTGGCCCCGCTGCACGGCCCGGCCCAGATCGCGCTCGTCCTCCACACCCAGGTCCTGCGCGAAGTGGTTCAGGGTACCGCCGGGCAGCACCGCCAGGGGCAGGCCGTGCCGCAGGGCCACCTCCGCGGCCGCGTTCACCGTGCCGTCGCCACCGCACACGCCGAGCACCCGGGCTCGAAGCGCCGCCTTCTGCAACTCGACGCGGGTGTCGGCCGGTTCGCACTCGACGACCTCGGCGCGCGGCAGCGCGTCCAGCAGGGAGTGCACCCGGTCGGAGGTGCCCGACCCCTTGTTGGCCACCATCACCAGGCCGTCTCCGTCCGGCAGCGCCGGCACGTCCGTACGGGGCCCGGCTGACGGAATCAGCCGGTCGCGGGTGGGCACCATGCCCCGTACGGCGAACGCGGCACCCGCGCCCAGAGCCGCGCCCGCGAGTACGTCGCTCGGGAAGTGGACGCCCGTGTACACCCGGGACAGCGCGACCGACCAGGCGATCGGGGCCACGACCAGGCCCCACGTGGGCGACTCCAGGGCGACACCGGTCACGAACGCGGCGGCCGACGCGGCGTGCCCCGACGGGAACGAGGTGGTGATCGGCTGCCGCTTCAGCTGCCGGACGAGCGGTACGGGGTCCAGGACGGGCCGGGGGCGGCGTACCGACCGCTTGCCGAGGGTGTTGATGGTCAGCGAGGCCAGGCTCAACGAGGCGAGGCCCCGGGCCGCGGCCCGACGGGCTCGTGGCGAGCGGCTCGCGGCGATCGCTGCGGCCGTCGCGAACCACAGCACCCCGTGGTTCGCGCTCCGGCTGAGCCGTGGCAGCACCCGCTCGGCATACGGCCAATGCTGCTCGGCGGCGAACTCGAACAGCCGGGAGTCGAGGGCCAGGAGCCGGTCGCGCAGGACGTGCCGGCCGGGCTTGGGGACGGTGAGGTCGACGTCTGGGCTCATACAGGGCTGGGTACCCTGAAGTGCCCGATTGGTGTCCGGCCGACGGTGACCGACACACGAAGGAACCTGTACATGCGTCTGCTCCTCATACGTCACGGTCAGACCCCGTCGAACCTGGGCCATCTGCTCGACACGGCGGTCCCCGGCCCGGGCCTGACCGAACTCGGCGAAGGGCAGGCCGCCGCCCTCCCCGAGGCCCTCGCCGGCGAGGACATCGAGGCGATCTACGTCTCCACCCTGACCCGCACCCAGCTGACCGCGGCCCCGCTGGCCGCCGCGCGCGGCCTCGACGTGATCGTGCGGGACGGCATCCGCGAGGTGACCGCGGGCGACCTGGAGATGCTGCCCGGCGAGTCCGAGCAGGGCGCGCTCTACATGAAGACCGTGTTCGCCTGGGCGGGCGGTGACACGGAGCTGCGGATGCCGGGTGGTGAGAGCGGGGCGGAGGCGCTGGCGCGGTTCGACGCGGTGGTTTCCGAGGCCGCCGGCAGTGGGGCCGGGACCGTTGCGCTGGTGAGCCATGGTGCGGTGATCCGTCTGTGGACGGCTGCCCGGGCCGTCAATGTCGATGTCCCGTTCGCCGCGGCGCATCCGCTGGAGAACACGGGAGTGGTGATCCTTGACGGGTCGCCTGCGGATGGGTGGAAGGCGCTGGCCTGGGCCGGGGCCGTGGTGGCTCCCGCCGGGGAAGGCGGGCCTGCGGGGTGGGCTGTTGTCGGGGATGCGCCGTAGGGGTGCGTCTTTGATGCCGGGTGCGGGTGTGTTGTGGCTGGTCGCGCAGTTCCCCGCGCCCCTTTAGGGCGTCTCCTTGCCCCCGCCTTCGAAACAGCCCGGCGTTTGGGATAAGAGTTTGCCCGAGCTCTGCGGCGGCCCGCAGAATGCGGCCCATGGGACATCTGGAAGCCGCGCACCTCGAGTACTACCTCCCCGACGGGAGGGCGTTGCTCGGCGACGTGTCCTTCCGGGTGGGGGAAGGGGCCGTCGTGGCGCTGGTCGGGCCCAACGGTGCCGGGAAGACGACCCTGCTGCGGCTGATCTCCGGGGAGCTGAAACCGCACGGCGGCACCGTCACCGTGAGTGGCGGTCTCGGGGTGATGCGGCAGTTCGTGGGGTCCGTACGGGACGAGACGACCGTACGTGACCTGCTCGTCTCGGTCGCGCCGCCCCGGATCCGTGAGGTCGCGAAGGCCGTCGACGCCGCCGAGCACGCGATCATGACCGTCGACGACGAGGCCGCCCAGCTGAAGTACGCGCAGGCGCTCGCCGACTGGGCCGAGGTGCGCGGGTACGAGGCCGAGACGCTGTGGGACATGTGCACGACCGCCGCGCTCGGGGTGCCGTACGACAAGGCGCAGTGGCGGCAGGTGCGCACACTGTCCGGCGGTGAGCAGAAGCGGCTGGTGCTGGAGGCGCTGCTGCGCGGCACCGACGAGGTGCTGCTGCTCGACGAGCCGGACAACTACCTCGACGTGCCCGGCAAGCGCTGGCTGGAGGAGCGGCTCAAGGAGACCCGCAAGACCGTCCTCTTCGTCTCCCACGACCGGGAACTCCTCGCCCGCGCCGCCGAGAAGATCGTCTCCGTCGAGCCCTCGCCCGCGGGCGCCGACGCCTGGGTGCACGGCGGCGGTTTCGCCACGTACCACGAGGCCCGGCGTCAGCGCTTCGCCCGTTTCGAGGAGCTGCGCAAACGCTGGGACGAGAAGCACGCCCAGCTGAAGAAGCTGGTGCTGACGCTCCGTCAGGCCGCCGAGAACAGCCCCGACATGGCCTCTCGCTACCGGGCCGCCCAGACCCGGCTGCGCAAGTACGAGGAGGCGGGGCCACCGCCCGAGCCGCCGCGCGAGCAGGACATCAGGATGCGGCTGAAGGGCGGCCGCACCGGGGTGCGGGCCGTCACCTGCGAGGAGCTGGAGCTCACGGGCCTGATGAAGCCGTTCTCGCTGGAGGTCTTCTACGGCGAGCGCGTCGCCGTCCTGGGCTCCAACGGCTCCGGCAAGTCGCACTTCCTGCGGCTGCTGGCGGGGGAGGACGTGGCGCACACCGGGCAGTGGAAGCTGGGCGCGCGCGTGGTGCCCGGGCACTTCGCCCAGACGCACGCACACCCCGAGCTGATCGGCCGTACCCTCCTCGACATTCTGTGGAAGGAACACGCTCAGGACCGGGGCGCCGCCATGTCCCGCCTGCGCCGCTACGAGCTGACCCAGCAAGCCGAACAGGCTTTCGATCGGCTCTCCGGTGGTCAGCAGGCCCGCTTCCAGATCCTCCTGCTGGAGCTGGAGGGCGTCACGGCCCTGCTCCTCGACGAGCCGACCGACAACCTCGACCTGGAATCCGCCGAGGCGCTCCAGGAGGGCCTTGAGGCGTTCGAGGGCACGGTGCTGGCGGTCACCCATGACCGCTGGTTCGCGCGCTCCTTCGACCGCTACCTGGTCTTCGGCAGTGACGGGCGGGTACGGGAGACGCCGGAGCCGGTGTGGGACGAGCGGCGGGTGGAGCGGGCGCGGTAGGTGTTCGCCCCCCCGTCAGGGGTTCTGCCCGCTGGACGGACGTGCACGGAGGGCCCAGGGGCCGGGGTGTTCGTACAGTGGATGCAGACAGGAACTGAATCCAGGTCGCCGACAACGACGGCACGACGAGCGGGGCACCACCATGACTGGAGTCGACCCCGGCCGGCTGGACGACCAGCAGCTCATGAAGGAGCTGGAGACCATCCACCGGACGCGCCACGACACGCTTCTCTACGGCTCGAACGACGCGCTGCGGGCCCACAACGAACGCATGGCGCAGCTGGAGGGCGAGTACCTGCGCCGCAACCCGCGCCGCACCGTGGCCGCGGGCCGAACCCGTGAGGGTGCCCGCGACCGCTGCCCGTAGATCAGACGGTCTCCTTGGACTGCCTGGCCTCCCTGGCGAACACCTCCAGGAAGGTCTCGCAGAACGCCTTCAGGTCGTCCGGCTTACGACTGGTGACCAGCATGTTCGGGCCGTGGTCGCAGATCCGCACCTGCTCGTCGACCCAGGTGCCGCCCGCGTTGCGGATGTCGGTCCGCACGCTCGGCCATGACGTCAGCACGCGCCCGCGTACGACGTCCGCCTCCACCAGCGTCCACGCGGCATGGCAGATCGCGGCGACCGGCCGGCCCTGCTCGAAGAAATCCCGCACGAACGCGACGGCCTTGCGGTTCGTCCGCAGATAGTCCGGATTGGCGACGCCGCCCGGCAGTACCAGCCCGCCGAAGGAATCCGCCGACGTCTCGCCCACGACCTCCTGCACGGGAAACTTGTCCGCCTTGTCGAGATGGCGGAACGCCTGGATCGCGCCCGGCCTCGTCGACACGAGCACCGGCTCGTGGCCCGCGTCCACCGCCGCCCGCCACGGATCGGTGAGCTCGACCTCCTCGACGCCCTCGGGGGCGGTCAGAAAAGCGATACGCATGATGCCTCAACGTCCTTTCATGATCCGAGCCGCCTATGCGTGCCTGCGCCGCGCGGACCGCCCGGTCCCGGTCAGGTCCTCGGCCAGTTCCTGGACGTTGGTGTAGCGCGTCGAACGCGGCAGGCGCTCCAGGGACTCGACCAGGGCGTCGGGCGCATACCCGCGGCGCAGCTCACCGATCAGCTCACGGGGGCTCGCCGGAAAGGCACTGCGGCCCAGGATCCGCGCCAGCTCCAGCCGGACCGCCGCCAGGGACGCCGTCGTACCCGGTGTCACCGGCCCGCCCGCGACCTGCGGATCGTCCTCTGCGGACGGCTCGGGGTCGTGCCACTCCTCGGTGCGCGTGGGGTGCCCGGACCGCAGCAACCCCTGCAGTTCGTGCTTCATCTCCTCGTCACGGTGGACGCTCAGCCGGTCACTGCCTCGCTGCATGACTTTCTCCAGATCTTCGGGGCTGCGCACCGCGTACCCGATGAGAGGGGGCCGACACGGGGTTTGCGCCCCGGAAGGCGGGTGACCCGGCGTTCACCACCCCCACGCGCATCCCGGGGAAGGACCAGGCCCATGGCACTGCTCGCTGTGCTTCTTCCGCTCCTCATGCTCGGCGTGGTGCTGGCCCTGGGCCGCTACGAGGATCTGCTCCTGCCGACGGAGCAGGACGACGACGGTCCTGAGGGGGCCGCGCCCGCTCACTGAGCGGCGGTCCGGCTGCGCGGTGTTTGCGGGGCGGGCACGGGGGCAGGCGAACCATCAGTGCTTCGGACAGGAGGCACGTCCGTGGGAGCGGCGATTCCCCGCCACGGGTGTGTCCGGTTCCGGTACTCGCCCGCACTCCCACGGTGACCGTCCAACCCAGAGCACATTCAAGGGAGTTGCGACGCACCATGCCCACTTCAGTGAGCGCGAAGCACCACCCGCACGACGACGCCCCCGACACCGCGGCCGACTTCCGCAGGCTCGCCACGCTGCCCGAGGGACAGCAGCGCGACACCATCCGAGACCGGATCGTGGAGGCCTGGCTGCCCATGGCCGACCGGCTCGCCGGACGGTTCCGCAGCCGCGGCGAGAACTTCGAGGACCTGCGGCAGGTCGCCGCCCTCGGGCTGGTCAAGGCCGTCGACCGATACGACCCCGAGCGCGGCAACGCCTTCGAGAGCTACGCCGTGCCCACCATCACCGGCGAGATCAAGCGACACTTCCGCGACCACATGTGGACGCTGCACGTGCCGCGCCGGGTGCAGGACCTGCGCAACCGGGTGCGGTTCGCCGTCCAGGACCTGCAGACCGTCTCGGGCCGGCGTCCGACCAACGCCGAGATCGCCGAGCACGCGGACATGAGTGAGGCCGACGTCCGGGCCGGCCTGGAGGCGCTGGAGAGTTTCACCGCCCTGTCGCTGGACGCGGAGCTGCCCGGCAGCGACGACGGGTACTCGTTGAGCGACGCGTTGGGCTCCGCCGATCCCGCGCTGGACACGGTCGTCGACCGTGAGGCCGTCAAGCCTCGGCTTGCGGCGCTGCCCGAGCGTGAGCGGGCGATTCTGTACATGCGGTTCTTCGGGGACATGACTCAGAGCCGGATCGCCGAGCAGTTGGGTATCTCGCAGATGCATGTGTCCCGGCTGATCAGCCGGTGCTGCAGTCGGGTGCGGGAGCAAGTACTCAGTGATGTGGCCTGAGGGGCGGGTTTCGCCGTAGGGGCGCGGGTGTGCTGCGGTCTGCGGGCCGTATGTGGCTTGTCGCGCCCACGCGGCGGAGCCGCATATCGATACAGCCCCGCGCCCCTTCAGGGCACCGCCGTCACCGCCAATGAAATGTGGCGGGACATCGTGTCCATCGTCTTCGCCTCCGCCATGGAGAACGGTGTGCGGGGGCCGCATCTGAATAAGGTGAGTACGGCCTGTACGGCGCCGTCGACCGTCAAAGGCGCGCACAGCAGTGAGGTGACGTTCGCCTGTACGAGGACGGGGGCGCCGTCCGTGTTCCTGCCGAAGGCGTCCGGGTTCTCCGGGCGTACCTGGAGGGACGGGGATCCGGTGCGGGTCGTCTCCGTGATCAGCGGGCAGGTGGCCGGGTCCTGTTCCGTGAGTGCGCTCGCCTCCTTCTCCGAGGGGGCCAGCACCGTCGTACGGGACAACCGTGCGGTGCCCGTGTCGGCGATCACCCAGTCGGCGAAGCGGCCGTGCAGGACCCGGGCCGCCTGTCGGACGACTGCCTCGCGGTCCCCGCGCGGTGCCGTGAGGAGGGCCGTGGTCATCTCGTCCTGGAGGTCCGTCAGGGCGGCGTGCCGGGTCGTCTCGGTGAGGTCGGGAACCTGGGCCGCCGGCTGGGCGGGCGGGGCCGGCTCGCCGGGTTGCAGCACCACCAGGACCGTGGTGTGCGGCTCGCCGCTCGGGCGTACGGCGGCAAGGGTCGCGTGGACCGGAGCGGACGGGTGCTGCTGGAGGTGCACGGTGAGACCGCGGTCGCCCTCGCCGCGGGCCACCGCCGCCGCCTGGGAACGGAACGCCGCCCGGTCGGCGTGGGCGAGCAGACCGGTCAGCGGCCGGCCCGTCGCGAAGCCCGCCCGGACGCCCAGGAACGACGTCGCCGCGAAGTTAAGCCGGCGCACCACCGCCTCCCGGTCCACCAGCGCCACGGGCAGCGGAAACCCCTGGAAGACCGCGCGCAGCAGATGCTGCTCCTGGCGGTCGGCGGACGCCGTACGGGGCTGTCCGCCCGAGGACAGCCGCTCGTACCACGGCCACAACTGGTCGGCTACGTGGTCGAGTTCGAAGATGGCCGCGTCCAGGACCGTCGGCAGATCCCCTTCCGACACGGACCGCGCCGCCTTGAGTTCCGCGACGCGGCGCACGAAGTCCACGAGTTCCTCACCGAATTCGTCGGTCTGCGCCATGGGATGAACCTAGCTGGTGACAAGGCGGTTCGGGGCGGCGGAAAGCAACTGGCCTGCTCTGTTCTCCCGTTGTTTCCCCGCTGCGGCAGAGGGAACGCGCACAAACGAGGAGGAGTTGCGGATGCCCGCTCACGAACAGGTTGATCGCTGGGGTGACGAGTCGGCCGAGGCCGCCCTACCGGGGCGCAGGCTGTCCGAGTTGGCCGAACAGGCCGTGCGCTGCACCGCCGACTGCTGCGGGGCGAGCAGCATGGTGCGCGAGGCGGAAGCCGAACGGCCCGCCGCCGTCACCCATCCCGACCTCGCCGGACTCGTCGCCGTGCAGCTCCGCTCCGGGGACGGGCCCATCCCGGACGCGCTGGAACACGGCGGGCCCGTCGACGCGGCCGACCTGCTGCACGACGAGCGCTGGCCGGAGTACCGCGCCGTGGCGCTCGACTCGGGCGTGCGGTCCAGCGTCACGTTGCCGTTCCGTCGCTCCGGGCTCACGGTGACGCTCAGTCTCTACAGCTTCCGGCCGGGCACCCTGGAGAACGCCTCGCACGGGCCCGTGCAGGCCCTCGGCGAATTCGCCGCGAGCTGTCTGGTCCGCGACCGCTCCTACCGCGCCGCGCTCACCGAGCTCGGCCACCTCGGCACCGCCCTGCGCTCCCGGCCCGTCGTCGACCAGGCGTGCGGCATCGTCATGCACGTCCTCGGCTGTGACGCCGACACCGCCTTCGGCGTGCTGCGCCGCATCTCGCAGGGCACCAACCGCAAGCTGGCGGACGTCGCGTCCGGCGTCGTCAGCAAGCGGGGACGGGGGCTGGAGCGGGACCTGGCGGCGCTGCTGAACTGACCGGGTCGGCCGACCCGCTCTGTGGTGTCACCCGGTCGGCCGTCCCCGTCCCGCGAATGGTGTCCGGCCGCGCGCGCCCGGACGCCGGGCGGGCTGTCATGGCTGCGGGGGCACGACCGCCGTACCCCCGCAGCCGTCGGCCGAAGGAGTTCACCCCATGCGCCGCACCGCCCGTGCCCTGTCCGTCGCCGCCCTGGTCGGTGTCGTCCTGGGCTTCGCCGCCTCGGCCGCCTGGGCGGACCCGGCCGCGGAGGTCAGCCCCGGCACCGTCTCCCCGGGCGGCAACATCACCGTCTCCGTCACCTGCGACCCCCTCGACGGGAGCGCGCCCGGCACCATCGATGCCACCTCGCAGGCGTTCGAGGAGGGCACCGCCCAGCTGAAGCTGGTCTCCGGCAACGACGAGAAGGCGGCAGGGCCCGCCTACAGCGGCACCGCCCGCCTCCCACCGGCCGAGAACTTCGAGGGCGACCCGGACGCGGTCGGATCCGACTCCGCGTGGACCGTCGACGGCACCTGCCCGGCGGCGTCCGGCGGGGAGGGCAAGCCGTGGAGCGCGACGCTCACGGTGACCCGCGACAGTGACGGCGCCGGCACCAGTGGCGGTGGCGGTGGCAAGGAGGGCAGCGGCGGTGCCACGGACGCCGGCGTGGGCGCCAAGGACAGCAGTGGCGGTGCCATGGACGGAAGCGTGGGCGGTAAGGACGCCACCGAAGGCGGTAAGGAAGGCACAGAAGGCGATCAGGGCAGCGGTGAGCAAGGCACCGAGGGCGGCAAACAAGGCACTGACGGCGGTAAGCAAGGCACTGACGGCGGTAAGCAAGGCACTGACGGCGGTAAGCAAGGCACTGAGGGTGGCAAGGACGGTGCCGACAGTGGCAGCCGGCGTCCCTGCACCTGGTCCCCTGCCGACGGAACCGAGCCCGACCGGAGCGAGCCCTACTCCGAAGGCACCGGGGCCTCCTGGGGCGGGGGCGACTCACACTCGGAGGACTGCCGCCGCGCGGACACGCAGCACGGGGTGCAGGCCGGCGCGGGCGGTACCTTCACCGACTCCGTCCCCGCCCTGGTCGCAGGCGGCGTCCTGATCACGGGTGCGCTGGGCGGCGCGGCGTACCGGCTTCGTCGTAAGACGTCCGCCGCGGAGGACTGACGGGCGGGACGGGCGAAACCCCGGCGGGCGCCCATGGCGTGGCGCCACGATGGGTACGCGGAGCGCTGGGGGCACACGGCGCACCCGACCACCACGACGAACCACCCCGGCACCAGGCACAGCGCGGAGGCACCGATGCGCCGGACGGACCCCGAAGGCCACGGACCCGTCCGTTACGGGCCGCCGCTCCCGGACGACGGGCTGCCCGTGCTGCCCGAGCTGGCCGCCGTGCTCGCCGCGGCAGCGGGGCGGGCCGAGAGCGAACCGATCGGCGGCGGCCCCGCACTCCTGGAGGCCGCGTGCGGCTACTGGGAACGGCGCGGCCTGCCGACCGAGCCCGCGCGGGCGGTGGCCGGCCCCGGCGCCCCCGCCCTGCTGCTCGCCCTGACCTTCGCGATCGGCGGCGACGTCCTGGTGCCGCGGCCCTGTGCGGCCTGGTGGGCGCCGTACGCACGCCTGCTGGGCAGACCCGTCTTCCACGTGGCGACGCCGGCCGAATGCGGCGGTGTCCCGGATCCGTACGCCCTTCTGGAGACCGTCCGCCGGGTCCGCGCCGAGGGCGGTGACCCGCGGCTGCTCGTGCTGTCCGTCGTCGACGACCCGACCGCCACCGTGGCCCCGCCCGAGGTGCTGCACGAGACCCTGGAGGCGGCGACCGGCGAGGGGCTGCACCTGGTCAGCGACGAGACCTGGCGGGACACCGTGCACGCCCCGCCCGACACCGTGCTGGTCAGCCCCGCCGAGATGCTGCCCGAGCAGGTCACCGTCGTCACCGACCTGGCCGGTGCCCACCTCCCACCGGGCTGGCCGGCCGCGGTCGCCCGGTTCCCCGCGGGCGAGGACGGTGACGCCCTCCACGCGCGCGTGCTGGACGTGCTCACCGCGCTCGGCGCCCGCGTCGCCGGCCCTGTCGCCCTCGCCGCCCGGTACGCGCTGACGGAACCCGAGCCGGTGACCGCGCGCCTCACCGCCGCCGTACGCCTGCACGCGCGCGTGGCCGCCGCCGCGCATGCCGCCGCCGTAGGTGCCGGGGCTCTCGCGCGACCCCCGCAGGCCGGGAGGCATCTGTACGTCGACCTGGGCCCCCTGCGTGCCGGGCTGTCCTCGCACGACGTGGGGGACGCGCAGGACCTGGAGGACTTCCTCGCCGCCCGGCTCGGCATGCCCGCGCCGGGCGGGCACCGCTTCGGCGACGACCTCGGGGCGTTGCGCGTGCGGCTGTCCACCGGACCGCTGCTGGCAGGCACCGACGAGGAACGCGCGGAATGCATCGGTTCACCCACGCCGTTGGAACTGCCACACGTGCAACGCGCGTTGATCCACTTGAAGTCTGTCTTCGACGATCTCCGCGACGACGCCCAGTGATGGGAGCCTCCTCGATGACGCAGCAGTCCGAGTCGACCACCACGCGTAAGACCACCACGCGCACGGCAAGCACGAGCACGACCACGCAGAATGCCGACGCTCCGGCGGCCCCGTCCCCCTTCGCGCCCGCGTTCCCGCCGCTCGCCGCACCCCGCCCGCTGGGCGAACGCCGGGTGTGGCCACACACCTTCCACGACCGCCTTACCGCCCCGCTCCCCGGCATCAAGGCCCTCGCCCGCTTCGCCCGCGAAGGCGCCGTACGCCCCGGCCGGGAAGGCCTGGCCGACATCCCGCGGCTCCCCTTCGAGCCGAGCCCGCTGCCCCGCGTGGACGCGCGCACGGTCGCCGTCTCCTGGGCGGGACACGCCAGTTGGGTCGTCCGGATCGGCGGACTCACCGTCCTCACCGACCCGGTCTGGTCACGGCGCATCCTCGGCACCCCGGCCCGCATCACCCCCGTCGGCGTCGCCTGGAGCGCCCTGCCGCGCGTGGACGCGGTCGTCATCAGCCACAACCACTACGACCACCTGGACGCACCCACACTGCGCCGACTCCCGCGCGACACCCCCGTGTTCGCGCCGGCCGGCCTCGCCGGCTGGTTCCGTCGCCGCCGGTTCACCCAGGTCACCGAGCTGGACTGGTGGGAGGCGGCCGAACTGTCCGGCGTCCGCTTCGACTTCGTGCCCGCCCACCACTGGTCCAAGCGCACCCTCATCGACACCTGCCACAGCCTGTGGGGCGGCTGGGTGCTCACCGCCCCCGACGGACAGCGCGTGTACTTCGCGGGCGACACGGGCTACGGCCCCTGGTTCACCCGCATCGGCGAGCGCTACCCCGGAATCGACCTCGCCCTGCTTCCCATCGGCGCCTACGACCCCCGCTGGTGGCTCAGCGACGTCCACTGCGACCCGGAGGAAGCGGTGCGGGCCGCCCAGGATGTGGGAGCGCGGAGGATGGCGCCGATGCACTGGGCCACGTTCGTGCTGTCGGCGGAGCCGGTCCTGGAACCCCTCACGCGCGTGCGTGCGGCGTGGGAGAGGGCGGGGCTGGCACGGGAGCACCTGTGGGATCTGCCGGTGGGAGGATCGCGGGTTTTGAAGTAGCCGACGTTCAGTGGACGCCTATAGGGGCGCGGGGAACTGCGCGACCAGCCCCCACTGCCCGCAGTCGCCACACGAGAGCAGGCCCCGCCCCCTGGGCGCATCGCACCTCACCCCGTAGAAGCCTTCCGCGCACGACGCCACAAACTGGGCACCCCGCTGATGACCAGCGTCAGCGCCACCGCCGCGACCACGCCCTCCCAGGGCTCGTCGAACAACGACCCCCCAAGGATCCCGATCAACTGATACGTCACCGCCCAGGCGAGGCACGCCGGAAGGTTCCCGCGAACAAACCTCCGCATCGGCCACTTCGCCAGCAGACACGCCAACATCACCGGCAGCCGCCCCGCCGGCACCAGCCGGGACAGCACCAGCACGGCCACCCCATGCTCGGCGAGCTTCTCCTGCGCCTGCGTGAGCCGTTCCTCCGGCGCGCGCGAGCGGATCGCCTCCAGCCAGCGAGAGCCGTTCTTCGAGCCCATGCCGCGCCGACCCAGCCAGTACAGCGTCGCGTCGCCCAGGAACGCGGCCGTCGACGCCGTCACGAACACCAGCGCCAGCGAGAACGGCGCCGTCTGATGGAAGGCCACGACCGCCGCCGAACTGACCAGCGCCCCCGTCGGCACGATGGGCACCAGCGCCCCGATCAGCACCAGCAGGAACAGCGACGGATAGCCGATCGCCTGCTGCGTCGACTCCGGCGGCACCGTCGTCGCGGTGGCGGCCAGTATCGTCACCGGGCCACCCCCAGGCGCACGCTCTCCCCGTGCGCGAGCCGGTGCACCGATACGCCGGGCGCGCGCTCGGCCGCAAGCCGTGCGAACTCGTCGCCGGGCGCGTGGAATTCATGCGGACGTACGGCGTCCATGCCGATCGGCCAGTACGTGCCGTAGTGCACCGGCACCGCACTGCGCGGCGCGAGCCGGACCAGCGCCTCGGCCGCCCGCCCCGCGTTGAGATGGCCCTCCCCGAGATACGGTCCCCAGCCGCCCACCGGCAGCAACGTCACGTCGACCGGGCCGACCTCCTTGGCCATCGACTCGAACAGGCCGGTGTCCCCGGCGAAGTACGTGCGTGCCTCGCCCTCGATGACATAGCCGAGGGCGGGGGAGCGGTGCGGCCCGACGGGCAGTCGCCGCCCGTCGTGCCGCGCGGGCACGGCCCGTACGGTCACCCCGCCCACCGACGTCACGTCCCCGGGCGTCATCTCGGTCACCCGCAGCTGCGTGAGGCGGCGCAGGCCCGGCACCGCGCGGGGCGCGCCCTCGGGCACGAGCAGCCGGGTGCCCTGCGGCAGCCTCGCCAGCGACGGGACGTGCAGATGGTCGGAGTGGAGGTGGGAGACCACGGCGACGTCCGCACGCCAGGCGTCCGGCGACGGCAGCGCGCCCCGGCGGCGGCGCAGGTGTGCGAGCCGGCGCGCGAACAAGGGATCGGTGAGGATGCGCACGTTCGAATCCTCGACCGTGCAGGTGGCATGGCCCCACCAGGTGATCTCCACCGGCACCTTCTTTGCCCCCTTCGCGCGACTCCCCGAAGCGTACGGGCTGGAGTAGGGTCGGCGGCGAAACCCGGAGGTGAGGGGGACGCCATGGGGTCATCCGTAGTGCGCGTGACGGCGATCGCCAGTCTGACGCCGCTCGAAGAGCTGGACGCCGACCCCTTCCTGGTGGACTCCCGCAGTCAGCACGCGATGTGCGCGCACTGGGCCGTCGAGCACGGGTACGTCGTCGCGCGCGAGCTTCTCGTCCGCGGGCTGCGGGCCGACCACAGTGTGCTGTGGGAGGGCGTCCGCCCTGGTCTCGACCTGTTCGTGGCACCCAGCCGACGGGTACTGGAGAGCGCGCTGTCGTCCGTCGAGGCGTTCACCGCGGAGTGTGCCCGGCGCGGTGTGCGGGTGGAGACGGTGGGGCGCGCGGAGCCGTTGTACGACGCGCAGATGAAGGCCCGGGTGCACCGGAGGCTGTCGATGCCGACGGCGGGGTACGACGGCCGTTGACAATCTCAGCCCGTCCGGCGTCTGAGGACGAGGCCCCTTAAGGGCCGAAGCGGGGGTCTGGGGGGCGGCAGCCCCCAGAAGGCCCCGGGGTCGAAGGGGCAGAGCCCCTGGGGGATGGGACGGGTAGGGGCGGCGGGGGCGAGCAGACTCGGGCGGCACAGGCGTTGTCGGAGGCGTGTGCCAGTCTGGGGCGTAGGGCCCGTACCGAGACAACGGGTCGGGACGTGAGGTGGGCTGCGCGTGCGTGGTGGGCGTTGGCGGCGGGTTGCCAGTCAGGTCGGGCGGAGCGTGGCCGTGTGGGCCGTGTCCACCGTCACCATGCTCGTGCTCGCCGGGATCCTGCCCGACTTCCAGCTGCAGTCGGCCGACGGCGACAGCGCCACCCGTATCGCCATGACCGCCGCTCTCGGCGCCGGCGCGTTCGGCCTGCTGTCCGCCCTCGTCTGGCCCCTTCTCGTACGGCTCCTGCTCCTCGTGCCCGCGCTCGTGCTCGGCCTGCTGGTGTTCTTCCTCAACGGCTCGCTCCTCACCGTCGCCCTGCGCCTGGTCCCCTCCGGCGACAGCGAGGCCGCCCCGGAGACCGCCGTCATCGTCGCCGCCGTGATGTCCGCCGTCGCCTCCGCCACCGGTGCCGCCCTGGCCGTACGGGACGACGACGCGTACCGCCGTCGCCTGTACCGTCTCGCCGACCGCCGCCGCGGCGCCCTGCCCCCGGGCCCGACCAGCCCGGGCACCGTCTTCCTGCAACTCGACGGCGTCGGCCACGACGTCCTCCTCGACGCCGTGGGAAAGGACCTGATGCCCACCGTCGCCCGCTGGCTCGGCAACGGCGACCCCTCCCTGACCGGATCCGGCCCCACACACCGGCTCAACCCGTGGCGCACCGACTGGTCCAGCCAGACCGGCGCCAGCCAGCTCGGCATCCTGCACGGCAGCAACCACGACGTGCCCGCGTTCCGCTGGTACGAGAAGGCCGGCCGCGAGGTGATGGTCTGCAACCGCCCCACCAGCGCCGCCGAACTCCAGCGCCGTGCCATCGACCGCACCGGCGACGGCGGGCTCCTCAGCGCCGACGGCGCCAGCCGCGGCAATCTCTTCGGCGGCGGCGCCGACGAGCAGGCCCTCGTGCTGTCCATCGCGACCAGACGGCGCGGCCGGGAGAACCGCTCCCGGGCGGGCTACTTCGCCTACTTCTCCGACCCGGCCAACGCCGTGCGCACCGCCCTGTCCTTCGTCGCCGAGGTCGGCCGCGAGATCGGCCAGTCCACCCGGGCCCGCGCCCGCAAGGTCCGGCCGAGGGTGTCCCGCGGTGGCCTCTATCCGCTCGTCCGCGCCTTCGCGACCGTCGTCGAGCGGGACGTCGTCGTCGCCGCGGTGATGGGCGACATGCTCGCCGGCCGCACCGCCGTCTACGCCGACCTCGTGGCGTACGACGAGGTGGCCCACCACTCCGGACCGGCCGGCCGCGACACCGAGAAGGTCCTCGAACGCCTGGACCGGGCGCTGGCGTTGATCGAGAAGGTCGCCGACCACGCGCCGCGGCCGTACCGCATCGTCGTGCTGTCGGACCACGGCCAGAGCCCCGGCGAGACCTTCCGCGCCCGCTACGGCCTCGGCCTCGGCGACCTGGTGCGGGCAGGCTGTGGGCTGCCCGTGCCGCGCAAGGCGCAGCGCACGCACAGTGGCGCCGAGGCCCGAGCCTCCGTGCGGGCGGCGCTGCGCCGGCCCGTCGAGGAGGGCGGCGAGCAGCACCGCCCCTCGCGCCGCCGCTCCGAGCCGATCGTGCTGGCCTCCGGCAACCTCGGCCTTGTCTCCTTCCCGGACGTGCCGCACCGCATGACCAAGGAGGAGATCGAGGCCCGCCACCCGGCCCTGCTCACCACCCTCGCCAACCACCCCGGTATCGGCTTCCTGCTCGTCCGCAGCGAGGAGTACGGCGGGGTGGTACTCGGCGCGTACGGCGCCGAGATCCCCCTGGACCGGCTGGACGACGACCCCGGGCCGCTGGCGGTCTTCGGGCCGGGCGCCGCCGACGCCGTCCGCCGTACGCACTCCTTCCCGAACGCCGCCGACATCATGGTCAACTCCGCCTACGACCCCGCCGACGGCGAGGTGCTCGCCTTCGAGGAGCAGATCGGCTCGCACGGTGGACTCGGCGGCGCGCAGGGCAAGCCGTTCCTGCTGTCGCCTATCGCCTTCTCCACGCCGGTCGACGACGGGGAGGACCTCGTCGGCGCCGAGCACGTGCACCGTGTACTGCGCCGCTGGCTGCGCGAATCGAACGGACCCCAGGTGCCGCTGGAGACGGAGCCGGAGGAGCGGGCCGCCTGAAAATCGGCTGCGTTCGAGGGCGCGCAGGCACACACTGTTCGAGTCGCAAATCCCTCGAACACCCCCAAGGAGTTCCTGCCTTGCAGGCAGCCGTCACCGTCACGCCCACCCGAATCCCCGACCTCCTTCTCGGCCTCGCCACCGTGCGGCCGGTCTTCATCTGGGGCGCCCCCGGCATCGGAAAGTCCTCCCTGGTCAGGGACTTCGCCGAGTCGCTGGGCCTGGAGTGCGTGAGCCTGCTCGGTACCCAGCTCGCGCCGGAGGACCTGATCGGCGTGCCGCAGATCCGCGACGGGCGCTCGGTCTTCTGCCCGCCGGAGGCGATCGCCCGCGACGAGCCGTACTGCCTGTTCCTGGACGAGCTGAACGCGGCCACACCGGATGTGCAGAAGGCGTTCTACTCGCTGATCCTGGACCGCCGTATCGGCAACTACGAGCTGCCCAAGGGGTCCATCGTCATCGGCGCCGGGAACCGTGCCACCGACAACGCCCTCGCCCGCCCCATCGCGTCCGCGCTGGTCAACCGCCTCACCCACGTCCACCTGGAGGCCTCCGCCAAGGACTGGCTGACCTGGGCCGCGAACAACGGCATCCACCCGTGGATCCTGGACCACCTCACCGACCGCCCCGACCACCTGTGGTCCAAGCCACCGAAGACCGAGGAGCCGTTCTCCACGCCCCGCTCCTGGCACATGCTCTCCGACGCGCTGCACTCCTTCGGCCGTGACCTCGACGAGGAGACGCTGAAGGTACTGGCGCACGGCACGCTGACGCCGACGCACGCCACCGCGTTCTGCGGCTACGTCAAGATCGTGCGCAGCCAGTTCGGCATCGAGGCGATCATCAAGGGCGACGCCCGCTGGCCGCACCGTGTGGAGGACCGCGACCTGCTCTACTACCTCGCCGAGTCCTTCCGCGGGCGCCTGATCAAGGAACTGCCGGTCAGCAAGGACCACATGTCGGCGAGCGGCCGGCAGACCGCGTACCGCGCCAAGTCGCTGCTGGTACAGCTCGCGGAGATCTCCGTCGAGGTCGCCCAGAGCGTCATCGCCTCCGACGCCGACGGCAATCCGGTGCTGCCGTCCTGGTTCCTGGTGGAGGCGGCGCGTGACATGCCCCGGCTGGTGGAGGCGCGCCGATGAGCCGCACCCAGGACAAGGGCAACGGCAAGGGGAAGGGGAAGAAGAAGCGGGACCTCGCGGCGGAGGCCTTCGCCGAGGGGATGGCGCTGGTGAAGGCCAACCCGGCGTTGGCGGCGGTCGAGTTCGCCGTCTGCCGTCTGGAGGACTGCGAGCAGGCACCCCACGACGGCCTCGTCCGCGTCGACTCCGACGGCGACCTGCACGCCCACCCCGATTGCATCGCCGAACCGGCCACCTGGGCCTGGGCCATCGCGCACGCCGTCCTGCACCTGGGCTTCGGTCACGTCCCTTCCAAGAAGGGCAGGCCCGCGCAGCCCGACCGCGCCGAACTCGCCGCCCGCTGCGTCGTCGTCAACCGATTCCTGCTCACCTTCCCGGTCGGGCGGGCCCCGGACCACTTGCCCCTGACCTACCCGGACGGCGACGAGGAGCAGCTCGCCGCGCGCTGGCGGCGCGACGGCATCCCGGCCGCGTACGAGCGCTGCGGCACGGCGGGCGCCGAGCCCGACCTGCTGCTCGTGGAGTGGACGGGATGGTTCGGGTCGCCCCCGGATCACCAACTGGCCTTCGCCACCGCGCTGACCCGCACCGTCTCCACCGCGATGGACATGGCGGGCGGCCGCCGCGACTCCATGGACGGCGAACCGGTCAAGAAGCGGCCCTGGCAGTGGGCGTTGGAGTGGTTCATCACCTCCTACCCCCTGCTCGGCGGCATCGCGGCCGGCATCAAGCTGGTCGCCGACGCCGAACTGGCCCGCGCGCACGGCATCGCCGTCGCCGCGGTCAACGCCGAGGCCGGCGAGATCTACATCAACCCGCTGCGGACGTTCGAAGACGAGGAGTGGCGCTTCATCCTCGCCCACGAGATGCTGCACGCCGCCCTGCGCCACGGCGACCGCTGCGGCACCCGCGACCCCTACCTCTTCAACGTCGCCTGCGACTACGTCATCAACGGCTGGCTGCGCGAGATGCAGGTCGGCGAGATGCCCCAAGGACTGCTGTACGACGCGCAGTTCAGCGGCCTGTCCGCCGAGGAGGTGTACGACCGGATCGTCGGCGACCTGCGCCGGATGCGCCGGCTGGCCACCCTGCGCGGCAAGGGCCTCGGCGATGTGCTGGGCGCCCCGCTCAGCGCGCCCGGCGACTTCGTCGACCTCGACGAGTTCTACCGCCGGGGCCTGTGCCAGGGCCTCGACCTGCACCAGCAGCAGGAGCGCGGCTTCCTGCCCGGCGGCCTGGTCGAGGAGATCCGCGCGCTCAGCCATCCGCCGCTCCCGTGGGACGCCCGACTGGCCCGCTGGTTCGACGAGTTCGTGCCACGCCCTGAGCCGGTGCGGACGTACGCCCGTCCTGCGCGCCGCCAGGCGTCGACCCCCGACATCCCGCGCGCGGGCCGCTACTTCCCGCCCGAGGAGATCGCCCGCTGCACCTTCGGCGTCGTCCTGGACACCTCCGGGTCCATGAACCGCGTGCTCCTCGGCAAGGCGCTCGGCGCCATCGCCTCCTACGCCGAAGCCCGGGACGTACCGGCGGCGCGGGTGGTGTTCTGCGACGCGGGGCCGCACGACGCGGGGTATGTGCCGGTGACGGACATCGCCGGGCGGGTGCGGGTGCACGGCCGGGGCGGTACGGTCCTGCAGCCCGGGATCGACCTCCTCCACCGCGCCGACGACTTCCCGCCGGGCGCGCCCGTCCTGGTCATCACGGACGGCTGGTGCGACGTCCTGCGGGTGCGGCGCGAGCACGCGTACCTGATTCCGCAAGGCCGTCGCCTGCCGTTCACCCCGCGTGGGCCGGTCTTCCGCGTGAGTTGAGCCGGAGTGTGATCGGATGGGGACACGGGCCCAGGAGAACGGGCCCCCATCCGAAAGGAAGAATCGTGGCAACCACGCGCTCCGCACACACCGTCTGGGAAGGCAACCTGCTCGAGGGCAACGGTGTCGTCAACTTCGACTCTTCCGGTGCCATCGAGGCGCAGCCGGTGACGTGGGCCTCGCGCTCCCAGGACGCGAACGGCAAGACCAGCCCCGAGGAGCTGATCGCCGCCGCGCACTCCAGCTGCTTCTCCATGGCGCTGTCGCACGCCCTGAACGGTGCCGGTACGCCGCCCACCAAGCTGGTCACCTCGGCGGACGTGAACTTCCAGCCGGGTGAGGGGATCACTGGGATTCACCTCACCGTGGAGGGGACGGTGCCGGGGATCGACGACGAGGCGTTCGTCGCTGCCGCGGAGGACGCCAAGAAGAACTGTCCGGTCAGTCAGGCGCTGACAGGGACGACGATCACGCTGTCGGCGAAGTTGGCGTAGCGGGTCGCCCACGGGGGTGCCGGGAAGGGCTGTGTGGCGTCTGCGGCGCCGTCGTGGCTTGTCGCGCCCACGCGGCGGAGCCGCATATCGACACAGCCCCGCGCCCCTGAAGGGTGGCCCTTCGGACCGACCCTCAGCCGCTGAGCGAGCGCTCAGTCCCCGTTTGGTGACCGTCCGCTTGGTCACCCGTCCCATTGACAAGAACTCACTCAAGTTTTGTGCTGGAGTTCAAAGGGGTGCCCTGGCGGAAGGGGACAACGATGGCACGCGCGGTCGGGATCGATCTCGGGACCACGAACTCGGTGGTCGCCGTCCTGGAGGGCGGCGAACCCACTGTGGTCGCCAACGCGGAGGGGGCCAGGACCACACCGTCGGTCGTCGCCTTCGCCAAGAACGGCGAGGTGCTCGTGGGGGAGGTGGCCAAGCGGCAGGCGGTGACGAACGTCGAGCGCACCGCCCGCTCCATGAAGCGGCACATGGGCGACGGCCCCTGGCGCTTCCCCGATCAGGGCGACATCGACGGCACCCGCTACCGGGCCCAGGAGCTGTCGGCCCGGGTGCTGCAGAAGCTGAAGCGGGACGCCGAGGCCTATCTCGGTGAGGACGTCACCGACGCGGTGATCACTGTCCCTGCCTACTTCGACGACGCCCAGCGGCAGGCCACCAAGGAGGCCGGGGAGATCGCGGGCGTGAAGGTGCTGCGGATCATCAATGAGCCCACGGCCGCCGCCCTCGCCTATGGCCTGGACCGGGGTGAGGAGCAGACCGTGCTGGTCTTCGACCTCGGCGGCGGCACCTTCGACGTCTCCCTGCTGGAGATCGGCGAGGGCGTCATCGAGGTCAAGGCCACCAACGGCGACACGCACCTCGGCGGCGACGACTGGGACCAGCGGGTCGTCGAGTACCTCGTCAAGAAGTTCAAGGGGCAGAACGGCATCGACCTCGGCAACGACAAGATGGCGCTGCAGCGGCTGCGCGAGGGCGCCGAGAAGGCCAAGATCGAGCTGTCCAGCTCCTCCGAGACGACGATCAACCTGCCCTACATCACCGCCTCCGCCGAGGGCCCCCTCCACCTCGACGAGAAGCTCACCCGCGCCCAGTTCCAGGAGCTCACCGCCGATCTCCTCGACCGCTGCAAGACCCCCTTCCACCAGGCGGTCAAGGACGCCGGCATCAAGCTCTCCGCGGTCGACCACGTCATCCTCGTCGGCGGCTCCACGCGGATGCCCGCCGTCACCGACCTCGTGAAGGAACTCACCGGCAAGGACCCGCACAAGGGCGTCAACCCCGACGAGGTCGTGGCCGTCGGCGCCGCCCTCCAGGCCGGTGTCATCCGCGGCGACGTCAAGGACGTCCTGCTGCTCGACGTCACCCCGCTGTCCCTCGGCATCGAGACCAAGGGCGGCATCATGACGAAGCTCATCGAACGCAACACGACCATTCCCACCCGGCGTTCGGAGATCTTCACCACCGCCACCGACAACCAGCCCTCCGTCGGCATCCAGGTCTACCAGGGCGAACGCGAGATCGCCGCGTACAACAAGAAGCTCGGCGTCTTCGACCTCACCGGGCTGCCGCCGGCGCCGCGCGGGGTCCCGCAGATCGAGGTCGCGTTCGACATCGACGCCAACGGCATCATGCACGTCTCCGCCAAGGACCTGGCCACCGGTCGGGAACAGAAGATGACGGTCACCGGCGGCTCGGCCCTCCCCAAGGACGACATCGACCGCATGATGCGGGACGCCGAGCAGTACGCCGAGGAGGACCGCAACCGCCGTGAGGCGGCCGAGACCCGGAACCAGGCCGAACAACTCGTCTACCAGACCGAGAAGTTCCTCCGCGACAACCCCGACAGCGAGGGTAAGGTCCCGGCGGACACGAGGTCGGAGGTCGAGTCGGCGATCGCGGACCTCAAGGAGCAACTGGAGCGGAACGCCGAGACGAACGCCCTGCGCACGGGGATCGAGAAGCTGGCCACGGTCAGCCAGCAGATGGGCCAGGCCATGTACGCGTCCGCCTCGGCCGGTTCAGCGGCCGAGGACCAGAGCGCGCGTACATCCGACACGTCCCACACGTCCGACGAGGAGGGCGTGGTGGACGCCGAGATCGTCGACGACGACAAGGAGCAGAAGGGAGGGGCCGCCTAGGACCCCGCCCGCTCCCAGCCCCGCTTCTCCGGCCGCGGCCCCAACTGCTCGGGGTCGCGGCTGCGGTACACCACATACGGCCGGAACAGGTACTGCACCGGCGCGCTGAACATGTGCACCAGCCGCGTGTACGGCACCAGCGCGATCAGCACCATGCCGATCACCGCGTGCACCTCGTACAGCACCGGCACACCCGCCATACGGTCGATGTCCGGCTGGAGGGTGAACAGGCTGCGGGCCCAGGGAGCGATGGACTGGCGGTAGTCGTAGCCGTCGCCGCCGGCGTGGGCCAGCTTGGCGACCATGCCCATCACGATCGCCGCGAGCAGCACGACGTACATGACCTTGTCGTTGGCGGTCGTCGCCCGGAACACGGGGGCGTTGGTGCGCCGGCGGTAGATCAGCAGTCCGATCCCGCCGACCGCGAGCACGCCGGCCGCCGTGCCGCCGTAGAGGGAGAAGAGGTGGTAGGTGTGCTCGCTCACGCCCGCGGCCTGAGTCCACGACTCGGGGATGAAGAGCCCGACGAGGTGGCCGGCCAGCACGAACAGGATGCCGTAGTGGAAGGCGGGCGAGGCGATGTTCAGCAGCTTCGACTCGTAGACCTGGGAGGAGCGTGTGGTCCAGCCGAACTTGTCGTAGCGGTAACGCCAGACGAGGCCGGCGACGAGCAGGGCGAAGGTGACGTACGGCAGGACGCCCCAGAGGAGTGTGGTCATGAGCGCACCCCCGAGTGTGCGGTCGGCAGTGTGGCGCATACGGCGTCCAGGACGGACGCGTACGGTGTCCCGAAGTCGGTGAGCCGGGAGCGGAGCTGTTCCAGGGCGTCCCGGTGTTCCAGCAGCAGTTCGGTGCTGCCGGTGCGGGCCGCGAACTCCAGGACCGCGGGCAGGAAGTCGGGCAACTCCTCGCAGGTGAACTCCAGGCCGTGCGCGCGGTAGAGGTCCTTGAAGCGGAGCAGCGACATGCCGCGCCGCCGGGTGTCCCCGTCGCTCCACCAGCTCAGGTACAGGCTGTGGCGGTTCCTGAAGTCGAAGACCTCGACGTAGTGCGCGGCGAGGTCCCGCGGGGGCGTGACCGCCGCGTGGTCGGTGAACTCCCGTAGCTGGGGGGCGGCTTCGCGCAGGAGCGGCAGGCGGGCGCGGAAGTCGTCGTCGGGGTAGGTCAGGCAGAGCGCGGCCGCCTGGTAGAGCACCTCGAAGGAGGGCATCAGGCCTCCTCGGTGTCGGTCGTGGGAACTGTGTCGGCCGTGGGAACTGTGTCGGTGGTGCCGTCGGAGGTCTGCCGTCCGCGCAGGGCGTGGAAGTTCTCCACCGACACCAGCGGCAGCATCTTGCGGCCCGAGTCCTGGCCGAAGGGTCCGCTGCCGCCCATGCCGGGCCCGCCGGCGTAGTCGAGGCTGCACCCCTGCGGGAGCGCCGACTCCTCCAGCCGCCGGGCATCCCCGACGGCGGCCGTCGGAATCACATACCGGTCCTCGTACTTGGCGATCGCCAGCAGCCGGTACATCTCCTCGATCTCGAAGGTCCCCATGCCCACGGCGGCCGGCACCGAGGGATCCGGCTCCTCGCCGAGGTTGATCGCCCGCATGTGGGCGCGCATCGCGGCGAGTTTCTCCAGCGAGGACCGCACCGGGCCGATGTCACCGGCCGTGAACAGTTCCGCCAGGTACTCCAGCGGGATGCGCAGGCTGTCGATCGCGCCGAACAGGTTCCCCGCGTCCTCGCCGTCGTGCCCGGTCTCCGACAGCGCGTCCACCACCGGGGAGAGCGGCGGGATGTACCAGACCATCGGCATCGTCCGGTACTCCGGATGCAGCGGGAGCGCCACCCGGTACTTGCTGATCAGCGCGTGCACGGGGGAGCGGCGGGCCGCCTCCAGCCAGTCGTACGGGATGCCCGCCTCCTCGCACGCCCGCCGCACGCCGCTGTCCTCGGGGTCGAGGAAGACATCCAACTGGGCCTGGTACAGGGCCTGTTCGTCCCGGACCGAGGCGGCGGCCGTCACCTTGTCGGCGTCGTACAGCATCACCCCGAGATAGCGCAGCCGGCCCACGCACGTCTCCGAGCAGACCGTCGGCAGGCCGACCTCGACGCGTGGGTAGCACATCGTGCACTTCTCGGCCTTGCCGGTGCTGTGGTTGAAGTAGACCTTCTTGTACGGGCATCCGGTCACGCACATCCGCCAGCCCCGGCACCGGTCCTGGTCGACGAGGACGATGCCGTCCTCCGCCCGCTTGTACATCGCCCCCGACGGGCACGACGCCACGCAGGACGGGTTGAGGCAGTGCTCGCAGATGCGCGGCAGATAGAACATGAAGCTCTGCTCGAACTCGAACCGCACCTTGTCCGAGGCCTGTCTGCGCGCCCGCTCGACCATCGGGTCGAAGTCGCCGTAGGCCGTGGCGCCCGCGAGGTTGTCGTCCCAGTTCGCCGACCACTCGATCTTCATCGGCTTGCCGTCGAGCTGTGAGATCGGCCGGGCCACCGGGTAGTCGTCGCCGAGCGGGGCGTCGGTGAGGTTCTTGTAGTCGTACGTCCAGGGCTCGTAGTAGTCCTTGATCTCCGGGAGTTCGGGGTTGGAGAAGATCCCGGCGAGCTTGCGGAACCGGCCGCCCGCCTTCAGCTTCAGGGCCCCGCGCCGGTTCAGCTCCCAGCCGCCGCGCCAGCGCTCCTGGTCCTCGTAGCGGCGGGGGTAGCCCTGTCCGGGGCGGGTCTCGACGTTGTTGAACCAGACGTACTCCATGCCGCGCCGGTTGGTCCACGCCTGCTTGCACGTGACCGAGCAGGTGTGGCAGCCGATGCACTTGTCGAGGTTCATCACCATCGCGATCTGGGCCATGGGGCGCATCAGTACTCGACCTCCTGGCTGCTGCGGCGGCGGATCACCGTCACCTCGTCGCGCTGATTCCCCGTCGGGCCCAGGTAGTTGAACGCCCAGGAGAGCTGGGCGTACCCGCCGACGAGATGGGACGGCTTGAGGATCAGCCGGGTGAGCGAGTTGTGGATGCCGCCGCGCTTGCCGGTGGTCTCCGACTTCGGGACGGCGACCGTGCGTTCCTGCGCGTGGTGCATGTAGACCGTGCCGGGCGGCATACGGTGCGAGACGACGGCACGGGCGACGACCACGCCGTTGCGGTTGACCGCCTCGATCCAGTCGTTGTCGACGACGCCGATCGCGTCGGCGTCCTGCGGGGACATCCAGATGTTCTGGCCGCCTCGGGAGAGGGCCAGCATGAACAGGTTGTCCTGGTACTCGGAGTGGATGGACCACTTGCTGTGCGGGGTGAGGTAACGGACCGTCACCTCCCGTTGCCCGTCCGGTCCCAGGCGCGGTTCGCCGAACAGCTTGTTCATGTCCAGCGGCGGCCGGTAGACCGGGAGCGCCTCGCCCAGCTCGTGGATCCAGTCGTGGTCGAGGAAGAAGTGCTGGCGGCCGGTGAGGGTGTGCCAGGGCTTGAGGTGCTCGGTGTTGAGGGTGAAGGCCGTGTAGCGCCGGCCGCCCGACTCGCTGCCCGACCACTCCGGCGAGGTGATCACCGGTACCGGCGCGGCCTGCGTGTCCGCGTACGTGATCCGCCTGCCCTCGTGCTCGGCCGCCAGGTGCGCCATCTCCTGCCCGGTCCGGGCCTCAAGGGTGCGGAAACCCTGGGTGGCGAGGCGGCCGTTGGTCGTGCCGGACAGGGCGAGGATGGTGTTCGCCGCCTTCACGGCCGTATCGAGGCAGGGGCGGCCGTCGGGTGTCTCGCCGTTCAGGTGCCGAAGGTCCTCGACCTCCTCGTCCGGCTTCAGGGTGATGCCCTTGGCGGGCAGGCCGAGTTGCTCCACCAGCGGCCCGAGTGCGGCGAACTTGGCGCCGATCGCCGTGTAGTCCCGCTCCACGACGGTCAGGTTCGGCATGGTCCGCCCGGGCACGGGAGCGCATTCCCCCCGCTTCCAGTCCAGGACGACCCCGCCCGGCTGGGCCATCTCGCCCGGGGTGTCGTGCTGGAGCGGCGTCGCCACCAGGTCCTTCCGTACACCGAGATGGTCGACGGCCAGCTCGCTGAGCCGCTCGGCCAGCGCCTTGAACGCGTCGAAGTCGGTGCGGGCCTGCCACGGCGGATCCACGGCCGGGGTGAAGGAGTGGACGAACGGGTGCATGTCCGTGCTGGACAGGTCGTGCTTCTCGTACCAGGTCGCGGCGGGCAGCACGACGTCCGACAGCAGCGTGGACGACGTCTGCCGGAAGTCCAGCGACAGCAGCAGGTCGAGCTTGCCCTCGGGCGCCTCCTCGTGCCAGGTCACCTCACGCGGCCGTACGTCCTCGGGAGCCTCCTCGGCCTGGAGCGACGAGTGCGTGCCCAGCAGATGCCGGGTGAAGTACTCGGCGCCCTTCGCCGACGAGCCCAGCAGGTTGGCCCGCCACAGCGTCAGCACCCGCGGCCAGTTCTCCGGCGCGTCCGGGTCGTCGCAGGCGAACTTCAGGCTGCCCGTGCGCAGTTCGGCCACCGCCCGCGCCACCGGATCGCCGAACACCTCGCCGAGCTCCAGCGGATTGCGGTCGAAGGTCGGGTACGACGGCATCCACCCCGCACGCGCCGACAGCGCGAGGCAGTCAGCCCCCGTCATCCCCCGGAACCGCCCCGAACCGAGCGGCGAGGCGAGCACGTCGGCCGTGAACCGGTCGTAGCGCCACTGGTCGGTGTTGAGGAACCAGTACGCCGTGCCGATCATCTGACGCGGCGGTCGCGACCAGTCCGACGCCGCCGCGAGCGTCGCCCAGCCGGTCACCGGACGGCACTTCTCCTGGCCCACGTAGTGCGCCCAGCCGCCGCCGTTGCGGCCCTGGCAGCCGGTCAGCTGGAGCAGGGCGAGGAAGGCGCGGTAGATCGTCTCGGAGTGGAACCAGTGGTTGGTGCCGGCGCCCATCAGGATCATGCAGCGGCCCTTCGACCGCTCGGCCGTCCGGGCGAACTCCCTCGCAATCCGTGCGCACTTGGCCGCCGGAACGGATGTGTGCGCCGACTGCCAGGCGGGCGTGCCGGGCGCGTCGGCGTCGTCGTACGACACCGGCCAGCGGCCCGGCAGCCCCGGCCGCGCCACCCCGTACTGCGCGAGCAGCAGATCGAAGACCGTCGTCACCAGCGGCCCGCCCGCACCGCCCAGCTTCACCGCCGGAACACCACGCCGTACGACGGCCCCGCGCCCCTGCCCGTGCGTCCCGCCCTCGGTGTCGAAGCGGGGCAGCAGCACCTCGACACCAGCCGAGACCTCACTGCCGTAGATGCTCAACTGGGGCCGGATGTCGCCGAGTTGGAGGTTCCACCGGCCCTTTCCCGACTCGGTCCAGCGGAAGCCGAGGGAGCCGTTCGGGGCGACCGCGCGGCCCGACACCTCGTCCAGCACGACCGTCTTCCACTCGGCGCCCTCGCCCGCCTGCCCCAGGTCCGAGGCGCGCAGGAACTTCGCGGGGACGTGGGCGCCGTCCCGCTCCTCCAGCGTGACCAGGAAGGGCAGGTCGGTGAACTGCCGTACATAGTCCGCGAAGAACGGTGTCTCGCGGTCGACGAAGAACTCCTTGAGGATGACGTGGCCCATCGCGAGGGCCAGCGCGCCGTCCGTGCCGGGGTGCGGGTGCAGCCACTCGTCGGCGAACTTGGCGTTGTCGGCGTAGTCGGGGGCGACGACCACGACCTTCTGGCCCCGGTAGCGGGCCTCCGCCATCCAGTGCGCGTCGGGCGTGCGGGTCACCGGGACGTTCGAGCCCCACATCATCAGATACGCCGCGTCCCACCAGTCGCCCGACTCCGGTACGTCGGTCTGGTCGCCGAAGACCTGCGGGGAGGCGACGGGCAGATCGGCGTACCAGTCGTAGAAGGAGAGCATCGGGGCGCCGATGAGGGAGTGGAAGCGGGCGCCCGCCGCGTGCGACACCATCGACATCGCGGGGATGGGCGAGAAGCCGGCGACGCGGTCGGGGCCGTATGTCTTGATGGTGTGGACGTGGGCCGCGGCGACCAGCTCGACCGCCTCGTCCCAACTCGCCCGCACCAGACCGCCCTTGCCGCGCGCCCGCTGGTAGCGGCGGCGGCGCTCGGGGTCGTTCTGGATGTCCGCCCAGGCCAGGACGGGATCCCCCAGGTGCTGTTTCGCCTCCCGGTACATCTCCAGGAGCACACCGCGGACGTACGGGTAGCGCACCCGGGTGGGGGAGTAGGTGTACCAGGAGAAGGCGGCGCCGCGCGGGCAGCCGCGGGGCTCGTACTCGGGGCGGTCGGGGCCGACGCTCGGATAGTCGGTCTGCTGGGTCTCCCAGGTGATGATGCCGTCCTTGACGTACACCTTCCAGCGGCAGGAGCCCGTGCAGTTCACGCCGTGCGTGGAGTTCACGACCTTGTCGTGGCTCCAACGGTCCCGGTAGAAGGCGTCCGCCTCGCGCCCGCCGGTCAGCGCGACGCTGTGCAGATCGGGCGCGGCCGTGCCCGGCCGGAAGAACCTCCCGGCCTTCAGCAGCGCCGCGCCCGGTTCCGCGGGCGCGGCGGGCGGTATCTGCGTGTCGGTCACAGGCGCTCCCTTGGCTTGCCCTGGTCCCGAACCTAGGGCGGAGCGCGGGAAGGCACCTGTTCACGGCACCCGTACGGGTACCGCCGCACGGCACGCGGGTGGATCAGGGCTTGCGGGCGACCCCCGCGTACACCGGCACGATGCCCTCGGCCTGCGCCGCCACGTCCACCTGCTCCGGACGCCAGCCGTAGACGGGGATGACGCCGGGCCCGAGCAGTTCCAGGCCGTCGAAGAAACGGGAGAACTCGGCCAGGGACCGGGGGTAGAAGGGGGTGCCGCTGCGCCGGAAGTGGTTCGCCGCCTGCTCGATGGCCTCCGGGCTGAGGTCCGGGGTGACCTGGGAGAGGATCACGTAGCTGCCGGGGGCGAGCACGGCGACGTACTTCTTCAGCATGCCGTACACGTCGTCGCCGTCGGGGTCGTCGCCCAAGTAGTGGGTCAGCGCGACGAGCGACAGCGCGACCGGACGGTCGAAGTCCAGGGAGTCGCCGGCCCGGCTCAGCAAGTTGTCGACGTCCCGGACGTCGGCGTGCACGTAGGTGGTGCTGCCCTCCGGGGTGCCGTGCAGCAGGGCCTGCGCGTGCCGCAGCACGATCGGGTCGTTGTCCGCGTACACGACCCTGGCCTCCGGAGCGACGCCCTGCGCCACCTGGTGCAGGTTCGGCTCGGTGGGGATGCCCGTGCCGATGTCCAGGAACTGGCGTATCCCGGCCTCGGCGGCGGTGCGTACGGCCCGCTGCATGAAACGCCGGTTGGCGCGCGCCCCGCGCAGGACCGTGCCGTCCACGGCGAGGATCCTGCGGGCCAGCTCCTCGTCCACCGGGTAGTTGTCCTTGCCTCCCAGCCACCAGTCGTACACCCGGGCCGGATGCGGCCGGCTGGTGTCGATACGGGCGGGTACGGCATCGGATCCGGTCATGCGGTGTGTTCTCCTCGGTCCTTGTCTGCGGTGCTCGTCTGCGGTGCTCATCCGCTGTGCTCGTCCGCTGTGCTCGTCCGCGGTCGTGGACAGGTCGTCGGCCGTGGGCGGAAAGGTTGCCGTACGCCGGTCAGACGGCCTCGCGGCACTCTCGCAGGATCTTCTTCGTGCGCTCGGCCGACGCCGCGGCCGTCGACATGTGGTCCAGGACCTCCAGGTGCGCGGCGACCTCACTGCGGGAGTCGAGATACAGGGCGCCGGTGAGGTACTCCGTGTAGACCATGTCGGGCAGCTCCGGCTCGGCGAAGCGGAACAGGGAGAAGGGCGCGTACGTCCCCGGGTGCGGGCCGGAGGCGAACTCGGCGATCTGCAGCGTGACGCGGTCGCGCTCGGCGAACTCCAGGAGCTTGTCCAGCTGTTCGCGCATCACCTCGCCGTCGGCGCTCACCGGGCGCCGCAGCACCGTCTCGTCCATGATCACCCACAGGTGCGGCGGGTCGGGGCGCTCCAGCAGCCGCTGCCGCTCCATGCGCAGCGACACATGCCGCTCCATGGTCTCCGGCCCCGCCTGCCCGATCGTCCCGGCCTCCATCACGGCACGCGCGTAGCCCTCGCTCTGCAGCAGGCCGGGCACGAAGTGCGGCTCGTAGGAGCGGATGATGCGGGCGGCGCCCTCCAGGCTCACGTACAGGCTGAACCAGTCCGGCAGCACGTCGTGGAACCGCTGCCACCAGCCCGGCTGGTTGGCCTCCTCGGCCAGGGCGACGAAGGCCGCCGCCTCGTCCTCCGGTACGCCGTACGTCTCCAGCAGGACCTGGACGTACGGGATCTTCAGCGCGACCTCGGCCGTCTCCATCCGGCGTACGGTCGCCGCGGCAACGTGCAGCACGCGGGCTGCCTCGTCGCGTCCCAGCCCGGCTGACTCGCGCAGCTCCTGGAGGCGCTTGCCGAGCACCACCTGGCCCACGGTGGGAGCGGGTCGCCGCTCACTCACGCCACGCCTCCCCTACGCGCCGAAAGTACGGGCGCCATGTTACGGGGAAGCGGTGGGGTGGTCACTGTTGTGTGCCGGGTGCAGGTTCGTGGGGGCTGGTCGCGCAGTTCCCCGCGCCCCTGGGGGGTGTCATTACCCGGCAGGTAATCGACCCCTTTGCCCGGTCGCGAGAACGTTGAGTCACCGGGTTCCGGGGCGGCGCACTCCGTCTCGGGATCCGGCCTCGCCGCCTCAACTCGACCTCGACGGAGGGTGATTCACCATGTCCGCCACCTCGCTCGCCGCTCTCGCCCGGACCTCCGACCCGCACACCGTGCTGCGCCGCTTTCTGGCCCTGGACGCGGTGGTGACCGGGGCGAACGGGCTTGCCTACCTTGCTGTTTCCGGGCCGCTCGGCCGCTTCCTCGGTGTCGACTCCACGCTGCTGCTCGCGCTCGGCGCCTTCCTCACCGTGTACGCGGCCGCCGTCGGCCTGCTCGCCTCCCGTGCCCGCCCCGCCGTGTTCCCTGTGCGGGCCGTGATCGAGGCCAACCTCGCCTGGACCGTGCTGAGTCTGGTCGGCCTCGCGGTGTGGCTGTCGCCGAGCACGGCCGGTGCGGTGTGGACCGTGCTCCAGGCGCTCACCGTCGCAGGGTTCGCCGGGTTGCAGTACGCGGCGCTGAAAGCACGTCAGGGCAGCAGCGACTGAAGGTACTTGACCGTCGCGGGGTCGGCCGGGAGGAGCGTCTCGATGGCCAGCTCGGCGACGGTCACGTCCATGGGGGTGTTGAAGGTGGAGATGGAGGAGATGAAGGACAGGACGCGGCCCTCGTGCTCGATCTGCATCGGCAGCGCGAAGTAGGGGACGGGCTCGGCCGGTTCGGGGCCGGGCGTCTCCTCCGGGACCGGGTACGCCGCCACCTCCTCGTACAGTCGGCGCAGCGGCTCGGAGCGGCGCAGCGCGATCTGGCGGTCCATCTGGGCGAGCAGATGCCCGCGCCACTCGCGCAGGTTGCGGATGCGCGGCGCGAGGCCCTCCGGGTGCAGGGTCAGACGCATCGCGTTCAGCGGGGGCGTGAGGAGGTGCTCGGGGATGCCGTCGAGCAGCGTCAGGACGCCCCGGTTGGCGGCGTGGACGTTGTACATCGCGTCGACCACGAGGGCCGGGTAGGGCTCGTAGCCCTGGATGAGCCGCTCCATTCCCGCGCGGAGCGCGTCGAGTGCCGGGTCGTCCAGCGGGGTCTCCGGGTAGCGCGGGGCGTAGCCGGCGGCCAGCAGCAGCGCGTTGCGCTCCCGCACCGGGACGTCCAGGTGCTCGGCCAGCCGCAGCACCATCTCCTCGCTCGGCCGGGAACGGCCCGTCTCGATAAAGCTGATGTGCCGCGCCGAGGAGTCCGCCCGCAACGCCAACTCCAGCTGACTCACGCGCCGTTGCTCCCGCCAGGCCCGCAGGAGGGGGCCCACGCCCTGGTCGGCCGGGGCGGTGGCGGGCACGCCGCTACCGGGCGGGACAATGGTCATGAGTACGACCGTAGTCGAGGAGCGCGTGGAATGAACGAGCCGTGGATGTCGTCCCTCGCAGGCGAGGCCGTGTACCGCGCCCGGGTGCGTGGCTGTCTGCTCGGCGGGGCCCTCGGTGACGCCCTCGGCTACCCGATCGAGTTCAGCACGCTGGACCGGATCCGTGCCGCCAACGGAGAGCGCGGAGTGACCGGGCTCCTCTTCGCCGGGGACAGCGATGTGGCCAAGATCAGCGACGACACGCAGATGACCCTCTTCACCGCCGAGGCGCTCATCCAGGCCCATCAGCGGGAGCGGCTCAAGGGAATCGGCGGTGGGTGGGCCCTGCTGGTGCGGTGGGCGTACGAGCGCTGGCTGGAGACCCAGCGCCATCCCGGCCCGGAGCACGCCGCACCTCCACAGAGCGGCGCCCCCGACGGCGGTCTGATCACGCAGGAGTGGCTGTACTCCCCCAGAGGGGGGACCCCCAGCCGCGCCCCCGGCAACGCCTGCGTCTCCGGGATCACGCAGATGTACGCCCCTGACCCGTCGCTCGCTCTCGACGGCAAGCCCGGCGAGGTCAACCCCGACTCCAAGGGCTGCGGCGCGGTGATGTGCTCGGCGCCCTTCGGCCTGGTGAACACCGCCGACGCGGCCTTCGCGATGGCCGCCCGCGCCGCCCAGATCACCCACGGTCACCCCACCGGCTACTACGCGGCGGGTGCCTTCGCCGCGATCGTGGCGCACCTCGTCGCGGGCGACTCCCTGGAGGGCGCTGTCCTGCGCACGCTACGGCTGCTGCGGCGCCACCCCGGCCACGAGGAGACCTCGGCCGCGCTCACCGAGGCCGTCGACCTGGCCGAGCAGGGTTCCCCGACCGCGGAGAAGGTCGAGGCCCTGGGGGAAGGGTGGGTCGCCGAGCAGGCCCTCGCCATCGGCGTGTACTGCGCCCTCGTCGCGCCCTCCGTGCGGGACACGCTGCTGCTGTCCGTCAACCACTCGGGTGACAGCGACTCCACCGGCTCCGTCTGCGGCAACCTGCTGGGCGTCCGGTACGGCGAGCACGGCCTCCCGCACGCGTGGCTGGAACGGGTCGAGGGGCGGGCCCAGATCGCCGCGCTCGCCGACGATCTGGCGGCCGAAGGCGTGCGGCGCTGATCATCGGGGAACCCGTCTGACCAGGGCCGCCGCGCCCAGGCTGTGGCAGGCTGAAGACGAACCTCCCGTAGCCCTCCCGTGCAGGAAGGAGCGAGGCCATGCCCCTCGAACCGTTGTCGCAGAAGGAGATCGAGGACCGGCTCGCGGAGCTGCCGGGCTGGTCGCAGGAGGGCGACCGCATCGCACGCTCCTACCGGCTCCCCTCACACTTCGCGGCCACGGCGATGGTCGTGCACATCGCCCAGGTCCAGGAGGAGCTCGACCACCACACCGACCTCACCCTCGGCTACAACACGATCTCCCTCACCGTGAACACCCACACCGTGGGCGCCGTGACGAAGCGGGACTTCCTGCTCGCCCGGAAAATCGAGGAGCTCGCCCCTGGTCACGGGGCACACTGACGCGCGTGCTGGACTACGACAAGGAAGCAGAGCGGTACGACGCCTCGCGCGGCGGCGAGCCCAGGGCGCAGGCCGCCGCCGAGGCGGTGCTGGGCCTCCTGCCGGACGGCACCCGGCGCCTGCTCGACGTCGCCTGCGGCACCGGCATCGTGACGCGCCGGCTCGCCGCCGGACGGGACGGCCTGCGCGTGACCGGCGTCGACCTCGCGCCCGGCATGGCCCGACAGGCCGCCGCCCGTATGCCCGGCGCCGTCGTGCTGGCCGACAGCCGCCGGCTGCCGTTCCCGGTCGGCCGGTTCGACGCCGTCAGCAGTGTGTGGCTGCTGCACCTGGCCCGAACGGACGACGACGTGCGCAGGACCGTCGGTGAGTGCGCGCGCATGCTGCGGCCCGGCGGGGTCTACGTCACGACGGTCGACAAGGCCGCCGCCCACAACGTGGGCAGTGACATCGACGCCGTCATGGCGTCCCGCCCGCGCCGACCGGCCCGGGACGAGGCGGCGCTCGTCGCGTCGTACGCCCTCGACCACGGCCTGGTCCCGGCCGGGCAGGCCGGCTTCACGGGCCGCGGTCAGGGCCGCAGCCCCCGCCGCACGATCGCCGACCTGCGCCGGGGCTGGTTCGTCACCCTGCCGCCCGGCGACGCGCGCGCCGACGACTTCGCCGCCCGGCTGGCCCGCCTCCCGGACCAGGACCGGCCCCGCCCGGACCCGGTGTTCACGCTCCGCGCGTTCCGGAAGCCTGGGTGAACTCCATGGCCCGGGTGAACTCCATGACCCAGTTGGACACCCAGGTGTCCCCGCCGTCCAGGGAGAACGCCTGCTCCCAGCGGGCCGTGGTGGCGGAGATGCCGGACCAGACGAAGCGCACGCGTACGTCCTTGCCGATGGAGGTTCCCTGTTCTGGCGGAGCCGAGAACTTGCGGGAAGGTGTAGTCGGCCCTCTCGGTGCCGGTCAGCGGTATCCCAGCCCGTCCGGCGTTTGAGGACGAGGCCGTTCAGGCCGAAGCGGGGGTCTGGGGGCGCGGCCCCCAGCGACGGTCACGCGACAGATCGCCCCGGCATTTGTTCGGCTCACGACAGCGCAGCGACGCGGTCTCCTGTGGTTCCTTCGGGCAGGGAATCGGCCAAGTAGGCCTTGAGGTCCGGGACTTCGGGCGCGAGCAGATGCCGCACCCAGGCGTCCCGTTCGTGCAGGATCGGCGGGAGTTCCCAGACGCAGCCGATCCACGGCAGGTCGGGCGTGATGAAGTGCGTGGGGTCGTTGTCCGGGCAGCCGAGCACCGGCTGCCCGGCCGACGCGCCCTTGAAGTGCAGGACGTTGTCCCACACCCAGCTGTAGGCGTTGAGGTAGGCGCCGTCGTCACCGCCCCGGTGCAGGACCACGAACGTCGCCGGGGGAGTGCCGTCCGCCTCCGGCAGCAGCTCGGGCAGGATCGCGTACGCCGCCTTCTCCACCTCGGGCGCGATGCCCGCCGGGTCGGCGGTGACGTGGTAGCGCTTGATGTGCCGACCCGCTACCTCGATCGGCGGCGGCACCGTCAGCAGTTTCTCGGTGAAGCTCATGACGGCACGCTAGGACCTCTTCACTGACACCATGTGGCAGTGAAGTCCAGCCGACTCGTCTCGATCCTGCTCCTCCTGCAGACCCGGGGCCGGATGACCGCCGCCCAGCTCGCCGAGGAGCTGGAGGTGTCCGTCCGCACCGTCTACCGGGACGTCGACGCGCTCAGCGCGGCCGGTGTGCCGCTGTACGGCGACGCCGGTCACGCCGGGGGCTATCGGCTGCTGGACGGCTATCGCACCCGCCTCACCGGGCTGACCGCCGACGAGGCCGAGGCGCTGTTCCTCGCGGGCGTCCCCGGTCCGGCCGCCCAACTCGGCCTCGGCTCGGTGCTCGCCGCCGCCCAGCTCAAGGTCCGCGCCGCCCTCCCCGCGGAGCTGCGCGCCCACGCCGACCGGATCAGCGGCCGCTTCCACCTGGACGCCCCCGGCTGGTACGCGGACGGCGAGGAGGCCCCGTACCTCCCGGCGGTCGCCGACGCGGTGTGGAACAGCCGTGTGCTGAACGTCGTCTACCGGCGCTGGCGCGAGCCCACGGACGTGGAGCGCCGCCTGGAGCCGTACGGTCTGGTCCTCAAGGCGGGCCGCTGGTACGTCGTCGCCGGCCCCGGACCGCGCACCTTCCGTGTCGACCAGATCCTCGAACTCGCCACGTCCGACGAGGAGTTCGAACGCCCCGGTGACTTCGACCTGGCCGCGTACTGGACGGCGTACCAGCGGGACTTCCACGACCGCCTGTACCGCGCGGAGGCGGTGGTACGGCTGGCACCCGGAGCCGCGCTCACCGGGCCGCTCGCCCGTGCCGTGGCCGCGAACGGCCGTACCGACTCCGACGGCTGGACCCAGGCGGTGGTCCCCATCGAGTCCGTCGACCACGCGTACGGCGAGTTCCTGCGGTTGGGCACGGACGTCGAGGTGCTTCAGCCGCCGGAGCTGCGGGCGCGGATCGCCCGTACCGCGGCCGAACTGGCCGGAAGATACGGCAACTTCGCGGTGCCCGGCGACCACTGAGGATTCGGAATCCGTCCGTCCTCCCAGGAGGTACGTCTCGTGCAGCACCCGCACAAGCACCGCAGACGAAGGCTCGTCCTCTCCGCGCTCGGCGCCACCGCCGCACTCGTCGGCGCAGGCCTCACCACCCTGAACGGAGTCGGCGCGTCCCCCACGCTCGAACTGACTCGCGCGGGAGGGGCCCCCATGGCCGCCACCGCCCGCCAGGTCGAGAAGCTGGACCGGGGCGTGGTCAGCGTCCACACGTCGAGCGGCAACCTGGTCAGCTGGCGCTGGCTGGGCACCGACCCGAACGACGTCTCCTTCAACGTCTACCGGGCCGGCGCGTTGGTCAACTCGACCCCGATCACGGGCTCCACCAACTACTTCCACTCCGGCGCCCCCGAACAGGCCGACTACACCGTCCGCGCGATCGTGGGAGGCGTCGAGCAGGCCGACTCGGTGCACGCCGTCCAGTTCCGCACGGGCTACAAGGACGTCCCCATCAGCGCACCGGCCGGCGGCACGACCCCCGACGGAGTGGCGTACACCTACGAGGCAAACGACGCCTCCGTCGGCGACCTCGACGGCGACGGCGCCCTCGACATCGTCCTCAAGTGGCAGCCCACCAACGCCAAGGACAACTCCCAGTCCGGCTACACCGGCAACACGTTCGTCGACGGCATCAAGCTCGACGGCACCCGGCTGTGGCGCGTCGACCTGGGCCGCAACATCCGCTCCGGCGCGCACTACACGCAGTTCCAGGTGTACGACTACGACGGCGACGGCAAGGCCGAGGTCGCCATGAAGACGGCCGACGGCACGAAGGACGGCACGGGCGCGGTGATCGGCAGCTCGTCGGCCGACCACCGGAACTCGTCCGGCTACATCCTGTCCGGCCCCGAGTTCCTGACCATGTTCAACGGCCAGACCGGCAAGGCGATGCAGTCGGTGGACTACGTCCCGGCTCGCGGCTCGGTCGCGTCGTGGGGCGACTCCTACGGCAACCGGGTCGACCGATTCCTCGCCGGAACCGCCTACTTGGACGGCTCACGCCCCTCTCTCATCATGGCCCGCGGCTACTACACCCGTACGGTCATCGCGGCCTGGGACTGGCGAGGCGGCAGCTTCACGCGCCGCTGGACCTTCGACACCAACTCCTCCACCAACACCGGCAAGGGATTCGACGGCCAGGGCTCGCACAGCCTGTCCGTCGGGGACGTCGACGGGGACGGCAAGGACGAGATCGTCTACGGCTCGATGGCCGTCGACGACAACGGCAACGGCCTGTGGACCACGAAGACGGGCCATGGCGACGCCCAGCACCTGGGCGACCTCGACCCCGCGCGTGGGGGCCTGGAGTACTTCAAGGTCTCGGAGTCCACGTCCCAGCCGGCCGAGGTGTACATCAACCCGGCGAACGGCACCGTGAACTGGTCCCTCGCCGCCTGCTGCGACAACGGCCGCGGAGTCGCCGGCGACATCTGGGCGGGCAACGACGGTGCCGAGGTGTGGTCCGCCTCCGACACCTCGATCCGTGACGAGGCCGGCGCCACCAAGGGCCGCGAGCCGTCCTCCGTCAACTTCCTGTCCTGGTGGGACGGCGACACCGTCCGCGAACTCCTCGACGGCACCCGCATCGACAAGTACGGCACATCCTCCGACACCCGCCTCCTGACCGGCTCAGGTGTCTCCTCCAACAACGGCACGAAGGCCACGCCCGTCCTGTCCGGCGACATCCTCGGCGACTGGCGCGAGGAGGTCATCTGGCGCACCTCGGGCAACACCGCCCTGCGCATCTACTCGACCCCCACCGAAACCACCACCAAGATCACGACCCTCCTCCACGACACGATGTACCGCACGGGCCTCGCCTGGCAGAACACGGCATACAACCAGCCGCCGCACCCGAGCTTCTTCATCGGCAACGGCATGGGCACGGCACCCCGGCCGACGGTCTACACGCCGTGAGCCATGGTGGGTGCGTGCGGATCGGAGCACGCACCCACCACCCACGAACTCGGTGTTCAGCATGGCCTGTTGTCCGGAACAGGTGGATGTCCGCGTGATATGTGATGCAGAATCAGCCTTCGCGTGTTCTGCCGAACGAAGCCGGCTCCGGTGGGGCGCGCCGTTGTTCGCGCGTGCGTACGGGGGACTCCTTGCCTACTGGGCCCATCCCGGTTCCACCGGATCTGAAACTGGCGCCTGCGAAACCCGGTACCTACCGGCGGTTCCGGCGGATCTGGCGTTCACGGAAGGCATTGAAGGGCATCACCCAGTGGCTGATCGACTGGGGGACACCCCTGCTCGGCGGTGCGGCGGTGCTCTACGTCTATGCCGCCCGGTCCACGTCACCCAGCGAGGTCTACAAGGCCTTCACCCTCATCGAACCTCCCGAGCGATTCTCCCTGTGGGCTTCGTCCCTCATCGGCTGGCTCCTGGTCCCCGCCATCATCGGTGGGGTCGCCGGACATGTGATCGCCACGCGGATCAGCAGTGCCAAGTCGATCTCCACCGAGACACTGTTCCGGCAGCGCACCCTGGGGCAGCGGCTGAAACCTCCGGGGCGGATCGACGACCTGCGGCCGTATTTCCACGGCTCCGTCCCTCAGCAGTACTTCGTCGACGTGTGGGTGCGGATCGCGCACCGCAACGACTGGGACCGGGCCCAGGACCACTGGGAGGTCTTCATCAGGGACATGCTCTCCACCCAGCAGTACGCTCATGTCGACCGCCATGAGGGCCTGCGGCAGGCGCAGGGGACGGCGCGTCTCACCCTGGCGGTGACAGCGCGCGTGGGCCACTGCATCGTATGTGAAAGGCGGCGGTGACCGTGCGTTCCGAGGACGCCGTGGAGATCGTCCGGGCATCGTTGGCGCTGGCCTTCCCGGGAGCCTCCGCCGACGGGCTGGCCCGAGCCGCCGAGCACCTGCTGCGCTGGGGCGCGGAGGGAGCGGCTGAGCACCTCGGCCCCGAGCAGTCGGAGCGCATGCTGGAAGACCTTGTGTTCGTCGGTGACTTCAGAGTCGAGGAGTTCCATCGCGCCGAACCCGCGAGGCGTGAGGTAAGGCCGGCCGACTACCGCGTCTGGTCGCGCCCCGACCAGATCCGCGACAGCCTTCCGTTCCGGCGGCAGCCGCCGGAGCCGGACGACCCGCACACCCGGCGCCAAGACCCGGGTGTGCCGCCCGCATTCTGACATCCCACAGGCGGCGGTCGCCCGCTCGGAGCGCCGCCGCCCGTCCTACGGGACCCTCGTCCTCACGCCACCGTGCAGCTCTGCTCACCCACCTTGAACACGGTCGGCTTCCCGTTCGCCCCCGACCAACTCCCCGTGAACCCGAAGCCCACGGACGCACCGGCCGCCACGTTCCCGTTCCAGCCCACGTTCTTCGCGGTCACCGCCGATCCCGACTGCGTGTACTCGGCGTTCCACAGCTGGGAGATCTGCTGCCCGTCCGTGAAGGACCAGTCAAGGGACCAGCCGTTCCACGCACTTGAGCCGGTGTTGGACAGCTGGACGTCCGCCTGGAAGCCGCCCGACCACTGGTTGGTGAGCTTGTACGTCACCGCGCAGGCGCCGGTCGGTGTGGGGTCGGTTTCGCCGCCGCCGTCTCCGCCGCCCGTGTCCGACGTGTCGCCGTAGATGACTCCGCGGCCGTTCGTCGCCACGTACACCCGCCCGTACACCCGCGGGTCACCCGTGATCGCCGCCCCCGTCCAACCCCACTGGTGGGCGTCGTCGTTGACGCGGGTCCAGGTCGCGCCCTTGTCGGTGGAGCGGAAGATGCCGCGTACGCCGCCGATCTTCGCGCTGGTGTACAGGGTCTGGTACGACGTTCCCGTCGCCGCCTTGCCGAAGCCGATGGTGTCGGCCTGCTCGACGCCCGAGAGCTTCGTGAAGCTCGCGCCGCCGTCCGTCGAGTGCCACAACCCGTACGCACCGTCCGTCGCACCGCCCGCCAGCCACACGTCACCCTTCACCCCGGGCAGCGCCTTGAACCGGACGCTGTCACCGCTGGGCAGGCCACTCGCGGAGCTCGCCGTGAAGGTCGCGCCGCCGTCCGAACTGACGTAGAACTTCCCGGACTTGAAGCCGTAGAAGGTCTTGGGGTCGACCCGGTCGGACTCCACGGTCGCGCCCGCCGGAATCCCGCTCGACGCCTGCCACGACGTACCGAAGCCCGTCGCGTACTGCACACCCGTCCCGGCCGGGCTCCACACGAACCGGCTGCCGTCCGACGCCGCCGCGACCGTACCGCCACCGCTCACACCCGAAGGGTCGGTCCCCGCGAACCAGTTGGCGCCGTTGTCCGTCGAGAACGCGATGTGCGGGCCGGAGTCGAGGTTGCCGACCCGTACCACCGTGTTGGGGTTGGACTCGGCGTAGTCCAGGCTCGTCGTCGTGGTGAAGTTCGGCTGCGTGAACATCATCGACGGCACCTTGGTGAGGTCGGTGTGCCGGAAGCCGCCGATGTCGCCGAGGGCGCTCAGGAGCGGGGCGCCCGACGGGGGCGAGGCGAGGTCGTTGACGGCCGTCTCCTCCAGGCCCCGCACCATCGGCTTGATGGTGAACTGGCTCCCGCTGTCCCACTTCGTCAGATCCTCGGTGCCGTAGATCGTCGCACCCGTCCCGTACATCATCCGGTTCGAGTCGAACGGGTCGATCTCCAGCGCCTCCGTCATCCAGCCCAGCTTCGGCGTCTGTTCGGGCGGGGAGGGGTTGGCGCCCCAGGTCAGCCACGGTGCCGACGAGACGTCCATCGTGTAGCGGTTGGCGCGGTTGGGATACGACGTGTAGTCCCACGCCTTCGTCCAGCTGCCGCCGCTGTCCGTCGAGCGGAAGATCTGCGTGTCCGGCCACCAGGAGCTGTACGCCGTCGCCATCACCGTGCCGGGCCGCTGCCGGTCGAGGGCCAGGCCGCTGAAGCCGTAGTAGGTGTCGGCCTCCGCCACCGGGCTGATGTCCGTCCAGGTGCCGCTCGCCGTCGCGTACCGCCACAGCCGGCCCTTGCCGCCGTCGTACGGCCCGCCCTTGTCGCTGTAGGCGAGATAGAGGTAGCCGTTCGCCGCGTCCAGGACGCCCTTGTGGGCCAGGTATCCCGTCGGCTGCCCGGCGACCCGCGACCAGGAGGCGCCTGCGTCCGTCGACCGATAGACCGCGTTGTCCTTGTCGGCGACCCCGACGTAGATGGTCTGCGTCGCGTTCCCGGACGTCCCGGTGGACTCGTCGAAGGTGACCCAGACGATGCCCTGGTTGTCGCTGGCGTACCCGCTGGTGTCGCTCGGATCCTGCACGTAGTTCCCGACGTTGGGGAAGTTCGCCACCTGCGACCAGGTCACCCCGGAGTCCGTGGACCGCCACAGCCCCTTGCCGCTGGGCGCCCCCAGATACAGCACGCTGTTCCTGTTCGGGTCGACCGCCAGTCGCTCACCCATGCCGCGGCCGGGCATGTTGCCGCCCAGCTTGAACGGCAGATCGGCCCTCTGCCAGCTCGCGCCCCGGTCGGCGGAGCGCATGACCGCGCCGTTCCCCGGGTCCCAGCTGTTGGTGTACGTCCCGACCGCCGCGTACACCTTGTCCGGGTCCACGGAGTCGGATGCCAGGCTAACCACGCCCGTGTGCCCCCAGTCGTCCCAGCCCACCGAGTCCAGCAGCGGCGTCCAGGTCTTCGACGACTCCTGCCAGCGGTAGGCGCCGCCGATGTCGGTACGGGCGTAGGCGAGGTTCTTCTCGGCACGGTTGAAGACGATGCCGGGGACGAACCCACCGCCGTCGATACGGGCGTTCTTCCAGGTGTAGGTGTCGGCGCTGATCGACACGTTCTTCGAGGCGTCGGCGGCCAGCGCGGGCGGGCTGCCCGCGAGCAGGCCGGCCGCCAGCGCCAGCACCGCCGTGAGGATGCGGGTTCTTCGCACGGAGGGTCCTTTCCGGGATGTGGGGGGAGGGGAGAGGAATCCAGGGATGGCAAGCGCTTGCTATCGCTCGCGAGAGTAGCCGGGCGACCCTCAGTGCGGGAGAGGGCCGCCCGGCGGATCGGCCTCGCCGTCAGGTGACGAGACCACGCACGCGGAACCTTTCAGGCGGTTCCGAGGAAACGCCGTGACCTGCCACGCCCTTAGGGGCGCGGGGAACTGCGCGACCAGCCACGACGGGCCCGCAGCCGAACACGGCCAAACCCGCGGAGCGCCCGGCGGGGACTATTCGAGAAGCTCCGCGTACGAACCCATGGCCAACGCGATGTCCGCCTGGGCCCAGAACCGGTGATACGTGAACGACGGCGCCGCACCGCCTGCCAGATACGCCTCGATCTTCGACCACGCCGGATCGTCCTCGTAGAACGACCGGATCGAGTCGAACGTCGACGACGAGTTGATCGCGTCACCGTTCGGCATGGTGCCGGTCCAGCCGCTCGGGACGTACAAGCTGTCGTCGAACCGGAGGTAATCCGCCCGGGTCTCCGGGACGGCGATGCCCAGGGCGTCCTGGTGGTGGTCCCACATGCCGTCGAGGAGCGCCTTGGCCGTGGACGCGGCCTCGGTGTCACCGGAGCGGTCGGCGTAGTACGTCAGGGTCTTGGCGTACGCGGCCGCCACGCCGACGTCGTTGGTGTAGTCGGCGACGGTGACGTGAAGTCCGTTGTTCGCGCCCGGACTTGACGCGTTCCAGGTGTCGGGCTGGCCCGACCACTGGAGCGTGGACGGGAACCGGAAGGTGCCGTCCGGGTTGATGGTGGTGTGGGACAGCGCCCAGTCGACCCACTTGTCGAGGACGGCCTTCGCGGCCGCGTTCCCCGTCTGCTGGTAGTACTCGGCCACCCGCTCCATCGACCACGCCTGGAAGCCGAACCACTGGTTGGACGGCGGGTCGTGGTAGACGGGCTGCTGGTCGTAGTACATGCCGTAGAAGGTCGACTTCCCGGCCGGCGGGGTCGCGTACCGGCCCGCCCAGCTGTTGGTCGCACCGCCCGCGATCGCGCCCTCGCTGGACTGCAGCCAGCGATAGAACTCGACCTGCCGCTCAAGCGACTTGGCCCAGTCCGCCTGCCCCGTCGCCGACTTGGGCTTCAGGTCGGCGTAGTTGGACAGGGCGTACGCGGCCATCGGGTTCTGGTAGCCGCCGTGCGCGTGGCTGGACCCGATACGCCAGGCCCAGCCCGCCGAGGTGTCGGTGGCGCCGCCCCAGGCGTAGTACCAGGACATCAGGTAGTGCGAGGCGTCCTTGCCGGTGCCGGCGGGACAGGCGGCGGGCCCCACGCAGTTGCCCACCTTCTTGAAGTACTTGTCGTACATCGCGTAGCGCAGGTAGTCGCCCATCTTCGCGGCCTTCGCCACGGTCGCGGAGATGTCACCGCCCTTGCCCTGCTCGTCGGCCCACTTGTCGGCCCAGTACGCGGCCTGCACCGCACGCGCGTCGGCGTCCGGGGCGTTGGTGAACTTCCACTGCTTCGCGTACGACGCGTCACCCGTGAACAGGTCCAAGTACCCGTTCGTACCGCCGTACTTGAAGGCGTCGCAGGTCGGCTGCGGCACCGTCTCCCACACCGACTCCTGCGCGCCGCGCTGGAAGGTGTTGATGTACGACGGCCCGGTGTCCGTCGGGCCCGCCTCGCACTTGCCCGGCGAGTTGCCGTAGCCGTAGGTGTTGTCGACGTCCTGGAGCCAGTGCATGCCGTAGACGTCGTCCGTGCCGTACGCGCTCTTCAGCTCACCCGCGATCGGGTCCGAGCCGACCGAGACCGACCCGTCGAGCTTCGCCGGGTACTCGTTCGGTGTGTCCAGCTCGGGTGCGTACGTCGCCGGCTTCGAGGCGTTGTAGAAGGAGTTCGTCGGCTGGTCGGCGTGGGTCGGGATCATGTACTTCTCCATGATCTCCCAGGCCCCGTTGAACTTGGCCCAGTCGCCCGTGACCTTGCCGTACATGGCTTGCAGCCAGAGAAGGTAGCTGTAGGCCTCCGACGTGGTCTCGTGACCGTGGTCCGGCGCCTCGACGATCAGCGTCTCCACCGAGTGGTAGGGGATGCCCTCGGGCGAGAAGTAGCCGTTCGCCGGGTTGGTGATCTTGCCGTACAGCTCCAGGAAGCGGGCGTCGTACGCCTTCGTCGCCGCGATCTGGGTCGCCGTGACCGCGGCCTTCGCGTGCCCGCCCGCCGTCGACTCGAAGGTGGCCGCGCCCGTTCCGGAGGCGGCGGCGGTGATGGTCACCTTCTGGGCGGTGTTCCAGTTCGAGGGGGTGAAGGTGAGTGAGGCGCCACCGGTCACCGACAGCCCCGAGTTGCCGCTCGCGCGGGTGGTCGTGACGGTCACGTTCGCCGACGGCTGGGTCGACAGCTTGACGTCGTACGAGGCCGTCTTGCCCTGCTGGACGGGGAGTTGGGTCTGCGAGGCCACCACGGCCGGACCCGAGGCGACCGTGACGCCGACCGGCGTGGACTCCGCGGACGCGCCCAGGCTGTCGTACGCCTTCGCGAGGAGCGAATGACTGCCCACGGTCAAACTTGAGACCGAGAGCGAGTACGGCGCCGTCGTGTCCGTGCCCAGCAGCGTGGTGTTGTCGTAGAACTCGACCTTGCTGATCGTGGCGTTGTCCGCGGCCGCGGCGGTGGCCGCGAGCGGGACCGCGTCGCCCTGCGAGTAGACGGCGCCCGCCGCCGGGCTGGTCAGCACGGTGATGGGGGGTTGGTGGGCGCCCGTGCAGGACGTGCCGTTGATCGCGAAGTTCGTGGGGGCGGCGTTGGAGCCGCTGTAGGTGAACTGCGCGCCGGTGGTGGCCGCGGCTCCGGCGGCGATCCGCGCGTTGTGGGCGGCGCTCTGCACGGTGACCGACTGGCCGGACTGGGACCAGGTGCCGTTCCACCCGTTGCCGAGCTTCTGGTTGCCCGCGTAGCTGTAGGTCAGCGTCCAGCCGTCGATGACGTCCGTACCGCGGTTGGTGATCGTCAGATCCGCGGTGAAGCCGGAGCCCCAGTCATTGGTCTTGTAGTCGACACTGCACTGAACCGCCGCCGCCTGAGCGGGAGTCGATCCGGTGCTCAGCATCGTCAAGGGAAGCGCCAGGGCCGCGACGACGGCCGTCCACAACCGTCGTACGGCACTGCGTCTGCGTGGGGGATGCACGTGCTGGTTCCTCCTTGCGGCTCGGAGAAGTCAAGGCTTGAACCAGTGGGAGCGCTCCCATAGTGAGGACGGGGGTGCAAGGGGTCAAGGTGCTTGAAGAGTCGAAAAGATTCGATGAGTTCAGTTGAGCGAAAGTCAGCAACTCCCCTGTCCTTCACCGTCACTTGGCGCTAGCTTCAAAAGCACCAGTGGGAGCGATTCCATCAGTCGACGCGTCCGCCACGGCGTGCCGGATCTGCAAGGAGTCGCTCATGCGACACCCCCCGTGTTCAGTACTTTTAGCCGTCGTCGGCACCTCCTCCTTGCCTCTTGCGCGCCCTGCACGGACGGACCGTCAGCACCCGCAACCAAGAAGGAACCCGCACTCATGAGTCGTACCAGAACAGCGATGCTCGCCGCCCTGGCGCTGGTCGCCGGTGCCTCGGGGACCGCGCTCGCCGCGGCCGGCCCCGAGGACATCGGCACGGCCGCCGTGCCCTGCACCGTCGACTACAAGGTGCAGAACCAGTGGGACACCGGCTTCACCGCCGCCGTGACGGTCACCAACCAGGGCAGCGCGAAGTCGAACTGGTCGGTGAAGTGGTCGTACGCCGGAAACCAGAAGGTCACCAGCGGCTGGAACGCCAGGATCAGCCAGAGCGGTGCCGACGTCACCGCCGCCAACGAGACGTACAACGGAACGCTGTCGACCGGTGGTTCGGTCAGCTTCGGCTTCCAGGGCTCGTACAGCGGCACCAACGCGATCCCCGCGACCTTCACCCTCGACGGCGTGACCTGCAACGTCGACGACGGCAGCGGCGGACCCACGGATCCGCCGGACCCCGACCCGACCGGTCCCAAGGTCGACAACCCCTACTCCGGCGCCAAGGTGTACGTGAACCCGGAGTGGTCCGCGAAGGCCGCCGCCGAGCCGGGCGGCAGCCGGGTCGCGAACCAGCCGACCGGTGTGTGGCTGGACCGCATCGCCGCCATCAACGGCGTGGGCGGCGGCATGGGGCTGCGCGACCACCTCGACGAGGCCCTGACCCAGAAGGGCTCCGACGAGCTCGTCGTGCAGCTGGTCATCTACAACCTGCCGGGACGGGACTGCGCCGCCCTCGCCTCCAACGGCGAACTCGGCCCGACGGAGCTCGGCCGCTACAAGACCGAGTACATCGACCCGATCGCCGCGATCCTCGCCGACCCGAAGTACGCCGCGCTGCGGATCGTCACCACCATCGAGATCGACTCGCTGCCGAACCTCGTCACCAACACCGGCAGCCGGCCCACGGCCACCCCGCAGTGCGACGTGATGAAGGCCAACGGCAACTACCAGAAGGGCGTCGGCTACGCCCTCAACAAGCTGGGCGACGCGGCCAACGTCTACAACTACATCGACGCCGGCCACCACGGCTGGATCGGCTGGGACGACAACTTCGCCGCCAGCGCCACCGTGATGAAGGAGGCCGCCACCTCCGAGGGCGCCACCGTGAACGACGTGCACGGCTTCATCGCCAACACGGCCAACTACAGCGCCCTGAAGGAGAACAACTTCACCGTCAACGACTCCGTGGGCGGCAAGTCGGTCCGCGAGTCGAAGTGGGTCGACTGGAACCGGTACGTCGACGAGCTGTCCTTCGCGCAGGGTTTCCGCAACCAGCTGGTCACCACCGGGTTCAACTCCGGGATCGGCATGCTGATCGACACGTCGCGGAACGGCTGGGGTGGCAGCGCGCGGCCTGCGGGCCCGGGGGCGACCACCGACGTCGACACCTACATCAATGGTGGCCGCTACGACCGTCGTATCCACGTCGGCAACTGGTGCAACCAGTCCGGTGCCGGGATCGGCGAGCGGCCGCAGGCCAATCCGGCGGCCGGGATCGACGCGTACGTGTGGATCAAGCCGCCGGGTGAGTCCGACGGGGCCAGCCAGGAGATACCGAACGACGAGGGCAAGGGCTTCGACCGGATGTGCGACCCGACCTATACGGGTAATCCGCGCAACGGGAACAACATGTCCGGGTCGCTGCCGGACGCTCCGCTGTCCGGGCACTGGTTCTCGGCGCAGTTCCAGCAGTTGATGCAGAACGCGTACCCGCCGTTGTCGTAGTGCGATGACTGCGACTGCTGGTCCGTTGTGGCTGGTCGCGCCCGCGCGGCGGAGCCGCAAATAGATGCAGCCCCGCGCCCCTTCAGGGCGTGTAGTCCGCCGGGGTTGGTCAGTTTTCTCTGGCCAGGCCCCGGCGGATGGCGAACTCCACCGCTGAATAGTTGCCGTCGGCCCGCTCCAGCTCCAACGGCACCGACGGGTGCAGTGGCGGCTGCGCCATGAAGCGTGGGCGGGTGCCGTGGTGGGGCTGGGCCGCGTGGACCAGGAAGGGGTGGCAGAGGTAGACGTCGCCGGGGGCGCCGGTGGCGTGGGCGAGGGGGCGGTGGGCCGAGGCCTCGGCCACCTTCGGGCCCAGCTCCAGGAAGGAGGCGCCGGTCTCGCCGTACCGTGCCAGGACCTGCGGTACGTCCAGATGTGAGCCGACCCGGATGCGGGTCGGGGCGTCGGCCTCGGTGACCTCGCTGAACAGGAACAGCATGAGCAGCGCGCGGTCCTTCGAGCGCAGGTTGGTGTGCGGGTGCTCGGCGCCGTCGGGCGCGTAGCTCCCCTCGATGTGCCAGCCCGCGTCGTTCGGTTCCTCCTCGTGCGGGAAGCGCAGCGGGAAGCTGCCCAGCGAGTAGCGCGACTGCCAGCGGTCCTCACCCACCAGCACATCGAAGGCCTCGTGCAGCACAGGGGTGTTGACGGCGGCCGCGAACGGGCCCTGCGCCATGTCGTACACCCAGTGCACGGGGTCCTTCCAGGAGCCCGGGTCCTCGGGGTCGTATCCCGTCTCCCGCCACAGCAGCCGGGCGCAGTGCTCGGCGACGCGTGGCGGGAAGGCGCCCTCGATCTTCACGAAACCGTCCTCGAGGAAGCGCTCCACCATCTCGTCGTCCATCGGGCCATCGTGGGTGACGGGCCTCAGTGCCCGCATCCCATTTTTTTGCTGTCGTTTTGCCGTTACGGCAACGACAGTGGCCCCGCGCCGGTGCGTCGGCGCACGCTGGCCCCATCCGAAGGAGAGGCTGGCGAGCATGGCGCACGACCACGGAAACCACGACGGACACCACCAGGCCGGTCACCATCACCACGACCACACCGACATCGACTGGAGCGAGATGGCTCCGCACCTGGAGGCGCAGGCGGAGCTTTTCACGCCCCTGTTCGAGCACGCCATGGCCTGGCTCGCCAAGCGGCAGACCGAGCCGGGGCTGATCGTCGACGCGGGCAGCGGGCCCGGCGTCGTCGCCTGCCTGCTCGCGGACACCTTCCCGGGCGCCCGCGTCGTCGCCGTGGATGGTTCCGAGCCGCTCCTCGAACGGGCCCGGTCCCGCGCCGAGCGGCTCGGTGTCGCCGATCGCTTCAGCACCCTCGCCGGTGAACTGCCGGGTGTCCTGGACGACTTGGAGTACCCGGCCGACCTGTTGTGGGCCAGTCGCAGCCTGCACCACCTGGGCGACCAGCGCGCCGCCCTCGCCGCCTTCGCCGCCCGCCTCACGCACGGCGGCACGCTGGCCCTGCAGGAAGGCGGCCTGCCGGCCCGCTTCCTCCCGCGTGACCTCGGCTTCGGGCGGCCCGGGCTCCAGGCCCGCCTCGACGCCCTGGAGGAGGAGCGGTTCGCCGCGATGCGGGCCGATCTGTCCGGCTCCGTCGCCGAGACCGAGGACTGGCCCGCCCTGCTCACCGCCGCCGGCCTGCGGCCCACCGGCACCCGCACCTTCCTCCTCGACCTGCCCGCGCCGACCACGGACCGCGCCCGCGCGTACATCGTCGACTCCCTGACCTACACCCGCGACGGGCTCGCCGACCACCTCGACGCCGACGACCGCGCGACCCTGGACCGGCTCCTCGACCCGGACGACAAGGCGAGCGTCCACCACCGGCCGGACGTGTTCGTCCTCGCGGCGCAGACGGTGTACACGGCGGTGCGGACGAAGTGACGCCGATCAGCACCTGCGAACGCCCTTGACTTCGAGAGCGCTCCAGCTGATCTACTCCCCCCCTGTTCGACACATACAGGGGGTAACCATGACCGACTCTCCGGTCGCACTCATCACCGGCGGCGGCAGCGGCATCGGCGCCGCCGTCGCGCGGCAGCTCCTCGACGCCGGCCACCGGGTCGCCGTCACCGGCCGCGGCGAGGCACGGCTGCGCGGCTTCGCCGAGGAACTCGGGGAGCCCGACGGCCTGTTGACGATCGTCGGGAACGCGGCGGAGCACGGCGACGTGCAGGCGGCCGTCGACACGACGCTCAAGGCCTTCGGCCGACTGGACACCGTCGTCGCCAACGCCGGTTTCGCCACCCACGACTCGGTCGCCGAGGGCGACCCGGCCGGCTGGACCGAGATGGTGCTGACCAACGTCCTCGGCCCGGCCCTGCTCATCCGCGCCGCCATCGACGCCCTCAAGGAGACCCGCGGCCGGATCGTCCTCGTCGGCAGCGTCGCCGGGTTCGTGCATGGGCCGGGCAACATCTACGGGGCGACGAAGTGGGCGGTGACCGGGCTTGCCGAGAACACCCGGCGGCAGGTCACCGATTGGGGCGTCGGCGTGACCCTGATCGCGCCCGGCCGTGTGGAGACACCGTTCTGGGACAGCTACGGCAGCCTGCCGCCGGGGCATCTGCTCACCGCCGACCAGATCGCCGACTCGGTCGTGTGGGCCATCCGGCAGCCCGACGGCGTCGACGTCAACACCGTCGTCGTACGGCCGATCGGGCAGCCCAACTGACGTGCTACGGCTCTCAGTTGGCCTGGATGAACTCCTTCGCCAGCCGCTCGCCCAGCGACACCGCCGCGTCGTGGCTCTCGATGGGCGTGACCTGGGAGTCCTTGAAGAGGATGTACGTCACGCCGGAGTCGGTGCCGCCGGTGGCCGGGTCGGGATCGATGCCGAGGGCCTCGGCGGCGGCGTACGAGGCCTCGCCGATGATCCCCTTGGGGCCGGTGTCGCCTACGACGGCGTACAGGATCTGGTCGTCGTGGATGACGGCGACCACACTGCCGCCCTTGACGCCCGCCTTCGAGTAGTCCCAGGTATCGCTGATGCCGGGGACGACGACATACGGCAGCGTGTCGGACCGCAGCGGCTTGCCGTCGGACTGGTGGAACGACGTGGCGGGCTGGAACCAGGGGTCGGTGTCCTCGTTGCAGCTGTCGGTGCGCTGGCCGTCGCAGTCGATGTCCATGTCGGCCTTCCAGAAGACGGCGCCGTGCTTGCCGCACACGGGGATCGTGGCGGCCGTGGCCCGCTCGTCGGTGCGGTACTTGCCGTTCGAGATCTGCGCGCAGGAGGCCACCTTCGCGAGCAGGTCGGCCGCGCTGACCGGAGCTTCCAGGGGCGGTATCGGTTGTGGCGTGCCGGAGGCGCTCGCGGGGAGCAGCGCGGTGGCCAGCAGCGCGGCGCCGGAGGCCGCGGTCAGGGTCAGTGTTCGGATGCGCACATGAAGCCCTTCTGTTAGGCAAGTTTCCTTACCTGCGTTCGGTGCTGATTGCGGCGCGATGACCCCGGTAGAAGACTGGTCGTGTCGGAGATGTCGGACCTTGGCCCGGTTTCTGGAGGTGTCATGTTCGTACGCGCCATCTACACGACCGGCGATCCCACGAAGATCGACACGGCCATCAGAGCACTGAACACCGAGGGGCGGGACCTGCTGGAGGACCGTCCGGGGTACCGCGGCGGGAGTGTCTTCGTGGACCGGACGCTCGGAAAACTGCTCGCGGCGAGTTGGTGGGAGACGGAGGAGGCACGGCGCAACAGCGACGAGGTGCTGCGGGAGCGGCGGACGGCGATGCTGGACCCGTTCCTCGGAACACTGGCCGTCGAGAACTACGAGGCGTTGGTCTTCCACCAGGTCCGGCAGCCGTCGGCGGGCGGCGGACTGCGGGTCAGCAGGCTGGAGTTCGACCCCAGGGACACCGACCTGCTCGCCGACACCTTCCGGGCGTCGGTGCTCCCCAGGTTCGAGACCCTCCCGGGGCTGGCGCGGGCGTCTTTGCTGGTGGACCGGGAACGGGGGCGCGGGATGGTCGGAGTGCTCTTCGTCGACCAGGCGTCCCTGGCGGCGTCCCGCGCGGGCCAGGCTGCGGCCCGGCACGAGGGTGCGGCCAAGGCGCATGTGACCGTGACCGGGCTGGAGGAGTTCGAGGTCGTCCACACCGACGTACGCGGCGACTGACGCCGTTCGCGGAGCCTGCGGCCGTGGGCGGCGACTGACGCCTCACGCGGCGAGGCAGCGGCCCGTACGCGTCCGCCCGCCGCTCGGGCAGCCGAGCGGCGGGCGGACGGTCGTACCGAGGCGGGTGTCAGGCGACGTCGAACGTGGCCGGGTCCGGGCCGATCCGCCGGTCCTCGTTGAGCGCGCTGATCGCCGCGAGGTCCTCGTCGTCCAGGCTGAAGTCGAAGACCTCGATGTTCTCCTTGATCCGCGACGGCGTCACGGACTTCGGGATCACGACGTTGCCCAGCTGCAGATGCCAGCGCAGCACGATCTGGGCGGGGGTGCGGCCGTGCTTCTGGGCGATGGCGACGATCGCCGGGACCTCCAGCAGCCCCTTGCCCTGGCCGAGCGGCGACCAGGCCTCGGTGGCGATGCCCTGCTCGGCGTGGTAGTCGCGGGAGGCGTGCTGCTGCAGGTGCGGGTGCAGCTCGATCTGGTTGACCGCCGGGATCACCGACGTCTCGGCGACGAGCCGCTCAAGGTGCTCCGGAAGGAAGTTGGAGACACCGATCGCACGCACCCGGCCGTCGGAGAGGAGCTTCTCGAAGGCCTTGTACGTGTCGACGTAGGTGTCCCGGGCCGGCAGCGGCCAGTGGATGAGGTACAGGTCGACGTACTCCAGGCCCAGCTTCTCCAGCGAGACGTCGAAGGCACGCAGTGTGGCGTCGTACCCCTGGTCGCCGTTCCAGAGCTTGGTGGTGACGAAGATGTCCTCGCGCGGGACGCCGGCGGACGCGATGGCCTTGCCGGTGCCCTCTTCGTTGCCGTAGATCGCCGCTGTGTCGATGCTGCGGTACCCGGCCTCCAGCGCCGTGGTGACCGCCTGCTCCGCCTCGTCGTCCGGCACCTGCCAGACGCCGAAGCCCAGCTGGGGCATCTCGACGCCGTTGTTGAGGATGATCGGGGGGACCTTGCTGCTCACGAGCCTGTGATCCTTACGGTTGTCGTCAGGTGGTACGCCCATCGTCAACGATCACGGGCCGCGATGCATTCCTGACCGGAGAATCCGCGGGAAACGAATTCTCCGGAAACGATGCCACCGGAAGCGACCTCACGCACCTCACGCCCTGTACAGCGCCTCCACCTCGCCCGAGTACGCGTTCTCGATCGCCTTGCGCTTCAGCTTCAGCGAGGGCGTGAGCAGGCCGTGCTCCTCGGTGAACGGCTGGGCGAGGATACGGAACGTGCGGATCGACTCGGCCTGCGAGACAAGGGTGTTGGCGGCGACCACCGCGCGCCGCACCTCGGTCTCCAGATCCGCGTCACGGACCAGCTGGGCCGGTGTCATCTGGGGCTTGTCGCGCATCATCAGCCAGTGTTCGACGGCCTCCTGGTCGAGGGTGACCAGGGCCGCGATGTACGGGCGGTCGTTGCCGACGACGATGCACTGGGCGACCAGCGGGTGGTCCCGGACGCGCTCCTCCAGCACGCCCGGCGAGACGCTCTTGCCGCCGGAGGTGACCAGGATCTCCTTCTTGCGGCCGGTGATGGTGAGGTAGCCGTCCTCGTCGAGGGAGCCCAGGTCACCGGTGGCCAGCCAGCCGTCGTGCAGGGACGCGTCGGTGGCCTTCTGGTTGTTGAGGTAGCCCTGGAAGATGTTGGCGCCGTGCAGCCAGATCTCGCCGTCGTCCGCGATGTGCACGGTCATACCCGGGATGGGCTGCCCGACGGTGCCGTAGCGGGTGCGATAGGGCGGGTTGGCGGTCGCGGCCGCCGTCGACTCGGTGAGGCCGTAGCCCTCGTAGACATGGACGCCGGCGCCCGCGAAGAACAGGCCGAGGCGCCGGTCCATCGCCGAACCGCCCGTCATCGCCTGCTTGATCCGGCCGCCCATCGCGGCCCGCATCTTGGAGTAGACGAGCTTGTCGAAGAGCTGGTGCTGCATGCGCAGCCCCGCCGAGGGGCCGGGGCCGATGCCCCACGCCTTGGACTCCACGGCGTCCGCGTACTTCACGGCGACCTCGACGGCCTTCTCGAAGGCGCCCGACCTGCCCTCCTTCTCGGCCTTGCGGCGGGCGGCGTTGAAGACCTTCTCGAAGATGTACGGCACGGCGAGGAAGAACGTCGGCTTGAACGCGGCCAGGTCCGGCAGCAGCGCGGCGGCGTTCATCTGCGGCTGGTGGCCGAAGCGGACCCGGCCGCGGATCGCGGCGACCTGCACCATCCGCCCGAAGACGTGCGCGAGCGGCAGGAACAGCAGGGTCGCCGCCTCGTCGCCCTTCTTGGAGTGGAACACCGGCTCCCAGCGCTCGATGACGGTGTCCGACTCGTACATGAAGTTGCCGTGCGAGATGACACAGCCCTTGGGGCGCCCCGTCGTCCCCGACGTGTAGATGATCGTCGCGACGGAGTCGGGGGTGACCGCCTGCCGGTGACGGTGGACCACGTCGTCGTCGAGGTGGGCGCCGGCGTCGTACAGCTCCTGCACGGCGCCCGAGTCCAGCTGCCACAGCTGGTGCAGCCGGGGCAGCCGGTCGATGACCGTGGCGATGGTCATCGCGTGGTCCTCGTGCTCGACGACCGCCGCCGACACCTCGGCGTCGTACAGCATCCAGAAGCACTGCTCGGCCGAGGAGGTGGGGTAGATCGGCACGACCTGGGCGCCGATGGTCCACAGCGCGTAGTCGAAGAGCGTCCACTCGTACCGGGTGCGGGACATGATCGCGACCCGGTCACCGAACCGGATGCCCCGGGCGAGCAGGCCCTTGGCCAGGGCGAGCACCTCGTCCCGGAACTCGGCCGAGGTGACGTCCCGCCACTGCCCGCCCTCGTCCTTGCGTCCGAGGGCGACATAGAGCGGGTCATCCTGGGCATGCTCGAACACGACGTCGGCCAGGCCGCCCACCGGCGGCGCCAACGCCAACGGAGGGTTGGTGAACTCGCGCAAACCCCGCTCCCCGCTCCGAATGCCTCGGCAGACGCTCCGCTCAGCGCCGTGAAAGCTACCCCACCCGCCTTTCGGACGGGAGGGGGCCGGAAACCGACGGACGCTCGGGTACGCACTGGTCAGGGCCGGAAAATGCGCTCACATGGGGAAGGGTCGGACAGAAAACTGACGGTTGAGTAAGTTTCGGGCCCGTAATCTCCACCGAATCTGTACGACCCGATTACCCGGTTCGGGCCCTGTTGATCCTGTCATCCCCGGCGTGCCGTCGTCTCCTCTGTCAGCGCCCGCGTGGCCGAATCCGTCACTCCGGACTTCTCCGCGGACGGCCTCCTGACCAGCGCGAGCACCGGCGCCACCGCCCGCCAGGGCATGCGCCGCCTCCCCCGTTCGCCGCCCTCCTGTGGATCACCGCCGCCCCCGCCGCCCTGACCTCCGTCGGCGAGGCCCTCGCCGCCCACGACGAGATCGCCCACGCCGCCGCCACGGCGGGCCCCTGCAACATCATCGCGACCGCGGTGGTACGCAACGGCGCGGACCTGTACACGTACCTCAGCGGACCGCTCGGGCCGCTGAGGGGGTCCAGCACGTGGAGTCGTCGGTGTTCCTGCGGAGGGTGAAGCAGTTGACGTATCAACGCTCGACGCGCTGAGCGCCCCGTCAGGGGCGCGGGGCTGTGCTCAACATGCGGCTCCGCCGCGTGGGCGCGACCAGCCACGACGGCGCTGCAGCCGAACACGGCCCTACCCGCGCAGCGCTCAACGCCGGTGCAACCGATCCCCACCCGCCAAAATCGCCGCCGCCAACGCACCGGCAGCGCCCTTCGCGGCCGTGCGGCGGTGGCCGTGGACGAGCACGAAATCGACCCGGCCCAGCTCCGGAAGCCCGAACCGATCGGGGACCCGGACCAGCCCCGGCGGGATCAGGCCCTGTGAGTGGGCCATCACGCCGAGCCCGGCGCGGGCGGCCGCGATCAGGCCGTTGAGGCTGCCGCTCGTACACGCGATCCGCCACTCCCGCCCCTGCCGCTCCAGCGCCTCCAGGGCCAGCGCCCTGGTGATCCCCGGCGGCGGATAGACAATCAACGGCACGGGACGATCCGGCTCAAGGCGGAGCCTCTCCGCCCCGATCCACACCAGCCGGTCGTGCCAGACCAGTTCGCCCCGCGGATCCTCGGGACGCCGTTTCGCGAGCACCAGGTCGAGTTTCCCGGCGGCCAACTGCTCGTGCAGGGTGCCGGAGAGCTCGACCGTCAGCTCCAGGTCGACCTCGGGATGGTCGTACCGGAAGCCCTCCAGGATCTCCGGCAGCCGGGTCAGGACGAAGTCCTCGGACGCGCCGAAGCGGAGCCGGCCGCGCAGCCGGGTGCCGGTGAAGAACGCCGTCGCCTGGTCATGCACCTCCAGGATCCGGCGGGCGAAGCCGAGCATCGCCTCGCCGTCCTCGGTCAGTTCCACCGAGTGGGTGTCACGGGTGAACAGCTGCCGCCCGGTCGCGTCCTCCAGGCGCCGTACATGCTGGCTGACGGTCGACTGGCGCAGGCCGAGCCGGCGGGCGGCCTGCGTGAAACTCAGCGTCTGGGCCACCGCGAGGAACGTACGCAGATGAGAGGGGTCGTACACGCCTCCAGGGTAGCCACTGTTATCGCGAGACGTGATGACAGTCAGAGTGGTATGCCGGATTCCCGATCGCTGATCGTCGGAGGACGATGGAAAGGGCACGTCCGTGCCCGGAACCTCAGGTTCGGCGAAGCGACAGCGAAGTAGTGGAGCACAGTGAAACGCCTGCAATGGCCGCGTTGGATGCCGATCGACCCGTACATCCTGCTGCTGCTGGGAACCGTCGGCCTCGCGGCCCTCTTCCCGGCCCGCGGGACGGCCTCCGACGTGGCGTCCGGTGCCTCCACGGCCGCGATCGCCTTCCTCTTCTTCCTCTACGGCGCCCGGCTGTCGACCCGTGAGGCGCTGGACGGGCTGAAGCACTGGCGACTCCATGTCACCGTCCTGGCCTGCACCTTCGTCATGTTCCCGCTGCTGGGCCTGGCCGCCCGCGGGCTCGTCCCGGTGTTCCTGACGCACCCGCTCTACCAGGGTCTGCTCTTCCTCACCCTCGTCCCGTCGACCATCCAGTCGTCGATCGCCTTCACGTCGATGGCGCGCGGCAACGTGCCCGCGGCGATCTGCGCGGGCTCCTTCTCCTCGCTCGTCGGCATCGTCATCACCCCGCTCCTCGCGGCGGCCGTGCTCGGCGGCAGCGCCGGCGGGTTCTCCGCCGACTCGGTGGTCAAGATCGTGCTGCAGCTGCTGGTGCCGTTCGTCGCCGGGCAGTTGCTGCGCCGCTGGATCGGCGGCTTCGTCACCCGGCACAAGAAGGTCCTCGGGCTTGTCGACCGCGGCTCGATCCTGCTGGTCGTCTACACCGCGTTCAGCGCGGGCATGGTCCAGGGCATCTGGGGCCAGGTGAGCCCGATCCGGCTGGGCGGACTGCTCGCCGTGGAGGCGGTGCTGCTGGCCGTGATGCTCGCCCTGACCTGGTACGGCGCCAAGGCGCTGCGCTTCGACCGCGCGGACCGCATCGCGATCCAGTTCGCGGGGTCCAAGAAGTCCCTCGCGGCCGGGCTGCCCATGGCGAGCGTCCTGTTCGGCGCGCACGCCTCGCTGGCCGTGCTGCCGCTGATGCTCTTCCACCAGATGCAGCTGATGGTGTGCGCGGTCATCGCCAAGCGCCGCGCCCACGACGCCGAGGTCGACAACAACGAGGTCGACAACGCCCAGATCGACGACGCCGAGATCGACACCCCGGAGCCGGTCACCGCGTCGGCGCCACCTTCAGAGCCACGAACCGCGGTCGGTACAGGGACACGTTCCGGTTGAGCTGCGCCGCGGCACCGCCCGTCTCCAGCCAGTTGACGTCATAGCTCAGCACGAGCCGCCCGTCGTCGCTCAGCTCGGGGTGCGTCTGCGGGTTGTACGCGGCGACCTGGCCGCCGCCCTGCGGCAGCGACGGGCTGAAGTCCCTCGTCGGCCCGTGCCACGGGCCGGTGGGGGAGCAGGCCCAGTACGACGTGACGGTCGTCAGCCCCTCGGTCCCCGCGGCCATCGTGAACAGGACGTACGTCCCCCGCACCCGCGCCACCGAGAACGCACTGCCCACCCCCGTGCGCTGCCCGTCCCCGAGCACCGCGCGCGGCCGGGCATCCGCTCCACCCGCCCACGCCGAGCCGTTCCAGTACTGCCAGGCGCCCGGCTCCGCCAGCCTGCCCTCCCGCACGCGTGCGACGTACGCGTGCGAGGCGGGCCGGGACGCGGCCTGACCGTCGTCACCGCCGAAGACGTACGTCCAGCCGCCCTCCTCGACCAGCGTCGTCCCGAACAGGACCCGCCGGGAGGGGGCCGGCACCAGCTGCTGGTCGAAGACCTTCACCACCGACTCGACCCGCAGATCGGGCAGCGAGAGCGTGGCGACCTCGGTGGCGGTCGGCACCCCGAAGATCCAGGGCGGCTGCCCGGCCGTACGCACCCACAGCAGCACCCGCAGGACCTGGTCGGACGAGCCGGGGGAGCGGGGCTCGACGCGGGCCGCGACCGGCCAGCGCCACTGGCCCGGGCCGGGGTCGGGGAAGAGCGGGGTGGGCAGGGTGCGCTCCAGGCGTCCGTCGCGCATGACGACCGCCGAGTTGCGGACCAGGGGAGCGGTCGTGTCCCGCCAGGTGAAGGACTCGCCGAACGGATTGGGCGGGGCGTACACCTGGCCGAGATAGGTGTCCGAGAACAGCCACAGCAGCCGCCCGTCCGGCAGCCGGACGGAGTGCGTCCCGTCGCCGCCGGTCCAGTCGTCGCCGCGGGAGGGATCGTCGCCGTAGCGGACGAACTCCGCGTTCAGGTCCTTGTCGGCCGACCAGGACGCGACGGAGTGCGGTGTACACGCGCCACCGCCCTCCCGTTCGCCGTCGTCCGGGAGGGCGGTGAGCAGCACTGCCGCGAGAACCAGGACCAGCAGGAGTCCGAGGCCGGTTCCCGTGCGCTGCCGTGCTCGTGTGTCGTCGGGCACTTCAGGGACGTTAGTGGCCTCAGCGCACCTGGTCCATGGGCAGCCACAGGACGGTGCCTGAGGTGGTTCCGGTCTTCTTGCGTGCGGCCTGGATCTCGGAGTCGCCGAGCGCCCGGTTCCACACATGGACGTCGTCGATCGCGCCGGTGAGGAAGGCCCGGCTGTCCATGCGCTGGCCGACGTGCACACCGAACGGCGAGTTGCGGCTGACCGAGCCGGCCACGTCCGCGGTGCTGATCGCCGTACCGTCGAGGAAGAGCGTCAGCTGTCCGCCGCCCCGCCGCAGGGCGAGGTGGTGCCACTGGTCGTCGTTGTGGGCGCCGTTGAACCACACGGACGCGGTGCGCACGGTCCGGAATCCCTCCCGTGTGGTGATCAGGGCGCGCACCCGGTCGTTGTCGGGCTCGCCGCGCAGCCAGATCTGGGGCTGGGTGGTGCCGATGCCGCCCATCCACAGGAAGGGCTGCTCGCCACTGGTGGCCGAATACCGGAAGAACAGCGAGGCCGTGAAGTCCCCTGTCCCGAGCGGGAGTCGGGAGCGGTACGGCAGACGTACGGCGTCGTCCGTGCCGTCGAATTCGACAGCCTTGCCGAACACACCGTCCGTCGTCCTCGCGCCGCCGAGGACGGTCGCGCGGGGAGCGCCCGGAGCGAGGTCGGGGGTGGTCGGGTCGGGGGCGCGGCGCGGGCCGAGCCAGTCCTCGTCGAACCGGGCGAAGCGGATCTCGTCGCGTGCGTCCACGGTGCCGGCCTCGTACATCAGGCCCACCGTGGACGCGTCGATGTCCACCATGTCGGAGTAGCCCGACCAGTCCGAGGTGACGACCTTGCCGCGGTCCACGCCTTCCCAGGTGGTGCCGCCGTCGTAGGAGGACCGGACCATCATGGTCCGCCGGCGGTCGGGGTCGGCGGGCGCGGACAGCAGCATGCGGTTGCCCAGGCGGAGCGTGGCGGCCTGGACCTGCGGCGTGTACAGGTCCGGCAGGCCGCGGAAGGGCCCGGTGAAGGTGTCGCCGCCGTCGCGGCTGAACGTCTGGGAGCGGTGGCCGAGGTCGGAGCCGTCCTGCTCGCGTCCGCTGATGATGATCGTGCCGTCCGCGCGCTCGCTGAGGGTCACCTCGGACGGCTTCTGCCGGAAGGTGCCGTCGTCGGCGGCGATGGGCCAGGAGTCGATGGCGCCGGCCCGCCAGGTGTCGCCGCCGTCGTCGCTGACGATGAGGGCGGCGTGGTTGGCGCTGACCCGACTGCCGTTCCAGGTCTCGGTGTTGACGCCGAAGACGAGACGCCCGGCGTGCTTGCCCTTGCTGAGCTGGATGCCGTGCACGGGGCCGGTGGCGTACCAGGAGTTCCAGTCCGCCGGCAGTATCTGGTCGCTCAGATCGCGCGGCTTGGACCAGGTCTTGCCGTCGTCGTCGCTGTACTGCAGATAGGGCGAACGATCACACGGTACGGAGCAACTGCCGCTGTCCGTACGGCCCGTGTTGTACGTCTCCGCCAGCAGGATGCGCCCGGTCTCGCGGTCCACGATCGGCGCGGGGTTGCCGTGGGTGTCGCCGGCGCCGTCGTTGACGACCTGGAGCGGGCCCCAGGTGCGGCCCCCGTCGGTCGACCGCTTGAGCACGAGGTCGATGTCGGCGGCATCGCCGCAGTTGAGTACCCGCCCCTCGGCGAAGGCCAGCAGGGTGCCGTCCTTGGTCTTCGTGATCGCCGGGATGCGGAAGCAGGCGTAGCCGGGGTCCTGGTCGGCCCTGAAGAGGATCTGCTGCTCGAACAGCGGTGTCCGGGTGGTGGGTTGGGACTGCGCCGGACCTAAGGTCGCGGCCGTCGCCGTGAGGGCGACGGCCGCGACGAGGGCAGCTCTGAGACGTGCGCGAACTCTTGACGGCATGGTGCGGCCCGCCCTTCATCGTCTGGTCATGCGTCCAGGCATCTGAACATTCGGACATCCCACGTCCAAAGTGCGCATCACAGACGTTAGTTGGGCTATCGCACGCATCACAAGAACCGTGCACGTGTCACATCACGGATGGAGTACTGCTTTCCCTCTGAGCAAGCGTCCCCCCAGCAGCCACGGGGAACTGCACGACGGGGCCCCAACCCGGCGCAGGGGGCGCTCCCCGCCGATCGGGGCCCCGCCGCCGTGTCGCGGGGAGCCTGTCAGGCCTGGGCGGCCGCGGTCCGCAGGGCCAGCCGGTGTTCGCCCGCGTACACGTTCATGGAGCTGCCCCGCAGGAAGCCCACCAGCGTCAGCCCCGTCTCCGCGGCGAGGTCCACCGCGAGGGACGAGGGCGCCGAGACCGCCGCCAGGACCGGGATGCCCGCCATGACCGCCTTCTGGGCGAGCTCGAAGCTGGCCCGCCCCGAGACCAGCAGGATCGTGCGGGACAGGGGCAGGTCGCCGTTCTGCAGGGCACGCCCGACCAGCTTGTCGACCGCGTTGTGCCGGCCCACGTCCTCCCGGATGTCCAGCAGCTCGCCGTCCTCGGTGAACAGGGCCGCCGCGTGCAGACCCCCGGTCCGGTCGAAGACCCGCTGGGCCGCGCGCAGCCGGTCGGGGAGGCTCGCGAGCAGGTCGGGCCCGACCCGGACCGGGGGAGTGTCGGCTATCGGCCAGCGGGCCGTCGTGCGCACCGCGTCCAGGCTCGCCTTGCCGCACAGGCCGCAGGACGAGGTCGTGTAGACGTTCCGTTCGAGGGTGATGTCGGGCAGGGTGACGCCCGGCGCGGTCCTCACGTCCACCACGTTGTAGGTGTTCGAGCCGTCCGCCGTGGCGCCCGCGCAGTAGACGATGTTCTGCAGGTCGCCCGCCTCGCCGAGCACCCCCTCGCTCACCAGGAACCCGGCGGCGAGCGCGAAGTCGTCACCCGGGGTGCGCATGGTGATCGCGAGCGCCTTGCCGTTCAGCCGGATCTCCAGCGGTTCCTCGGCGACGAGCGTGTCCGGGCGGGTGGAGATCGCCCCGTCCCGGATGCGGATCACCTTGCGTCGTTCCGTGACTCGTCCCATGTCGTGTCTCAGTCCCGGTTCTGTACGTGCTGGTAGCCGAAGCGGCCCTTGATGCAGAGGTTGCCGTGGGTCACCGGGTTGTCGTGCGGCGAGGTGACCTTCACGATTTCATTGTCCTGCACGTGGAGCGTGAGGTTGCAGCCCACTCCGCAGTACGCGCACACGGTCGTCGTCTCGGTCTGCTCGGTCTCGTTCCACGTACCCGCCGCCCGCATGTCGAACTCGGACTTGAAGGACAGGGCCCCCGTCGGGCACACCTCGATGCAGTTCCCGCAGTACACGCAGGCGGAATCCGTGAGGGGCGCGTCGTGCTCCACCGCGATCCGGGCGTCGAAACCCCGCCCGGCCACGGAGATCGCGAAGCTGTTCTGCCACTGGTCCCCGCACGCGTCCACGCACTTGTAACAGAGGATGCACTTGTCGTAGTCCCGCACATACAGCTCGTTGTCGATCTTCGGCTCCTCGTCGATCCGGGCCGCGTCCGGGCCGAAGCGGTCCGGCTTCGCCTCGTACTCCTTGATCCACTCGGCGACCTGCGGGGTGGTCGACAAGTCGACCGAGGAGGCCAGAAGCTCCAGGACGATCTTGCGGCTGTGCCGGGCGCGCTCGGTGTCGGTCCTCACCTCCATGCCTGCCTCGGCCTTGCGTGAGCAGGCCGGGACGAGCGTCCGCGAGCCCTCGACCTCGACGACACACACGCGGCAGGCGTTCTTGGGTCGCAGCGTGTCCCCCTGGCACAGGGTCGGGATGTCCTTCCCCGCGGCCCGGCAGGCGTCGAGGATCGTGGAGCCCTCCGTCGTGCGCACGGGCTCCCCGTCGAGGGTGAACTCCAGCAGTCGGCGCGGGATCCCCAGCGGTACCACGGTCATTCGTACGCCCCCAGACGGTCGATGGCGGATTCCACGGCGTTCCAGGCGGTCTGCCCCAGACCGCAGATCGAGGCGTCCCGCATCGCGCGGCCGACCTCCCTGAGCAGGGCGATGTCATCGGCGGCCGCCGCACCCGTCCGCTCGACGATCCGGTGCAGCGCCTCCTCCTGCCGTACGGTCCCGACCCGGCACGGCACACACTGTCCGCATGACTCGTCGCGGAAGAACTCGGCGATCCGCAGCAGCAGGCGGGGCAGCGGGACGGTGTCGTCGAAGGCCATGACCACGCCGGAGCCGAGCGTCGTGCCCGCCTCCCGCGTGCCCTCGAAGGTGAGCGGGATGTCCAGCTCGTCGGCCCGTACGAAGCCGCCCGCCGCGCCGCCCAGCAGCACCGCCCGCAGCCCGTCCCGCACGCCTGCCAGCTCCAGCAGCTCCCCGAGCGTCGCACCGAACGGGAGCTCGTAGATGCCCGGCCGTGCCACGCTCCCCGACACGCAGAACAGCTTCGGACCGGTGGACTTCCCCGTGCCGATCGCCGCGTACGCCGGTGCGCCCATGGTCAGGATCGGCAGGACGTTGACCAGCGTCTCCACGTTGTTCTCGACCGTCGGCTTGCCGAACAGACCCTTCTCCACCGGGAACGGCGGCTTGGAGCGCGGCTCACCCCGATACCCCTCGATGGAGTTGAAGAGCGCCGTCTCCTCGCCGCAGATGTACGCCCCCGCGCCTCGCCTGATCTCGATGTCGAAGGCGTATCCCTGCCCGAGGACGTCGTCGCCGAGCAGCCCACGCGCGCGTGCCTGCGCGATGGCGTGCTCCAGTCGCCCCAGCGCACGCGGGTACTCGCCGCGCAGATACAGGTAGCCCTGGTGGGCGCCGGTCGCGTACGCCGCGATCGTCATCGCCTCGACCAGCGCGAACGGGTCGCCCTCCATGAGCACCCGGTCCTTGAAGGTGCCCGGCTCGGACTCGTCCGCGTTGCAGACGACGTAGTGCGGATGGTCGGGCTGCGACGCCGTGGCCTGCCATTTGCGGCCGGTGGGGAAGGCGGCGCCGCCGCGCCCGACCAGGCCGGAGTCGCTGACCTCGCGGATGACTCCGGCGGGACCGAGCTCGAAGGCCCGGCGTAGAGCGGTGTAGCCGCCGTGGGCCCGGTAGTCGTCCAGCGACGACGGGTCGACGACGCCGATCCGGCGCAGCAAGGTCAATGAGGGGTCTCCGGCCTGCGGCACCGCCGTCGCCGCCGACGGCTCCTCGGGCGCCGAGTCCGGCGCGCTCGCGGCGAGGACCGCGTCGTGCACGGTCGCCGGCGCCGAGACCGCCGTACGCACCGGATCGCCTGCCTTGATCGCGAGCGCCGCCGGAGCCCGCTCGCACAGGCCCAGGCACGGACTGCGCTCGACCGACACGCCACTCCCGAGCCCGAGCCGCGCCTCGATCCCGGCGCACAGCTCGCTCGCCCCGGCGGCCGCGCACGCGAGGTCCGTGCAGACATGGAGCACGGTGGCGGGCCGGGGCTTGACCGAGAACATGGCGTAGAAGGTGGCCACCCCGTAGGCCTCCGACGGCGGCACCGTGAGGCGCCGGCACAGGTAGTCGAGGGCGCCCTCGCTGATCCAGCCGATCCGGTCGTTGATCGCGTGCAGCCCCGGCAACAGCAGGTCGCGGCGGTCCCGGGCCTCGCGTCCGCCGCGCGCCCACCGCAGGTCTGCGTCGGAGCGGTCGGCGCCCTCCCAGGAGGACTGCGGAGGGCCCAACAGGGCGTCGACGGCGGCCCGTTCGTCGTCCGTCGGTTTGCTGTCGCCGAAGTGCAGGTCCACTTACGTCACCTCACGATGGTCGCGACGGGGAGCTTCTCGATCCGGATCGCCGACGCCTTGAACTCCGCCGTCCCCGCGATCGGGCAGTTCGCCTCGATCGTCAGCTGGTTGGTGTCCACCTCGTCGGGAAAGTGCATGGTCATGAAGGCGAGCCCCGGCCGCAGCGCGGTGTCGACCCACACCGGCGCGACGACCGAACCGCGCCGCGAGGTCACCTGGACCTCCTCGCCGACCACGACCCCGTACCGCTCGGCGTCCTCCGGGCTGATCTCGACGAACTCGCCGCGCCGCAGCGGAGAGGCGAAACTCCCGCTCTGCACACCGGTGTTGTACGAGTCGAGGCGCCGCCCGGTGGTGAGCCGGACCGGGTACTCCTCGTCGGTGAGGTCGACCGGCGGATCGTGCTGGACGATCCCGAACGGCGCCGGCATTCCGCGCTCGGCGGGGTCCTTCTCCCACAACCGGCCGTGCAGATAGGTCGGTTCGAGCTGCTCGGTGCTCGGGCACGGCCACTGGATGCCCTGGTGCTCCTCCAGGCGTTCGTACGTCATCCCGTAGTGGTCCGGGGAGACCGCGCGCAGCTCGTTCCACACCGCCTCGGCGTCCGCGTACTTCCAGTCGTGGCCGAGCCGCGCCGCCAGCTCGCAGATGATGTCGATGTCCTCGCGTGCCTCGCCGGGCGGGGTGACCGCCCGGCGCACCCGCTGTACCCGCCGCTCGCTGTTGGTGGTGGTGCCCTCGGTCTCGGCCCACCCGGCGGTCGCGGGGAGGACGACGTCCGCCAGCTCGGCCGTCTTCGTCAGGAAGATGTCCTGGACGACGAGGAAGTCCAGCTCCCGCATGCGCCGTACGGCCTGCTCGCTGTCCGCCTCCGACTGCGCCGGGTTCTCGCCGATGCAGTAGACGGCCTTGAGCGTGCCCTCCTCCATCGCCTCGAACATCTCGGTGAGGTTGAGGCCGTAGTGGGGCTGGATCACGGTGTCCCAGGCCGACTCGAACTTCAGGCGGCTGTCGGGGTCGAGGATGTCCTGGAAGCCGGGCAGGCGGTTGGGGATCGCGCCCATGTCGCCGCCGCCCTGCACGTTGTTCTGCCCGCGCAGGGGCTGGAGCCCGGAGCCGTAGCGCCCGACATGCCCCGTCAGCAGGGACAGGTTGATCAGCGCGCGGACGTTGTCGGTGCCGTTGTGGTGCTCGGTGATGCCGAGGGTCCAGCAGAGCTGGGCGCGCTCGGCGCGGGCGTAGGAGTGCGCCAACTCCCGTATGGCGGCGGCCGGTACGCCTGTCACCTTCTCCGCGAGAGACAGTGTCCACGGCTCGACGAGCGCCTTGTACTCCTCGAAGCCGCTGGTCGCCCGCTCGATGAACGCCTCGTTCGCGAGTCCCGCGTGGATGATCTCGCGGCCGATCGCATGTGCCATCGGGATGTCGGTGCCGACGTTGAGCCCCATCCAGCTCTCCGCCCACTCGGCGGTGGAGGTGCGGCGCGGGTCGACCGCGTACATGCGGGCACCGTTCCTGATCCCCTTCAGTACGTGCTGGAAGAAGATCGGGTGCGCGAAGCGGGCGTTGGAGCCCCACATCACGATGACGTCGGTGTGCTCGATCTCCTCGTACGAGGAGGTGCCCCCGCCCGAGCCGAAGGCCGCCGACAGACCTGCCACGCTCGGCGCGTGGCAGGTGCGGTTGCAGGAGTCGACGTTGTTGGTGCCCATGACGACCCGGGCGAACTTCTGCGCCACGAAGTTCATCTCGTTCGTGGCGCGGGCACAGGAGAACATGCCGAAGGCGCCCCGGTTGCGGGCCAGGCCCTCCGCCGCACGGGTCAGGGCCTCCTCCCAGGTCGCCCGCCGGAAGGGCTCGTCGCGGGAGTCACGGACGAGGGGGTGCGTCAGCCGGGTGTAGTTCTTCGGGGTACGGTCGCGTTTCCTCATACGGCGCTCCTCATGCGGCGCTCCTCAGCGCGAGCAGGTCCGAGATGGCGTGCACGGTGCGCAGGGTGGGCACCTGGACGCCGGTGATCTCCGCCAACTCGACGACCGCCGCGAGGAGTACGTCGAGTTCGAGCGGCTTGCCGCGCTCCAGGTCCTGGAGCGTGGAGGTGCGGTGGTCGCCGACCCGCTCGGCGCCCGCGAGGCGGCGCTCGATGGAGACGCCGACCTCGCAGCCGAGTGCCTCGGCGACCGTCAGCGTCTCGGTCATCATGATCTCGATGACCTTGCGGGTGCCGCCGTGCAGACACATCTGCCGCATGGTGGCGCGGGCGAGCGCGCTGATCGGGTTGAAGGAGATGTTGCCGAGCAGCTTGAGCCAGATGTCGTTGCGCAGGTCGGGTTCGACCGGGCATTTCAGGCCACCGGCGATCATCGCCTCGCTGAGCGCGAGGCAGCGTCTGGAGACACTGCGGTCGGGCTCGCCGATGGAGAACCGGGTGCCTTCCAAGTGCCGTACGACGCCCGGGCCTTCGAGTTCGGTCGCGGCGTAGACCACGCAGCCGAGGGCCCGTTCGGGCGCGAGCACCGCACTGACCGCGCCGTCCGGGTCCACGCTCTCGACGCGGTGGCCGTCGTAGGGGCCGCCGTGCCGGTGGAAGTACCACCAGGGGATGCCGTTCTGGGCGGCCACGACCGCCGTGCTGTCGTGCAGAAGGGGCTCGATCAGCGGCCCGCACGCCGCGTACGAGTTGGCCTTCAGGCCCAGAAAGACGTAGTCGACCGGGCCGACTTCGGCCGGGTCGTCGGTGGCGTGGGCGCGGGCGGTGAAGTCGCCGCGCGGACTGAGCACCCGCACTCCGTGCTGCCTCATGGCCGCGAGATGCGGTCCACGGGCGATGAGATGCACGTCGGCGCCGGCGCGATGCAGCGCGGCTCCGACATAGGCGCCGATCGCACCGGCGCCGAGGACTGCAACTTTCACTTCGGAACGCTCCGTTCGGTCGAGGGAGTACCGCGGAGGTGGCTGGGAAGCAGTGTCCGATCAGGTCGAATCTCGTCGACTGAATATTGTCTACAGTATGGATAGGGGGTCAGCAAGGGTTCGCGCACGCCTTCGACGCGTCCTTGCGTCGTCCTTGCGTCGTCCTTCTGTCGTCCTTCCGCACGGCGTTCGACCGTTCGTCGCGCCCGGCATACCGCTCATCGCATACGGTCGACGCGCCGCCTTCTCAACCGGCCTGCCGCTCCCTACCGTTCGGGATCATGAGTCCCCCTGTCGCACCGCCGGGATGGAGCCGTTGGCTGGTTCCGCCCGCCGCTCTCTCGGTTCATCTGTCCATCGGCCAGGCCTACGCGTGGAGCGTGTTCAAGCCCCCGCTCGAATCCGCGCTCGGTCTGAGCGGCACGCAGAGTGCGCTGCCCTTCCAGCTCGGCATCGTCATGCTCGGCCTGTCGGCCGCGTTCGGCGGCACGCTGGTGGAGCGCAACGGGCCGCGCTGGGCGATGACCGTCGCCCTGATCTGTTTCTCGTCCGGCTTCCTGCTCTCCGCGCTGGGCGCGGCCACCGAGCAGTACTGGCTGATCGTTTTCGGCTACGGCTTCGTCGGCGGCATCGGTCTCGGCATCGGCTACATCTCGCCGGTCTCCACACTGATCAAGTGGTTCCCCGACCGGCCCGGCATGGCCACCGGCATCGCGATCATGGGCTTCGGTGGCGGCGCGCTCATCGCCTCGCCCTGGTCGGCGCAGATGCTGGAGTCGTTCGGCAGTGACAGCTCCGGGATCGCCATGGCGTTCCTGGTGCACGGGCTGTCGTACTCCGTGTTCATGCTGCTCGGTGTGCTGCTGGTCCGCGTGCCGCGCACCGAGAAGCCGGTCGGCGACGGGCCCAGCGCCTTCGACGGGCCTCAGGTGTCCGCGCGAAACGCCGTGCGCACGCCGCAGTTCTGGTGTCTGTGGGTCGTGCTCTGCATGAACGTGACCGCGGGCATCGGCATCCTGGAGAAGGCCGCGCCGATGATCACGGACTTCTTCGCGAACACCTCCACCCCGGTGTCGGTCTCCGCTGCGGCCGGGTTCGTCGCGCTGCTGTCGGCGGCCAACATGGCGGGCCGCATCGGCTGGTCGTCGACCTCCGACCTGATCGGGCGCAAGAACATCTACCGCCTCTACCTGGGTGCGGGCGCGCTGATGTACGGCCTGATCGCGCTGGCCGGGGACTCGTCGAAGCCGCTGTTCATCCTGTGCGCGCTGGTGATCCTGTCCTTCTACGGCGGAGGCTTCGCGACGATCCCCGCCTATCTGAAGGACCTCTTCGGGACGTACCAGGTGGGCGCCATCCATGGGCGGCTCCTCACCGCCTGGTCCACGGCCGGCGTCCTCGGGCCGCTGATCGTCAACTGGATCGCCGACCGGCAGGAGGAGGCGGGCAAGGACGGCTCGTCCCTGTACACCATGTCCCTGTTCATCATGATCGGACTGCTCGCCGTCGGCTTCGTCGCCAACGAACTCGTACGGCCCGTCCACCCCCGCCATCACATTCCCGCGCCGGAGTCGAAGGAGAAGGAGACCGCGGATGTCCAGCGACAGCAGTAGCAGTCCGCCCGACCGACGAGGGCTGATCGCCTTCGCCTGGGTGTGGGTGGGGGTGCCCCTCGCGTACGGGGTCTACGAACTGGTACAGAAGGCGACGCAGCTGTTCACCGGCTAGGGGTTCGGAAGTTGTCGGGCGTCCGAGGGTCTGATCGAAGCTGACAACGAGGGCGCCCGTTTCCTGTGGCATCACGTGCCCTCGTACCCGCGAGTCACTGATCAGACTGGTGCATCCCGTTACCCGAAGTTCGAGGGGATCACCATCGATGAACGGCTCCCGCATCGCCGCTGTCGGCCACTATCAGCCCGCCAGGGTACTCACCAACGAGGACCTGGCGGGCATGGTCGACACCAGTGACGAGTGGATCATGAGCCGGGTGGGGATCCGCACGCGCCACATCGCCGGCCCCGACGAGCCGGTCGACGAACTTGCCGCCCACGCCGCCGCCAAGGCCCTCGCGGCGGCAGGTCTCGCACCCGGCGACATCGATCTGGTCCTGGTCGCCACCTCCACCGCCATCGACCGGTCCCCGAACATGGCCGCACGCGTCGCGGCCCGGCTCGGCATCCCGTCGCCCGCCGCCATGGACCTCAACGTCGTCTGCGCCGGCTTCACCCACGCCCTGGCCACCGCCGATCATGCCGTCCGGGCGGGCGGCGCGACCCGGGCCCTGGTGATCGGCGCCGACAAGATGTCCGACGTCACCGACTGGGGCGACCGCACGACCTGTGTACTGGTCGGCGACGGGGCGGGCGCGGCGGTCGTGGAGGCGTCCGAGGACACCGGCATCGGGCCGGTGCTGTGGGGCTCGGTGCCCGAGATGGGGCACGCGGTGCGCATCGAGGGGCAGCCCGCGCGGTTCGCACAGGAGGGGCAGAGCGTCTACCGCTGGGCGACGACCCAGCTGCCGGCCATCGCCCGCCGGGCCTGCGAGCGGGCGGGCCTAGCACCCGAGGACCTCGCCGGGGTCGTGCTGCACCAGGCCAACCTGCGCATCATCGAGCCCCTCGCCATGAAGCTCGGCGCGGTCAACGCCGTGGTCGCACGGGATGTCGCCGAGTCCGGGAACACATCGGCGGCGAGCATTCCGCTGGCCTTCTCCAAGCTGGTGGAGCAGGGCCGGATCTCCAGCGGGGATCCGGTGCTGCTGTTCGGGTTCGGCGGGAACCTCTCGTACGCCGGGCAGGTCGTCCGCTGTCCCTGACGCCGGTGTGATGTGGCCAACTCCCCGGTTCTCTGGCCTTTGTGCGCCGTAGACTGTAGACGAAAGACAATCGATACTGGCTTTCCGTGACGGCCGGCTACGGGACGCAGTCGCCCGGCGTTCGCCCAGGAGGGGACCGATGTTGTCGACAGGACTGCCGCAGGGTGCGGTGCCCAAGCTCGAACGGCCAGGTCCGCTGCGTGACCGCGTCTACGAAGCGCTGCTCGAACTCATCACGACCCGCGCCCTCCAGCCCGGCCAGCACCTGGTCGAGAGCGAACTCGCCGGCCATCTCGGCGTGTCACGGCAGCCGGTGCGCGAGGCGCTGCAACGGCTGAACACCGAGGGCTGGGTCGATCTGCGGCCCGCGCAGGGCGCGTTCGTGCACGAGCCGACGGAGGAGGAGGCCGACCAACTCCTCACCGTCCGCACCCTCCTGGAGGCCGAGGCCGCCCGGCTCGCCGCCGCCCACGCCGACAGCCCCGGCATCGCGGCCCTGGAGCAGCTGTGCGCGGAGGGCGAGAAGGCCGTCGCCGCCGATGACGTGGACGCCGCCGTCGCCCTCAACGCCCGCTTCCACGCGAAGATCATGGACCTCGCGGGCAACGCGGTCCTCGCCGAGCTGGCGGCACAGGTCGACCGGCGCGTCCGCTGGTACTACACGCCCGTCGCCCGTCAGCGCGGCCGGCAGTCCTGGATCGAGCACCGGGGAATGATCGCCGCGATCACCGAGCGGGACGAGCAGCGTGCCACGCAGCTGATGCGGGAGCACACGGAGCACACCCGGCAGTCGTATCACGCACGTCAGCGGTCGTAGCCGCACTCACCGCGGCTCCCCGGCCCCCGTGTCCTCCCTGGCGGAGGGCGCGGGGGCCGCCTGCTTGTCGGGGCGGCACCAGTGCGCGCAACGATCGCGGCGCCTTTGTCCACTGAGTGGAGAAAGTTGAGGGCAATCTCTGCGCAACTTCTTCCCAGTCCCGACGGCCGCTGCTACGTTCCCCTCGAAAGCAGGCCACGAATGGGGCCTCCCCGGGCTCGAGCGAAGCCGAGAGCTTGGGGAAGGCCGAAACCCGGCGCGCACAGGCCGATTGAGGCGGGGAGGGGCTCGTGAGACGTATGACGGCGCGACCCGCGAACGCCCATCAGGCCAAACTGCTCCGGCTGTTGCGCGACGGAGGGCCCAACTCCCGGGCCCAGCTGGGCGATCAGATCGACCTCTCGCGGTCCAAGCTGGCCGTGGAGGTGGACCGCCTGCTGGAGACGGGCCTGGTCGTGGCCGACGGACTCGCCGCCTCGCGCGGTGGGCGCCGTTCCCACAACATCCGGCTCAACCCCGGGCTGCGCTTCCTCGGCGTCGACATCGGCGCGACCTCGGTCGACGTCGCCGTCACCAACGCCGAACTGGAGATCCTCGGCCACCTCAACCAGCCCATGGACGTGCGCGAGGGACCGGTCGCGGTCTTCGAGCAAGTCCTGGCCATGGCAGCGAAGTTGAGGGCCTCCGGGCTCGCGGAGGGGTACGACGGCGCCGGCATCGGCGTCCCCGGACCGGTCCGCTTCCCCGAGGGCGTCCCCGTGGCCCCGCCGATCATGCCGGGCTGGGACGGCTTCCCCGTGCGGGAGGCGCTCAGCCAGGAACTCGGCTGCCCGGTCATGGTCGACAACGACGTGAACCTCATGGCGATGGGGGAGCAGCACGCGGGCGTCGCACGCTCCGTGGGCGACTTCCTCTGCGTCAAGATCGGCACCGGCATCGGCTGCGGCATCGTCGCGGGCGGTGACGTCCACCGCGGTGTCACCGGCAGCGCGGGCGACATCGGGCACATCCAGGCCGTGCCCGACGGCCGCTCCTGTGCCTGCGGCAACCGGGGCTGTCTGGAGGCCCACTTCAGCGGGTCGGCCCTCGCCCGGGACGCCGTGGAGGCGGCCCAGCAGGGTCGGTCGGAGGAACTCGCCTCGCGGCTGGAGGCGAACGGCACCCTGACCGCCGTCGACGTCGCCGCCGCGGCCGCCGCGGGCGACGCCACCGCCCTCGACCTGATCCGCGAGGGCGGCAACCGCGTCGGCCAGGTCATCGCCGGACTCGTCAGCTTCTTCAACCCCGGCCTGGTGGTGATCGGCGGCGGGGTGACCGGCCTCGGCCACAACCTGCTCGCCGCGATCCGCACCCAGGTCTACCGCCAGTCGCTGCCCCTCGCGACCGGCAACCTGCCCATCGTCCTCGGTGAGTTGGGCCCCACCGCCGGAGTCATCGGCGCGGCCCGGCTCATCAGCGACCACCTGTTCTCACCCGCGTAAGTCACGTACTCCGCACGGCTCACCAGCACCGCACCCCCGTAAAGCGCTCAGCTTCGCCCTGCTCTGCCTCGCCCCGCCCTGAAACCGGCCCGCACGCCCGCCAAGGGGACCTCATGGCACCAGAACCACCGCTGCTCAGCATGTCCGGCATCACCAAGTCGTTCCCCGGAGTCCGCGCCCTCGACGGCGTCGACCTGGACGTCCAAGCCGGTGAAGTGCACTGCCTGCTCGGCCAGAACGGCGCCGGCAAGTCCACGCTCATCAAGGTCCTGGCCGGCGCCCACCAGCCCGACACCGGCACCATCCACTGGCGCGGCGAGGAGGTCACCCTCCGCTCGCCGATCGCCGCGATGCGGCTGGGCATCGCCACGATCTACCAGGAACTCGACCTGGTCGAGCACCTGTCGGTGGCCGAGAACGTCCACCTCGGCCATGAACCCACGGCCGCCGGTTTCGTCGTACGCGGAAAGGTCGCCCGGGAGTCGACAGCCCAGCTGCTGAAGCGACTTGGGCATCCGGAGATCGACCCGGCCCGCCTGGTCGGGGAGCTGTCCGCGGCGCAGCAGCAGATCGTGTCCATGGCGCGGGCGCTCTCCCACGACGTACGGCTGATCGTGATGGACGAGCCGTCCGCAGCCCTCGACCCCGACGAGGTCGACAACCTCTTCCGCATCGTCGGCGACCTCACAGCCGCCGGCGTCGCCGTCGTCTACATCTCGCACCGGCTGGAGGAGATCCGCCGGATCGGCGACCGGGTCACCGTCCTGAAGGACGGACGGGCCGTGGCCGTCGGGCTCCCGGCGAAGACGACGCCGACGCGCGACGTCGTGGCGATGATGACGGGACGCAATGTCGAGTACGTCTTCCCCGAGCGGCCGACCAGGGACGCGACGGTCGGGGAGCCCCTGCTGGAGGTGCGTGGACTCGCCCGGGACGGTGAGTTCGAGCCCCTCGACCTGACCGTGCGGCCCGGCGAGATCGTCGGGCTCGCGGGGCTCGTGGGCTCGGGGCGCTCCGAGATCCTGGAGACGATCTACGGGGCCAGGAAGGCCGGCGCCGGTCAGGTCCTCGTGGACGGGCGGGCGCTCAGGCCCGGCAGCGTACGGGCCGCCGTGCGCGCAGGGCTCGGGCTCGCCCCCGAGGAACGCAAGGCGCAGGCACTGCTGATGCTGGAGTCCGTCACCCGCAATGTGTCGGTGTCGTCCATGTCCCGCTTCTCGCGCGGCGGCTGGATCGACCGCGCCGCCGAACTGGGGGCCGCGCGGGCCGCGACACGTGAACTGTCGCTGCGGCCCGACAACCCCTCGGTGCCCGTGCGCACGCTCTCCGGCGGCAACCAGCAGAAGGCCGTCCTGGCCCGCTGGCTGCTGCGCGGCTGCCGTGTCCTGCTGCTCGACGAACCCACCCGCGGCGTCGACGTCGGCGCCCGCGCCGAGTTGTACGCGGTCGTCCGCCGGTTGGCCGACGAAGGCCTCGCCGTGCTGCTGGTCTCCAGCGAGGTGCCCGAGGTACTGGGCCTCGCCGACCGCGTCCTTGTCCTCCGCGAAGGCCGCGTCGTCCACACGGCACCGGCCGGCGAACTCGACGAACACCGCGTACTCGACCTCGTCATGGAAGGAAGCCCGGCGTCATGACGCAGCACGCCTCACCGCCGCGGGACAGCACCGGCAAGGTGCCCTCGGCCGGCGCAGCGCCCGCATGGCGGGGCCTGATGGCCCGCGCCGACGTGCGCACCCTCTCCCTGCTCGGCGTCCTCGCCGCGCTGATCGTCATCGGCGGCATCACCAAGCCGGACGAGTTCCTGGACACCCGCAACCTCCAACTCGTCCTCACCCAGGCCTCCGTGATCGGCGTCGTCACCGTAGGCATGACCTTCGTCATCGTCTCCGGCGGCATCGACCTGTCCGTCGGGGCGATCGTCGCGCTGGCCTCGGTGTGGGCGACGACGGTCGCCACCCAGGAGTACGGCTTCGCCGGCATCCTCTTCACGGCGGTGATCGTCGGTGTCGGATGCGGGCTGGTCAACGGACTGCTGATCGCCTACGGCGCGATGGTGCCGTTCATCGCCACGCTCGCCATGCTGGCCTCCGCGCGCGGGCTGGCGTTGCAGATCACCGACGGCAAGACGCAGATCGTCACCATCCCCTCGGTACTCGACCTCGGCGAGCGCGACGCATACGTCCTCGGCATCCCGCCCCTGGTCATGGTGTTCGCGGTCGTGACGATCATCGGTTGGCTGATCCTGAACCGCACGACCTTCGGGCGGCGCACGGTCGCCGTCGGCGGCAACGCGGAGGCGGCCCGGCTCGCCGGGATCGATGTCCGCCGTCAGCGGCTCTACCTCTACCTGCTGTCCGGACTGTGCTGCGGCATCGCCGCCTTCCTGCTGATCATCCTGTCCGGCTCCGGCCAGAACACCAACGGAAACCTCTACGAACTCGACGCCATCGCGGCCGCGATCATCGGCGGCACCCTGCTCACCGGGGGCCGCGGCACCATCGTCGGCTCCGTGCTCGGCGTCCTGATCTTCACCACGATCACCAACATCTTCGCCCTGAACAACCTGCAGAGCGACGTCCAGCAGATCGCCAAGGGCGCGATCATCGTCGCCGCCGTGCTGGTCCAGCGCCGTACCGCGAGCACGACTTGAGGGTCGTCCCGCTTCCGCTTCGCACGACCTGAGGAAAGGGTTCACCGCCATGCCAGAGCTCACCAGTCGCAGAGGGCTGTTGTTCGGATCCGCCGCCATAGGAGCCGGTGCCCTCCTCACGGGTTGCACGAGCAACGAGTCCAAGGACGAGCCGGCCGCCAACGACCAGCCGGCCGCCGACGACAAGCCCGGCAAGCAGGTCACCATCGGCTTCGCCGGACCGCAGGCCGACCACGGCTGGCTCAACGCGATCAACGACAACGCCAAGAGCCGGGCGAAGAAGTACTCCGACGTGACGTTGGAGATCACCGAGGGTTCCAACGACACCGCCGCGCAGATCGGCCAGATAGAGACGCTGATCAACAAGAAGGTCGACGTGCTGGTGGTGCTGCCCGCCGACGGCAAGGCGCTCACCCAGGTCGGCCTGAAGGCGATGCGGGCGGGCATTCCGGTCATCAACCTGGACCGGATCTTCAACACCCCGCAGGCCTACCGCTGCTGGATCGGCGGCGACAACTACGGCATGGGACTCAACGCCGGCCACTACATCGGCGAGAAGCTCAAGGACAAGTCCAACGCCACGGTCATCGAACTCGCGGGCCTGGACAACCTGGAACTGACCAAGCAGCGCACCGAGGGCTTCGACGACGCCCTGAAGAACTACCCCAACATCAAGAAGGTGGCCCGCCAGGCGGCCGAGTTCACGGTCGAGTCCGGGCAGGCCAAGATGGCCCAACTCCTGCAGGCGCAGTCGAAGTTCGACGCCCTGTGGAACCACGACGACGACCAGGGCGTGGGCGCCCTGCGCGCCATCGAGCAAGCGGGGCGCGACGACTTCCTGATGGTCGGCGGCGCGGGCGCGCTGTCCGCTTTCCAGGCCATCAAGCAGGACGACGGCGTCCTCAAGGCCACGGTTCTGTACCCGCCGACGATGGCCGCGTCCGCCATCGACCTGGCCCGTGCGCTGGGCCAGGGCAAGGGCGTCGGCGGCATGGCCGAGTTCGAGATCCCGGCCTCGATCACGCTCTACTCGGCGGTCGTCGACAAGACGAACATCGACAAGTACATGTCCACCGGCTTCAAGTGAGGCGCACCCTGCCCGACGGGGACGAGGGGTTCGTCGGGCAGGGCCGGGAGCGTTCTGGGGATCGAGCCGGCTCGGGGTGCGGCGGTAACGGCAGCTCCGGGCGGGACGGGACCGCCTTACGGGACGGGATCGCCGTATGGGATCAGGCTTCGGAACTGGCTGACGCCGTGGCCCCGGCCGGCTGATGCCGCGGCCCGGGTCGACGCCGTGGCGCCCGCTGCTGTCGTGATACGGGCCGTGGCCACCGAGGCGAGGTCAGCAGGACGCCCCCAACCCCCCACCGCGGCACGACGACGAGGAGGACCATCGCATGGGACAGCCGCAGCAGCCCGACGAGGCCGAGGCGGAGGCAGGAACGGGCGTGACCGGCCCCGCCGCCGAGGCCGGGGCCGACGTGTCCCGGCCCGTCACGGCGGCAGGCAAGCCACCCCTGCGCGTCGGCATGGTCGGCTACGCCTTCATGGGCGCCGCGCACTCCCAGGGCTGGCGCACCGCAGGCCGCGTCTTCGACCTGCCCCGCACCCCGGTCCTGGCCGCGATCTGCGGGCGGGACGCGGCGGCCGTGCGCGCGGCGGCCGACCGGCACGGCTGGGCGACGGCGGAGACCGACTGGCGCGCCCTGATCGAACGGGACGACATCGACCTCGTCGACATCTGCACGCCGGGCGACAGCCACGCCGAGATCGCGCTCGCCGCGCTGGCCGCCGGCAAGCACGTCCTGTGCGAGAAGCCCCTCGCGAACAGCGTCGAGGAGGCCGAGGCGATGACGGCGGCGGCCGAAGAAGCCTCTCGGCGCGGCCAGTTGGCCATGGTCGGCTTCAACTACCGCCGCGTGCCGGCCAGCGCGCTGGCCCGCAGCATGGTCGCCGAGGGCCGGCTCGGCACCCTGCGGCATGTGCGGGTGACCTACCTTCAGGACTGGCTCGTGGACCCGGAGTTCCCGCTCACCTGGCGGCTGCGCAAGGAGCTGGCCGGCTCCGGCGCGCTCGGCGACCTCGGGGCGCACATCATCGACCTCGCGCAGTACCTGGCGGGCGAGCAGCTCACGGGGGTGTCCGCCCTGACGGAGACCTTCGTGAAGGAACGGCCGCTGCCCGGCGGGGCCGTGAAGGGACTGTCCGCCGCGGCGGCCGAGGGCGCCACCGGACAGGTCACCGTCGATGACGCCGCCCTGTTCACCGGCCGCTTCCCCTCCGGCGCCCTCGCCTCCTTCGAGGCCACCCGCTACGCCACCGGCCGCAAGAACGCCCTGCGCCTCGAACTCAACGGCTCCCACGGCTCCATCGCCTTCGACCTGGAGCGGCTCAACGAGCTCAGCTACCACGACGGCACCGAACCCGGAGCCCACGCCGGCTTCCGCCGCATCCTCGTCACCGAACCCGACCACCCCTACCTGGACGCCTGGTGGCCGCCGGGCCACGGCCTCGGCTACGAGCACACCTTCGTCCACCAGGCCCGCGACCTGGTCCACGCCATCGCCGAGGGCCGCCGGCCCGAACCCTCCTTCGCTGACGGGCTGCAGGTGCAGCGCGTGCTCGCGGCGGTGGAGGAGAGCGCCGAGAAGAACTCCGTCTACACCCCGATAGCGGTCTGAGGAGGCTGACGCGCAATGCCGCGTACGTTCACGCTGTTCACCGGCCAGTGGGCCGACCTGCCGCTGGAGGAGGTCTGCCGGCTCGCCCGCGACTTCGGCTATGACGGCCTCGAACTCGCCTGCTGGGGCGACCACTTCGAGGTCGACAAGGCCCTCGCGGACCCGACGTACATCGACTCCAGGAAGGCGCTGCTCGACAAGTACGGCCTCAAGTGCTGGGCGATCTCCAACCACCTTGTCGGCCAGGCCGTCTGCGACGCCATCATCGACGAACGTCACCAGGCCATCCTGCCGGGCGAGGTGTGGGGCGACGGAGATGCGGAGGGGGTCCGGCAGCGCGCCGCCGCCCGCATGAAGGACACCGCGCGCGCCGCTGCCGCTTTCGGCGTCGACACGGTGATCGGCTTCACCGGCTCCGCCATCTGGCATCTGGTCGCCATGTTCCCGCCCGCGCCCGAGTCGATGATCGAGCGCGGCTACGAGGACTTCGCCGAGCGCTGGAACCCGATCCTGGACGTCTTCGACGAGGAGGGCGTGCGGTTCGCGCACGAGGTCCATCCCAGCGAGATCGCCTACGACTACTGGACCACCTGGCGGGCCCTGGAGGCGGTCGGGGGTCGCCCCGCCTTCGGCCTGAACTTCGACCCGTCGCACTTCGTGTGGCAGGACCTCGACCCCGTCGGCTTCCTCTGGGACTTCCGCGACCGTATCTACCACGTCGACTGCAAGGAGGCCCGCAAGCGCCTCGACGGCCGCAACGGCCGCCTCGGCTCACACCTGCCGTGGGGCGACCCGCGCAGGGGCTGGGACTTCGTGTCGGCCGGGCACGGTGACGTCCCCTGGGAGGACGTCTTCCGGATGCTGCGCTCCATCGACTACCAGGGCCCGATCTCCGTCGAGTGGGAGGACGCCGGCATGGACCGGCTCCAGGGCGCCCCCGAGGCGCTGACCCGACTCAAGGCCTACGACTTCGAGCCCCCCAGCGCGTCCTTCGACGCCGCGTTCAACAACTGAACCACGCACCCGGCGCTGGTCGGGGACGGGCCCGGATGCACCGCCGGTCCCCCCTCCGACCTGCGCGGATCCTGCTTTGTCCTTCAGCAGGAGAAAGTTCAACCGAGTCTGACGCAAGGGGTGTTCGCCCCGGACGGACGCGGTTACCTTCCCTGAAGTGTTCAGGACACACACGGAAGCGTTCAGCACACACGGATGTGTCCAGGACGGAAGCGTTCAGGACGCACGGAAGTGTTCATGGCACAGCCACCTCCGGGGTGACGGCGCACCCCGGCGCCCGCACCGCACGTCTTCGCACCCACCCCGTACGGCCCACCCGTTCCCGGAGGGACTTCGTGCACAGAACCAGACTCAGCAGCACCCGCACCCCCAGGCGCCCCAGACTCCGCACCGCCGTCGCCCTGTTCACCGGCCTGCTCCTGGCCGTGGGCACCCCGGCGACCGTCGCCGGCGCCCACCCCGGCCACCCGGAACACGACGAACCGGCAGCCGCCGAGGGACAGTTCCAGCAGGTGCCGCTCGCCAAGGGCGAACCCGAGATGGGCGAGCCGATGTCGCTCGCCGTGCTCCCGAACCGCAGCGTGCTGCACACCTCGCGCGACGGCACACTGCGCCTCACCGACCAGGGCGGCGTCACCAAGGTCGCCGGCAAGATCGATGTCTACAGCCACGACGAGGAGGGCCTGCAGGGCGTCGGCATCGACCCGGACTTCGCCAACAACCGGGCGATCTACCTCTACTACGCCCCGCCGCTCGACACCCCCGCGGGCGACGCCCCGGAGACCGGCACCGCCGAGGAGTTCGCGAAGTTCGACGGCGTCAACCGCCTCTCCCGCTTCGTCCTGAACGCCAACGGCACGCTGAACACGGCCAGCGAGAAGAAGGTCATCGACGTCGCGGCCTCCCGCGGCACCTGCTGCCACGTCGGCGGCGACATCGACTTCGACGCGGCCGGCAACCTCTACCTGTCGACCGGCGACGACACCAACCCCTTCGCCTCCGACGGCTACACCCCGATCGACGACCGCGAGGGCCGCAACCCCGCCTTCGACGCCCGCCGCAGCTCCGGCAACACCAATGACCTGCGCGGCAAGATCCTCCGTATCAAGGTCGCCGAGGACGGCTCGTACACCGTCCCGGAGGGCAACCTCTTCGCTCCCGGCACGGACAAGACCCGTCCCGAGATCTACGCGATGGGCTTCCGCAACCCGTTCCGGATGAGCGTCGACGACAAGACCGGCATCGTCTACGTCGGCGACTACGGCCCCGACGCGGGCGCCGCCGACCCGAAGCGGGGCCCGGGGGGTCAGGTCGAGTTCGCCAAGGTCACGAAGGCCGCCAACTTCGGCTGGCCGTTCTGCACCGGCAACAACGACGCCTACGTCGACTACGACTTCGCCACCAAGGAGTCCGGCGAGAAGTTCGACTGCGCCGCCCCGAAGAACACCTCGCCGTACAACACGGGCCTCACCGACCTGCCGCCCGCGCAGGCCGCCTGGATCCCGTACGACGGCGCCTCCGTGCCCGAGTTCGGCACCGGCTCCGAGTCCCCGATGGCCGGCCCGGTCTACCGCTACGACCCCGACCTCGACTCCAAGGTGAAGTTCCCCGAGGCCTACGACGGCGACTTCTTCGCCGGTGAGTTCGGCCGCCGCTGGATCAAGCGGATCGAGCAGACGGCTGAGGGCGCCGTCGAGAAGATCAACGACTTCCCGTGGACCGGCACCCAGATCATGGACATGGAGTTCGGCCCCGACGGCGCGCTCTACGTCCTCGACTACGGCATCTCCTGGTTCCAGGGTGACGAGCACTCCGCGCTGTACCGGATCGAGAACGCCGAGGACGGCTTCTCGCCGATCGCCGAGGTCAGCGCCGACAGGACCTCCGGAGCGGCCGGCCTGAACGTCAAGTTCACCGGTTCCGCCAAGGACGCCGACTCCCCGGACCTCACCTACAGCTGGGACTTCGGCGACGGCACCAAGGGCGAGGGCCTCAACCCCACCCACAAGTACAAGAAGGTCGGCACCTACACCGCCACCTTCACCGCCAAAGATCCTGAGGGCAACACCGGCAACGCCAGCACCCGGATCGTGGTCGGCAACACCGAACCCAAGGTACGGATCGACGTCCCGGGCAACGGCACCATGGCCGAGTTCGGCAAGCCCGTCCCGTTCAAGGTGACGGTCACCGACCCCGAGGAGACGATCGACTGCTCCAAGGTCAAGGTCGCCTACAGCCTCGGCCACGACTCCCACGCCCACGAGCTGACCAGCGAGATGGGCTGCGAAGGCACTCTGAAGCCGCCCGCCGGTGACGGCGGCCACGACCCCAACGCCAACATCTACGGTGTCGTCGGCGCCAGCTACACCGACGGCGGGGCCAACAGCCAGGAGGCCCTGACCGGCACCGCCCGCACCGTGCTCCAGCCGCTGCACCGCCAGGGCGAGCACTTCAGCACCCAGTCGGGCGTGACGGTGATCGACAAGACCGGCGCCAACGGCGGCAAGACCGTCGGCAACATCAACGACGGCGACTGGATCTCCTTCACCCCCTACCGGTTCGACGGCCAGAAGAAGATGACCGTGCGGGCCTCCTCCGGCGGAGCGGGCGGCTTCATCGAGCTGCGCACCGGTTCGCCCGACGGACCGCTGCACGGCTCGGCCTACATCCCGCCGACCGGCGGCTGGGAGACCTTCCAGAACGTCGACGTTCCGCTGCGGTCGCTGCCCAAGAAGACCACGGAGATCTACCTGGTCTTCAAGGGCGGGGAGGGCGCGCTCTACGACGTGGACGACTTCGAGTTCTCCACCCAGCCGTTCAAGGGCGGCAAGAAGGTCCTGGTCTTCTCCAAGACCGCCGGCTTCCGGCACGACTCCATCCCGGCCGGCATCGCCGCCCTGAAGGAACTCGGCGCCCCGGCCGGCATCACGGTCGACGCGACCGAGGAGGCCCGGCAGTTCACCACGACCAACCTCGCCAAGTACGACGCGGTGGCCTTCCTGTCCACCACCGGTGACGTGCTCAACGCCGAACAGCAGCAGGCGTTCGAGAACTACGTGGCGGGCGGCGGCGGTTACATGGGCATCCACGCCGCAGCCGACACCGAGTACGACTGGGCGTTCTACGGCGGCCTCGTCGGCGCCTACTTCGACTCGCACCCGGCCATCCAGAAGGCCACCGTCCGCGTCGAGGACCACGACCACCCGTCGACCGCCCACCTGGGCGACGCCTGGGAGCGCACCGACGAGTGGTACAACTACCGCACCAACCCGCGCGAGCAGGCCAAGGTCCTCGCCACCCTGGACGAGACGACCTACCAGGGCGGGAACATGAAGGGCGACCACCCGATCGCCTGGTGCCAGAGCTACGGCGGCGGCCGCTCCTTCTACACCGGCGGCGGCCACACCAAGGAGTCCTACGCCGAGGAGGCCTTCCGCGCCCACCTGCTCGGCGGCCTGCAGTACGCCACCGGCCAGGTCAAGGCGGACTGCAAGCCGAGCAAGGATTTCCGGAAGATCTTCAACGGCCAGACCCTGGAAGGCTGGAAGCAGGCCGGCCCCGGCAAGTTCAACGTCAAGGACGGCACCCTGGAGACCGAGGGCGGCATGGGTCTGCTCTGGTACCAGGCCAAGGAGCTGAAGTCGTACTCCCTCAAGCTCGACTGGAAGATGCAGGGCGACGACAACTCCGGGATCTTCGTGGGCTTCCCGGCCTCCGACGACCCCTGGTCCGCGGTGAACAAGGGCTACGAGATCCAGATCGACGCCACGGACGCGCCCGAGCGCACCACGGGCTCCGTCTACTCGTTCAAGTCGGCGAACATCAAGGCCCGTGACCAGGTTCTGCGGCCACCCGGCCAGTGGAACTCCTACGAGATCAAGGTCCAGGGCGAACGCCTCCAGGTGTTCCTCAACGGAGTCAAGATCAACGACTTCACCAACCAGGACCCCGAGCGGAGCCTGACCGACGGTCACATCGGCCTCCAGAACCATGGCGCCGACGACCAGGTCGCCTTCCGCAACATCCAGTTGAAGGAACTGCCCGTCCAGGGCGACTGAACGGCGGCGGGCGGGGGACGCCGGACCCCCGCCCGCCGTCACTTCCTCCCCCCTCCGCGGGTTAGCGCACGATCAGGAGGCTGCCCATGTCCGCGTCCGCGTCCCTTTCCCGACCGCGTGTGGGGGTGTGGCTGATCGGAGCCCGAGGTTCCGTCGCCACCACCGTCGTCACGGGGTGCGCCGCCGTCACCGCGGGACTGCACCCGCCCACCGGCATGGTGACCGAGACCGCGGCGTTCACCGACAGCGGCCTGCCCGCGTTGTCCGACCTCGTCTTCGGTGGCCACGACACCCTCGACTGCCCGCTGCCCAAACGCGCCGAGACCCTGACCGCCGGCGGCGTCCTTCCGCCGGGCGTCGCCACCGCCGTCGCCGCCGAACTCGCCGCCGCCGACCGGGAGATCAGGCCCGGCGGCCCCACCCCGGGGGACACCAGGAGCGAGGCCGAACTGATCACGGCCTTCGCCGACGACATACGCGACTTCGCGCGCCGCCACGATCTGGAACGGACCGTGGTGGTGAACGTCGCCTCCACCGAACCCGCGCCCCATGGCCCCGACACCCCTCTCCCTGCCAGCACCCTGTACGCACTGGCGGCCCTGCGCGCGGGCTGCCCCTACGTCAACTTCACCCCGTCCGAGGGCATGCACCACCCCGTCGCCGCCCGCGAGGCCGATCGGAGCGGCCTGCCGTACGCCGGCCGGGACGGCAAGACCGGCCAGACTCTGCTGCGGGCCGTGCTGGGCCCGATGTTCGCGCAACGGGCGCTGAGGGTCCGGGCCTGGTCCGGCACGAACCTGCTCGGCGGCGGCGACGGAGCCGCCCTCGCCGACCCGGCCGCCGCAGCGGCGAAGAACGCCGGCAAGGAACGCGTCCTCGCCGACACCCTCGGCACCGTCCCCGAGGGCGAGGTCCACATCGACGACGTCCCGGCTCTCGGCGACTGGAAGACCGCCTGGGACCACATCGCCTTCGACGGTTTCCTCGGCACTCGCATGATCCTCCAGACCATCTGGCAGGGCTGCGACTCGGCGCTGGCCGCACCCCTGGTCCTTGACCTGGCCCGCCTGACCCTCCGGTCCCACGAGGCGGGCCTGACCGGCCCGCTCACCGAACTCGGCTTCTACTTCAAGGACCCGGTAGGGGACGGGCCGGCGAGCCTGGGAGAGCAGTACGCGGCGCTGACGGGGCTGGGGGAGCGGCTCCGCCGGGCGGGCGCCTGCGAGATGGCTCGGGGGGAGACGGCGGCGAAGAAGGTGAGCGACACATGAGCCCCCTGCCCGACCCGGCGGGAGATCTTGGCGAACTGGCCTCTCTGCGCAGTCCCATGAGCCCGCTGCCTGATCCGGCGGGAGATCTTGGCGAACTGGCCTCTCCGCGCAGTCCCATGAGCCCGCTGCCTGATCCGGCGGGAGATCTTGGCGAACTGGCCTCTCCGCGCAGTCCCATGAGCCCGCTGCCCGACCCGGCGCGAGACCCCGGCGCATCGGCCTCCCTCCGCACCCCCCTCCGCTTCGGCTACGGCACCAACGGCCTCGCCGACCTCCGCCTCGACGACGCCCTGGCCCTGCTCGCCGACCTCGGATACGACGGCGTCGGCCTGACCCTCGACCACATGCACCTCGACCCGCTCGCTCCCGACCTCGCCGCCCGCACCCGCCACCTCGCGCAGCGGCTGGACGCGCTCGGTCTGAGCGTCGCCGTGGAGACAGGCGCCCGCTATGTGCTCGACCCACGCCGCAAGCACGGTCCCTCCCTGCTGGACCCCGACCCGGACGCCCGCGCCCGCCGCGCCGACCTGCTGATCCGCGCCGTACAGGTCGCCGCCGACCTCGGAGCCCACGCCGTCCACTGCTTCAGCGGCATCACGCCCGCGAGCACCGATCCGGACATGGCCTGGGACCGTCTCGCCGAGGCACTCACGCCGGTCCTGGACTCCGCCACCACCGCCGGCGTTCCTCTCGCCGTCGAACCCGAACCCGGGCACCTCCTCTCCACCCTCGCCGACTTCCACCGACTCCGCCGAACCCTCGGCGACCCGGACCACCTCGGCCTGACCCTCGACATCGGTCACTGCCAATGCCTCGAACCCCTTTCCCCTGCCGACTGCGTACGCACCGCCGCTCCCTGGCTGCGTCACGTCCAGATCGAGGACATGCGCCGCGGCATCCATGAACACCTCCCCTTCGGCGACGGCGAGATCGACTTCCCAGCCGTGCTCGCCGCCCTCTCCGCCACCGGCTACCAAGACCTGACCGTCGTCGAACTGCCCCGTCACTCCCACGCGGGCCCACACTTCGCCGAAATGTCCCTCCCGTTCCTCCGCAGCGCCGAGGCCACGGCCGCCCGAACACCGATCCCTGTCCCAGTCCCACTTCATGGCGATCCCTCCGCCACCCCTGAAGGGAGCACCTCATGACCCACCCCCGCACCAGCCCGGCGACCCCGGCAGCGGACTCCCACCAGCACAGAGCCGACACCGAAGGCAGACCTGGCATGGGCACCCGAGCGGGCCTCGAAGGCGGAACGGGCCTCGAAGACCCGTCAGATGCCATGCACGCACCGGACACCCGAGGCACCCCGCAGTCCTTCGCCCTCACCCAACCCGCCGACCTGCGCGCCCACCTCACCGCCCACCTCGGCCCCGCCGCCCGCGCCTGGCTCCACCGCGCCCTCGACGAGGCCGCCGCGAATCCCGGCTCGCACGGGCCCATCTCCGTCTGGGAGCTGCGCATCGCCGAGGCCGGACGACGCTGCGGCCCCGAGCACGCCGACGCCGCCCGCGTCCTCATCCTGCACGCGGCCCGCGCCGACGCGGACGCCCTCACCCGGGTCTACTTCCAGGGCACCGCCGCCGAACGCCGCGCCGTCGTGCACGCACTGCCCCACCTCGTGCCCGGCCCGGAAGCCCTCCCGCTCGTCGAAGACGCCCTGCGCACCAACGACACCCGGCTCCTCGCCGCCGCCGTCGGCCCCTACGCCGCCCGCCACCTCGACCCCCACCAGTGGCGCCACGCCGTCCTGAAGTGCCTCTTCACCGGTGTGTCCGTCGATGTGGTGTCCGACCTCGCCCGCCGCGCCCACCGCGACACCGAACTCGCCCGCATGCTCGGCGACTACGCCGCCGAACGCACCGCCGCAGGCCGCTCCGTACCCGAAGACCTGCACCGCGTCCTGACCCTCACCGACCCCACGGCCACCCCACCCGCACCCGCCGCCCCGTGCGGCCCCCGCGGCACCGACGGAACCGATGGCAAGGAGTCCTGATGCGCCTCTTCGACCCCCACATCCACATGACGTCGCGTACCACCGACGACTACGAGGCCATGTACGCCGCCGGTGTCCGCGCCGTCGTCGAGCCCTCCTTCTGGCTCGGCCAGCCCCGCACTTCTCCCGCCTCCTTCCTCGACTACTTCGACTCCCTCCTCGGCTGGGAGCCCTTCCGTGCCGCCCAGTACGGCATCGCCCACCACTGCACGCTCGCCCTCAACCCCAAGGAGGCGAACGACCCCCGCTGCGTCCCCGTCCTCGACGAACTGCCCCGGTATCTCGTCAAGGACCAGGTCGTCGCCGTCGGCGAGATCGGCTATGACTCGATGACCCCGGCCGAGGACACCGCCCTCGCCGCCCAGCTCCAGCTCGCCACCGACCACGAACTGCCCGCGCTGGTCCACACCCCGCACCGCGACAAGCTGGCCGGCCTGCGCCGCACCCTCGACGTCGTCCGCGAGTCCGCACTGTCCCCGGACCGTGTCCTCGTCGACCACCTCAACGAGACGACGGTCAAGGAGGCCAAGGACAGCGGCTGCTGGCTCGGCTTCTCCGTCTATCCCGACACCAAGATGGACGAGGAGCGGATGGTCGCGATCCTCCGCGAGTACGGGCCCGAGCAGGTGCTGGTGAACTCCGCCGCCGACTGGGGCAGGAGCGACCCCCTGAAGACACGCAAGGTCGCCGACCTGATGCTGGCCGAGGGCTTCGACGAGGACGACGTCGACCGGGTGCTGTGGCGCAACCCCGCCGCCTTCTACGGGCTCAGCGGCCGCCTCACCCTCGACGTCGCGACCCCGCAGGCGACCCACGAGGGCAACTCCATTCTCCGGGGCGCTCCGAAGGACCCCAAGGAATCCGCAGACGCTCCGAATGCCCCCGAAGGACCGGCCGGCACACCGAAACGGCGACCTGACCCGACCCACACCCCGGCCCCGGCCCCGACCCCGACCCCGGGAGCGTGACCGATGCGCTTCCGCCACCCCGACGGCTCCACCGTCCACCTCGCCTACTGCACCAACGTCCACCCGGCCGAGACCCTCGACGGCGTCCTCGCTCAACTCCGGGACCACTGCGAACCCGTCCGCCGACGGCTCGGCCGCGACCGCCTCGGGATCGGCCTGTGGCTCGCCAAGGACGCCGCGCACGCCCTCGTCTCCGACCCGTCCGCCCTGCGCGGTCTGCGCACGGAACTCGACCGGCGAGGCCTTGAGGTCGTCACGCTCAACGGCTTCCCCTATGAGGGCTTCGGTGCCGAAGAGGTCAAGTACCGCGTCTACAAGCCGGACTGGACCGACCCCGAACGCCTCGACCACACCACCGCCCTGGCCCGTGTCCTCGCCAGCCTCCTTCCCGACGACGTCACCCAGGGCAGCATCTCCACGCTGCCCCTCGCCTGGCGCACCGGCTACGACGACCGCTGCGCCGAGACCGCCCGCGCCGCCTTGCTCACTCTCGCCCAACGCCTTGACGCACTCCGGGAGTTGACCGGGCGGGACATCCGCGTCGGCCTCGAACCCGAGCCCGGCTGTATCGTCGAGACCACCGCCGACGCCATCGCCCCGCTCAGCGCGATCGGCCACGACCGCATCGGCATCTGCGTCGACACCTGTCACCTCGCCACCTCCTTCGAAGATCCGCACACCGCCCTGGACGCCCTCGTCGAAGCCCGCGTCCCCATCGTCAAGTCCCAGCTCTCAGCCGCCCTGCACGCCGAGCACCCTCATCTCCCCGAGGTCCGCGAGGCCCTCTCAGCCTTCGACGAACCCCGCTTCCTGCACCAGACCCGTACCGCCACCGCCGCCGGTCTGCGCGGCACCGACGACCTCGACGAGGCCCTCAAGGGCGACGCCCTGCCCGACGCCTCTCCATGGCGAGCCCACTTCCACGTACCGCTCCACGCGGCTCCCGCCGCGCCCCTCACCTCCACGATTCCCGTTCTCAAGGCGGCACTGACCCGGCTAGTCGGCGGGCCAAGCCCGCTCACCCGGCACCTGGAGGTCGAGACCTACACCTGGCAGGCCCTCCCGGCCGACTTGCGACCCCGCGCCCGCAGCCAGCTCGCCGACGGCATCGCCGACGAACTCACCCTCGTCCGCGATCTGTTGACGGACCTCGGTCTGAAGGAGCTGCCATGACCGAACCACCGGACCCAGCACTCCCGGCGCTCCCAGCAGTCCCGTCCTCCCGCCCGGCGCCGCGATCGGACGCCACCGTCGTGAGTCGCCCCACCCCTCTCCTCGTCCTCGACGTCGTCGGCCTCACCCCCCGTCTCCTCGACCACATGCCCCACCTCAAGAGGCTCGCCCAGTCCGGCTCCCACGCGCCCCTCGGCACCGTCCTGCCAGCGGTCACCTGCGCCGCCCAGTCCACCTTCCTCACTGGCACCCACCCGTCGCAGCACGGCATCGTCGGCAACGGCTGGTACTTCCGTGACCTGGGTGACGTACTCCTGTGGCGTCAGCACAACGGACTGGTCGCCGGCGACAAAATCTGGGATGCCGCGCGCCGTGCCCATCCCGGCTACACGGTCGCCAATATCTGCTGGTGGTACGCCATGGGCGCCGACACCGACATCACCGTCACCCCCCGTCCGATCTACTACTCCGACGGCCGCAAGGAACCCGACTGCTACACCCGGCCGCCCGCCCTGCACGACGAACTCACCCAGAAACTCGGCACCTTCCCCCTCTTCCATTTCTGGGGACCCGGCGCGGACCTCGTCTCCAGCCGCTGGATCATCGACGCGACCCGCCACATCATCCGCACCCGCCACCCCGACCTGACCCTCTGCTACCTCCCTCACCTCGACTACGATCTGCAGCGCTTCGGCCCCGACGACCCGCGCTCCCGGCAGGCAGCCGCCGACTTGGACGCCGCCATGGCCCCTCTCCTGGACGACGCGCGCGCCGAGGGCCGTACCGTCGTCGCGCTGTCCGAGTACGGCATCACCCGCGTGCACCGCACCGTCGACATCAACCGTGCCCTGCGGCGGGCAGGCCTGCTGGAGGTGCACACCCAGGACGGCATGGAGTACCTCGACCCGATGGCGTCACGTGCCTTCGCCGTCGCCGACCACCAGATCGCCCACGTCTACGTACGCCGGCCGGAGGACCTCGACGCGGCCCGGGCCGCGCTGGAGGATCTGCCCGGCATCGAGCAACTCCTCGACGACGAGGGCAAGAAGGCCCATCATCTCGACCATCCGCGCTCCGGCGAACTCGTCGCAGTAGCGGAGCCGGACGCCTGGTTCACGTACTACTACTGGCTCGACGACGCCCTCGCGCCCGACTTCGCGCGACTCGTCGAGATCCATCGCAAACCCGGCTACGACCCGGTCGAACTCTTCATGGATCCCCTCGACCCCTACGTCAAGGTCAAGGCCGCGACCGTGCTTGCCCGTAAGAAACTCGGCATGCGTTATCGCATGGCGGTCGTGCCCCTGGATCCGTCACCTATTCGCGGCAGCCACGGCCGCCTTCCTGCGAGCGACGACGAAGGTCCGCTCCTCATCTGCTCCACCCCCCGCGCTGTCGGCGACCGCGTCGCGGCCACCGATGTGAAGTCACTCCTGCTCCAACTCGCCGGTCTCGGCTGACCGGTCACGACCGGCACGCAGAACCTCGCCGGTCCCACCGACCCGTCTCTTCCGACTGATCACAAGTGAAGCACTCACCACTGACAACGGCCTTCGACCTCGAGGAGTTCCAGGCATGAGCCGCTTTTCGCAGACGGATCCCGAACTCACCCACCGCCTCTCCAGACGAGGCATGCTCGGCGTGGCGGCGGGCACCACGGCCACCGCCCTGCTGGGCGCGGCAGCCGCAGCCGCCCCCGCGGCCGCCGCCCCCGCCGCCGAGTCCGCCCCCGCGTCCGCCACCGGCACCGCCTCCCATGGCGCCGGCCGCGGCCGCCCCGTCCTTCCGCCCGGCCGCCTCGGCATCCAGCTCTACAGCCTGCGCGACAAGGTCTCCACACTCGGCTTCGCCCCCGTCTTCGCCGAACTGGAGAAGTACGGCTATGACGAGGTCGAGTTCGCCGGTTACACCCAGGGCTCGGCCGGCCCGATCACCCTCGCCCAGCTCAAGCGGCTGGCCCGGAACCACGGCCTGAACCCGATCGGCAGCCATGTCGGCTACTACTCCAACGACCCGGGTGCCTACACCTTCGCCCAGAACCTCACCAAGGTCCTCGACGACGCCCAGGCCCTCGGCCTGAAGCACATAGGCACCGCGTCCGGGCCGTTCCGCTACGGCTCCACCGTCGACGCCTGGAAGCGCGCCGCCGAGGAGTTCAACACCTACGGCGCCGCGGCGAAGGCACGCGGCATGAAGTTCTACCAGCACAACCACTCCGAGGAGTTCTCCTTCGCCACCGACAACCCCAAGGTCCGCCTCTACGACGTGCTGCTCGCCGAGACCGACCCCGACCTCGTCTTCCTGGAGATGGACATCTTCTGGGCGTACTCGGGCCAGTTCCGCTTCTCCAAGCGGCCCGACGGCTCACCCGCCCCCTTCGACCCGCTGGACTACGTGCTGAAGCGGCCCCACCGTTACCCGCTCTTCCACGTCAAGGACGGCGTGAGCGACCCGACCAACCAGTACGGCTACGACATGGTCGACGTCGGTGACGGCGACATCGACTACAAGCGGTTCATCTCGGCCGTCACCAGACTGCGCGGTCAGCGATTCGCCCACCACTGGCAGGCGGAGCACGACAACCCGACCGAGTCCCTCACGTTCGCCCGCCGTTCGAGCGAGCACCTGCACTCGCTGCGGGAGAAATGCTGACGGCCGTGCCGACATGAGGAGGCCCTCCCCGAAGCCGGGGAGGGCCTCCTCATGTTCGCGACCATTCAACCCACTGGGTGCGGTGTCTAGCCCACTGGGTGCGGCGTTGCCGTCCGCTCCGGCCGGCGCAGCAGCAGCGCGATCGCCGCCGCCACGATCGACACGCCACCGGCCAGCGCGTACGCGCCGTCATAGCCCCAGGCCGCGACCACCATGGAGCCAAGACCGCCGCCGAACAGGCCGCTGATCAGCTTGCCGCTGTAGACGAGGCCGTAGTTGGTGGCGTTGAAGTTCTCCCCGAAGTAGTCCGGGGTGAGCGCCGCGAACAACGGGTAGAACGCGCCGCCGCCGAAGCCGGAGAGGAAGGCGAAGAACAGGAACAGCCCCTCGCTCCTGAGATCGCCCGCCCAGATCACGCCGAACTGTGCGAGACCCAGCACGACGATCACGAACACCAGGGTCGACTTGCGGCCCCACCGGTCGGACAGCCAGCCCACGACACCGCGGCCGATGCCGTTGACGACCGCCATCACGCCCATCGACGACGCCGCGACCAGAGGGCCGAAGCCCACCTCCTTGGCGTAGTCGACCTGGAAGGAGATGCCGAAGATCGACACCCCGGCGGTCAGCACGACCGACAGCCACATCAGGGGCAGCATGCCCGTCCTGATGGCCTCCCGGGGCGTGTACTGCTTCACCGCCGGAGGGTTTTTGGCCAGACTCGTCGCGTTCTTCCGGTCGCCCGTGTACGTCCGCGGGTCGACGTCCGCGGGCCACCAGTTCTTCGGCGGGTCCTTGAAGAAGAACGCGCATCCGAAGACGACGATCATGATGTAGCAGCCGATCAGGTCCAGCACCCGGTGGTAGTTCGCGGTGTCGAACCCGTAGTTGAAGATGAAGATGAACGGCAGTGATCCGTACGCGAACCCGCCATTGACGAACCCGGTCCGGGCGCCGCGCCGCTCGGGGAACCACTTGCCCACCATGTTGATGCAGGTCGCGTAGATCAGCCCGGCGCCGATACCGCCGATGACGCCGAAGCCGAGGATCGCGAGCCAGACATTGCGCAGGTGGGACAGGGCGAGGAACCCCAGCAGACACATGCCGGAGCCGATGTACATGGCCGTGCGGGCCGTCAGGATGCCCTTCTCGCGCAGCCAGCCCGCCGGGAAGGCGATGCCGGCCTGGAAGAACACCCAGACGCTGAGGATCCAGAAGGTGTTGCTCTGCGTCCAGCCGTGCGCGTGGGACAGGGTGTCCTCCGCGGAGCCGTACGCGTATTCGAAGACGCTGATGGCCATCATGGCGATCCACGGCAGATACACCATGAGCTTGCGGGAGTGACCGAGGATGTCGCGGTCGGTCTCGCCGACCCGATAGACGCGGCCTCGCGCGTCGGTCACCTCGCGGTAGGGACGGTGTGCGGCGTCGGACGGTGCGGACGAACTGCTTGCTGCGTACGGATCTGCCGTCATGTCAGGCCATGTCCTCGCCGAGCGGTCGTGGGTTGGGAACGATGCGGCTGTCTTCCTTGTCGCGGCCCGGCGGACTGAGGAACACCGCCACGCAGCCGGCGAAGAGCGAGATGGAGCCGGCCAGGATGAAGGCACCGGAGTGTCCCCAGGCACTGACGACCACGGCACCCATGCCCGCGCCCAGACCGGAGACGAGCTTGGCGCTGTAGACCATGCCGTAGTTGGACGCGTTGTTGTTCTCACCGAAGTAGTCGGCGGTGAGCGCCGCGAACATCGGGAAGATGGCGCCGCCGCCGAAGCCGGAGATCGAGGAGAAGATCAGGAACAGGGGAAGGTTCTTGGCGTCGGCCGACCAGAGGATGCCGTACTGGGACAGACCCAGGATGACGCACACGGCGAGCAGACACCGCTTACGGCCGTACAGGTCGGACAGCCAGCCGATGACACCTCGGCCGGTGCCGTTGACGATCGCCTTCAGAGACATGGCCGTGGCCACGATCCCGCCCGCGAATCCGGCCTCCTCGCCGATGTCCACCTGGAAGGCGATACCGAAGATGTTCACGCCGGACGTACACGCCAGACAGAACCACATCAGGGCCACCCGGCCGGTCTTCCACGCCTCCTTGGGTGAGTACTGGCGGACCGCCGGCGGGTTCATCCGCAGCGAGCGGGCCGCGCGCGGGTCGGCGGGTGGGTTGAGCGGGTCGACCGCGGCGGGCCACCAGTTCTTCGGCGGGTCCCTGAAGAAGTAGCCGGAGACCGCGACGATTCCGGCGAGGAAGACACCGACCGACACCAGCACCCAGCGGAAGTTGGTGAGATCCATGAAGCCGGTGAAGAGGAAGACGAAGGGTACGGAGCCGTAGGCGAAACCGCCGTTGACGAAGCCGGTCTTGCCGCCCTTGCGCTCCGGGTACCACTTGCCCACCATGTTGACGCAGGTGGCGTACACCATGCCCGCGCCCATGCCGCTGAACATGCTGAAGCCGATGTACGCGACGACGACGTGCGGCGCGAAGGCCAGCGACAGATAACCCATCAACGTGCCCGTCGCGCCCAGCATCATCGCCCAGCGGGCCGGCAGCTTTCCGCTCTCACGAAGTTTGCCCGCGGGGAAGGCCACCGCGGCCTGGAAGAAGACCCACACGGTCATCATCCAGAAGATGTGCATGCTGTTCCAGCTATGCGCTGTGTGCAGGGTGTCCTCGGCGGACGCGAACGCGTACTCGGCGGAGGAGATGCCCATCATGCCGATCCAGGGCAGGATCACCATCCACTTGCGTTTGCGGCCCATGATGTCGATGTCGGACTCGCCGACGCGAAAGACGCGTCCGTTCTTGTCGGTCACCTCCCGATAGGCGGCGACCCGTGAAACGTCGGTGGTAGTCACGTTGGTTGCACCCCTTGCGTCGAAAGTTCTGGCCAGCGCCCCCTGTCCAATGCCTTTCGTGCGCGCACGGGTCCCGGAGCCGGCCGACGCGCACCGTCGGCCGGCCCCACCGCCTCACCTCATGAACCGCCCCCCAACAACCCTGCCGCCCGCGCCCACCGGTACTTGGCGCCCAGCACGGCCACCGGCTTCTCGGTCGTGTACGGGTACGCCACGACCCCCCGCTCGTACAGGTACTGGCAGGCGTCCTCGACCTCGACGTCGCCCGCGAGCGACGCGACGACGGGCTTCTCTATGCCGCGCTCCCGGAATTCGGCCACCACGCGCGCGGTGAGCTCCGCGAAGACCATCGGGGGAGTGACGATCGTGTGCCAGTAGCCCAGGACCAGCGCGTGGATGCGCGGATCCTCCAGGCCGAGCCGGATCGTCGCCTCGTATGTCGACGGCGGCTCGCCGCCCGTGATGTCCACCGGGTTGCCCGCCGCCCCGAAGGGCGGGATGAACTTCCGGAACGCCTCGTCCAGGTCCGGCGGGATCTCCATCAGCGACAGGCCGTTGTCGGTGACCGCGTCCGACAGCAGTACGCCGCTGCCGCCGGCCCCGGTGATGATCACGACGTTGTCACCCTGGGGAGCGGGAAGCACCGGCAACGCGCGCGCGTACTCCAGCATTTCGTTCAGCCCGGGCGCCCGGATGACACCGGCCTGCTTGAGGATGTCGTCGTACACGGCGTCGTCGCCGGCGAGGGCCCCGGTGTGCGAGCCGGCCGCCTTCGCGCCCGCCGCCGTACGGCCCGCCTTGAGGACGACGACCGGCTTCTTCGGTACGGTCGCCCGCGCGGCCTCGACGAAGGCGCGCCCGTCCTTGAGGTCCTCCAGGTGCATCGCGATGCACTCGGTGTGCGGATCCTCGCCGAACCAGGTCAGCAGGTCGTCCTCGTCCAGGTCCGACTTGTTGCCGAGGCCGACGATCGCCGACACGCCCGTCTTCGTGGTCCGTGCGAAGCCCAGGATGGCCATCCCGATGCCGCCGGACTGCGAGGTCAGCGCCACCCCGCCCTTGACGTCGTACGGCGTGCAGAACGTGGCGCACAGGTCCTGCCAGGTCGAGTAGTAGCCGTAGATGTTCGGCCCGAGCAGCCGGATGCCATGCCGCTCGGCGATGGCCACGATCTCGTCCTGGAGTTCGTGTTCGCCGGTCTCCGCGAACCCGGAGGGGATCAGCACGGCGTTCGGGATCTTCTTGCGTCCCACCTCCTCCAGGGCCGAGGCCACGAACTTGGCGGGGATAGCGAAGACCGCCACATCCACCTCACCGGGAACGTCCGTGACACTCTTGTACGCCTTGCGGCCCAGAATGTCATCGGCCTTGGGGTTCACCGGGTGGATGTCCCCGGCGAAGCCACCGTCGATGAGGTTGCGCATGACCGAATTGCCGATCTTGCCCTGCTCGTTGGAGGCTCCGATGACGGCGACCGACGACGGCTGCATCAGTCGGCGCATGGAGGCGAGGATCTCGTCGCGCGAGTAGCGGCGGCGCGGCTTGATCGCTGCTTCGGAGAGGATCACGCGGATGTCGGCCGCGACCGCCCCCTCCGCGGTCGCGATCACCGGGTTGAGGTCCACCTCGGCTATCTCCGGGAAGTCCGACACGAGTTGCGAGACACGGCGGATCTGCTCGGCGATCGCCCATCGGTCCACGGCCGCCTGACCCCGCACCCCGTGCAGGATCTCCGCCGCCCGGATCGAGTCCAGCATGGACAAGGCCTCGTCGGCGGTCACGGGCGCGAGCCGGAAGGTGACGTCCTTGAGGACCTCGACGAGCACCCCGCCGAGCCCGAAGGCGACGACTTTCCCGAACGTCGGGTCGGTGACCGCGCCGACGATCACCTCCTGCCCCTGCGGGAGCAGTTCCTGCACCTGTACGCCCTCGATGCGGGCATCCGCCTTGTACGCGCGAGCGTTGTCGATGATCTGGTGGAACGCGGCCCGTACGTCCGTCGCCCCCTCGACGCCGACGATCACACCGCCCGCGTCGGTCTTGTGGAGGATGTCCGGCGAGACGATCTTCATCACCACGGGCCCGCCGAAGCGCGCCGCGTACGCGACCGCCTCGTCGACGTCCGTCGCGAGTTCCTCGCCCGGTACGGCGATCCCGTACGCGTCGGCGACCACCTTGCCCTCGGGCGCGGTCAGCGCGGTGCGTCCCTCGGCCCGCACGGAGTCGAGGAGCGTCCGCACCCGCAGGACGCGGTCTTCGGCCATCACGTCAGATCACTCCGTTCGACTTGAGTAGGCGCAGCTCCTCGTCGCCGAGGCCGAGCTCGCCGACGTAGACCTGTTCGTTGTGCTCGCCGAGCAGTGGCGAACTGCTCACCTCTACGGGGGAGTCGGAGAGCTTCAGCGGGCTGCCGACGGTCACGAACTCGCCCCGCTCGGGGTGCGGCACGGTGACGACCATCTCGTTGGCGACCAGCGAGGAGTCCTCGATGATCTCCCTCGTGGACAGGATCGGCCCGCACGGGATGTTGTGGGCGTTGAGCCGCTCCAGCACCTCCCACTTGGGCAGGGTCGAGGACCACTCCTCGATCAGCTGGAACATCTTGTTCAGCTTGGGCAGCCGGGCCTCCGGCGTCGCCCACTCGGGGTCGTCGGCGAGTTCGGGCCGGCCGATGAGCTCGCTGAGTGGCTGCCAGCCGACCGGCTGCACGATGACGTACACGTAGTCGTTCGGGCCGCCCGGCGCGCACTTGACCGCCCAGCCCGGCTGACCGCCGCCGGACGCGTTTCCCGAGCGGGGAACTTCCGTGCCGAAGTCCTCGTTCGGATATTCAGCAAGCGGCCCGTGCGCCAGGCGTTGCTGGTCCCTCAGCTTCACCCGGCACAGGTTGAGTACGGCGTGCTGCATAGCCACGTTGACCCGCTGCCCACGCCCGGTGTTCTCGCGCTGGAAGAGCGCCGCGAGAATCCCCGCCACGGCGTGCACTCCGGTCCCCGAGTCCCCGATCTGGGCTCCGGTCGCCAGCGGCGGCCCGTCCTCGAAACCAGTGGTCGACATCGACCCGCCCATGGCCTGCGCGACGACCTCGTACGCCTTGAAGTTGGTGTACGGGCCGTCACCGAACCCCTTGATGGAGGCATAGACGATACGCGGATTGATCTCCTGGATGCGGTCCCAGGTGAAGCCCATGCGGTCGACCGCGCCCGGTCCGAAGTTCTCGACCATGACGTCGGAGCGCCGGATCAGCTCGGTGAGGATCTCCTTGCCACGCTCGGTCTTGGTGTTCAGGGTGATGCTCCGCTTGTTGCAGTTGAGCATCGTGAAATAGAGGGAGTCGACGTCCGGGAGATCGCGCAACTGCTTGCGCGTGATGTCACCGGTCGGCGCCTCCAGCTTGACGACGTCCGCGCCGAGCCAGGCGAGCAGCTGGGTCGCGGAGGGCCCGGACTGGACGTGGGTCATGTCCAGGACGCGGATGCCTTCGAGAGCCTTGGTCGGCGTGCCAGTCATGGAGGCCACCTCACTTGTACATGGTCTGGTTCATGGTTCCGGGGGCGTACGCGTCCGGGTCGACCCAGACGTTGATCAGCGACGGCTTCCCGGACTCGCGGGCGCGCCGCAGCGCGGGGCCGATGTCGGCGGGGTCACGGACCTCCTCGCCGTAACCGCCCAGCATCTGCGCGAACTTGTCGTAGTGGACGTCGCCGAGGGTGTTGCCGATCCGCTCGCGCTCCTTGCCGTACTTGGCGGCCTGGCCGTAGCGGATCTGGTTCATGGAGGAGTTGTTGCCGACGATGCCGACGAAGGGGAGGTTGTAGCGGACCAGAGTCTCGAAGTCCCAGCCGGTGAGGGAGAACGCGCCGTCGCCGAAGAGTGCGACGACCTCCTTGTCGGGCCGCGCCTGCTTGGCCGCGAGCACGAACGGCACCCCGACGCCGAGCGTGCCCAGCGGGCCCGGGTCCATCCAGTGCCCGGGGGACTTGGGCTGCACGACCTGACCGGAGAAGGTGACGATGTCGCCGCCGTCGCCGATGTAGATCGAGTCCTCGGTGAGGAAGTCGTTGATCTCGCTGACCAGCCGGTAGGGGTGGATCGGTGAGGCGTCCGACTTCAGGCTCGGCAGCCGCTTCTCCAGGGCGGTCTGCTCGGCCGCGCGCAGCTCGTCGAGCCACTCCTTGCGCTTCGACGCCCCGCCGTTGACGCGTCCGGAGGCCGCCTCGGTGACCGACTTCAGCACCAGCCCGGCGTCGCCCACGATCCCGAGGTCGATGTCGCGGTTCTTGCCGACGGTGCGGTAGTCGAGGTCGATCTGCACGACGGTCGCGTCCGGTGACAGCCGCTTGCCGTAGCCCATGCGGAAGTCGAAGGGCGTGCCGACGATGACGATGACATCGGCGTTGGAGAAGGCGTACCGGCGCGAGAGCTGGAAGTGGTGCGGGTCGCCGGGCGGGAGCGTGCCGCGACCTGCCCCGTTCATGTACGCGGGGATGTTGAGGGTGCGCACGAGTTCGATGGCCGCCTCGGTGCCGCGCGTCGTCCACACCTGGCTGCCGAGCAGGATGGCGGGCTTCTCCGCGTGAACCAGTAGGTCGGCGAGCTTCTCGATGGCCTCGGGGTCGCCGGCCGAGCGGGTGGAGGCACGGTAGGCGCCCTCCTTGGGCACGCGCGCCTTGCTCACCGGCACCTTGGCGTCGAGGACATCGCGCGGGATCTCCAGGAAGGAGGGCCCGGGCGCGCCGTGGTAGCACTCGCGGAACGCCATCGACACCATGTCCGCCGCGCGCGCCGTGTCCGGCACGGCCGCCGCGAACTTGGTGATCGGCGTCATCATGTCGACGTGCGGCAGGTCCTGGAGGGACCCCATCTTGTGCTGGGTGAGGGCGCCCTGGCCGCCGATGAGCAGCATCGGGGACTCGGCGCGGAAGGCGTTGGCGACACCGGTGACGGCGTCGGTGGTGCCGGGACCCGCGGTGACGACCGCGCAGCCGGGCTTGCCGGTGATGCGGGCGTAGCCGTCGGCGGCGTGGGCGGCGACCTGCTCGTGGCGGACGTCGACGACCTCGATGCCCTCGTCGACGCAGCCGTCGTAGATGTCGATGATGTGGCCGCCGCACAGCGTGTAGATGCGGTCGACCCCCTCGGCCTTCAGCGCCTTGGCAACGAGATGACCACCGGAAATGACGTCCTGGGTGTCGTCGGGCATGGCGAAGTCCTGTCCCTTCGTAGGGGGTTGGAACGGCTCTCGCGGTACATTGCATACAGTCGACGAATACTGTATGAACCTTGTTATCCCGCATCCGGTGGGTGGTGTCCAGGGGGCGTGCGGCACTTTTGAGTCAGGAGCCGGAATGGACCTGTACGAACACCAGGCAAGGGAACTCTTCGAGGAACACGGCATCTTGGTGCCGCGGGCAGAGGTGACGGACTCACCCAAGGAAGCCCGCGAGATCGCACGTCGGCTCGGCGGCCGGGTCGTGGTCAAGGCGCAGGTGAAGACCGGCGGTCGCGGGAAGGCGGGCGGTGTGAAGCTCGCCGCCGACCCGGCCGCCGCCGAGATCACGGCCCGCCAGATCCTCGGCATGGACATCAAGGGCCACACGGTCGGCAAAGTGATGCTGGCCCAACCCGTGGACATCGAGACCGAGTTCTATGTGTCCTATGTGCTCGACCGGGCGGCGGGCGACTTCATCGCCATCGCCTCGGCCGAGGGCGGCATGGAGATCGAGGAGGTCGCCGCCAGCCGGCCCGAGGCCGTGGCCCGTATCCTCATCGACCCGGCGGAGGGCGTCACCTCCGCGAAAGCGGGCGAGATCGCCGACGCGGCGGGACTGCCGCCGCAGACCGTCGACGTCCTCGTACGACTCTGGGAGGTGCTGGTCCGCGAGGACGCCCTCCTCGTCGAGGTGAACCCGCTCGTACGCACCGCACAGGGGCAGATCCTCGCCCTCGACGGCAAGGTCACCCTCGACGACAACGCCCGCTTCCGCCAGGCACGTTGGGGCGCCGACGACGTGGAGCACGACGACGCGCTGGAGGCGGCGGCTGCGGCCAAGGGCCTCAACTACGTCAAGCTCGACGGCGAGGTAGGCATCATCGGCAACGGCGCCGGCCTCGTCATGTCGACCCTCGACGTGGTTGCGGGCTGCGGCGCCCGCCCCGCCAACTTCCTCGACATCGGCGGCGGCGCGTCGGCCCAGATCATGGCCGACGGCCTGTCCGTCATCCTCTCCGACCCGGCCGTGAAGTCCGTCTTCGTCAATGTCTTCGGCGGTATCACCGCGTGCGACGCGGTCGCCGACGGCATCGTGCAGGCCCTGGACACCGTCCAGTTGACCAAGCCGCTCGTCGTACGCCTCGACGGCAACAACGCCGCCCGCGGTCGCGCCGTCCTCGACGACCGTGCCCACCCCCTGGTCCAGCAGGCCACCACCATGGACGGCGCCGCGCTCCGGGCCGCCCGACTCGCCACCACGGCCTGAGCCGTCCCAGCCTGAGGAGACATGACGACATGGCCATCTACCTCACCAAGGAGAGCAAGGTTCTCGTCCAGGGCATGACCGGCGGCGAGGGCATGAAGCACACCCGGCGCATGCTCGCCGCCGGCACGAACGTCGTCGGCGGCGTCAACCCGCGCAAGGCGGGCCGCACCGTCGACTTCGACGACCGTGCCGTCCCCGTCTTCGGCTCGGTCGCCGACGGCATGCGCGCGACCGGCGCCGACGTGACCGTCGTCTTCGTGCCGCCCGCCTTCGCCAAGGCGGCCGTCGTCGAGGCCGCCGACGCCGGCATCGGACTCGCCGTCGTGATCACGGAGGGCATCCCCGTCCACGACTCCGTCACCTTCACCACGTACGCGAAGGCGCGCGGCACCCGCATCATCGGCCCCAACTGCCCCGGCCTGATCACCCCCGGCCAGTCCAACGCGGGCATCATCCCGCCCGACATCACCAAGCCCGGCCGCATCGGCCTGGTCTCCAAGTCCGGCACGCTCACCTACCAACTGATGTACGAGCTGCGTGACATCGGCTTCTCGACCTGCGTCGGCATCGGCGGCGACCCGGTCGTCGGCACGACCCACATCGACTGCCTCGCCGCCTTCCAGGACGACCCTGACACCGAACTGATCGTCCTCATCGGGGAGATCGGCGGCGACGCCGAGGAACGCGCAGCCGCGTACATCCGCGACCACGTCACCAAGCCGGTCGTCGGCTACATCGCCGGGTTCACCGCACCTGAGGGCAAGACGATGGGGCACGCGGGAGCGATCGTGTCCGGCTCGTCCGGTACGGCGGCGGCGAAGAAGGAGGCGCTGGAGGCCGTAGGTGTGCAGGTCGGCGGCACCCCCACCGAGACCGCCCGCCTGGTGCTGGATCGCCTCAGCGCAAGGGCGTGACATCACGCATAGTCCACGCGAGGTCACTTTCAGGCGGGACCGGGCTTCGCCGGTGTCCGCCGTAGCCATCCACAACCGCCCCCGAGTGTGCACCGAGAGCGGAGTCCTCCATGGCAACCACCCTCACCGTCAAATCCGGCACCTCCTGGTCCGAAGCCTGGGAGCGCTGCCTCGCGGTCGCTCCCGAGGCCTTCCGGGACGACCGTGTCCTCAACCTCTGGAACTCCAGCTGGCAGGCGGACGGCCGTGCGCTGCCCGCCACCAGCCCCGTCGACGGCAGCCCGATCGCCGGCCCGCCGCGCCTGGACGGGGCCACCGCCCACCAGGCCGTACGTGCCTCGCTCGACCAGCACCGCGCGTGGCGGCACATCCCCCTGGACGAACGCCGAGCCCGTGTCGCGGCCACCCTCGACGCCCTGACCCAGCACCGGGAGTTGCTCGCCCTGCTTCTCGTCTGGGAGATCGGCAAGCCCTGGCGGCTCGCCCAGGCGGACGTCGACCGGGCCATCGACGGAGTGCGCTGGTACGTCGACGGCATCGAGCCGATGGTCGACGGACGGGCTCCGCTGGACGGTCCCGTATCCAACATCGCGAGCTGGAACTACCCGATGAGCGTGCTCGTTCACGCAGTGTTGGTACAAGCACTCGCAGGCAACGCGGTCATCGCCAAGACCCCGACCGACGGCGGTGTCGCCTGTCTGACCCTGGCCTCGGCGCTCGCCGCCCGTGAGGGGATTCCCGTCACCCTCGTCAGCGGCAGCGGAGGCGAGCTGTCCCAGGCGCTGGTGCGGGCGCCCGAGATCGGCTGCGTCTCCTTCGTCGGCGGTCGCGACACCGGCGCCGCGGTGGCCACGGCAGTCGCCGACCTCGGCAAACGACACGTACTCGAACAGGAAGGACTCAACACCTGGGGCATCTGGAACTACACGGACTGGGACGCGCTCACGGCGGTCATCCCGAAGCTCTTCGACTACGGCAAACAACGCTGCACGGCCTACCCGCGCTTCGTCGTCCAGCGCGAGCTGTTCGACGAGTTCCTCGGGGCGTACCTCCCGGCGGTGCGCACGCTGAAGGTCGGCCACCCCCTGGCGGTCGAGAAACGGGACGATCCCTACCCGAAGCTGGACTTCGGGCCGGTGATCAACGCGGCCAAGGCCAAGGAGCTGCAGGACCAGGTCGCCGAGGCGATCGACCGCGGCGCCGTCCCGCTGCACCGGGCCCGGCTGTCCGACGCCCGCTTCCTGCCCGGCCAGGACACTTCGGCGTACGTCCAGCCGGTCACCTTGCTGAACCCGCCGCCGTCCTCCCCGCTCCACCACGCAGAGCCGTTCGGTCCGGTCGACACGATCGTCCTGGTCGACACGGAGGCGGAGCTGCTGGCGGCGATGAACGCGTCCAACGGCGCGCTGGTCGCCACGCTGTCCACGGACGACCGGGCGACGTACGACCGCCTGGCGCCGCAGATCCGCGCGTTCAAGGTCGGTCACGGCAAGGCGCGCTCCCGCGGTGACCGCGACGAGCTGTTCGGCGGGTTCGGCGCGTCCTGGCGAGGGGCGTTCGTCGGCGGTGAACTGCTGGTGCGCGCGGTCACTCAGGGGCCGGTGGGGGAGCGGTTGCCCGGGAACTTCCCGGAGTACCACCTCATGCCGTGACGAGACCGGCCGTGGCGCCCGCCCCCTGTGGGCGCCACCGGTCGATCTCACCCCTGAGTGACCCGTCGATCTCACCTGTGCGTGACCCGTCGACCTCACCCGTGCGTGACCGGTGGATCACGCGAGGTGAAGCCCTTCAGGCCGCCTGGTCTCTGGCCTCGCGTCGGCCGTTCGACGGGCGGATATGCAGGTGAAAGGCACTCCGAAACCTTGGTATTGTTGTCCATGTCGCCACGGGGAACACCCCCGGTAAGGCGACAGACACCTAGTCCGGGTGGCGGAATGGCAGACGCGCTAGCTTGAGGTGCTAGTGCCCTTTATCGGGCGTGGGGGTTCAAGTCCCCCCTCGGACACACATACACATCAGATTCCCCATCTGTGCGAGTCGAGCGAAGCCTCGGCTCGCACAAGCTGTTTCTGGGGCAAACGCGGCGGGGACACGCCCCGGGCTTTCGGTGGCTCCTAGCTCCACCGGCGTACGACGTAGCGTTCCGCGACCCCCAGCAGTGCGTCGCTCGCCTTGCCGAGGAGGGCCAGCAGGACGATCGCGAGCAGCAGGATGTCCGTGCGGCCGGTGTTCTGGCTGTCGATGAGCAGGAAGCCCAGCCCCATCGAGGAGGCGATGAGTTCCGCCGCGACGACGAACAGCCAGCCTTGCGCGAGCCCGAGCCGCAGCCCCGACAGCACAGCGGGCGCCGCGGCCGGGATCAGCACCTCGGCGAGGAGGGCGGGGCCGTGCCTGCCGTAGGCGCGACCGAGTTCCCGCAGGCGCGGGTCGACGTGGTCTAGGCCCGACGAAACCGTCGTGTACACGGGGAAGAAGGCGCCGATCGCGACGAGCGTGATCTTCGGTGTCTCGCCGATGCCGAGCCACAGCAGGAGCAGCGGGACCCAGGCCAGCGAAGGCACGGCGCGTATCGCCTGAACGGTCGGGGCGAGGACGGCCCGAGCGGCCCGGGACAGACCCACCAGGCCGCCCAGGAGCAGCCCGCACAAGGCACCCACGGCGAAGCCGATCAGCACGCGTTGCACACTGATGGCGATGTGGTGCTGGAGCTCGCCGCGGTCGAGAAGGGCGTGGGCGGCGTCCAGTACGGCCTCGGGCGGAGGGAGCTGGCTGCGCGAGAAGGCGCCGGACGTCGCGGCCAGCTGCCAGGCGACCAGGAGCGCCGTCGGCAGAAGCAGACCTGCGGCCGTGCGCAGCGCGGTGCGGCCCCAGCGCGAGCGGACGACGGCGGCGACACCGCTCACGACAGCACTCACGACGCGGCGGCCTTGCGGGCGAACTCGGGGGCGTAGAGGGTGTCGAGGGCCTCGTCGACATCCGTCGCGTCCGCGACCAGGTTCTCCGACACCAGCAGGGGCGCGATCCGTTCGAGCACCTTGGTCTGGGCGGCGCCGGGTACGGGCGAGATGTCGACGCGGGTGCGTTCGGTCAGCTGCCGTGCGGCGACGGCGGGTTCGATCTTCGCGGTGTCGGCGAGGATCTTCTCGGCGGCTTCCGGGTTCTTCTCGATCCAGGTGCGCGCCTTCTCGTAACCGTCGACGACGATCTGCACCAGGTCGGGACGCGCGGCGAGGAACTTCTCGGAGACGTTGAGGAAACCGTAGGAGTTGAAGTCGAGGTTGCGGTAGATGAGCCGGGAGCCGTTGTCGATCTGGCTCTGGGAGAGGTACGGGTCGAGGCCCGCCCACGCGTCGACGTCGCCCCGTTCCAGTGCGGTCTTGCCGTCGCCGTGCTGGAGGTTGACGACGGTGACGTCCCTGGCCGTCAGGCCGTTCGCCTTGAGGGCCTGCAGGAGGAAGAAGTAGGGGTCGGTGCCCTTGGTGACGGCGACCTTCTTGCCCTTGAGGTCCTCGACCGAGTCCAGCTTCGAGCCCTTGGCGACGACGAGGGATGACCATTCGGGCTGGCTGTAGACGTCGACGGTCTTGAGCGGTGTCCCGTTGGCGCGGGCCAGCAGCGCCGGGGTGCCGGCGGTGGAGCCGAAGTCGATGGCGTCGGCGCGCAGGTTCTCGTTGGCCTTGTTGCTGCCCAGGGACTGAGTCCAGGTCACCTCGACGTTGTCGAGGCCCTTCGCCTTGAGAGCGTCCTGAAGCCAGCCCTTGTCCTTGAGGACGAGGCTCTGCGGGTTGTAGTACGCCCAGTCGAGGCGGAGTTCGGTGGCGCCGCTCGCTGCTGCCCCGGCGCCCGTCCCCGCGTTGCCCGACGAGTCCTCGCCCTCGGCGCACGCGGCCGTGGTCAGGAGCAACAGCCCGGAGACAAGAGCGGCGGCGAAGGTGCGGCGGTTCATCGGAGGGGCTCCTTGTGTGGGACGGCAGGGACGGCAGAGGCGACAGGGGCAGCTGAGGTGGCAGGGGTGCGGCTGACGCCCAGGCGGTGCAGCAGATCGGCGCGCAGCGGTGCCAGTTCGAGATCGCCGCGTTCGCGCGGGCGGGGCACCGGCACATCGAGGTCGGCAGTGATGGACGCGGCGGGTCCGGAGCTCAACAGGACGATGCGGTCGGCGAGTTGAATTGCTTCGTCGACGTCGTGGGTGACGAGGAGGACGGTGGTGGGAGCGGCGGTGCGGACCTCGTCGAGGAGATCCTGCATGCGCAGTCGGGTCAGGGCGTCCAGCGCCGCGAACGGTTCGTCGAGGAGGAGGACGCCCGGTCTGCGGACCAGAGCGCGGGCCAGTGCGGCGCGCTGGGCCATGCCGCCGGAGACCTGACTGGGCCGGTGCCCGCCCGAAACCGTCCAGGCCCACCATGCCCAGCCAGCGCGCCACTTCGGCCCGCCGCTCGGCACGCGGCATCCCGGCGGGCAGTCCGAAGGCCACGTTGGAGGCGAGGGTGCGCCAGGCCATGAGGCGTGCGTCCTGGAACACCACGGCCGCCCGCCGGTCCATGTCGCGGACCGGCTCGCCGTCGACAAGGACGGTTCCGGCGGTGGGCGTGTCCAGCCCGGCGACGAGGCGCAGCAGCGTGGACTTTCCGGAACCGGAGGGGCCGAGGACGGCGACGGTCTCACCGGCCGCCAGCTTGAGATCGATGCCGGCGAGGACGGCCTGTGCGGCTGCCCCGCGTCCGAAGGTCCGGGACACACCGCGGAGTTCGAGGGTCGCCGGACCGCCTGACCGCACGGGTGCGGGTACGGGCATGGATGTCTCCTCGCTCTGGCAGCGGGAAAGAGCGGGCACGGGCGCCGTCGGCGCACCCGGGTGGGGACGTGGGATTCGGGAACTCGGCCTGAGACCCGAAGATTTCGCACACAACGACCGGCGCGACCGTCTCCTGGATCGGAGACCGACTCAACGTCGGAGGGCCAAATCAACGCACGTCGTACCGGCGATCAGCGCACGCATCGGCGGACGGATCAGCGCACGGAGCAGCGTACGGATCGGCAGGCGATCAGCCCACGAAGTGACGGGCGATCAGCGAGAGACGGCGCGACAGAGCGCGGCTGCGACACGTACCAGGTCGACGCAGCGGCGGCAGGTGAGCGTCTGGCGCGGCATGCGGACGATGCAAGCACGGGCGGATCAGAGGCGTCAACGCGCCTCCGGAATCCGAGACGATCACTCCTACGGTCGACTCACCTCGCCGAGCGGAAGTTTATGCAGCTGCAATGATCAATCCCTCAACTGTCTGCTAGACATGGTGGAGTGACCTCCACAGCAGAATCCCGGCCCCGGACCATCGTCGACCCATAAGGACAAGGACTCCGTCTCCGTGGCACCTCCGATCGACGTTCGTGGTGGCGAAGACCTGGTCCACCCGAGCACGACCCTCCTGGACAACGCGGTCTGGTCCGCACTGGCCGGCCCGCACGCCCACTTCGCCGAACGGGTGGGCCGAGCCGCCCGCTATCCGGCCGACGTCTACGCGTTCGCCGCCGTCGCCGATCCGGCGGATCCTGGCGCCTGGGCAGATCTGCACACCCTCGCGGGACCCGCAACCGTCGTACGCGTCAAGGGAGTCGAGGGGGTGCCGGCCGGATGGGAAGTCGTCGGTGGCGGACGGGGCGTCCAACTGGTCGACACCGCGCTGCGTGCCGAACCCGCGCCGGAGGCGGTGCGGCTCGGACCCGACGACGTACCGGAGATCCTGGACCTGGTCGCCCGCGCCAGACCGGGACCCTTCCTGACGCGGACGGTCGAACTCGGCACCTACCTCGGCATCCGGCACCAGGGGCGGCTGATCGCGATGGCCGGTGAGCGGCTGCGGCTGCCCGGCTGGACGGAGATCAGCGCCGTGTGCACCGACCCGGCGTACCGCGGCCGGGGGCTGGCCACCCGGCTGGTGCGCGCGGTCGCCGCAGGCATCCGTGAACGCGGGGACACCCCGCTGCTGCACGCCTCCGAGACCAACACACAGGCGATCCGACTGTACGAGTCGATCGGCTTCACCCCGCGCCGCCGCACAAGAATCTTCCAGGTGCGCACGCCGGGAACACAGCGCGGAGCCGGGGCGTTGTGACTCATGACGGGATGTGTACTACGGCGCGACGGACGGGGGTTCGGCACATGCGACAGCTGCCCCACCCCTGTGCCCTGAACCCGCGCCGAGTCGTCCGCCTCCACTCCCGCCCGCACATAGATCTGCAGCGCGTCGCCGGCGCTCTCTGTCGCCCCTGACCCTCCCCCCCCCAGAGCCTTCGGCCGGGGGGACCAGTCCCGCTGCTCTCGCCATCGCCGTGCCCACTCCTGCGCGAGGCCGGCGATCTCGTAAGGATCTTCAGGAAGGCACCGACTCGTGTCCTCAACTACCCCTTCTCTCCTGCACCTTGCCGTCGCCCTGGACGGCACGGGCTGGCATCCCGCCTCCTGGCGCGAGCCGGTGGCCCGCCCCCGGGACCTGCTCACCGCGGGCTACTGGGCCGATCTGGTCGCGGAGGCAGAGCGCGGCCTGCTCGACTTCGTGACCATCGAGGACGGTCTCGGTCCGCAGTCCTCCCACTGGCTGGACCCGGACGAGCGCACCGACCAGGTACGCGGCCGTCTCGACGCCGTCCTCATCGCCTCCCGCGTCGCCCCGCTGACCCGGCACATAGGTGTCGTACCGACCGTGGTGGCCACCCACACGGAGCCCTTCCACATCTCCAAGGCCATCGCCACCCTCGACTACGTCAGCACCGGCCGCGCCGGCCTGCGCGTTCAGATCACCGCCCGCCCGAACGAAGCAGCGCACTTCGGCCGACGCACCGTCCCCCGCATCGAGGCCTACGACAGCCCGGCCGCCCAGGAGGTGGTGACCGACCTCTTCGACGAGGCCGCCGACCACGTCGAGGCGGTGCGCCGACTCTGGGACAGCTGGGAGGACGGCGCCGAGATCAGGGACGGCGCCACCGGCCGCTTCATCGACCGCGACAAACTGCACTACATCGACTTCGAGGGCAGACACTTCAGCGTCAAGGGCCCCTCCATCACGCCTCGGCCGCCACAGGGCCAGCCGATCGTCAGCGCCCTCGCCCACGACACCATTCCCTACCGGCTCGTGGCCCGCACCGCCGACGTCGGCTATGTCACCCCGCACGACGCCGACGAAGCCCGCGCCATCGTCGCCCAGATCCGTGCCGAGCAGAACGCGGCAGGGCGAGCCGCCGAGACCCTGCACGTCTTCGGCGACCTGGTGGTCTTCCTCGACGACGACCCGGCCGCCGCGACCGCCCGCCGGGAACGGCTCGACGCGCTCGCGGGACAGCCGTACACGAGTGACGCCCCGATCTTCACCGGCACTCCCTCCCAACTCGCCGACCTGCTCCAGGAACTGCAGAGCGCCGGGCTGACGGGCTTCCGGTTGCGCCCCGCCGTGGCCGGGCACGACCTCCCGGCGATCACCCGGGGCCTGGTCCCCGAACTCCAGCGCCGAGGTGTCTTCCGCAGCGCCTACGAAGCCGACACCCTGCGCGGGCTGCTGGGCCTGGCTCGCCCCGCCAACCGCTACGCCGCGACCGCCTGAGCCGGAGGGATTTCCACGACCATGAGCAAGCCGCTGAAGCAGATCCACCTGGCCGCGCACTTCCCCGGCGTCAACAACACCACCGTCTGGAGCGACCCCCGGGCCGGCAGCCACGTCGAGTTCAGCTCCTTCGTGCATTTCGCGCAGACCGCCGAACGCGCCAAGTTCGACTTCCTGTTCCTCGCCGAGGGGCTCAGACTCCGAGAACAGGGCTGGGAGATCTACGACCTGGACGTCGTCGGCCGCCCTGACACCTTCACCGTCCTCGCCGCGCTCGCCGCCGTCACCGAACACCTCGGACTGACCGGCACCATCAACTCCACCTTCAACGAGCCCTACGAGGTCGCCCGCCAGTTCGCCAGCCTCGACCACCTCTCCGGCGGCCGCTCCGCCTGGAACGTGGTCACCTCCTGGGACGCCTTCACCGGCGAGAACTTCCGCCGCGGCGGATTCCTGCCGCAGGAGGAGCGCTACTCCCGAGCCAAGGAGTTCCTGGCCACGGCGAACGAACTCTTCGACTCCTGGCACGGCGACGAGATCCTCGCCGACCAGGAGACCGGTGCCTTCCTGCGGGACGCGAAGGCCGGGGCCTTCGTCCACTCCGGCCGACACTTCGACATCCACGGCCGCTTCAACGTCCCGCGCTCCCCCCAGGGCCGCCCGGTGATCTTCCAGGCCGGCGACTCCGACGAGGGCCGAGAGTTCGCCGCCTCCGAAGCCGACGCGATCTTCAGCCGGCACGCCACTCTCGAAGCGGGCCGGGCCTTCTACACCGACGTCAAGAAGCGCCTCGCCAAGTACGGCCGCCGCGACGACCAGTTGCTGATCCTGCCCGCCGCCACCTTCACACTCGCCGACACCGACACCGACGCCGAGGCGGAGGAGCTGGCCAAACTGGTGCGCCGCCAGCAGGTCAGCGGCGCCACCGCCCTCAAGCACCTGGAGCTCGTCTGGAACCGGGACCTGTCCTCCTACGACCCGGACGGGCCGCTCCCCGACATCGACCCGGACGTCAGCGACAACCACATCTCCAAGGGCCGCGCCCAGGTCCGCATGTACCGCGACCCGTTGGCCACCGCCCGCGAGTGGCGCGAGCTCGCCGCCGCCAACAACTGGTCGATCCGCGACCTGGTCATCGAGTCCGGCAACCGGCAGAACTTCATCGGTTCGGCGGAGACGATCGCCCGCACCATCAACGAGTTCGTGCAGACCGACGCCGCCGACGGCTTCATCCTCGTCCCGCACATCACGCCCGGCGGCCTCGACGAGTTCGCCGACAAGGTCGTCCCGCTGCTCCAGGAACAGGGCGTCTTCCGCACCGAGTACGAGGGCCCGACCCTGCGGCACCAACTCGGCCTGGCCCACCCGGACGACGTAGCGGGTGAACAGCGGGCGGCGTCGTGAAGTTCCTCGCCATCACCCTGATCGTGCACCGCCCGGATCCGGTCACCGGAGAGCAGAAGCCGACCCACGACCGCTTCCGCGAGGTGATCGACAATGCGCTGCTCGCCGAGGAACTGGGCTTCGACGGCTTCGGCGTGGGGGAGCGGCACGAGCGGCCGTTCATCTCCTCCTCACCGACCGTCGTCCTCAGCCACCTCGCGGCACTGACCCGGCGCATCCGGCTGTTCACCGCCGTGACGACGCTCAGCCTCCTGGACCCGGTGCGGGCCTACGAGGACTACGCCACCCTCGACCATCTCTCCGAGGGCCGTCTGGAGTTGATCATCGGTAAGGGCAACGGCGCCGCCCAGCGCGAGCTCTTCCATGTCACCCCCGAGGACCAGTGGGACCGCAACGCCGAGAGCTACGAGGTGTTCCGGCAGATCTGGCGGCAGGACAAGGTCACGGCCAAGACCCGCTTCCGGCCGGCACTGACCGACGCCGAGGTGTGGCCGCGGCCCTACCAGCAGCCCGTCCGGGTCTGGCACGGCAGCGCCACCAGCAAGGAGTCGGTGGACCTGGCCGCCCGCTACGGCGACCCGCTGTTCTCGGCGAACGTCACCAACCCCATAGAGCCGTACGCCGAGTTGATCCGCTACTACCGCGAGCGCTGGGAGCACTACGGCCACGACCCGGCCGCCCTCGCGGTCGGTGCCGGCACGGCCGGGCTCCTGGTGACCCGCACCTCCCAGGACGCCCTCAACGTGTACCGGCCGATCTTCGAGGCGAACCTGGCGTTCCAGAAGCGGTTCGGTCTGCCCGTGGTCTTCGAGACCCTGGAGGACTTCGTCGAGCGCAGCTCCGCCCTGATCGGCAGTCCACAGCAGGTCATCGACAAGGTGCATCGTTACCACGAGCAGTTCGGGCACACCGTGCTCCATCTGCACGCGGACGCAGGCGGGCTGACGGACACTCAGCACCGCGACTCCCTTGAGCTGTTCCAGTCCGAGGCCGCCCCCGTACTGCGCCGCGAGATCCCTGACCCGCCCTTCCCCTGGGGACCGGTCCTGCCCGCCACAGAGGAGCCCGCCCATGCCTGACGTACCCCTCGGCGTCCTCGACCTGGTGCCGATCCCGTCCGGCTCGACAGCCGCCGACGCCCTGCGCAACTCCATCGACCTCGCCCGGCAGACCGAGCGCTTCGGCTACGCCCGCTACTGGTTCGCCGAGCACCACCTCAACCCGGGCGTCGCGGGCACGTCCCCTGCGGTCGTGCTCGCACTGACGGCGTCCGCCACCTCCACGATCCGGCTCGGCTCCGGCGCCGTACAGCTCGGCCACCGCACTGCGCTGAGCACGGTCGAGGAGTTCGGCCTGGTAGACGCCCTGCACCCGGGCCGCCTCGACCTCGGCCTGGGCCGCTCGGGCGGCCGACCCCCGGGACAGCCGGCCGCCCCACCACCGACGGCCACGCCGGTCGTCGACGGCCGGGCCCCGAACGGCCTGCCGATCCCGCCCCGCTTCTCCTTCGAACGACTCCTCGGCTCACCCCGGATCGCCCTTCAACGCAGGCTGCTCCTGCTGCCCGGCGCCGAGTCGCAGGACTACGCCGAGCAGATCGACGACATCCTCGCGCTGCTGGCCGGCACCTACCGCTCCCCGGAGGGCATCGAGGCGCGCGCCGTGCCGGGCGAGGGAGCCGATGTCGAGGTGTGGATCCTGGGCAGCAGCGGCGGCGTGAGCGCCGAGGTGGCCGGCGCGCGGGGACTGCGGTTCGCCGCGAACTACCACGTCAGCCCGGCCACCGTTCTGGAAGCGGTGGACGGCTACCGGTCCTCCTTCCAGCCCTCCGACGTCCTCGACAAGCCCTACGTCAGCGTCTCGGCCGATGTCGTGGTCGCCGACGACGACGAGACGGCCCGGGAACTCGCGGCGGGCTACGGCCCATGGGTGCGCAGCATCCGCACTGCCGAGGGCGCCATCGAGTACCCGACACCCGAGGAGGCACGCGCCCACCCCTGGACCGACGAGGACCAGGAGCTGGTGAGGGACCGCCTCGACACCCAGTTCGCCGGCTCACCGGGGCTGGTCGCCGACCGTCTGGAACAACTCCAGGAGGCCACCGGCGCCGACGAGTTGCTCATCACGACCATCACCCACGACCACAACGACCGGGTCCGTTCGTATGAACTCCTGGCGGCGGAATGGCGCCGCCGGGGTCACTCCTCGCGGACGCGCTGACGCTAGCGGACCCTGTTACGAGGCGGCCATGAACTTGTCATACGCGAGCCGGAATGACGTTCGCCAGCACGCCGGTTGCCCGAGGTATGACTATCGGAGTAGCGCTCAATCTCCAGAGCCGTCTCGACGCCACGGTGCAGCTCGCGCGGGAGGCCCATGAGGCCGGATTACGTTCCGTGTGGTTCGGGCAGACCTTCGCCTACGACTCTCCCTCGCTGGCCGCGATCACCGGCCGCGAAGTGCCCGGGCTGCACGTCGGGACAGCCGCCATCCCCATCTTCGGCCGTCATCCGCTGCTCGTCTCCAGCCAGGCCCAAACCGCCCAGGCGGCCACCGCAGGCCACTACCACCTTGGGCTCGCCCTCGGCACCAGGCAGCTGACGGAGGCCGGCTTCGGCATCCCGTACGAGCGCCCCATCCGCCTGCTCCGGGAGTTCCTCAGCGCCCTGCGCCAACTCGTCGAAACAGGCAGTGCCGATTTCCACGGAGAGCTGCTGACCGCCACCACACCACTGTCGGCGGCGGTGCCGGGCGCCGAACCGCCGGTGCCGATCCTCGTCGCGGCCATGGGACCGCAGGCGCTGCGCGTCTCCGGCGAACTCGCGGACGGCATCCTTCCGTACCTGGCCGGCCCGCGTGCGCTCGCAGAGCACATCGTCCCGGCCGTCACCGCCGCGGCGGAGGCGGCGGGCCGGCCGGCGCCGCGCATCGTGGCGTTCGTACCCGGCGTGGTCACCGCCCACGCCGAGGCAGTGCGGGAGAGCGCGACCGAGGCGCTCGCGTTCTACGAGCGGTTCCCCTCCTACCAGCGGGTCATCGGGCTCTCCGGCGGTACTCGGGCCGCCGACCTGGCCGTGATCGGCGACGAGGAGGCCGTCGCCGCCGAGGTGCGGCGGTACCGGGAGGCCGGGGCGACGGAGGTGGTGTTCTCTACGACGGACCTGGGCGGTGAGGCCGACCGGCGGCGCACCTGGAAGCTCCTGGGCGAGCTGGCCGGTGGCTGAGCCGGCCGTCAGTTGAGGAATCGCTCCACAGCTGTCCGACTCCGCCCGGCCACCGACGCCACCTCGAAGGATTGATCGGCATGATGGCCGCCGCTTAGCCTCACAGCATGGTGCACAGCACGGCGGACGATGTCGACGCCTATCTGGCCGAGGTGCCGGACGAACGCAGGGCGGCCCTGACGAGGCTGCGGGAGCTGTGCCGCGCGGAGCTGCGCGGCTTCAGCGAGGAGATGGCGTACGGCATGCCGACCTACCAGCGCGACGGTACGGCCGAGATCGCGTTCGCGAGCCAGAAGCAGTACATCTCCTTCTATCTGATGCGCGGCGATGTCCGTGACGCCTTCCAGGAGCGGCTGGCCGGACAGGACATGGGCAAGGGGTGCCTGCGTTTCCGCACACCCGGGAAGATCGACCTGGTGCGGGATCTGCTGCACGCCACCGCGGCCGACCGGGGCCAGATCTGCTGACGTCCCTGCCGGGGGGCGTCGTCAGTCGCGGTCGGCCGTGACCGCGCCGACTGCGGAACGGTCATCGTGGCCCGCCTCGCCCGCCTCGCCCGCCTCGCCCGCGTCGTCCGTGCCGCCCGTGTCCTCCGCGTTCCTCGGCCAGGGGCGGCCGGTGATGCGTTCGATGTCGGCGTTGAACTGCCGTAGGTCGGCGATGAACCGGTCCAGACGGTCGGGCGTCCAGTCGGCCACGACCGTGGACAGGCCGGTGACGATTCCCTCCCGCTGCTCCGACAGCAACCTGACGCCCTCCTCGGTGATGCGGAACTTGCGCGCCACGCCGCCGGCCGGGTCGAGCGCGCGCTCCACCAGCCCGTTGCGCAACAGGGCAGAGGTCTGGCGGGTGAACGTGGACGCGGCGAGTCCGAAGGCCTCGACGAAGTCCGGGATGGACATCGGGCCCTGGGCCTCGATCCTGTTGAGGAGCACGTAGGCGCTCTGGTCCAGCGGGTCCCCGCCGCGTGGGCCCCGGGGCGCCCTCATCTCCTTGTGGCGGGTCAGGATCAGCAGTTCCTGCTCGATACGCTCCGCGGCTTCTCGGGCGTCCACGCCGGTCTCCTTCCTGGCCGCGAAGGCCAAGTCCCCAAGTGCCCAATCCCCAGGTCCAAATCCCCAGGTCCCGAGGTCCCCTAGGCCCCTGAGGCCCCACCCTACGGTGAGATTGCGCCATACATGAAAATTGCATCATGCACTCTTGATGCATGATGCACAACGTGCGTAACGTGCCGTGCTGTGAACGCTTCCGCGTCGCTCACCCACCTCCCGCCGCCCCCCCCACGCAAGGTGATGCAAGATGCGCGAGAACGACCTTCTCCGGCTGCCACTCCCCAGCGACAATCCTTTGGAGCCGCCGGCCGAATGGGAGCAGCTGCGCCGCCAGTGCCCGGTGACCACCGTCGAACTCCCCAGCGGTGACAAGGCGACCTACCTGACCCGCTACGACCACGTCAAAGCCCTGCTGTCCGATGCCCGCTTCGTCCGCCCGACCGCCGAGGACGGCGCCGCCCGGATCGCCCCCGAGGGAGCGGGAGGTCCCGCCGCCGACGGCAGCACCACCCTGGCCCTGCCCGACCGCGGGGAACCGCACCTCAAGTGGCGGCGACAGGTGGGCAAGTACTTCACCGCCAGGCGCATGACGGCGCTGCGCCCGGGCATGGTGCGGACCGCCGAGAGCCTCGTCGACGACATGGTCCGCGGCGGACAGCCCGCCGACCTCAAGGCAGGGCTCGGGTTCCCGCTGCCCGTCTACGTCATCTGCGACATCCTGGGCGTCCCCGCCGGGGACCGGGACCGCTTCTCGCACTGGTCCGACGCCTTCCTCAACGTGAGCCGCTACTCCGGCGACCAGACCCGGGTGGCCTACACCGAGTACGCCGAGTACATGTCCGCGCACATCGCGGCGACGCGCGCCGAGCCGGGCGACGACCTGATCAGCATGGTGATCAGGGAGAGCGAGGAGGAGGGCCAGGGGCTCACCGACGACGAACTGCTCGGCACCGCCATGGGCCTGCTGGTCGCCGGGCACGAGACCACCGCGAACATGATCGGCAAGATGATCGCGATGCTGCTCGCCGACCGGACCCGCTGGGAGCGGCTGCTCGCCGACCCCACCCTGGTGCGCACCGCGGTCGACGAGGCGCTGCGCTTCGACGCCAACCTCGGCTTCGGCCTGCGGCGTTATCTCACCGAGGACGTCGAGATCGACGGCGAGGTGCTGCCCAGCGGCACGACCGTCGTGTGCAGCATGCCGTCCGCCAACCGGGACGAGCAGGTCTTCGCCGACGCGGACGACATGGTGCTGTCCCGGTCCCCGAACCCGCATCTGACGTTCGGCGTCGGACCGCACTCGTGCCTGGGGCAGAGCCTGGCCCGCACCGAACTGCAGGTCACCCTCGAAGTCCTCCTCCGCAAGCTGCCGACTCTTCAACTGGCCGTATCCGTCGATGAGTTGCTGCGTGTGGAGGGACTCCTCATCGGCGGACTGCGGACGGTACCCGTGCGGTGGTGACGGCTCCCCGGCGAGAAAGAAGGGCAACGGACGTGAAAGTCAAGGTGGACCAGGGCCGCTGCTGCGGCGCCGGCCAATGTGTGCTGATCGCACCCGAGGTCTTCGACCAGCGTGACGACGACGGCATCGTCACCCTCCTCGAACCGGACCCCGCCCCCGACCTGCAGTCAGCCACCCGAGAAGCCGCCGCGGTCTGCCCCGCGGCGGCGATCACCATCGACGACGAGTAAGAGAAAAAAACCGGCTGCTTCGACCAGGCCCGGTTCCCTAGACTCGGCACGCAATCACGCGCCGTCCACCACCCGGCGGCGCGTCCGTCGTGACGAGTGGAGGGACCGGGCCATGTGTGATCACACCGCTGCCGTCGTCTCCCTCTGCCGGTACGAGGTGATCCTGGTGTCCTCGTCCGCCCGGTGCCCGCTGCGCGGCCGGTACCGGATGCCCGTGACGAACACCTGAGAGCGCCTCGCGCCCGAGCACATCAACCCTCCTGCCGTAGCCCCCTTCTGACGGGACGACAGGCCGTGCTCGCGTGCGCCTCGTGCACGCTGGTGCCGTCCGGGAATCGCGCTGAACCCGTTCCGCTTCCGGATCATCGGAAAGGCCAAGGGCCGTGCGCACCAACCTCAACGCCAATCTCAACACCAACATCAACACCCCCCTCGCCGTCGTCCGCAACCTCGGCATCCTCGCCCACGTCGACGCCGGCAAGACCACCGTCACCGAGCGGATCCTGTACGCCACCGGGACCACGCACAAGCGCGGCGAGGTCCACGACGGCACCACCATCACCGACTTCGACCCGCAGGAGCGCGATCGCGGCATCACCATCTTCGCGGCGGCGGTCAGCTGCACCTGGGACGGTCACCGGATCAACCTGATCGACACCCCCGGGCACGTCGACTTCGCCGACGAGGTGGAGCGTTCGCTGCGTGTCCTCGACGGTGCGGTCGCGGTGTTCGACGCCGTCGCGGGCGTAGAGCCGCAGAGCGAGTCGGTGTGGCGGCAGGCCGACCGGCACGGCGTGCCGAGGATCGCGTTCGTCAACAAGCTGGACCGTGCCGGGGCCGACCTCGACACAGCGGTCGCCTCGATCCGGGAACGGCTGCATCCGGCGCCGCTGGTCGTGCAGTTGCCCATCGGTGCGGAGGACGGCTTCCGCGGCGTCGTGGACCTCGTACGCATGCGGGCACTGGTGTGGGCCGACGGCGCCGAGGCGGTCGTAGAAGAACCCGTGCCACACGACATCCGCGAGGAGGCGCAGCGGCGTCGGCGGCTGCTGGAGGAGGCCGTGGCCGAACTGCACGCCGGCGCGCTGGAGGAGTTCTGCGCGCGGTCGACGGTCACGCCTCAGACCCTCGTCACCGCCCTGCGCGACCTGACGCGCACGGGCGACGGCGTGGTCGTGCTGTGCGGCTCGGCCTACCGCAACCGGGGGATCGAGCCGCTGCTCGACGCGGTCGTGGCCTATCTGCCCTCGCCGCTCGACGTGCCGGCCGTACGCGGCCTGCGCGACGACGTCGACGAAGAGCGGCCCGCGGATCCGCAGGCTCCGTTCGCGGCACTGGCGTTCAAGGTGAGCGCCACCGCGACCGGGCGGCTGACCTACCTGCGGGTGTACTCGGGAATGATCGAGAAGGGAGACACGGTGTACGACGCCGGCGCGCGGCGCACCGAGCGGATCGGGCGGATCCTGCGGGTCCAGGCCGACCGTCACGCCCAGGTGGACCGGGCGGTCGCCGGGGACATCGTGGCCGTGGTCGGCCTGAAGTCGACCCGTCCGGGCTCCACCCTGTGCGCACCGGACGCCCCGCTCGTCCTCGAACCGCCCGGTGTGGCCGACCCGGTGGTCTCCGTGGCGGCCGAGGCGCGCAGGTCCACCGACACCGACCGGCTGGCCTCCGCGCTCGGGCGGCTGGCCGAGGAGGACCCGTCGCTGGTCGTGCGGACCGACGCCGAGACGGGGCAGACGGTGCTGTCCGGCATGGGTGAACTGCATCTGGAGGTGGCGGTGGAGAAGATCCGTAGGGACAGCGGGCTGGAGGTCAACGTCGGGCGTCCCCGGGTGTCCTATCGGGAGACGGTCGGCCGCGGGGTCTCCGGCTACGTCTTCCGGCACGTCAAACAGGACGGCGGGGCAGGGCAGTTCGCGCACGTGGTCCTGGACGTGGAGCCGCTGGAAACGGAGTCCGGCTTCGAGTTCCGCTCGGCCGTCGTCGGCGGGCGCGTTCCGCAGGAGTACGTCCGTGCCGTCGAGGCCGGCTGCCGGGACGCCCTCGCCGAAGGCCCGCTCGGCGGCCACCCGGTGACCGGGCTGCGCGTCACCCTCACCGACGGGGCGACCCACGTGAAGGACTCCTCCGACACGGCCTTCCGCACCGCCGGCCGCCTCGGCCTGCGCGATGCCCTGCGCACCTGCGCGATGGTCCTGCTGGAGCCGGTCGTCGAGGTCACGGTCACCGTGCCCGAGGACGCGGTCGGCGGCGTGCTCGGCGACCTCGCGGCGCGACGGGGTCGGGTGACCGGCTCGACCACGCGGGCGGGCGCGGCGATCGTCACGGCGACCGTGCCGCTGGCGGAACTGTTCGGCTATGCGACGCGGTTGCGCAGCCGCACCCAGGGCCGCGGCAGCTTCACGTCCCGGCCGACCGGGTACGCACCGGCGCCGGCAGGGGCAGGGGCAGGGGCAGGGGCAGCGGCGCCGATGACGACGGCCACGCGGTAGGGCGACGGCGTTGCGGTAGAGCGGACAGGGCCTGTCGAGGAACGGGCCCGCCGTCCTCCGCAGGCGACTCCTCCCGCAGGCAGCCCCTCCCATTGGCGGCCCCTCCCATAGGCGGGAGGGGCCGCCCCACGGAAGGCGTGTCAAAACCCTTGACGCATCCGCCTCCTGAGGCTTAACTCACGCTCTAAATTAAGCCGTGACGCACTTCCCGGAAGGGCCACCCAGGAGCATGCGCAGCATCCGAGCCGCGGCCGTAGGCGCCGTCACCATGTCCCTCGCCCTGGCCGCCTCGGCCTGCGGTGGCGGTACGTCGACGGGCGGCGGGCCCGACGACTCGCCGAAGACCCTCACCTACTGGGCGTCCAACCAGGGCGCGAGCATCGAGGTCGACAAGAAGGTCCTCCAGCCCGAACTCGACAAGTTCGAGAAGCAGACCGGCATCGAGGTGAAGCTGGAGGTCGTGCCCTGGTCGGACCTGCTCAACCGGATCCTCACCGCGACCACCTCAGGGCAGGGCCCCGACGTCCTCAACATCGGCAACACCTGGAGCGCCTCCCTCCAGGCCACGGGTGCGCTGCTGCCCTGGGACGCCGAGCAGTTCGGCAAGATCGGCGGCAAGGACCGGTTCGTCGAGTCGGCGCTCGGCTCGACCGGCGCGCAGGGCCAGGACCCGGCCGCGGTGCCGCTGTACTCGATGGCGTACGCGCTCTACTACAACAAAAAGATGTTCGCCGACGCGGGCATGGAGAAGCCGCCGGCCACGTGGGACGAGCTCACAGCCGCCGGCCAGAAGCTGTCGCAGGACGGCAAGTGGGGCCTGGGGACGGAGGGTTCGAACCCGTCGGAGAACATCCACCACGCCGTCGTCTTCGCCAAGCAGCACGGCGCCGACTTCTTCACCGCCGACGGCAAACCCGACTTCACCTCCGGCGGAGCGGTCGCGGGCGTCAAGCAGTTCGTCGACCTGATGGCCAAGGACAAGATCATCGCCCCGGGCAACGCCGAGTACGCGCAGAACCAGTCCGTCAGCGACTTCGCCAAGGGCAAGACGGCGATGCTGCTCTGGCAGTCCGCGTCCGCCAACCTCAAGTCGCAGGGCATGAGCGAGGACGCCTACGGCATCGCCCCCGTGCCCGTGCGGTCCGGCACCCCCGGCTCCGGTACCGGCGTCAACTCCATGGTCATGGGCATCAACCTGGCCGTCTTCAAGAACACCGACAACCTCGACGGTGCCACGAAGTTCGTGAAATTCATGACGAGCGACGCGGAGCAGAAGACCCTCAACGAGGCCTACAGCTCCATCCCGCCGGTCAAGGGCGCCCAGTCGGACCAGGCCTTCAACACGGCGGCGAACACGGTCCTCAAGGACACCCTCGCGGGGAGCGCGGTCGCGGCACCCCAGGTCGCCGACGAGTCCCAGTTCGAGACGACGGTCGGTACGGCCATCAAGGAACTGTTCGCCGATGCGGCCGCCGGCCGCCCGGTGACCGAGGACTCGGTGAAGGCGGCCCTGGAGAAGGCCCAGCAGCAGATGCCGACGAAGTGAGCACCATGACGACCACGGTCCCCGCAGCGACCGATGCGCGTCAGAGCTCGCCCGGGACGGCGGACGGCCCCCGCCGCCGCCCCGGGCGGATCCGCCGCATCGGACTGCCGTACCTGCTGCTCCTGCCCGCGCTGCTCCTCGAACTCCTGGTCCACCTGGTGCCGATGGTGATCGGCATCGTGATGAGCTTCAAGGAGCTCACACAGTTCTACATCCGCGACTGGACCACCGCGCCCTGGAACGCCCTCGACAACTACAAGATGTCGGTGGACTTCAACGCCCCCGTGGGCGAGGCGCTGCTCCACTCGTTCCTGGTCACCGTCGCCTTCACGCTGCTCTCGGTCGGCCTGTGCTGGCTGATCGGCACGGCCGCCGCGGTCTACCTGCAGGACACCTTCCGCGGCCGGGGCCTGCTGCGCGCCCTGTTCCTGGTGCCGTACGCGCTGCCGGTCTACACGGCCGTCATCACCTGGGTGTTCATGTTCCAGCACGACAACGGCCTGGTGAACCACGTCCTGCACGACCAGCTAGGCCTCATCGACAAGCCCTCTTTCTGGCTCATCGGCGACAACAGCTTCGTCGCGCTGCTGACGGTGTCGGTGTGGAAGGGCTGGCCGTTCGCCTTCCTCATCGTCATGGCCGGGCTGCAGAACATCCCGAAGGAGCTGTACGAGGCGGCGGCCCTGGACGGCGCGGGGATGTGGCAGCAGATCCGCCGGATCACCCTGCCGTCACTGAGCCCGGTCAACCGGGTCCTGGTGCTCGTCCTGTTCCTGTGGACGTTCAACGACTTCAACACGCCGTACGTCCTGTTCGGCAAGGCGGCGCCCGCGGCGGCCGACCTCATCTCGGTCCACATCTACCAGGCGTCGTTCGTCACCTGGAACTTCGGCACCGGCTCGGCCATGTCCGTACTCCTGCTGCTCTTCCTGCTCGTCGTCACGGGCGGGTACCTGGTGCTCACCTCGCGCGGACGGAGTGCCTCCCATGCGTAACTCGCCCATGGCTCCGCCGCGTTCCTTCCTCTGGTCCCGGCGGATCTTCCTCACCCTGCTCACCGGCTTCGTGCTGGTCCCCGTCTACGTGATGGTCTCCAGCTCGCTGAAGCCGCTCGCGGACGTCACGGGGAAGTTCCGCTGGCTGCCCAGCGACCTCACCATCCGCCCGTACATCGACATCTGGTCGACGGTGCCGCTCGCGAGGTACTTCGTGAACTCGCTGATCGTGGCGGGCGCGGCGACGGTCTGCTCGGTGGTGATCGCGGTGTTCGCCGCGTACGCCGTCAGCAGGTACTCCTTCCGGGGCAAGCGCGTCTTCACGGTCACCGTCCTGTCCACGCAGATGTTCCCGGGCATCCTCTTCCTCCTCCCGCTGTTCCTCATCTACGTCAACATCGGCAACGCCACCGGCATCGCCCTGTTCGGCTCGCGCGGCGGCCTGATCCTGACGTACCTCACCTTCTCCCTCCCGTTCTCGATCTGGATGCTGATCGGGTACTTCGACTCGGTGCCGCGCGACCTGGACGAGGCGGCGCTGGTGGACGGCTGCGGCCCGCTCGGCGCGCTGTTCCGGGTGGTCGTACCGGCCGCGATACCCGGGATCGTCGCGGTCGCCGTCTACGCCTTCATGACCGCGTGGGGCGAGGTGCTGTTCGCGTCGGTGATGACCAACGACACCACGCGCACCCTCGCCGTAGGCCTCCAGGGCTACTCCACGCTCAACGACGTGTACTGGAACCAGATCATGGCCGCCTCCCTGGTCGTCAGCGTGCCCGTGGTGGCCGGGTTCCTCCTCCTCCAGCGCTACCTGGTCGCCGGCCTGACGGCCGGAGCCGTCAAGTGACCGACTCTCCCGTCCGCGAAGGGACTTCAGTGACCATCGACCTCGCCGCACTCCCGCACGACTTCCTGTGGGGCACGGCCACATCGGCGTACCAGATCGAGGGAGCCGTGGCGGAGGACGGCCGTTCCCCGTCGATCTGGGACACCTTCGCGCACACGCCGGGCAAGATCGACGGCGACGACCACGGTGACGTCGCCTGCGACCACTACCACCGCTGGCGCGAGGACATCGCGCTGATGCGCCAACTGGGCACGAACGCCTACCGGTTGTCGATCGCGTGGCCGCGGGTCGTCCCGGACGGCAACGGCCCGGCGAACCCCAAGGGCCTCGCCTTCTATGACGAGTTGATCGACGGCCTGCTGGCGGCGGGCGTCACCCCGTCCGTCACCCTCTATCACTGGGACCTGCCGCAGACGCTCCAGGACCGGGGCGGCTGGCCCGAGCGGGCGACCGCCGAGCACTTCGCGGCGTACGCCTCGGTCGTCGCCGAACGCCTCGGAGACCGCGTCACCCACTGGACGACCCTCAACGAGCCCTTGTGCTCGGCGTGGATCGGCCACCTGGAAGGCAAGATGGCCCCCGGCCTGACCGACCTCACGGCGGCGGTCCGAGCCTCCTACCACCTCCTCCTCGGCCACGGTCTCGCCACGCAGGCCATCCGCGCGGCCGCGCCGGACGCCCAGGTCGGCATCGTCACCAACCTCTCCACCGTCCACCCGGCGACCGACCGCCCCGAGGACCTCGCCGCAGCCCGCCGCATGGACGGCCACACCAACCGTTGGTGGCTGGACCCGGTGCACGGCCGAGGCTTCCCGACGGACATGCGCGAGCTGTACGGCGTCGAACTCCCGGAACAACCAGGCGACTTGGAGACGATCGCCGCCCCCCTCGACTGGCTGGGCCTGAACTACTACTTCCCGACGACCGTCTCCGACGACCCCACGGGCCCCGCCCCGCACGCCCGCGCCATCCGCCGCCCCGACGTCCCACGCACCGGCATGGACTGGGAGGTCGACGCGAACGGCATCGAGGCCCTTCTCCTCCGCCTGACCGAGGAGTACGGCGCCCGCAAGCTGTACGTCACCGAGAACGGCTCCGCCTACCGGGACGTCGTGCGCCCCGACGGCACGGTCGACGACCCCGAGCGGCAGGACTACCTGGTCCGGCACCTGGCCGCCTGCGCGTCCGCCGCGCGGAAGGGTGCACCGTTGGCGGGGTACTTCGCTTGGTCGTTGCTGGACAACTTCGAGTGGGCGTATGGCTACGACAAGCGGTTCGGGCTGGTGCATGTCGACTACGGCACGCAGGCCCGCACGATCAAGGGCTCCGGGCATCGGTACGCGGACATCATCCGCGCGCACGGGGCACGGGACGAGCGCGCGGTCTGACAGCCGGAGTCGAGGCGGACAGCTCGCGCCGCGCCCGATCCGCATGGGCCAGCGGAAGGGGGAGTCGCTGGAGTCTTCCGCACGACACCATGCCCAGGACACGGTTGTCCCAGATGTCGGTCTCCCGGTCGAAGGTGCGTATGCGCAGTTGGTCGAGCTGCCCGCAATGGCGGGTGGCCTGGGCCGCGAAGTCCAGGCGCCTCCGGCGCACCGGTTCGAGGCTCTGGCGCCGTACATAGTCGCGTCGCAGCCCGTCTCGCACCAGTTCCACACACTGTTCCAGCAGGGCCGCGGCCACCAGGTCCAGTACCTGCTTGCGCTCGTCCTCGATGGCGGCCTGGACCTCTGAGACGGTGCCCCGGTCGAACTCGGCTGCGGCCGCCCACACATCCACCGCTCAGGTCATGAGGATCATGATGGCGGCGGTCGGTCGACGTCTCCGCCTTCGGCTCTGGGGGGCCGGCCGGGCTGCGGCAGCGGACTCGGTACGGGTTCTGGATGAGCCGGTCGTTTTCGGGGAGCGTGCCTTCGTCGAGGGGTGCCGCCTTGAGTGTGGAGGTCGCCGTCACCGAACAGGCCATCCACGTACGGGACTCCAAGGACGTGGCGCGTCCGCCTGTCGCTGTCGGGCGTGAGGAGTGGTCGCGGTTCGTGGGGTTCGCGGCGGGGGCCTGAGCCGTGTTCGTCCCGGCGGTCGCGTGGTCACGTACGCCGCCGGGACGCCGGGTCAGTGGAGGTCGGGTCCGCCCGCCTCGGCTATCTCGTCGAGCAGGCTGATCTCCTCGTCGGCTTCGTCCGCGGCATCCGGGCCGTCCGGGCTGGTGTCGGGAAACGATCCGGCTGTCTCTTCGTCAGCGAGTTGCGGGTACTTCTCCAGGAGGAACCGCCGCCGGTACGCCACCTCGGCGGCGTCGACGATCCCCTCCAGAGTGGTCCAGTTGAGGGTGCCTCCCACGACGATCCCGAATGCGGGTACGGCCTTGCCGAGCCCCTTCTTGGTGAGTCGAAAGCCGAACGCCTTCGCGAACTGCTGGGAGACCTTGGTGACAACCGCGTCGTTCAGGACCTCCCACGTCTTGCCGCGGAAGAGTGCTTGGGTGAGCCGCGAGATGTCGGCCATCGCGGCGTTCTTGGCGGAGGCCGAACTTGCCGTCCCGACGTTGACGACAGACATCACGAACAGCTTCTCGGCGGGCTCCTCGGGGTCGTAGCCGTAGAACAGCGAGACCTGGCCGACGGCACGGGACGCGAGTCCGAGGACGACCGCGGTATCGGCGACGAATGCGCCCGCGATCGCACCCCCCGAAGGAGCTGCCGCGGCACCGGCGGAGGCGGCGATGGCGAGCTGGCCTCCGGAGATCACCAGCCCCGCACTGGCTCCCGAGAGCGCGGCGGCGGCTGGGTAGTACAGGTTCGCCGCCCGTCCACGGACCGCGTCGATCTGCTGGAGGTCGAGGCGGCGCAGGTCGGACAGCGACGCGACGTCATGCCCGCGCTTCTTGTGGAGCGCCACCACGCGCTTGGCGGAGAGGCCCGCTCGCGAGGCCCGCCCCACCGTCTGCCGTACGGACTGAAAGGCGGTACCGCTCCAGTCCGGGAGGCGGTCGGCGGCCCCGCGCGCCCCCGCGCCGACCTTTTGAGCGCCCTTGGCGACGACTTCCTGTCCCCGCGAGAGCGCAGACTTCGCCCGTGGGTGGTTCTCCAGTTGCTTCGCGGCACGCCTGCCGAGTTCCGAGACCCCGCTGGCCACTTGCTCGCCGGCGTGTCTCATCGCTCGTGACAGGGGGCGGCCCTTGAACTGCTGGACGGCACGCCATGCGTCGAGCTCGTAGTCCGAGGGCAGCTGATCGGGCTGCTGCGGGTACCGCGGGTTGCTCATGGTCCGTGGCGCTCCTGTCTGAGGGTGAGTTGTCAGGCGGAGTGGCGGGGCCGTGGCCGGGGACGGGGTGAGGGTGGGGGAGTAGGTCTCGCCTTCGACGAGCGGGTTCTCCAGGTGAGGCCGGCGGTGGCCATGCGGTCGTACTCGGCGACGATCGCCGTACTCGTCCTCAGGACTCTGTCCATCCCGCATGCCTGAGTATCGTCCAATGCCGCCTCCACGCACCCCCGTTGGGCAAGGTCACGCGATCGGGTGCGTTCCCGGCTGCGGGCACGAGAGGGAGTACGCGGGCTGGGCTTACACCCCTCCGCCACCTCCCGTGCCGCCTGGATACCACCGATTCGCCCTGGTGGACGAAGCATTCGACGGCGAGGGATTCGATGCCTTGCGGTACGCGAGCCTGCGTGAGAGGCCGCCTTCCGGGTGTGAGCCCGTCGACTGGGGATGCTTAGCCCTGAAGTGCGAGCGGCCTGGAGCGACGCTGTGGGAAGCGGTGGCGGACACGGTCTCCGAGGTTCGGCGCGATCACGGCGTGCTGATGAGCGGCCTTGGTATCGAGAAGGTCCATGAGTGGTTCGATGCCACGAAGAACGGATACGGGGCGGAGATCGCGGCCCAGTTGGTGATGATGGGCGTGTACCGTGCCGCACTGCTCGGCTACGGTCGCTCGGACGTGATCCGGCTACTCGACGCGACGGGCGTTCAGTAGCCGAATCGAAGAAGGCAGCGGGGTCAGCTCAGCAGTCCCGAAACTCCGCCGACTGATTCAACACCTGCGCCCGCACAGAAGTGAACCGCGCAAACGTCTCCCCACCCCGCGCCTCCGCCCGGAACGCCGCCACCCGATGGCAGTTCTGGAAGGCGAGGCTCACGCCGAAGTGGCGCTCCAGACTGCCACGGATCGCGTCGCTGGCGAGGGCGCGCAGGAGTTGGCCGCGTTCCTTCTCGGACGGGGGAGGGGTCTGGTTGTCGGTGAACTCGGCCGTGCCGTCGCGGAGTTCGGCGGCGAGAGAGGCGATGAGGTCGTAGGCATACGGCAGGGAGGTGCGGACGGTGTCCACGAAGTCCTCCTCGCGGATGTCGCCGTGTTCGGCTTCGGCGAGGAGCTTCGGGGAGACGTCTAGAGACATTCGGGGGTTCCTGTTCAGCGATCGAGGGAGGGGAGGGGAAGGAAGGGAAGGAGAGAGGGAGGGGGACCGTGGTCAGGCCAGTGCCGCCGGCCCCGGCACGAACCCCGGGTCCACCTGCGCGGCCAGATCCTGCCCCGTCCTGTCGTCCCCCCACGCGCGCGCATTGCGCAGGTGGAACTCGACCGCGTGGCCGTGGGTCGTGGGCCAGTCCTTCCGGCAGGCGTCGACCGCCTCGCGCAGGACGTTCAGGGCGTGCGCGTTGTGCGACTCCAGCTCGCCCTGCTCCCGGCCCTGTTCGGCCGCGCGGACCCAGGGGGAGTGGACCAGGTGGGTGAGGAGGTCGTCGCCGACCTCCTCCTTGAGGAAGAGCAGGTCGTCCTCGCCCGTCACCTTGTTGCCGATGACCGCGATGCGGATGCCGAACTCCCGCGCGTGGTCGCGGTACTGGCGGTACACCGAGACACCCTTGCGCGTGGGCTCGGCCACCAGGAACGTCATGTCGAAGCGGGTGAACAGGCCCGAGGCGAAGGCGTCCGCGCCCGCCGTCATGTCGACCACCACGTACTCGCCGGGGCCGTCGACGAGGTGGCCGAGGTAGAGCTCGACCCCGCCGAGCTTGGAGTGGTAGCACGCCACCCCGAGGTCGCTCTCGTCGAACTCGCCCGTCACCATCAGCGGAACGTCCCCCACGCGCCGGACGTGCCGCGCGTGCAGCTCGTCGTCGCCGAGCAGGGTCAGCAGGCGGGAGCCGCGTCCGGGCGGGGTGGTCTTGATCATGGCGTCGGCGGAGGGGATGCGCGGGTTGGTGCCGCGCAGGAACTCCTTGATGTCCCGCAGGGCGGAGCCGAGCGGCGGGGCGGCCGGCTCGTCGCCGTGGTGGCCCAGGGCTTCGGCGAGGTGCTGGTTGATGTCGCCGTCGATGGCCAGCACGGGCGCGCCCGAGTGGGCCAGGTGGCGGGAGAAGAGCGCGGACAGAGTCGTCTTGCCGCTGCCGCCCTTGCCGACGAACGCGATGCGCATCAGCGGCACCCCGACTTCACCGTCAGAGTATCCTTTTTGAAAATGGATGTCATGTGGCAAGGTTGGAGGTGATCTTCGATCACTGTCAAATCGCCTGAGCCGTAAGGGGGTTGAGTGGCGAGGCGGGGTGGGTGGAAAGGCCTTTCGCGCTTGATGCCTATGATGTGCAAGTGCACGACTACAGCATCAGGGCGGCGGGCCCGGACGACCTCGACGGTGCGCGAGCCCTGATGCTCGACACCGTCTACCACGACTTCGGCACCGGCTATGTGCCCCGCTGGCACGCGGACATCATCGATCCGGCCGCCGCCTACCTCGCCCCGCCCCGCCACACCCTCCTGGTCGCGATCGACCCGCGCGACAACGGTGTCGTGGCCACCGCCGCCCTCGACTCCCGCGGTCCGGCCCACCCGCCGAACCCGCGCGACCTCGCCGAGCGCTACCCCTCCGGCGAGACCGCGCAGCTGCGCCGCGTCTACGTCCGCGCCGAGCACCGCCGATGCGGCCTCGCGGGCCGGCTCGTCGCCGAGTTGCTCGCCTTCGCCGCGGCGGACGGCGGCTACCGCGCCGTCTATCTGCACACCGACCCGAAGGTGCCCGGCGCCGAGGGCTTCTGGCGCTCGCTCGGCAAGGTCGTGCACGACGAACGCGAGGACACCGACGGCGGCAACGGCGTCGTCCACTTCGAGATACCCATGGAGCGATAGACCGTGCGACGCCGACTCCGCCCGATCCTCGCCCTCGTACTGGCCCCCGTGCTGGCCGGATGTTTCGCCTCCGGCGGCGGCTCCGACGCGGCGGGCGACGCCCAGGACGGCTCCCGCCTCCGCGTCGCCCTCGCCTTCCCGCCCGCCGAGAAGCTCTCGCCGTACGGCGCCGACGCCACCACCCTCAGCCGCCTCGGCGTCACCGAGGGCCTGACCGCGCTGGACGCCAACGGCGCCGCCGCCCCGGCCCTCGCCGCCTCCTGGCGCCAGGAGAACGACCGCACCTGGGTGTTCACCCTGCGCGAGGCCACCTTCCAGGACGGCTCCAAGGTCACCCCGGCCGCGGTCGTCGCCGCCCTCACCCACGCCACGCAGGCCAGGCCCGCCCCGGCCGCCCTCTCCGGCGTCACCCTCACCGCCAAGACCGACGGCGACACCGGCGTACGGATCACCACCGGGGACCCCGACCCGATCCTGCCGCTGCGCCTGTCCAGCCCCTCCCTCGCCATCCTCGCCGCCAAGGCGTACGGCAAGGAGGACACCAAAGGGGACGCCAAGGGGGACGTCGACCCCGTCGGCACCGCCACCGGGCCCTTCGAACTCACCAAGGTGATGGGCACCACCGCGGCCACCCTCGACCGCTACGACGACTACTGGGGCGGCCGTGCCCAGGCCACCGGCATCGACGTGAAGTTCGTCGCCGACGGCACCGCCCGCGCCAGCGCCCTGCGCACCGACCAGGTGGACCTCGCCGAGGCGATCCCCGTCGCCCAGGCCGCCACCCTCGACAAGGCCACCCGCGAGGCGACCGCCACCACCCGCACCACGAGCCTCCTCCTCAATACCGAGAAGGGCGCCTTCAAGGACGCCGCGCTCCGGGCCGCCGCCCGCCAGGCCGTCGACACCTCCGCGCTCGCCAAGGGCGTCTACGAGGGGTACGCCGACCCCGGCGCCGGCATCTACGGGCCCGCCGTCACCTGGGCCTCCGGCAAGCGGACCGAGCCGGCCGGGCGCGCGAAGGCGGGCAAGCCGGACGGGACGCGGATCACCCTCGCCACGTACGACAACCGGCCCGAGCTGCCGGAAGTCGCCCAGGTGCTGAAGCAGCAGCTGGAGAAGGCCGGGTTCGAGGTCACGCTGGAGGTGCGGGAGTACTCGCGGCTGGAGAGCGACGCGCTGGCCGGGAAGTTCGACGCCTTCGTCGGCGCACGCAACAGCCTCGTCGACACCGGCGACCCCGTCGGCGTCCTCGCCAGCGACTTCACCTGCGACGGCAGCTACAACCTGGCGCTACTGTGCGACAAGGATGTCGACCGCGCCGTGGCCGAGGCCGCGGACATCGCCGACACCGACAAGCGGCAGGACGCGGCCATGGCGGCCGAGGCGAAGATCCTCGGCACGGACGCCGTCGTACCGCTGGTCCATCAGCGCATCATCACCGGCGTCGCGACCTCCGTCACCGGCGCGCTCCTCGACCCCTACGAGCGCACCCTCGTCGGCATCGGCACCCGGCGCTGATCCATGCGGAGCCAGGCAGTCACGCTCCTGTGGCGTGCGGGGATCGCGGCCGCCCTGGTGTGTGCCATCGGCGTACTGCCCTGGCTGACGCACACCGACCCGGCGCTCACCGTGCTCAAGGCCCGGTCGGCGGACCGCGACCCCACGCCCGAGGTGCTGGCGGACATCCGCGCCCAGCTCGGCCTGGACGCCGGCCCGTTGCATCTCCTCGGCGACTGGCTGGGCGGGCTGTGGCGCGGGGATGCCGGCCGGTCGTGGATCTCCGGCAGCGAGGTCACGCCCGCCGTGCTCCAGGCACTGGGCGTCTCCTTGCTGCTGATGGCGGTGGCCCTCGCGGTCGCCACCATCACCGCCGCGCTGATCTGCGCCCGCACCCTGTGGCTCGGTGCCCGGCGGCGGCTCGGCGGACGGCGGGCGGGAGGCAGCGGCTCCGCCGTCCTCGCCGCGCTCCCTGAGTTCCTCACCGCGTCCGTCCTCGCCACCGTCGTCGGCGTACAGCTCGGCTGGCTGCCCGCCCTCGGCTGGTACGGCCCCCAGTGGACGATCCTGCCCGCCCTCGCCCTGGGCCTCCCCGCCGGAGCCGTCCTCGGCCGGCTCCTCGACGACCTCCTCCCCGGCGCCTTCGCCGAGCCCTGGGCCCTGGCCGCCACCGCACGCGGACTGCCCGGCCGCACGGTCGCCCGCCAGGCCCTGCGCCGCTGCCTGCCCGGACTGCTCCCCAACACCGGCCTGTTCGTCGTAGGCCTGACCGGCGGATCGGTCACCGTCGAGCAGATCTTCGACATCCCCGGCCTCGGCCGCACCACCCTCCAGGCCGCCCTCGCCCAGGACCTGCCCGTCCTCCAGGCCGGCACGCTCGCCCTCGTCCTGCTCGCCGCGGCCGCCGCCGGACTGGCCCACCCCCTCGCCCGCCTCCTGATCGGCCCCGCCCTGCGCGACGACGCACTGCCGTCCCTGCACCGCCCGGCGCCGCCCGCCCGCAGGTTCTTGCCCCTCGCCTACGGCTGCCTGCTCGCCGCCGTCATCGCCCTCGGCCTACCCCGCGACCCGCTGGCCCTCGACACCACCGAGCGACTCACGGCCCCCTCCTGGACGCACCCGTTCGGCACCGACGCCCTCGGCCGGGACGTCCTCGCCCGCGTCGGTCACGGCGCCCTCGACACCCTGCTGCTCGCCTTCGCGATCACCGCCGCCGCCCTGCTCACCGGACTGGCGCTCGGCCTGCTGCCCCGGCTGTCCGGTCCCCTCGTCGACACCGTCACCGCGCTGCCGCCGGTCCTCGTGGCCCTCCTCGTCACCGCGGTCGTCGGCAGCGGAACCGCCACGCCCGCGCTCGCCGTGGCCGCCGTCGCCTGGGCGCCGCTCGCCGCGCACACCTCAGCCCTGCTCCGGCAGGAACGCGCCGCCCTCCACCTCACCGCCACCCGCGCGCTGGGCGCCGGCCCCTGGTACCTCCTGCGCCACGAACTCCTCCCCGCCGTCCTCCCACCCGTCACCCGCCACGCCCTGCTCCGCCTGCCCGGCATCGCCCTCGCACTCGCCTCGCTGGCCTTCCTCGGCCTGGGCGCCCAGCCGCCCTCCCCGGAGTGGGGCCTGCTCCTCGCCGAGAACCAGCCCTACGCCGAGCGCGCCCCCTGGGTGGTCCTGGCACCCGCCGCCGTACTCGCCCTGCTGGGCGCGCTGGCGGTGACGGCGGCCGGCGGGATGGGAGGCGGACGGCGCCGTATCCGCAAAGCGGAACCCCTCGCGCCCCGCCCCGAACAGCCGTCGGACACAAGGAAGTTGGTGGCCACCCGATGACGCGGCCGACACTCACCCTCCGCTTCCGCGAGGCGGCGCCGGACCGGCCCCGCCTCTCCCCCCTCCTCCGCCTCCTCATCCTCACCCAACTCGCCTTCAACATCGGCTTCTTCGCCGTCCTGCCGTTCCTCGCCGAACACCTGGGACAGGCCGTCGGCATGGCGGGGTGGCTGGTCGGGTTCGTGCTGGGCTTGCGGACCTTCAGCCAGCAGGGTTTGTTCGTCGTCGGTGGCGCGCTGTCCGACCGGTACGGGATCCGCCCGGTCGTCCTCACGGGATGCGTGCTGCGGATCGCCGGATTCGCCTGGCTCGGGTACGCGCGGGAGACATGGGCCGTCATCGGCGCGGTGCTGCTCATCGGATTCGCCGCCGCGCTGTTCTCGCCCGCCGTGGAGTCCGAAGTCGCCCGGCAGGCCGTGATGTGGGAGGAGTCGGGCGGCGGCTCGCGCACCCGCGTCCTCGCGCTGCTGACCGTGGCCGGACAGGCGGGGGCGTTCGTCGGGCCGCTGCTGGGCGCGCTGCTGCTGTCGCTGGACTTCCGTACGGTCTGCCTCGCCGGCGCCGGAATCTTCGTCCTCGTCCTGGCCGGGCACGCGTGGCTACTGCCGCAGCACATACCCGGGCGCGGGGGAGTCCGGTTCCGCGGCGGCATGGGAAAGCTCCTCCGTAACCGTCGCTTCCTCGCGCTGTGCTGTGCGTACGGTGCCTACCTGCTCGCCTACAACCAGCTCTACCTCGCCCTCCCCGACGAGGTCGAGCGCGCAACGGGTTCCCAGACGGCGTTGGCCTGGCTGTTCGCGCTGTCCTCGCTGCTGGTGGTGGTCGCTCAGCTGCCCGTCACCCACTGGGTGGGGGAGCGGCTCACGCTGCGCCGGTCCATGGTGGCCGGACTGCTGCTGATCTCGGCGGGATTCGCGGTCGTTGCCGTGGCACGGCCCGCCGACTGGACGGGAACGGCAGGACTGTTGCCCGCGGCCGGCTTCGTAGTCCTGCTCACCCTCGGCCAGATGCTCGTCGCACCGGTCGCCCGCGCCTGGGTCCCCGACCTCGCCGAGGAGGGTCGACTCGGCCTCTACACCGGCGCGTTGTCCTCGGTCTCCGGCCTCATCGTCCTGCTCGGCAGCTCGGCCACGGGAACCCTCCTGGACACCGGCCTGCCCGCCGCCGTGCCGTGGCTGGTGCTGGCGGCGGTACCGCTCGCGGCGATCGGGGTGCTGCCGCGCAGATAGAGCCGGTGCCCCCTGAGCGGCTCCGCGACCGCGACCCGTTTCTGCGGCCAGCTGTCTGCTTCCCCCCCCCCGACTTGTGTCGTGCCCGGCATCGAGGGTGAGGCGGGGTTGGGTGGCTCACCCGCGCTGGTGGGGTGCCGCCTTTTGGGGACGGGCGCCGCCCCAGCGGCACGACTGCCCGCAGCTACGCAGGCTGCAGCGACCTGGCGGCGATGGCGCGTACCCCTTCGGCGTGGCAGTCGCATACGGCGGTGAGGCGGTCCGGCGTGGGGCGGTGGCGCGCACCCTCGCGGCGCGGTCGCGCATAGCGATGAGGCGATCCGGCGTGTGGCGGTGGCGCGTACCCCTTCGGCGTGGCAGTCGCATACGGCGGTGAGGCGATCCGGCGTGAGGCGGTGGCGCGTACCCCTTCGGCGTGGCAGTCGCATACGGCGGTGAGGCGATCCGGCGTGAGGCGGTGGCGCGTACCCCTTCGGCGTGGCAGTCGCATACGGCGACTTGGCGATCCGGCGATGGCGCGTACCCCCGCGGCGCCGCAGTCGCCCACGGCGGCAAGGGGACGCGTCGGGGGGTGTCCGCCCGCAGTGGCCGGCGTCAACACGCAGCACCCTCTTGGCCTAAGTCCAGCCGCCGGTCCGAGGACGGACACCCCCCGACGCGGCCCCGACCCACAACGCACCCGCAGGCGCTACGCGTACCCCCACCCAACCCGCGCAGGCCGCCGCAGGCACCCCCCGCCCAACCGCCGGAGGCCCACCGCTCAGGACGCCACCAGTTCCCGCACCTCCGCCACGGACACCCCCTCCATCCTCGACGTCCGGTACAGCCACAGGATGTCCCGGCCGAACGACCAGACCAGCGCCGCCAGAGCCAGCGCGGTGACCGCGAACGTCGCCGCGTGCGGGAGGTAGCCGGACGCGGCCAGCAGCAGGAACACGCCCTGCATCGCGGCGACCGTCTTGCGGGCCGTGCTCGGCGGGAGCGGGGCGTTCAGCCAGGGCCAGACGCGGGCGGCGGTGACGAAGGCGTAGCGCATGGTGCCGATGAGGAGGACCCAGGGGCCCAGCGACATCGAGAGGTACACGCTCAGCACGAGGATCAGGAACGCGTCGACCTCCATGTCGAAGCGTGCGCCCAGAGCGGTGGAGGTGCCCGTGCGGCGGGCCACCTTGCCGTCCACGCCGTCGAGGATCAGGGCGACAGCCGTCAGGCCGACGAAGAGCGTGACGGGCAGTGAGCTCTGGAAGAAGGAGTCCGCCACCAGCGCCGTGACGCCGCCCACCAGCGTCGCCCGCCCCAGGGTGACCCGGTTGGCCGGGCCGAAGGAGCGGAGCCGGGATCGGTGCAGGGCCAGCGACAGCAGCGCCCACGTGGCGATGGCGAAGACGAGGCCGGTCAGCCAGCCCGCCGGCCCCATGCCGATCGCCGATCCGAGCAGGGCCAGCAACAGGATCTGCACGCCCGCTCCCACAGCGGTCTCCTGTTGGACCAGCCTCGCGTCGTAAGTGTTGTTCAGGGCCACCGCACATTCCTCCGGCCAGGTGACAGAGTCGATCAAGGCCGCGTACTGTGCGCGACCTGTGCACTCCTCGGTACGTGCACAGCTTCACGATCGTTCAGGAGGATTCTGATGAACCGCACCGCACGTGCGTTCTGGGTCAGCTCTCCGGGTGAAGGAAACATCCGGGAGATCGCCCTTCCGGAAGCGGCCGAGGGCGATGTGCTGGTGCGGTCGCTGTACTCCGGGGTCAGCCGGGGCACGGAGACACTCGTGTTCCGCGGCGGCGTCCCGCAGAGCCAGCACGCGGCCATGCGGGCACCGTTCCAGGAGGGCGAGTTCCCCGCACCGGTGAAGTACGGCTACCTCAACGTCGGACTGGTGGAGGAGGGGCCGACTGAACTCGTCGGCCGTACGGTCTTCTGCCTGTACCCGCATCAGACACGGTACGTCGTCCCCGCGAGCGCCGTGACCGTCGTACCGGACACCGTCCCCGCCGCACGCGCCATCCTCGCCGGCACCGTCGAGACCGCCGTCAACGCGCTCTGGGACGCGGCTCCCCTGGTCGGCGACCGTATCGCCGTGGTCGGCGGCGGCATGGTCGGCTGCTCGGTGGCCGCCCTGCTGGCCCGCTTCCCGGGCGTACGGCTCCAGTTGGTCGACGCCGATCCGAGCCGGGCCGAGGTCGCCAAGGCCCTCGGCGTCGGATTCGCCTCGCCCGAAGAGGCGCTCGGCGCGTGCGACCTGGTCGTCCACGCGAGCGCCACCGAGCAGGGCCTCACCCGGTCCCTGGACCTGCTCACCGCCGAGGGCACCGTCCTCGAACTCAGCTGGTACGGCGACCGGCAGATCAGTCTGCCGCTCGGCGAGGCCTTCCACTCCCGGCGGCTCGTCCTGCGCAGCAGCCAGGTCGGCACCGTCTCCCCGGCCCGCCGCGCGAGCCGCACCTACGCCGACCGCCTGGCCCTCGCCCTCGAACTGCTCGCCGATCCGGCCCTCGACGCGCTGATCACAGGGGAGAGCGCTTTCGCGGAGCTGGCCGAGGTGATGCCGAAGCTCGCCTCCGGGGAGATCCCGGCGCTCTGTCACCGCGTCAGGTACGCGGACACGCCCTGACGGACTCGTTCATTCCCGGACGACAAGAGCGCCTGACCTGAGAAAAGAGTGAGAGACGGCTGAACACGGGGAAGCCAAGAGCCGTACTACACGACATCCCCGGCATCGATCAGCGGGGATGAGGAGCGCACCGCACCTGGAGGGTCGTCCGTTGTTCAGCATCACCGTCCGCGATCACATCATGATCGCCCACAGCTTCCGCGGCGACGTCTTCGGACCCGCTCAGCGCCTGCATGGAGCGACGTTCCTGGTGGACGCCACGTTCCGGCGTGAACAGCTGGACGACGACAACATCGTCGTCGACATCGGGCTGGCCACCCGGGAACTGGGCGCCGTCGTAGGCGAGCTGAACTACAGAAACCTCGACAACGAGCCCGACTTCGCCGGGATCAACACCTCCACCGAGTTCCTGGCCAAGGTCATCGCCGACCGGCTGGCGGAGCGGATCGAGAAGGGCGCGCTGGGCGAGGGCGCCAAGGGTCTCGCGGGCCTCACCGTCACGCTGCACGAGTCGCATGTCGCATGGGCGAGTTACGAGCGTGCGCTGTGACCGACACCATGATGGAAAGGCCGGAGAAGGCGGGGGCGGCCACGCTCGGCTATGTGCCCGTGCAGCACTCCGCCCTGAAGAACGCCGAGATCATCCCCATGTCCCTGAGCTCCGTGCACTTCGTCATGCCGGGCGGCGTCGACGACCAGGCCGCGCCGAGCGGCGGCAACGCCTATGACCGGCGCGTGAGTCTGGACCTGCCCGGCTTCGGCTGGCAGGTGCACAAGCACGCGGTCGACGGCAGCTGGCCCCGTCCCGGGGCGGCGGCCCGTGCGGAACTCGCCCGCACGCTGCGGGAATTCCCGGACGGGACGGTCGTCCTGCTGGACGGACTGGTCGCCTGCGGTGTGCCGGAGATCATCGTCCCCGAGGCCGAACGGCTGCGTCTCGCCGTCCTCGTCCACCTCCCGCTCGGCGACGAGACAGGGCTTGAGCCCGCCGTCGCCGCGGAACTGGACGCCCGGGAACGCACGGTGCTGCGCGCCGTCCCCGCGGTCATCGCCACCAGCGACTGGGCGGTCCGCCGCCTGGTCTCCCACCACGGCCTCGCCCCCGACCGGGTCCACGCCGCCGCCCCCGGCGCCGACATCGCGCCCCTCGCGTCCGGCACCGACGGAGTGTCGCGGCTGCTGTGCGTGGCCGCCGTGACGCCGCGCAAGGGACAGCACCGGCTGGTGGAGGCACTGGCGGCGGTGACCGACCTGCCGTGGAGCTGCGTGTGCGTGGGCGGGCTGAACCAGGACCCCGGGTATGTGTCCGAACTGCGGTCGCTGATCGCGAAGCACGGCCTTGAGGACCGGCTGATCCTGGCGGGCCCGCAGGCCGGCGCCGAACTCGACGCCAGCTACAACGCCGCCGATCTCATGGTGCTCACCTCCTACGCCGAGACGTACGGCATGGCGGTAACGGAAGCCCTCGCGCGCGGTATCCCCGTGCTGGCGTCGGACGTCGGCGGCCTCCCGGAGGCGGTCGGCGTGGCCCCCGACGGCGGCGTCCCCGGCATCCTCGTCCCGCCGGAGAACCCCGGCGCGATCGCCGCCGAACTGCGCGGCTGGTTCGGCGAGGCAGACGTACGACGCCGACTGAAGGCGGCGGCCCGGGGACGCCGGGCCGCCCTGAACGGCTGGGCCGGCACGGCCCGCAGCCTGGCCGCGGTACTGGGCCGGCTGCCGAACGAACCCCGGAGGGCCGCATGAGGAAGACAGCGACGACACAGAGCGGGGGGACGATTCCGGCCCAGCCGGGACCGAAGGACGCAACCGACGCCACCCACGCGCCGCAGAGCGGGATCGTTTCAGCAGGGAGCGACATGAGTGGTGTGTCCGTACCGGCCGAGTCCGACGCCGACGCCGTGATCCTCGGTGCCGGTCCCGGCTTCCGACCCGGTGAGCGGGCCACCGTACGCCTCAGGGACGCCGGGCCGGACGACCCGCCCCGCTACGCCCCCGAGTGGCTGGAGCTGCGTGAGGGCGCCGACGCCGCCGCGCGGTCGCACGAGTTGCTCGACCCCTTGCGGATCCGGCTCGCCAACCTGCCGGGACGGTCCGGCCTGGTCATCCACGACGTGGGCTGCGGCACCGGCTCCATGGGCCGCTGGCTCGCGCCCCACCTGGACAGCGCCCAGCACTGGGTCCTGCACGACCGCGACCCGTACCTCCTGCACTTCGCCGCCGTGGCCTCCCCGCGCTCCTCCGCCGACGGCAGCCGTGTCACCGTCGAGACGCGCCGCGGCGACATCGGCCGCCTCACCCCGGACGCCCTCCTCGGCGCCTCGCTGGTGACCGCCTCCGCGCTGCTCGACGTCCTCACCCGCGAGGAGGTCGACACGCTCGCCGCCGCCTGTGCCGGCGCGGGCTGCCCGGCGCTGCTGACGCTCTCCGTCGCCGGCCGCGTCGAGTTCACCCCGTCCGACCCGCTGGACGGGGAGATCGCCGAGGCGTTCAACGCCCACCAGCGGCGCTCGGGTCTGCTGGGCCCGGACGCGATCACGGCGGCGGCCGAGGCCTTCTCCGAGCACGGCGCGACCGTCCAGGTGCACCCGAGCCCCTGGCGGCTCGGCCCCGGCGAGTCGGCGCTCACCGCCCAGTGGCTGCGCGGCTGGGTCGGCGCCGCGGTCGAGGAACGACCTGAACTCCGCGAGCGCGCGGACCGTTACCTGAGCGAGCGCCTCGCCGCCTGCCAGGCCGGCGAGCTACAGGTCGTCGTTCACCACAGCGACCTGCTGGCACTGTGCCGACCGACGGACGGAGCGTCATGAGCGTGGAGACGGTGGCCAGGGTCATCAAGGGTTCGGCTGTGGGTGGGGCCGTGATCATGGCCCCCGCCGCCACCGCCCTCCCCGCCGCCCCGCCGGCACCCAAGCCCGAAGCCGTCTCCTCCTCCCGCATCGGCGTCATCGTCACCGAGCCCCGCCCGGCGGCGGCCACCCCCGGCGCACCGCGCCCCCGCACGCCCCTGCGCACTTCCCTCCGCGCTGTCCTGTCCCGCCTCAACACCCCCACCGTCCGCACCCACCTGGGCACGGCCGTCGGCATCGCGATCCTCGCGGTGCTGTTCTGGCGGCTCGGAACCGGTGTCTTCCTCGACGGGCTGCGGCGGATCGACGGGGCGGCGCTGGCCGGGGCGCTCGGGATCGGGCTCGTCACCACCGTGTTCAGCGCATGGCGTTGGCAGTTGGTGGCGCGCGGGCTGCGGATCCGGCTGCCTCTCGGGTCGGCCGTCGCCGACTACTACCGCGCCCTGTTCCTCAACGCGGCCCTTCCCGGCGGAGTCCTCGGCGACGTGCACCGGGCGGTGCGACACGGGCAGAGCGCCGGTGACCTGGGCCGCGGTGTCCGCGCGGTGGTGCTGGAGCGGACGGCCGGTCAGGTCATGCTCGCGGCCGTCGGCGCCGTCGTCCTGCTGACCATGCCGTCACCGGTGCTGAACGAGGCCCGCGACCTCACGCCCGTCCTGCTGTTCGCCGCGGCGGGCGCGTTCGCCGTCGTGGCCGCCGTGCGCATGAACCGCGCGCCGTCCCGCCGTGACCGGTCGAACCCGACGGCGCTGCGCACCACGCTCGACGAGGTGCGGGAAGCCCTGCTGTCCCGCCGCAACGGGCCCGGTGTCGCCGTCTCCTCGGTCATCGTCCTGGCAGGCCACCTCGCGACGTTCGTGCTCGCCGCCCGGGTCGCCGGCACCACCGCCTCCGTGGCAGTCCTGCTGCCGCTCGCCGTGCTCGCCCTGCTCGCCATGGGCCTGCCCCTGAACGTCGGCGGCTTCGGCCCCCGGGAGGGCGTCACCGCCTGGGCGTTCGGCGCGGCCGGGCTGGGCGCCGGCAGCGGACTGGCCGTCTCCGTCGTGTACGGCGTGCTCAGCTTCGTGGCCGCCCTGCCCGGCGTCCTCGTCCTCGTCGCCCGCTGGTACACCGGCCTGCGCGCCGGCTCCGGGACCGCTGTCACCGAGGCGGACCCGGAAACCGAGCGCTACGCCCTTGCGTCTCCCGTGTCCCGTACGCAATCGTCCGCGGAGGTCAGCAGTGACACATACGCGCCGAAGGAATCCGCGAGGCTCGCCAGCAGGCGCTTCCCCTTTTCCGCAGAACCCAGTGAAGGGCGGCCTATGACCCCCGAATCGGTATAGCCGGACATACCGAGGGTCAAGAGATGACGGCGGTCGTCCGCCACGAAATCGGAAGTCTCATATCCGGGTCGGATCAATTCGGGATGAGTGTGCAGAAGGATGGAGGTCTCAATTTCCCCCGCGTGCATGTCGGTGAGGAGCGAGGTCTCCACTCCCGCCCGCTCCCGCGCCGCCTCCCAGTCCTCCGGGGCCGGGAACAGTGCCATTCGCTCGCCCCGCGCGGAGGACTCCTGAACGACATTGCCCAGTACGTAGTTTCCGCCGTGCCCGTTGACCAGCACCAGGGCGTCGACGCCCGATCGGCGGAGTGAAGCCGCTATGTCCCGTATCACCGCATGAAGGGTCACGGAGGAGATGCTGACGGTCCCCGGCCAGGCCGCGTGCTCGTGCGAGCAGGAGATCGTGACGGGCGGAAGGAGGTGCACCGGGTGTGTGGCGGCGATCTCGCGCGCGATGGCGCAGGCCACGAGCGTGTCGGTCGCCAGCGGTAGGAACGGGCCGTGTTGCTCGAAGCTCCCGACGGGAAGGACCGCGACCTGTCGTGAGACGCCCGCTCCTCGCGTCCGTACGTCCTCGGTGGTGTCCGCCGGCACCAGCGAGTGCGCCGCCGGCTGCGTCTGCGAATCACTCATCTTTTTCCGGCCTTTCGTCTCTGCTTAGGATCTGAAGAATCATGACAGAAAAAATTGGTGTCCTCGGCAAGAAGTCCGCACCGCGGACGCAGCGTTCCGGCGTGGAACGCGTGGTGAATGCCCCCTTGCCCACCGTGTACGGGGAATTCCGCGCGATCGGCTACCTCGACCACGACCGCGGTGACGAGCAAGTCGCCCTCGTCTACGGAGAGATCGGCACTGAGGACGTGCTCACCCGGCTGCACTCCGAGTGCCTGACCGGTGACGCGTTCGGCTCCCAGCACTGCGAGTGCGGCGACCAGCTGGCCTCGGCACTGCGCGCGGTCGTCGCCGAAGGCAGCGGCATCGTCGTCTATCTGCGGGGCCACGAGGGCCGTGGCATCGGTCTGCTCGCCAAGCTGCGCGCGATGGCCCTCCAGGCGGAGGGGCTGGACACCGTCGAGGCCAACCTCGCCCTCGGCCTGCCGGTGGACGCCCGCGACTACGGCGTCGCCGCCGAGATCCTGCACGACCTCGGCGTCGACTCCGTCCGGCTGATGTCCAACAACCCGCGCAAGCGGGAGGCGTTGGTGCGGCACGGGATCCAGGTGGCCGAGCAGGTTCCGCTGCTGATCCCGCCGTGCGAGAACAACATCACCTATCTGCGCACCAAGCGGGAGCGGCTCGATCACCACCTGCCGCATCTGGATGCGGTGGCGCATCTGTCCTGACCCGCCAGCCGCGTATGACCGAGCTCAGTCGTCCGTGACGGCCTCGTGCACGAGCCGCTTCAGGTCCTGGAGCATGGTGTGCGAGGTCCTCGGCCGCACCTGCGTCATGAACTGCACCGTCAGGTCGCGGCCCGGGTCGACGAAGAACGTCGTGGTCGCCACCCCGCTCCAGCCGTACGTACCGAGGCCGGCCGGTGCCTTGGTACGGGTCGGGTCGATCACCACGGAGACGCCGAGGCCGAACCCGAGGCCGTCGTTGCCGGCCTCGTCATGGGCGGGACGGCTGCCGAAGGCGCGCAGGTCGGCGCCGCCCGGGAGCTGGTTGGACGTCATCAGGTCCACGGTCGCGGGGGCCAGCAGACGGGTGCCGTCGAGTTCGCCGCGGCGGCGCAGCAGCTCCATGAAGCGGTGGATGTCGTGCGCGGAGGCCGCCATGCCGCCGCTGCCGGACAGGAAGCGGGGCCGGCCACGCAACGGGAGACCGGGGATCGGCTCGATGCCGCCGCGCTCGGTCTCGCCGTACAACTCGGAGAGCCTGTCCGCCTGTTCGTCGCTCACACAGAACCCGGCGTCGGTCATCCCGAGCGGCCCGAAGATCCGCTCCGCGAAGAACGCGTCGAGCGGCTGCCCGGACACGACCTCGATGACCCGGCCCAGGACGTTGGTGGCGACCGAGTAGTTCCACTGCGTCCCCGGCTCGAACTGCAGCGGCAGGCTCGCGTACACGCCGACCGTCTCGGCCAGGTCGGAGCCCGGTACCACCGCGGCCTCCAGGTTGGCGTCGCGGTAGAGGGCGTCGACGGGATGCGTGTGGTAGAAGGCGAAGGTGAGTCCGGCGGTGTGGGTCATCAGGTGCCGGACGGTTATCGGCCCGTCGGCGGGGCGGGTCACGGCGTTGGCGCCGGATCCGCTCACGTACACCCGGGGCTCGGCGAAGGCGGGCAGATGGCGGCCGACCGGGTCGTCGAGCGACAGCTTGCCCTCCTCCACCAGCAGCAGCGCGGCGACCGAGGTGACCGGCTTGGTCATGGAGTAGATCCGCCACAGCGTGTCCGCTTCGACGGACAGCCCGGCCGCGATGTCCCGGTGGCCGTGCGCGGTGAGGTGGGCGACGCGTCCACCGCGGGCGACGGACACCAGGTAGCCGGGCAGCCGCCCCTCGTCGACGTAGTGGGCGAAGTACTGGTCGAGGCGGTCCAGCACCTTCGCGTCCAGTCCGACCTCACCCGGGTCGACCTCTTGTGTCAGCAGTGCCATCGCTCTCCTCCGAATACGTACGACGAGGGTGCGCTCCGGCATACCCCGCGGGAACGGCCTCTGACCTCATCGTCGCTCAGGAACGCCTGTACGGTCCTTCGATTGGCCATGATCGTCGATTGCGCGCGCCCGGCATCCCCCGTCGGCCCGTCCCGGCAGGGCCCGGCCCGCCACCGCACCGGCCAGGGCGAGCGCGGCGAGGACACCGAGCGGCAGCTCAGGGTCACCGCCCGCTCCCATGAGCGCGGTCGCGGCGGCCACGCCCAGCACCGGCCCGAGGTTCATCGCGGTCTGCTGCAGCCCGCCCGCCACCCCGGCCGATTCGACGGCGGCCTCCCGTACGACGACATGGGTTGCCGCCACCATCACCGTGCCGAACCCGGCTCCCACCAGGGCGAACCCAGCGCAGAGGGCGGGCACGGCCGAGGCGCGGGACAGGAAGAGGATCCCGAGCGCAAGGACCGCCATCGCCGCCGTGGTCGTATGCCGGGCGCCGAACCGGCGCAGCAGCACTGCGCACGAAGGTGCCGCGAGCACCATCAGGGCGGCCAGCGGCAGGCTGACCAGGGCGCTGCGGAACGGGTCCAGACCGAGCCTGCCCTGCAGGAGAAACGTGCCGACGAAGAGGCTCCCGGACAGCGCCGCCGAAGCGGCCACCAGCATGCCGAGCGCCGAGCCGACCGCCGGCGAGCCGATGACGTCGGGTGGCAGGAGGGGGCTCGCGCTCCGGCGCTCGTGCCGGACGAAGGCGGCGCCGGTGACTGTGGCGATAGTGGCGCTCGCGGCGGTCGAGACCCACCCCGACTGTGCGACGAGGGCGTGGACCAGGCAGGCCAGGGACACCGCGAGAAGGAGGGCGCCGGGCAGGTCCAGCCGGGCGGGAGAGGTTGCGCGAGGGGGTCGTACGGCGAGGGCCGGCCCGCCGAAGACGACGGCGGGGACGACGTTCAGCAGGAACACGGCCCGCCAGCCGGGCCCGTCCACCAGCACCCCGCCCACGACCGGCCCGGCGGCCGCCGCCACTCCGATCGCGGCCGTCCGTACGGCGATCGGCGTCCGCAGCCGGTCGGCCGGAAACGCGGCCCGCAGCATCCCGAGCGTGGCCGGCTGCAGCAGCGCCCCGAACACGCCCTGCACGACGCGCAGTCCGATGACCCAGCCGACCCCGGGCGCCAGGGCGATCCCCGCCGACGCGGCCCCGAACCCGAGCATGCCGATGCCGAAGACGCGATGGTGGCCGTACCGGTCACCGAGCCGCCCGGCGAACACCAACAGGCTTGCCACCGCGATGAGATAACCGGTGCTGGTCCACTGGACCTGGCCGAAGGAGGCGCCGAGGTCGCGTTGCAGGGTGGGCTGGGCGACGGTCAGGACGGTGCCGTCGAGCACGACGATCACGGCCCCGACGACGCTGGCAGCGAGGGTGAGCCGCGGGTTCACTCGGCCTCCGGCCCGAGGTGTGCGTCCAGGGCCGACCCCAGCAGTGGTACGAAGTCGTCGGTGTTCGTGGCGAGTTGGAGGCTGCCCCAGCCCCACAGCTGGGCGATGCCGTGCAGGTTGGCCCACAGCGCGCCCGCGACGAGTCGTGCGTCGGCGTCGGGGCGCACCTGACCGACCAGGTCCACCAGGCGGCCGAAGAGGGGAAGGCTGGTGTCGCGCAGGCCCAAGTGTCCGCTCTCCAACAGATCATGACGGAACATCAGCTCGTACATGCCGGGGTTGGCGAGAGCGAACTCCAGGTAGCCGCGACCGAGCGCGGTCAGCTGCGCCCGCGGGCCGGACGCCCCGCTGTCGCCGATGGCCACCGTGGCCCGATGGGCGAGTTCCTCGAAGCCGCGGCGCGCGATGGCCGAGAGCAGCTCCAGGTGGGTCGGGAAGTAGCGACGCGGGGCGCCGTGCGAGACGCCTGCCCGGCGGGCGATCTCCCGCAGGGTGAGCGCCTGGGCGTCCTCCCGGGCGACGAGATCCACGCCGACCTCGACGAGTCGGGCCCGCAACCCGGTATCGGATTCGTGATCGGGTTCCTGCACAGAAGGCATAGACACTGTCTACCATGATCGAGTAGACAGTGTCTATGGAGATATCCGGGAGGGAGGGCCGGGAGGGAATGTGCGGGCTGCTCACCAGGGTTGATCAAGGCATGACTCAGGACGCCACCGAGAACGCCCCCCAGCACGCCACCGAGGACCCCGCCCAGAAGGCACTGCTCGCCCTGCTCGCCGAGGGCCACGGCGGGGTGCTGGTCACCCTCAAGCGTGACGGACGGCCGCAGCTGTCGAACGTCAGCCACGCCTACTACCCCGACGAGCGCACCATCCGCGTCTCGATCACCGACGACCGTGCCAAGACCCGCAATCTGCGCCGGGACCCGAGGGCGTCGTACCACGTCACGAGCCCGGACCGGTGGGCCTACGTCGTGGCCGAGGGCACGGCCGACCTCACGCCGGTCGCGCAGGACCCGCACGACGCGACGGTCGACGAACTCGCCCGCCTCTATCGCGACGTCCTGGGCGAGCATCCCGACTGGGAGGACTTCCGGGCGGCGATGGTCCGGGACCGGCGGCTGGTGCTGCGGTTGCGGGTGGAGCGGGCGTACGGGATTCCGAAGGACGCCAACCAGGGCTGACTCTCCGTCACCTCCCTGACGCGAGGTCGCCGCGCCTACCACTCCGCGCGCACCGGCCGCCCCTGAAACCGGCCGGTACGCGCGAAGCTCCCCCTCCCTGGCTCCGTGCTGTTCTTTTCTGCACGTTCCGGCCGATGTTCATGCGCGAAACGTCACCTGTCAACGGGGCGTAGGGAGGTCGACAGGGCTTAGGGCGCAGGGACCAAGGCCGATGACCGATGGTCTCCGCCGGCGCCTGCTGCCTACGCTGCCGAGTGGATCAACGCCGCTCAGCAGGACACCTGGAGGGTCACCATGCCAGTCAACGGCCGCAGCCACATCCGTATCGCCCGCCCGTCCCGGGACCTCGGCGCGGCGGAGCGGTTCTGGGGCGAAGGGCTGGGACTCGGCGTCGTATGGCGCGCGACGGGCGGTCCGGAACCCGGTGAGCACGACCTGCTGATGCTGGGGTGGCCGGACGCCGACTGGCATCTGGAACTCGTCCACGAACCCGCCCGGCCCGTCGAGCCCCGGCCGACCGAGGAGGACCTCCTCGTCATCTACGTGGACGGACCTGTGCCGGAGGATCTGGTGGCCAGGCTCGAGGAGCACGGTGGCAAGCGGGTGCTGTCGCCCAACCCGTACTGGAACGGGTGGGGCGTCACGATCGAGGACCCGGACGGATACCGGCTGGTGCTGTGCAGGCGGGGCTGGTCCAACGTCTAGGGCCCGTCTGACAGGCCCTGGAGGTCAGGCCGTGCGGGCCGCGTCATCCTGGGACGATGACGGCGGGGCGCTGCCCGGTGCCGCGGATGCCTCCTTCACCCAGGACTCCAGGCACATCACGAACTCGGTCGCCCGGTCCGCCCAGTTGAGGTCGGAGAGCGCCGCCTCCCAGCCGCGTACGGCGGCTCGTCGGCGCAGCTGCCGGTCGGCGCGCAGATGCCGTACGGCCTGTGCCGCGGTGGCCGGATCCTCGTACGGGACGACGAGCCCGCAGCCGTAGCGCTCGATCAGGTCGGCGGCGAGGGGGGTGGGGGTGGTGACCACGGGGACGCCGTGGGCCATGTACTCCACCGCCTTGGTGGGGCGTGAATGGCGGTAGTTGGGCTGGTCCCGCAGGAGGGAGAGGCCGGCCAGGCTGCCGGAGAGCAGGGCGAGGGCGCGGTCGTTGGGCAGGTACCCGTGCCAGCGCAGCACGCCGTCGCGGTCGGCCTCGGTGAGCGCGCCCCGCACGTCCGGGTCCGCCGCGCCGATCACCTCGACCCGGAAGTCGGGTGCCAGCAGCCGTGCCGCCTCGATGAGTTCCGGCGCACCCCGCGCCTGCGACAGGTGTCCGAGGTACACCACGCGGTCGTCGCCGGGCGGCTCGGGCTGCTCGGGCGGCACCGTCGTCAGGTTGGCCACCACGGGGTGCGTGCGACGGAAACGCCGCTGGTAGGCGTCCTCGGCGAGCAGTAGCCGCAGCTGCCGTTCCGCCAGCCGTTCCGCCGCGCGCACGGCGAGCCGCAGCGGCGGCCGGAGCGGTCGGGGCAGCCAGCGCTTCATCGTCAGCGCCGCCGCCGTGTCCTCGTGCACGTCCCACACGGTGACGGGCACGCGTCCCGCGCGCCGCCATTGGCGCAGCGTGCCGGGCAGGGCGAGCAGCAGCTCCGGGTCGTGCAGCAGGACGACGTCCGCCTGGGGTCCCCGCTCGGCGAGCAGGGCGCGGGCCGCGCGCAGTGCCGCCCGGCGGTCCCGGCCGGCTGCCCGGGGCAGGTCCACGCCCTCGACGTACGGCCGTGGCGCCACCTCGCGGGCCGCGAACGGCGCCGCGTACACGATGCGGTGCCCGCGTTCCCGCAGCGCGGCGATCTCCCGGTGCAGGATCCGGGCGTCCTCGGGATGGTGGACGACGGTGACGACGAGTATCCGCATCAGTGCACGTACCTTTCGACTGCCCCGAGATCCATGGCCCGAACGACCGGGCCGGTCACAGCACTTCGACGTCCGGCCGGAAGATCCGCCCGCGGGTGTCGAACAGCAGCCGGGCCGTGTCGCCGAGCGCCGGCAGGTCGTAGGCCGAGTGGTCCTGGAGCAGGATCGTCAGGTCGTGCTCGCGCACCGCCGCCATGACGTCGCCGACGCGCGGGACACTCGCCCCGTCCACGGACCACAGGCGGACATGCGGGTCGTGGAAGGAGACCTCCGCCTCCCGCTCCCGCAGCAGCCGGGCCACCGGCACCGCCGGTGACTCCCGCTGGTCCGCCACGTCCGGCTTGTAGGTGACCCCGAGCAGCAGCACCCGGGAGCCGTGCAGCGGCCGGCCGGCGTGGTTGAGGAGGTCCTGGGCCCGGCGCACCACGTACTCGGGCATCCGCCGGTTGATCTCCTGCGCGAGTTCGACGAACCGGAACTCGTACCCGAGTGACGAACGCACCTTGTACGACAGGTAGTTGGGGTCGATGGGGATGCAGTGGCCGCCGACCCCGGGGCTCGGCCGGAACGCCTGGAAGCCGAAGGGCTTCGTGCCGGCGCAGCGGATCGCGTCCCACAGGTCGACGTGCAACTCATGGCTGATCACGGCCAGTTCGTTGACCAGGGCGATGTTCACATGCCGGTAGGTGTTCTCCAGCAGCTTGGCCATCTCGGCCTCGCGGGTGCCCTTCGCCTGGACGACGGTGTCGACGAGCTTGCCGTAGAAGGCGACCGCGCGCGCCGCGCAGGACGCGGTGCAGCCGCCGACCACCTTGGGCGTGGTGCGCAGCCCGTGCGCGGTGTTGCCGGGGTCGATGCGCTCGGGTGAGAAGGCCAGCGCGAAGTCCACGCCGGCGCGCAGCCCCGACTCCTCCAGGAGCGGCCGTACGACCTCCTCGGTGGTACCCGGGTAGGTGGTCGACTCCAGCACGACCAGCTGTCCCGGCCACAGCCGCCCCGCCACCGAGCGCACCGCCGCCTTGACCGCGCTGAGATCCGGGCCGCCGTCCTCGCTGAGCGGGGTCGGCACGCAGATCACCACGGTCTGCGCGCGGGCCAGACAGGCGTCGTCCGTGTACGCGGTGAATCCGGCCGCCCGCATCCGGCGGACGTCCTCGTCGGAGACGTCGTCGACATGGGAGTGCCCGGTGTTCAGCGCCTCCACGACCCGGGGATCGCGGTCGAGGCCCACGACTCTCAAGCCGATCGACGCGGCCTCGCGCGCGAGCGGCAGTCCGACGTATCCGAGCCCGATCACCGCGAGTTCCACGTGATCGGGCGGTTCCGCTTCCCCGAGCGGTTCGCTCTTTTCCCCGAGCGGTCCGGTCTGTTCGACCTGCATAAGACTCACCCCGCGTCAAGGCAGCCAAGGGTCCGGTACGCCTCACGGGTTGTGGCGGCGACCCGCTTCCAGGTGCGGTCACGCGCGACCATCGCGCGGGCGGCAGCTCCCCACTCATCCCGCCGCTTTTGACTGTAAATGAGCATTTCCAGTTCATCAGCCCAGGATTTTGTCGATTTGCATGGAATTAGCCGTCCGTTCACCTCCGGTACGACCAGTTCTCGCAGTGCGGCGACATCGCTCGCGGCCACCGGAATACCGCTCGCCATCGCCTCCACCGGCTTGAGGGGCGTCACCAACTGGCAGACCCGCTCGTCGGTGCGCGGCACCGCGAACACGTCCAACACGGCGTAGAAATCCCGGACTTGGGCGTGCGGCACCCGGCCGGTGAACAGAACGACCCCGTCGTTCAGGCCGAGCCCGGCGGCCAGCCGCTCCAGCGCCGGCCGCTCCGGTCCGTCGCCGACGATCAACAGCCGAAGCGGGACACCACGCCTGCGCAGCTCTTCACCCGCATGGAGCAGCGTTCCGATCCCCTCGTGCGGGGTGAGACTGCCGACCGTGCCGACGACGAACTCGTCCGGCGCGATCCCGAGCCGGGCGCGCACGGGCGCCCCGTCCGGCAGCGGGGCCAGGAACGCGTCGTCCACGGCGTTGGGCACGAGGAGAACGCGCTCCTCGGGCACACCGCGCCCCACGATCTCGGCCCGCATCGCCTCGCCCAGCGTCAGCACCAGATCGGCCTCGCGCATGCAGAACGTCTCCAGGGCGCGCCGTGCCCGGTACGTCTCGTCGTCCCGGCCGCGACCCGGCGCCTGCGTCAGCCAGGTCTCCTCCAGGAAACCCCGCACCTCGTAGACCACCGGCAGCCCGTACGTCTCCCGCAGGGCAAGCGCCACACGCCCGTTGCCGTGGTCCGTCGCCGCGTGCAGTACGGCGGGCCGCAACCGTTCCACCAGCCGGGCGGCCAGTTCGGCGTTGCGCGCCAGTGCCGCCGCCTGCCCGTACGGCAGCCGGGGCGGCAGCAGCCGGTGCTGCGGCACCCCGCCCACGCGCTGCGACGGACGGGCGTCCAGCACCCCCATCGTCACCGGGAAGCCGATCCGGGTCACGACATGCGGGTCCAGGCCCACCGCCACCTGCGCCTCGGCCAGCTTCTGCGTGCGCACGGTGTAGCCGGCGTGCCGGAACGGCAGCCCGTTGGTGACCAGATGGAGCACACGCCCCGGCACCGGACGGAACGGCCGACCGACGGGCGCGGGCACCGGCGAGGCGGACGGTGTCGCGACCGGCCCGGCGCCGCGCGCCCGCCCGGCAAGCCGCCGCTCCAGCGGCTCCGCCCCACGCCGGACCCGCCCCGGCAGCAGCCGCAGACCGAGCAGTGCGGCCCGCGCCGGATCCTGGCGCAGCTCGCCAAGTGCCACCGAGGCGGCCAGACTGAGGGCGCGGGGGATATTGCGGTACATACCTGACATAGGGCAAAGGTAGGCCGCGCAAGCAGGAGGCGCCGATGAATGGCTGCGTACTTCATGTGGTCGGCACCCGGCCGAACTTCGTCAAGGCCGCGCCGGTCGTCGCCGCCCTCGGCGTCGCGGGCTGCGACCAGGTGCTCGTGCACACCGGGCAGCACTACGACGAGCGGATGTCGGACGTCTTCTTCCGGCAGCTCGGCCTGCCCGAACCCGACACCGACCTGGGCGTCGGCTCCGGCACGCACGCCCGGCAGACCGCCGATCTGCTGGTGGCCCTGGAGGGCGAACTGACCGCTCGCGCACCCGCGCTGGTCACGGTGTACGGCGACGTGAACTCGACGCTGGCCGCAGCGCTGGTCGCCGCGAAACTGGGCGTCCCGGTGGCGCATGTGGAAGCCGGGCTGCGCAGCTTCGACATGGCGATGCCGGAGGAGGTCAACCGGCGTCTGGTCGACCAGTTGGCGGAGCTGTTGTTCGTCACTAGCCCCGAGGCCGTCGGGCACCTCGCCCGCGAGGGGATCGCCGCCGAGCGGGTGCACCTCGTCGGGAACCCGATGATCGACACCCTGCTCACCCAAATGGAGCACTTCGACCCGGCGACCGCCCGTGCCGCCCACCGCCTGCCCGAGCGCTACGGCGTCGTCACCCTGCACCGGCCCGCCAACGTCGACGACCCGGAGGCCGCCGAGGCCGCCGCGCGCGTGCTGGCCGAGGCCGCCCGCCATCTCGACCTGGTCGTCCCGCTGCATCCGCGCGGCCGGGCGGCGCTGCGGGCGGCGGGGCTCGCGGACGCGCCGGGTGTCCATCTGCTCGACCCGCTCGGCTACGTCGAGTTCATGAGCCTCGTGCGCGGAGCCGCCGCGGTGATCACCGACTCGGGCGGCGTCCAGGAGGAGACGACCGTCCTGGGCGTCCCGTGTCTGACCCTGCGCACCACGACCGAACGCCCGATCACGGTCACCCACGGCACCAACCGGCTGGTCACGCATGGGGAGTTGGTGCCCGCGCTGCGCAAGGTGCTGGACGGCGGGGGAGCGGCGCCGGGGGAGGGGCCACCGCTGTGGGACGGCCGGGCGGGTGGCCGCATCGCCCGTGTGATCACCGGGTGGCTGGAGCGCCATGGCTGACGAGACGCCGATCCAGGTCACCGAGCGGACGCCCGGGGAGTACTGGGACGCCCGCCACGCGGACCACGACGAGCTCGCTTCCGGCGGGAATACAGACCTCGACCGTCCGGGCAACGAGCTCTTCTACGCCCAGCGGCTCGGCTCGCTGCTCTCCCTCGTCGGCGACCTGTCCAGCCCCACCGCCCCGCTGTTCGCGCTCGACGCCGGCTGCGGCAAGGGGTACTTCGCCCGTGCCCTGGCCCGCTGCGGCCACCGCGTCGACGCCTTCGACATCAGCCCGTACGCGATCGACCACGCCGGCGCCGAGGGCGGCGGCCCGCGCTACGCCGTCGCCGCGCTCGACGAGTGGCGCAGTCCGTGGCCGTACGACATCGTTGTCTGCGTGGACGTCCTGTTCCACGTGCCCGACGACGAGGAGTGGGCGGCCGGGCTGCGTAACCTCGCCTCCCTGGTCCGCGTCGCCGGACGGTTGATCGTCACCGACGAGGACACCGCCCACCGTACGACCCGCGGCGCCCGCATCGCGCACCGCCCGACCGCCGCCTACCGCGCCGAACTAGAGCCGCTCGGCCTGCGGCACACCCTCTTCAGGCCGTACGGCTTCCGGGAGAACCGGGTCGGCTTCCACGTCTTCGCGAGGACCCGCTGATGCGACTGACCGATCTGCTCCATCCGCATCTCGACGCCGTCACGACGGTGGTGGACGCGACCGGCGCCGGCCTGCGCCTGGAGCCCTATCTGCACCTGCCGCCAGGTGTCGCCCTGCGTGCCGACGACGAACGGCCCATCGCAGGCGGGGAGTTGGCCCTCCTGTCCTACGGCCCGGACACCGACCTGCACGGCACCGAAGACGCCTGCCGTGCCGTACTGGCGCGGATGCGGCCCGGCGCACGCGGGCTGATCGTGTTCGGTCACCGCGGATCCGAACTCCCCTACCACCGGCTCCTCGACGACCTGGTGGCCCACCGCTGCCAGGTCCTGCGCGCGGCCCCCCTCGACTACGTCCATCTGCACTCCGGCGCGGTCATCGCCCGCACCGACGAACTCCTGCCACCGCACGACTTCTTCGGTCGCCCGGTCCCCTCCGACGGCTACGCCACCGCGCTGCGGATCGCCGACGAGTACGTCTTCGCCGACCTCGCGTCCCGGTCCCTGCGCGCCCGTACGCTCGATCTGGAGCGGGCCGTCGAGGAGGCGGAACGCATCCGGGGCGCCGCCGGGCAGGACGGGATCGCCGACCGACTCGCCGCCGCCGTACGGGAGAAGGACCAGCTCGCCGCCGCCCTGCGTGCCGCCCGGGACCGGGTCGACGTGCTGCAGGCGCGGGTGCGCATGCTGGAGGGGTCGACCTCGCTGCAGGTGGGGAAGGCGCTGGTGACGGCCGCGCGCTCGCCGAAGCGGGGCGCGGCACGGCTGCCGGGGGAGCTGTACGGACTGTGGCGTGGTCGGCGCGGCTCCGCCGGGCGGGCGCCCGACAGCGCGCCGAAGCCGCAGACCGAGCCGGACGCGCCCGTCGACGAACGGTTCCACCTCGCTCATCGCGCGCTGACCGCGGCGCCCCGCGACCGTCTAGTCGTCGCCGGTGTGCTCACCGCCGCCACCGCCGAGGACTTCGCGGCCGACGTTGTGGTCAACCGGCTGCTGCCGCACGACGGTCGGCTGCTCCTGCGGCGCACCGACCCCGATGCGCTCGTCGTCCAGCTGAGCGCCTGCACGGGCGACGGCCCCTGGTGGCTCACCGGTACCGGCCTCGCCCCCGATCTGGACCGTACTCTCTCTGAACTCCTCGCCGAAGCAAGGGCATTGGGCCGGTCGGCGGTGCTGTGGCGGGACGGCCCGGCCTCCGCCGCGCCCGGCCTCGCCCGGCTCGCCTGGGACGCCGTCGTCGACGCCGACACCGGCGTACGGCTCGCCCGGCTCCACCCGGCCGCCGAGGGCCGGGAACGGCTGCGCGAGGTGTTCCGGGAGGACAGCACCCGCGTACGGCTGTCGCGGCTCGCGCGGCTGACCGGCGCCCCGGATCCGCTGGACGAGCGGCGCGTCGCCGTGCTGGCCGCGCCCCGGGACCGTACCGACGTCGCCCGGCTGGTCGGCCAGGTGCTCGGCCAGCTGCACCGCCCGGTCGAGGTCGTCGTACCCGATCCTGCGGGGCTCGACGAACTCAGCGCCGCCGGGGTGACCGTACGCCGGGGGCAGCCCCTGGCGCCCTGGATCGCGGACTGGACCGACCTCACCGAGGACCGGCCGGACACGCTGCTGCTCGATCTGATGTGCGCCCAGGAGCACTCCGGCGCCGACGCGGTGGGCCACACGCCGACCGCCGACGACTACGTCTTCGTACCGTCGCTGCGTCCGCTGCTGGTGCGCCGGTCGCTGCACATGTCCGGTACGGAACCCGGCAGTTGGGCGGGGCAAGGGCATCGTCTGTTCGCCGTGCGCGGGAAGGAGCCGTCATGAGCCGCAAACTGCGGGCGCTGGTCTACGGCGACGTCGACCTCAACCTCATCGACGGCTCCGCCGTGTGGGCGCAGTCGACGGTGCAGGCGCTCTCCCGGGCGGGCTGCGAGGTCCGGCTCGTCCTCAAGTCCCCTGTCCGCACAGGCCGGTTGACCGATCCGCTGGCCGAGCTGCCCGGGGTCACCCTGGTGCGCCCGCACGAGGAGCGGCTGCTGCCGGGGCTCGCCGACCGGCCCATGTCCCCGGTGCAGGCCTCGCAGGTGCTGACCCGGCTCGACGAGGAGGACCCCTGCGATCTGCTGGTGCTGCGCGGCCGGCGGCTGGTCACCCGGATCGTGTCCGACGGCGTGTTCGACGGCAGGATCTGGGCCTACCTCACCGACATTCCGCAGTCCGCCCCCGAGATGACCGAGGCGGCCCGCGCTGACCTGGTCCGGATCGCCGAAGCCTCGCACCGGCTGCTGTGCCAGACCGAGGAGTTGCGCTGCTTCCTGGAGACCTGGGTGCCCGAGGCCTGCGGCAAGTGCGTGCTCAGCCCGCCCGCCGTACCCGAGCCGGACTTCCCACTGCCGGACCGGGACGGCGCCGGCCGGCCGCACGATCCGCTACGGCTCGTCTACACCGGCAAGTTCGCACCCCGCTGGAACACCCTGCCCATGACCCGGCTGCCCGAGCTGCTCGCCGGGCGAGGTGTCCCCGCCGAACTGCACACCGTCGGCGACAAGATCCACGACGATCCGGGCCACCCCCACTTCCAGGCCGACATGGCGCGGGCACTGGCCGCCACTCCCGGCGTCCAGCACCACGGCGGACAGCCCCGCGAGGAGGCCATGCGCATCGCCGCGGGCTGCGACGTGGGGCTGGGCTGGCGGGATCCGGTGCTCGACTCCAGCCTCGAACTGTCCACCAAGGTCCTGGAGTTCGGGGCCCTGGGCCTGCCCGTGGTGCTCAACCGCACTCCGGCACACGAGGCGTTGCTCGGCATCGACTATCCGCTGTTCGTGCCCGGACGTGCCGGACTCGACGACGCCGCGGACACCGTCGCACGCGCCGTGCGCGAGCCGGAGGCCAGACGTCTTGCGGCGGACCGCTGCCGCGAGGCCGCCCGGCACCACACCCTGGACGGAGCGGCCGACCGCTGGCGCGCCCACCTCGACCGGGCATTCCCCTCCGCGCCCGGAGAGGTGACGACCCGTCAACGCCCCCTGCGCGTGGGCGTCGCCGGGCACGACCTGAAGTTCCTCACCCGGCTGCTCGACCACTTCCGCGCGCTGCCCGGTCTCGACGTACGGGTCGACGCCTGGCCCGCGCTGTCCCGCCACGACCCGGACGCCAGCCGGGAACTCGCCGACTGGGCCGACGTGGTGGTCGTCGAGTGGTGCGGCCCGGCCGCCGTCTGGTACAGCCGTCACAAGCGGCGCGGCAGCCGGCTGATCGTCCGGCTGCACCGCTTCGAACTGGGCGCCCCCTGGCCCGGCCAGGTCGACATCGACGCCGTCGACCGGGTGGTGTGCGTCAGCCCGTACTACGCCCGCCGCACCCGCGAGCACACCGGCTGGCCCGAGTCCAAGGTCGTGGTCGTCCCCAACTGGGTCGACACCGACCAGCTCGACCGCCCGAAGGCACCCGGCGCCCACCACCGCCTCGGCATGATCGGCATCGCGCCCAGCCGCAAGCGCCTCGACCTCGGCCTCGACGTGCTGGAGGCGCTGCGCGCCCACGACCGGCGGTGGCATCTGTCGGTCAAGTCGAAGCCGCCGTGGGAGTACTGGTGGATCTGGAACAAGCCCGAGGAACGTGCGCACTACGAGGCCGTGCTGCGCCGTATGCAGACCTCGCCGCTGCTCGAAGGGGCCGTCTTCTTCGACACGTTCGGGCCGGACGTGGCGGGCTGGCTGCGGCGGGTCGGACACGTGCTGTCCACCAGCGACGACGAGAGCTTCCACCTCGCGCCCGCCGAGGGGATGGCCTCGGGTGCGGTGCCTTCGCTGCTGCCGTGGCCCGGTGCCGACGAGATCTACGACCGGCGCTGGATCCACGACGACCCCGAGGCGATGGCGGAGGCGATCGCCGTCCTTGAGGAGGACGACTGGCGCTCCGCGGGTGAGCTGGCCCGCACACAGGTCAGGGAGGGGTTCTCGCTGGATCGGGTGGCTGAGACCTGGACGGAGTTGTTGTGCGCGCCGTTGGGAGGGCAGTGACTCTTGTGCGGGCCGGTGGGGGCTGATCGCGCCCACGCGGCGGAGCCGCACAGTGATATCGCCCCGCGCCCCTGAAGGGGCGCGCCACCGCCGCCGGCTGTTCAGTGCCCGGTCCCCGGGGCCCTCATGGCGTCCGGGGACCGGTGTTGGTCAGGCCGCGACCTTTGCCGGTTGCGGGGACTGCCCTGCTGTCCGTTCACCCAGCCGCTCCGTCGGGACCTGCGCCGTCTCGCGGGCCGACAGCGCGGCCACGATCGCCGGCACGCACAGGGCCGCCGTGAACAGGGCCACCGCGGACCAGTTGTCGCCGTCCGGGCCGGCGATCTGCGCGGCGAAGGTGACCGCGAAACCGGCGACCGCGAAGCCGATCTGGGTACCGATCGCCATGCCGGACAGCCGGACCCGGGTGGAGAACATCTCGCCGTAGAAGGAGGGCCACACGCCGTTCGCGGCGCTGTAGACCACACCGAAGGTGACGATGCCCAGCAGCAGGGTCAGCGGGTAGGAGCCGGTCGAGATCGACCACAGGTACAGGAACATCATCACCGCGCTGCCGGCCGCGCCGATCAGGAACACCGGGCGGCGGCCGATGCGGTCCGACAGCGTGGCCCACAGCGGGATCGCGCCGAGCGCGACCAGGTTGGCGAGGGCGCCCACCCACAGCATGGAGGACTTGCTCATCCCGACCGAGTCGCTGGTGGCGTACGACAGCGCCCACACCGTGAAGATCGTGCTGACCGAGGCGACCAGCGCACCGCCGATCACCCGCAGGACATCCGCCCAGTGCTCCCGCATCAGCACCACCAGCGGCAGCTTGACGACGCCCTCGGTGGCGGCCTGCTGCTCGAAGGCCGGCGTCTCCTCCAGCTTGCGGCGGATGACGTAGCCGGCGACGGCGACCGCGATGCTCATCCAGAACGGAACCCGCCAGCCCCACGACAGCAGCTGCTCCTCCGGGAGCGCGGCGACCGGGATGAAGACCAGGGTGGCCAGCAGCTGCCCGCCCTGGGTGCCGCTCAGCGTGAAGCTGGTGAAGAAGCCGCGCCGGTGCGGTGGCGCGTGTTCCAAGGTCATCGAGTTGGCGCTGGCCTGCTCACCCGCCGCCGAGATGCCCTGGAGCACCCGGCACAGCACCAGCAGCACGGGCGCGAGGGTGCCGACCTGGTCGCGGGTCGGCAGACAGCCGATGAGGAACGTGGACACGCCCATCAGGATCAGCGTGAAGACCATGATCTTCTTACGGCCCAGCCGGTCGCCGAAGTGACCGAGGAACAGCGCTCCGACCGGTCGCGCGGCGTAGGCCACGCCGAACGTGGCCAGCGACAGCAGGGTGGCGGTCGCCGGGTCGGACTCGTCGAAGAAGACCTCGGGGAAGATCAGCGCGGCCGCGCTGCCGTAGATGAAGAAGTCGTAGTACTCCAGGGCGCTGCCGATCCAGGCAGCCGTGGCCGCTTTCTTCGGCTGGCCGGCGGGAGTGTCGGGGACGGACACAGGGGTGCTCCTTCGAGGGAACTCCACCATACGGGGAGTGCGTGGCGAGAAAGAGGCGCCGGATCCCTGGGGTGACGGGTCGGCCGCGCCGGGTGCTACCCGGCTAATTAACCCACTGGATAGTTAGTAGCGGATGGCTACGGATGTTGCGCCGACGTTTCCCGGGTGTCAAGAGGTCATGCCGAAGGATCTTGTTTCAGTGGGCGCCCGGATCAGTCCTCGGCCCGCGCCGCCGTCAGATACGCGATCACCATGTCGCCGAGCATCGCCCTGTAGTGCTCGCGCCGGGACGGATCCACCAGGTCACGGCCGAACAGGGCGCCGAAGGTGTGCCGGTTGGAGACCCGGAAGAAGCAGTAGGAGCTGATCATCGCGTGCAGGTCGACGGCGTCGACGTCGGCCGTGAACAGGCCCGACTGCCGCCCGGACTCCAGGATCCGGCGGATCACGTCCAGGGCCGGCGAGCCCATCTTGCCGAGCTTCTCGGAGGCGGCGATGTGCTCGGCCCCGTGGATGTTCTCGATGCTGACGAGGCGGATGAAGTCCGGGTGCTGCTCGTGGTGGTCGAAGGTCAGCTCGGCGAGGCGGCGGATGGCCGCGACCGGATCCAGGTGCTCGACGTCGAGCTGCTGCTCGGTCTCGCGGATCACGCCGTACGCCCGCTCCAGCACGGCCGTGAACAACTGCTCCTTGCCGCCGAAGTAGTAGTAGATCATCCGCTTCGTGGTGCGGGTGCGGGCGGCGATCTCGTCGACGCGGGCGCCGTCGTAGCCGGCCCGGGCGAACTCCTGCGTCGCGACGTCGAGGATCTCGGCCTGGGTGCGGGCGGCGTCACGGATCCGCCCGTTCGTTCGTGCCGGCTCTTCGACGCTGGTCATCGGGGTTCCTTCGGCGAGTGCGGGCGCGCCCCGGTGGCCCACCCGCGTGCCGGTGATTGTAGAAGCCCGCTCGCCTCGTGTGTCGGGTCAGGTCTTCCCAAGCTCCGGTGCCGCCTGCTATGACTAACTCACCAGTTCGTACATTAGTGAGCCGCTCAGGAGGTCCCCCCGGTGGCCAAGGACGCCAAGGACTCGTATCTCGTCGGGCTGATCGGTTCCGGCATCGGCCCCTCGCTCAGCCCCGCGCTGCACGAGCGGGAGGCCGACCGGCAGGGCCTGCGCTATCTGTACCGGCTCATCGACATCGACACGCTCGGCGTCCCGCCCGAGGCGGTGGGCGACCTGGTGCGGGCCGCGCGTGACCTGGGCTTCGACGGGCTCAACATCACGCACCCGTGCAAGCAGCTCGTCATCGAGCACCTGGACGCGCTCGCCCCGCAGGCGGAGGCGCTGGGCGCGGTCAACACCGTCGTCTTCGAGGACGGCCGGGCCGTCGGCCACAACACGGACGTCACCGGGTTCGCCGCCTCCTTCGCGCGCGGGCTGCCCGACGTACCGCTGGAGCGGGTCGTGCAGCTGGGTGCCGGGGGTGCGGGGGCGGCCGTCGCGCACGCGATGCTGACGCTCGGCGCCGAGCGGGTCACCGTGGTGGACGCGCTGGCCGACCGGGCCGCGGGGCTCGCCGTTGCGCTGAACCGGCACTTCGGCCCTGGCCGGGCGGTCGGTGCCGTTCCGGATGCGGTGCCCGCGCTGCTGAGCCGTGCCGACGGTCTCGTGCACGCCACGCCTACCGGTATGGCCGCCCATCCCGGCCTGCCTCTTCCGGCGGAGCTGCTGCACCCTGGCCTGTGGGTGGCGGAGGTTGTCTACCGTCCGCTGGAGACCGAGCTGTTGCGCACCGCGCGTGCGGTTGGCTGCGCCGCTTTGGATGGGGGTGGGATGGCTGTGTTCCAGGCTGCGGATGCTTTTCGGCTGTTCACCGGGCGTGAGCCGGACAGTGTGCGCATGTTGGCGGACATTGCGGACTTGGCCGGGGTTGTCGAGAGCATCGAGAGCTCGGCGGGCTAGGTCGTGTGATCACTGCGGGCCGTGTGTGGCTGGTCGCGCAGTTCCCCGTGCCCCTTACGGGGCGCTGTAGCACCCGGCAGCTTGAAGGAGCGCGTCCATGCGTACGTCCATTGCCACTGTTTCTTTGAGTGGATCCCTCACCGAGAAGCTCACGGCCGCCTCCCGGGCCGGTTTCGACGGTGTGGAGATCTTCGAGAACGACCTGCTGGCCAGCCCTCTCACCCCCGAGGAGATCCGCCACCGCTGCGCCGACCTCGGTCTCACCATCGACCTCTACCAGCCGATGCGGGACATCGAGGCCGTGCCCGCCGAGGAGTTCGGTCGGAATCTGCGGCGGGCGCGGCACAAGTTCGAGCTGATGCGGCGGCTCGGGGCCGACACCGTCCTCGTCTGCTCCAGCGTCCATCCGCTCGCCGTGGACGACGACGCGCTCGCCGCGTATCACCTGCGTCAACTCGCCGACCTGGCCCAGGACTTCGGCATCCGCGTCGCCTACGAGGCGCTCGCCTGGGGCCGGCACGTCAGTACGTACGACCACGCCTGGCGCATCGTCGAGGCCGCCGACCACCCGGCGCTCGGCACCTGTCTGGACAGCTTCCACATCCTCTCCCGGGGCTCCGACCCCAAGGGCATCGAGGACATCCCCGGCGAGAAGATCTTCTTCCTCCAGCTCGCCGACGCCCCGCTGCTCGCGATGGACGTCCTGCAGTGGAGCCGCCACTACCGCTGCTTCCCGGGGCAGGGGGGATTCGATGTGGCGGATCTTGTCCGTCGTGTCCTGCACACCGGCTACGACGGTCCGCTCTCCCTCGAAGTCTTCAACGACGTCTTCCGCCAGGCCGAGGCCGGCCCGACCGCCGTGGACGCCCACCGCTCCCTGCTGGTCCTCCAGGAGGCGGTCGGTGTGGCGGCACCGCCCGCCCCGGTCGTCCCCACCGGCGTCGCCTTCGCCGAACTGGTCACGCCCGACGCCGAGCCGGTCTCGGCGTTGCTCGGCGCCCTGGGCTTCACCCGCACCGCACGGCACCGCAGCAAACCGGTCGACCTCTGGCAACAGGGCGAGGCCCGCGTCCTGGTCAACACCGCGGGCGCCGCACGCCGCGACGGCACCGGACTCGCCGCGATCGGCCTGGAGTCACCGGACCCGGCATCGGCGGCCCGCCGTGCCGAGGCCCTCCTGGCACCCGTGCTGCCGCGCCGCCGAGCCCTGGAGGACGCGGCGCTGGACGCGGTGGCGGCACCTGACGGCACGGAACTGTTCTTCTGCGCGTCCCCCGGGCCCTCGGATTCGCCCGAGCAGGGAGGCGCCCCCGTCCGGCCCGAACCGCCCGACTGGCGCGCCGACTTCGCGGACGTCGGACACGAGGCCGGCACCCCTGGGGTGACCCGGATCGATCACCTCGCCCTCGTCCAGCCCTGGCACCACTTCGACGAGGCGACCCTCTTCCACCGCAGCGTCCTCGGCCTGCACGCCCAGGAGAGCGTCGACGTCGCCGACCCGTACGGCCTGATGCGCAGCCGCGCCGTCACCAACGCCGACGGCAGCGTGCGGATCGCCCTGAGCGTCGGCGCGGCGCCCACGGACGACACCGTGCACGCCCAGCACATCGCGCTGGCCACGGACGACGTGGTCGCGGCGGCCCGTCGCTTCCGGGCGGCGGGCGGACGTCTGCTGCCGATCGCGGCCAACTACTACGACGACCTGGCGGCCCGGTACGAGTTCGCTGACGGCGAGCTGGACACGTACCGCGAACTCGGCATCCTCTACGACCGTGACGCACACGGGGAGTTCCGGCACTGCTACACCGTGACGGTCGGCCGCGTCTTCTTCGAGCTGGTGCAGCGGGACGGCTACCGGGGGTACGGCGCCCAGAACGCGCCCGTCCGGCTGGCCGCCCAGCACGCCGGGCGGCCGGTCCGGTGAACGGTCCTACTGGCGGCTGACGGTCCTGGTCACACCGGCGACGACCGTCGTCGCCAGGATCCAGCCGGTGAGGACGAGGACATACGCCAGGGCCTGCTGCCCGCCCTCCGGGGCGAACGCCGGTTCCTGGCCGAAGGAGATCACCGGCAGCAGCAGGTCGAGCGTGTAGAACACCGCGTTGAAGTCCGGTGCCTCGTCCGCCTTCAGCGGCGGGGGTGCGTGCAGCGCGAAGGTGACCGAGCCGACGGCGAGCAGGGACAGCAGCCAGCCCAGGGCGCGCATCGGCCGGAAGCCGTAGCCGACGGTGGCGTCCTGGACGTGGCCCCACAGCCGGCCGTACCAGGCGAGCGTCGTGCGATGGTGGCGCTGCTTGGCGAGCTGGACCAGGCGAGCGGCGTGGTCGTCGCCGGTACGGCGGTACGACGCCGTCAACTGCTCGTATCCGTGCGGGTCGAAGGTGTCCTCGTCCCGCTCCAGCATGGGCAGCCGAAGCTCGGGCGACACATGCGGGGTCAGGGACGTGTAGGTGAGGTCGAGGAGGCGGACCTGGTCCGGGAGCATCTCCGGATCCAGGTTGAGGTGCTCTATCTGCGAGCGGCGCAGGTTGAGCCTGCCCTCCATCGGGGTGCCCCCGCGCAGCCACACCTCGCCGATGACGCAGCTGCTCGCCCGCATCGCGGTGCCGCCGGGATTGGACAGCCTGCTGTACAGCAGGTCGAGTCGACCGGGAATGCGGGCGCCGCGCAGGTCGATGCGGCCTTGCGCGCTCAGGCGTCTGCCCAGGACGTTGGCGCCGACTTCGAGGGCCTCGGCGTTCAGGACGAAGTCGCCGTCGTGACGGAGCTCGGCGTTCTCCAGCCGGAGCGAGCCGCTGACCGTGGCGCCGTTGAGGCGGATCTCGCCGTGCGTGCGCAGCCGGGACGCGCACAGGTCCTCGCCGACGGTCACCTGGTGGAGCTGGAGGACCGGCCGCTCGTCTCCCTCCGGCGCGGTGATCTCGGCACTTTCCAGGTACAGAGCCCCGGCCACCTGCGCCCCGCCGAGCCGTACCGGCCCCTCGAACCGGCACCCCGTCAGCCGCAGCCCGCCGTCCACCCGAACTCGCGCGGCCGCCAGTCCGGGCAGCCGGGACCCGGTCAAATTGAGGTACTTCAGCTGGGCGCCGGAGAAGTCCGGGACGTCGTCGAAGTGGCAGTGACTGAGGCGGGCGACGCTCTCGATCGTCGCGTAGCGCAGGTCCAGTACGCCGGTGATCCGCGCACCCGCCACCTTGAGGGCGGCCACCTCCCCGCTCACCGCGGGGCCGTCGAGCAGCAGGGCCTTCAACACGGCGGCACGGACGGTCCGTTGTTCTCCCCAGTCGGAGCCGTGGGCCGCGCTCTCGTCCTCTGTCGCGCGGAAGTCCACGGCCTCACCCTTGGGGAAGGCCTCCCACACCATTCGCTCGGCCGGCGTCAGCTCGTTGATCTCCATCAGCCGGGACTCTGACGCCGGCCGCCCAACCTGTCAACTCGCCGCCGTGCAGGTCAGGAAGGACCGCTCGGCGGCGCCATCTCGTCATCCAGGCCTTGGAACGCGTTCTGCGCAGCGAGTCACGGAGGCCCCGGGCCACTACGTCAACGCCCTCGCCCCGCCAGGGGTGTTGAGTGAGTTCGGAGACGTGCTGTGGCCCGGGCCCTCGTCTGCCTACGGCCTCGTGTTCCACTCCGCCACGACCGGACGGCCGTGCTCGACGGACAGTCGGCTCACCGTCGCGGTCGCCAGCTGGAACAACCGGCCGTCCGCCGGGGCCAGGCCCAGCCGACGTGCCGTGAGAACCCGTAGGAAGTGGGCGTGGGCCACGAGGATCACGTCGCCGTCGGGAAGGGCGGCGGCCACGCGGGCCAGCACACGGTCGGCGCGCGCGCCCACTTCCGCGGGCGACTCGCCCGGGTGCCCGTCCGGGCCCGGTGGCACCCCGTCGGTCCACAGGTACCAGTCGGGGCGGGTGCGGTGGATGTCGACGGTGGTGACGCCCTCGTAGCCGCCGTAGTCCCACTCGTGCAGGTCGGGGTCCGGTACGGCACCCGTCACGCCCGCGAGTTCGGCGGTGCGGAGTGCGCGGTCGAGCGGGCTGGTGAGCGCCAGGGCGAAGGTCCGGCCGGACAGGAGCGGGGCCAGGGACTTGGCCTGCTCCTCGCCCTCCGGGGTGAGGGGCAGGTCGGTCCAGCTGGTGTGCTGTCCCGACCTGCTCCACTCCGTCTCACCGTGGCGGACCAGGAGAAGATCCCCCACGGCCCGCTACTTCGACTCGACGGCGTGGCCGCCGAACTGGTTGCGCAGCGCCGCGATCATCTTCATCTGCGGCGAGTCGTCCTGGCGGGAGGCGAAGCGGGCGAACAGCGACGCCGTGATCGCGGGCAGCGGCACCGCGTTGTCGATGGCCGCCTCGACGGTCCACCTGCCCTCGCCGGAGTCCTGCGCGAAGCCCTTCAGCTTCTGCAGGTGCTCGTCCTCGTCCAGGGCGTTCACCGCGAGGTCCAGCAGCCAGGACCGGATGACGGTGCCCTCCTGCCAGGAGCGGAACACCTCGCGGACGTCGGTCACGGAGTTGACTTTCTCCAGCAGCTCCCAGCCCTCGGCGTAGGCCTGCATCATGGCGTACTCGATGCCGTTGTGGACCATCTTCGAGAAGTGCCCGGCACCGACCCGGCCGGCGTGGACGTAGCCGTAGGGGCCCTCCGGCTTGAGCGCCTCGAAGATCGGCTGGAGTCGCTGTACGTGCTCCTTGTCGCCGCCGACCATCAGCGCGTAGCCGTTCTGCAGGCCCCACACGCCGCCGGAGACGCCCGCGTCGACGAAGCCGATGCCCTTGATGCCGAGTTGGGCGGCGTGCTTCTCGTCGTCCGTCCAGCGGGAGTTGCCGCCGTCGACCACCGTGTCGCCCTCGGACAGCAGGTCCCCCAGCTCGTCGATGACGCCCTGGGTGGCGGTGCCGGCCGGGACCATCACCCAGATCGTGCGCGGCGCGTCGAGCCGCTGGACCAGCTCTTCGAGGCTCTTGACGTCGGAGACCTCGGGATTGCGGTCGTAGCCGATGACGGTGTGGCCTGCGCGGCGGATCCGCTCGCGCATGTTGCCGCCCATCTTGCCGAGGCCGATGAGGCCCAACTGCATTGTTGCCATGATCAGTTCACTTCTTCCCGAACGCTTCTGCGTTCTTGAGTTCACGGTAGGCGGTCACGAGAGCGGCGGTGGAGGCATCGAGACCGGGGACGTCAGCGCCCTCGGTCAGTGCGGGCTCGACCCGCTTGGCGAGGACCTTGCCCAGCTCGACGCCCCACTGGTCGAAGGAGTCGATGTTCCAGACGGCGCCCTGCACGAAGACCTTGTGCTCGTAGAGGGCGACCAGCTGGCCGAGGACCGACGGGGTCAGCTCGGGGGCGAGGATCGTGGTGGTGGGGTGGTTGCCCAGGAAGGTGCGGTGCGGCACCTGCTCCTCGGGCACACCCTCCGCGCGTACCTCGTCCGGGGTCTTGCCGAAGGCGAGAGCCTGGCCCTGGGCGAAGAGGTTCGCCATCAACAGGTCGTGCTGCGCCTTGAGTTCGTCGCTCAGCTCGGCGACCGGCCGGGCGAAACCGATCAGGTCGGCGGGGATGAGGCGCGTGCCCTGGTGGATCAGCTGGTAGTAGGCGTGCTGCCCGTTGGTGCCGGGCGTGCCCCACACCACCGGACCGGTCGTCCAGCCCACGACCTGGCCGTCACGGTCCACCGACTTGCCGTTGGACTCCATGTCCAGCTGCTGGAGATACGCCGTGAACTTCGACAGGTAGTGCGAGTACGGCAGCACCGCATGGGACTCGGCGGCGCAGAAGTTGCCGTACCAGACGCCCAACAGGCCCATGATCAACGGGGCGTTGGCCTCCGCGGGCGCGTTCTTGAAGTGCTCGTCGACGATGTGGAATCCGTCGAGCATCTCCCGGAAGCGCTCCGGGCCGATGGCGATCATGAGCGAGAGCCCGATGGCCGAGTCGTACGAGTAGCGCCCGCCGACCCAGTCCCAGAACTCGAACATGTTGTCCGGGTCGATGCCGAAGTCCGCCACCTTCTCGGCGTTGGTCGACAGCGCCACGAAGTGCCGGGCGACCGCCTTGTCCTCGCCGCCGAGTCCGGCCAGCAGCCAGGAACGGGCCGAGGTGGCGTTGGTGATCGTCTCGATCGTGGTGAACGTCTTGGAGGCGACGATGAACAGCGTCTCCGCCGGATCCAGGTCCCGGACCGCCTCGTGGAGGTCGGCGCCGTCGACGTTGGAGACGAAGCGGAAGGTCAACTCCCGTGCCGTGAACGGGCGGAGAGCCTCGTACGCCATCGCCGGGCCGAGGTCGGAGCCGCCGATGCCGATGTTGACGACGTTGCGGATACGGCGGCCCGTGTGGCCGGTCCACGCGCCGGAGCGGACGCGGTCGGCGAAGTCGCTCATCTTGTCGAGCACCGCATGGACCGCGGGCACGACATTCTCCCCGTCCACCTCGATCACCGCGTCCCGCGGCGCCCGCAGTGCGGTGTGCAGCACCGCCCGGTCCTCGGTTACGTTGATCCTCTCGCCCCGGAACATCGCGTCCCGCAGCCCGAACACGTCGGTGGCGACGGCCAGTTCGCGCAGCAGGGCGAGGGTCTCGTCGTTGATCAGGTGCTTGGAGTAGTCGATGCGCAGATCGCCGACGCGCACCACGTACCGCTCGGCGCGGGACGGATCGGCCGCGAACAGCTCACGCAGCCGCGGACGCTGCAGCGCCTGAGCGCGGTGGTCTTCGAGGGCCGCCCACTCGGGGCGCCGGGTGAGCCTCGGGGAGTCGGACGGTGAGTCAGACATTGGCAGGGGTCTCCTTGGGGGCCTCGCCGCGCAGGGCGATGGCGTACATCTCGTCCGCGTCGAGGCGCCTGAGCTCCTCGGCGATGAGTTCGGAGGTGGTGCGGACCTTCAGCGCGAGGGTGCGGGACGGCTGGTCCGGCAGGTGCAGGGTGGCCAGCGGGCCCTCGGGACGGTCGATGACGATCTCGCCGTTCTCGGTGCCCAGGCGCACACCGGTCACGACCGGACCGGCGGTGACGACCCGTGCGGCGGTGACGTGCAGACGGGCCTCCAGCCAGCGGGCCAGCAGCTCGGCGGCCGGGTTGTCGGCCTCGGCCTCCACGGTCGCCGAGACGATCGGCACCCGGGCCTGGTCCAGGGCCGCGGCCAGCATGGAGCGCCACGGGGTGAGCCGGGTCCAGGCGAGGTCGGTGTCGCCGGGCGCGTAGGAGCGGGCCCGGGCCTCCAGCTCCGCCTGCGGGTTCTCGGTGGTGTACAGGTCGGTGATGCGGCGCTGGGCCAGCGCGCCCAGCGGGTCCTTCGCGGGGTTCTCCGGCGCGTCCACCGGCCACCACACGACGACGGGGGCGTCCGGCAGCAGCAGCGGCAGCACCACCGAGTCGGCGTGGTCGGACACTTCGCCGTACAGGCGCAGCACGACCGTCTCGCCGGTGCCGGCGTCGGCGCCCACCCGCACCTCGGCGTCGAGGTGGGAGCGGGTGCGGTCGCGCGGGGTGCGGGCGTGCCGCTTGATGACGACCAGGGTGCGGGCGGGGTGCTCGTGCGAGGCCTCCTCCGCCGCCTTGATCGAGTCGTACGCGTTCTCCTCGTCCGTGACGATGACCATCGTCAGGACCATGCCCACGGCAGGCGTGCCGATCGCGCGGCGACCCTGCACCAACGCCTTGTTGATCTTGCTTGCCGTGGTGTCGCTCAGGTCGATCTTCATGGCCTGCGCCAGCTCCGTCCGTCTCGTGCGAGCATCTCGTCGGCTTCCTCGGGTCCCCAGCTCCCGGACGCGTACCGCGCCGGCGTGCCGTGCCTGTCCCAGTACTCCTCGATCGGGTCGAGGATCTTCCAGGACTCTTCCACTTCCTGGTGACGGGGGAACAAATTGGCGTCTCCGAGGAGGACATCCAGGATGAGCCGCTCGTACGCCTCCGGGCTGGACTCCGTGAACGACTCGCCGTAGGCGAAGTCCATCGTCACGTCCCGGATCTCCATCGAGGTACCCGGCACCTTGGACCCGAACCGCACCGTGATGCCCTCGTCCGGCTGGACCCGGATGACGATGGCGTTCTGGCCGAGCTCCTCGGTGGCGGTGGAGTCGAACGGCGAGTGCGGCGCCCGCTGGAAGACGACGGCGATCTCCGTGACCCGCCGTCCGAGCCGCTTGCCGGTGCGCAGATAGAACGGCACGCCCGCCCAGCGCCGGTTGTCGACGTTCAGCCTGACGGCGGCGTAGGTGTCGGTCTTCGACGTCGGGTCGATGCCGTCCTCCTGCAGATACCCGAGCACCTGCGCACCGCCCTGCCAGCCGCCCGCGTACTGGCCGCGCACGGTGTGCTTGCCCAGGTCCTCCGGCAGCTTCACGGCCTTGAGCACCTTCAGCTTCTCGGTGAGCAGCGAACCGGCGTCGAAGGCGGCCGGCTCCTCCATCGCGGTCAGCGCCATCAGCTGCAGCAGGTGGTTCTGGATGACGTCACGGGCCGAGCCGATGCCGTCGTAGTAGCCCGCCCGGCCGCCGATGCCGATGTCCTCGGCCATCGTGATCTGGACGTGGTCGACGTACGACCGGTTCCAGATCGGCTCGAACATCTGGTTCGCGAAGCGCAGCGCCAGGATGTTCTGGACGGTCTCCTTGCCCAGGTAGTGGTCGATCCGGAAGACCTGCTCCGGGTCGAACACGTCGTGCACGATCTCGTTCAGCTCCCGGGCGCTCGCCAGGTCGTGCCCGAACGGCTTCTCGATGACCGCGCGCCGCCAGGATCCCTCGGGGGCGTCCGCCAGGCCGTGCTTCTTCAGCTGCTGGACGACCTTCGGGAAGAACTTCGGCGGTACGGAGAGGTAGAAGGCGTAGTTGCCGCTCGTGCCGCGCGCCGAGTCCAGCTCGTCGACGGTCCGGCGCAGTTGCTCGAAGGCCGTGTCGTCGTCGAAGTCGCCGGGGATGAACCGCATGCCCTCGGAGAGCTGCTGCCAGACCTCCTCGCGGAACTCGGTGCGGGCGTGCTCGCGCACCGAGTCGTGCACGATCTGCGCGAAGTCCTCGTCCTCCCAGTCCCGCCGGGCGAACCCGACGAGCGAGAAGCCCGGCGGCAGCATCCCGCGGTTGGCGAGGTCGTACACCGCCGGCATGAGCTTCTTGCGGGACAGGTCGCCGGTGACGCCGAAGATGACGAGCCCGGACGGGCCCGCGATACGGGGCAGACGGCGGTCGCGCGGGTCACGCAGGGGGTTGTCCCAGTTCCAGTCCCAGTCGGAGGTCATGCTGCGTCAGCTCCCTTGCTGCTGAGCGACTTCTTGACGGCGTCCAACAGGTCCTGCCACGCCACCGCGAACTTGGCGACGCCCTCGTCCTCCAGTTGGGTGACGACCTCGTCGTAGGAGACCCCGAGCGCCTCTACGGCGGCCAGGTCGGCGCGGGCCTGCGCGTAGCCGCCGGTCACCGTGTCGCCGGTGATCTCGCCGTGGTCGGCGGTGGCGTCGAGCGTGGCCTCCGGCATGGTGTTGACCGTGCCCGGCGCGACCAGCTCGTCCACGTACAGGGTGTCCTTGTACGCCGGGTCCTTCACGCCCGTCGACGCCCACAGCGGGCGCTGCTTGTTGGCCTTCGCGCCGGCGAGGGCGATCCAGCGGTCACCGGCGCGTGTCGAATTGTCGGCAGAGCCGAACCTCTCCTCGTACGCCTCGTAGGCGAGACGGGCGTTGGCGAGCGCCGCCCTGCCCTTGAGTGCGAGGGCCCCGTCCGTGCCGATCGCCGTCAGCCGCTTGTCGATCTCGGAGTCGACGCGGGAGACGAAGAAGGACGCCACGGAGTGGATGCCGGACAGGTCCAGGCCCTTCGCGGCGGCCTTCTCCAGGCCGGACAGGTAGGCGTCCATGACCTCGCGGTAGCGCTCCAGGGAGAAGATCAGCGTGACGTTGACGCTGATGCCCTGGGCGACGACCTCGGTGATGGCGGGGAGACCGGCCTTCGTCGCCGGGATCTTGATCATCACGTTGGCGCGGTCGACCAGCCAGGCGAGCTGCTTGGCCTCGGCGATGGTGGCCGCCGTGTTGTGTGCGAGGCGCGGGTCGACCTCGATGGAGACCCGGCCGTCGCGGCCCGCGGTGGCGTCGTACACCGGCCGCAGGATGTCGGCGGCGGCGCGCACGTCGGCGGTGGTCATCATCCGCACGGCCTCGTCGACCGTGACGCCCCGCACCGCGAGGTCGGCGAGCTGCTCCTCGTAGCCCTCGCCGGAGCCGATGGCGGCCTGGAAGATGGACGGGTTGGTGGTGACGCCCACGACGTTCTTGCCGGCGATCAGTTCGGCGAGGTTGCCGGACTCGATCCGCTTGCGCGACAGGTCGTCCAGCCAGATCGAGACGCCCTCGTCGGAGAGGCGCTTGAGGATGCCCGCAGTCGTGGTTGCTTCGGTGGTCACAGTGATCAACTTCCTTATGGCGTTCGGATCAACCGCGGGCGGCAGCAAGGGATTCCCGGGCTGCGGCGGCGACGTTCTCGGGCGTGAAGCCGTACTCGACGAACAGGGTCTTGGCGTCGGCGGAGGCGCCGAAGTGCTCCAGGGAGACGATGCGTCCGGCGTCGCCCACGAACCGGTACCAGGTGAGCCCGATCCCGGCCTCGACGGCGACCCGTGCCTTCACGGCCGGCGGCAGGACGCTCTCGCGGTACTCGCGCGGCTGCTCCTCGAACCACTCCACGGACGGCATCGACACCACCCGGGTGCCGATCCCCTCGGCCTCCAGCCGCTCCCGCGCAGCGACGGCGAGCTGGACCTCGGAGCCGGTGGCGATGATGACGACGTCGGGCGTCGCGGTGGACGACTCCTGGAGGACGTAACCGCCCTTCGCCGCATCGGAGTTGGGGGCGTACGTCGGCACGCCCTGGCGGGTGAGCGCGAGTCCGTGCGGGGCCGGGTTGGTGGCGTGCCGCTTGAGGATCTCGGCCCAGGCGATCGCGGTCTCGTTGGCGTCGGCGGGGCGGACGATGTTCAGGCCCGGGATGGCGCGCAGCGAGGCCAGGTGCTCGACCGGCTGGTGGGTCGGGCCGTCCTCGCCGAGGCCGACGGAGTCGTGCGTCCAGACGTACGTCACCGGCAGCTGCATCAGCGCGGACATGCGGACGGCGTTGCGCATGTAGTCGGAGAACACGAGGAACGTGCCGCCGTAGACACGGGTGTTGCCGTGCAGGGCGATGCCGTTCATCTCCGCGGCCATCGAGAACTCGCGGATGCCGAAGTGGACGGTCCGGCCGTACGGGTCGGCCTCGGGCAGCGGGTTGCCCTTCGGCAGGAACGAACTCGTCTTGTCGATGGTGGTGTTGTTGGAGCCGGCCAGGTCGGCCGAGCCGCCCCACAGCTCCGGGACGACCGCACCGAGCGCCTGGAGCACCTTGCCGGAGGCGGCGCGGGTGGCGACCGACTTGCCCTCCTCGAAGACCGGGATCGACGACTCCCAGCCCTCGGGCAGCTGACCGGCGACGATCCGGTCGAACAGCTCGGCGCGCTCCGGGTTGGCGGCGCGCCAGGCGCCGAGCTGCTTGTCCCAGGCGGCGTGCGCCTCGGCGCCCCGGTCGAGCGCACGGCGGGAGTGGGCGAGGACCTCGTCGGCGACCTCGAAGGACCGCTCGGGGTCGAAGCCGAGGATGCGCTTGGTGGCGGCGATCTCGTCGGCGCCGAGCGCGGAGCCGTGGGAGGCCTCGGTGTTCTGGGCGTTGGGGGCGGGCCAGGCGATGATCGTGCGCATCGCGATGATGGACGGGCGCTCGGTCTCGGCCTGCGCGGCCTTCAGCGCCCCGTACAGCGAGGCCACGTCGATGTCGCCGCCGAGCGCGGGCTCGATCCGCTGGACGTGCCAGCCGTACGCCTCGTAGCGCTTCAGCACGTCCTCGGAGAAGGCGGTCGCGGTGTCGCCCTCGATGGAGATGTGGTTGTCGTCGTAGAGGAAGACGAGGTTGCCGAGCTTCTGGTGGCCGGCGAGCGAGGAGGCCTCGGCGGAGACGCCCTCCTGCAGGTCGCCGTCGGAGACGATCGCCCAGATGGTGTGGTCGAACGGGGACTCGCCCTGCGGGGCCTCGGGGTCGAAGAGGCCGCGCTCGTAGCGGGCGGCCATCGCCATGCCGACCGCGTTGGCGACACCCTGGCCGAGCGGGCCGGTCGTCGTCTCGACCCCTGCCGTGTGCCCGTACTCGGGGTGACCCGGCGTCTTCGAACCATGGGTCCGGAAGGCCTTGAGGTCGTCGAGCTCCAGCTCGTACCCGGCGAGGAAGAGCTGCGTGTAAAGGGTCAGCGAGGTGTGGCCGGGGGAGAGGACGAAACGATCCCGACCGGTCCACTCGGGATCGGCGGGATCGTGACGCATCACCTTCTGAAAGATCGTGTACGCGGCCGGGGCGAGACTCATCGCGGTGCCCGGGTGGCCGTTGCCGACTCGCTGCACGGCGTCCGCCGCCAGAAGGCGGGCCGTGTCGACGGCACGCCGGTCGAGTTCGGTCCATTCGAAGCTGTCCGGTGTCTGCGTGCTCATCTTCAAAAAGTCCTCGATCGGAGCGAAGTGGCTGGTCCAACGCGTTCAAAAGTAAAAGTCTGACTTTTACGAGGGAAGGTCGGTGTGTGTCAGGCTGTGGTGAAAGTGGGACACCGCGGCGGGCGCGGTGCACGGCTGAGCGCGGGCCGCGCACGACTGAGACGGCACGAGACGGACATGGTGGACACAAGGCCTCAAGACGGAACGGGCCGCGAGGGCGACGGCGAGGGCGGCGGCGACCCCATACGAACGTTCCCCTTCCCGGTCGATCTGAGCGTCCTCGGCGTCGGCATGCACGTCGGCCCGATGGGCTCCGGCCGCACCTGGCACGCCGCCGACGCACCGCTGGAGCGCGTCCACCGCATCGACTTCCACGTCGTGATGCTGTTCGACGAGAGCCCGGTCCGCCACATGATCGACTTCGCCGAGTACGAGGCGAAGGCCGGCGACCTGCTGTGGATCCGCCCCGGCCAGGTCCACCGCTTCGCCCGCACCAGCGACTACCGGGGCACCGTCCTCACGATGCAGCCCGGCTTCCTGCCCCGCGCCACGGTCGAGGCCACCGGCCTCTACCGCTACGACCTCCCGCCCCTGCTCCACCCCGACGCCGCCCAACTCACCGCCCTGCGCTCGTCCCTGGCCCAACTCCAGGGTGAGTACGAGGACACGGCGACCCTCCCCCTGAGCCTGCACACGGCGGTCCTGCGCCACTCGCTGACGGCATTCCTCCTGCGCCTCGCCCACCTCGCCGCGAGTTCGGCGGAGGCCGCGCGCCACCAGGGCGACACGACCTTCACCCTCTTCCGGGACGCGGTGGAGCGGGGCTTCGCCACCAACCACAGCGTCAGCGCCTACGCCGACCAGCTCGGCTACTCCCGCCGCACCCTCGTCCGCGCGGTCCGCGCCGCCACCGGCGAGACGCCCAAGGGCTTCATCGACAAGCGGGTGATCCTGGAGGCGAAGCGGCTGCTGGCCCATACGGACATGCCGATCGGCCGGATCGGGGCGGCGGTCGGTTTCCCGGACGCGGCGAACTTCTCCAAGTTCTTCTTGCAGCACACGGAGGTGACGCCGGCGGTGTTCCGGGCGGAGTTGCGGTGACGCTCCGCTGGTAGGGCCGCGAGGGGGTGCTGCGGTAGGCCGTCGGGCGCCTGCGGGTTCGTGGCTGGAGACAGCCTCCGGCACCGGTGCCGCGTTCCTCGCCCGGCTCTCGGCCACCCGCAGACCACCGGCCCTGCGCGGCTTCGACGAAGGCTCCCTCCCAGAGGCCGGGAAAGCAGCGGGGTGACGTAGCAGGCCGGTGCCGTCGACGGTGATGTCCGCAGCCCGCACGGGACCGCGGCGATCGGGGCAGGGCTGGGTGGTGCGCGCACAGGCGGTGGGGCAGCCCGAACGGCACCACAGGCTCAACCTCAAGTAAACCGGCTCCAGGCTTGCATTCGAGCCCCGGGTGCACGGCTGTGCGGGCCGCAGAAAGCGGCCCGCACATGCGCCGCATTCCTGCGGACATTTGGCGGCCTGGCTGGGTGGCGTGGCCGCTGCATTGCCACCCAGCCAGACCGCGAACTCATCAACGCGGCCGACCGGTCAGCCTTAGCCGGCACCTGCCCCGGCCCCGGCCCCAGCTCCGGCTCCGGCGCCTGCACCGGCCCCAGCTCCGGCGCCAGCAGCAACGTCAGTTCTGACCAGGAGAGTTCGACCATGCTTCGTGGCAAGCAAGCCTCTACGGGCCAGTTGGCTGCTCCGGTGGCCGCGGGTGTCGCGCTGAGGGCGATGCGGCGCCGTGTCCGCCTTTCCCGCCTGGCCGTCTGGTCCGTCATCGCGGCCGGCCCGGCCGCGCTGGGCGTCGCCGTCGCCTCCTCCCCGACCGCGGTGGAGGCCGCCGCCGCGGCCAGGCCCGCGACCGTGCGCACCGCTACGGCCGCCGCCGACCCAGGCGGCTATGCGCAGCTGTTCGTGAGTGTGTGGCTGCGCAGAGCGCCGACGACGCCGGAGTGCGCAGGCGCGGCTTGCGCAGTCGATGACGCCGGATGTCGAGTTGCCCGAGGCGGCCGCGGGTGCGCAGGCGCCGCAGTGGGTGATTGCGGTGCGCAGTGCGCGCCGGGCGGGCGGGACGTGGTCGGTGACGGTGGCTGCGCAGTACGCCGACGCGACGGTGCGCTACTACGCCGTGCCGGTCGTTGCCGGCCGCACGGGTGGCTCGTTCGCGGTGATGGGCGCGCCCGCTGTGGTGGCGGCCCGGGCCGGGGCGCCGACCTCGCCGTACCGGGTGCGTGTTGCGGACGGTGAACTGGCCTCCGCTGTCGAGGAGTTCCTGGCCGCGTATCTGACCGGCGCCAGCGAGGTCGATCGCTATCTCGCGCCCGGCACGGTGCTGCCGGCCCTCTCCCCCGCCCCGTGCAACTCAAGTGCGGCTGATTTCTGTGGCAGTCAAGGTCTCGTGCAGAACTTCGGGGGCCCTGGCCCCGGGCGGCAACTTCCTGGGTGCGGAAGGTGCTGGTGCGGGGGGCCTCAGGGCTGGTTCGGTGTGGGCAGGCACCGGCGTGGGGCTGGTAGCCCGGTCGGCCGTCCTGCGCTGATGTGTACGCGGACATGCGTCTGTCCGGCCGGATGGGGGGCGTGTTCGCCCGTGCCATCCGGCCGGATTCCAGTCTCGCGTGACGCGCCGCGGTCAGGTGTCAGACGTTGCCGTTGCCGTTGCCGCTGCCGTTTCCGTCGCCTTCGTTGCCGTTGCCGTTGTTCGAACCGTTGCCGCTCCCGGTGTTGCCGTTGCCGTTGTTCGAACCGTTCCCGCTGCCGGTGTTGCCGTTGCCGTTGCCGCTGCCGTTGCCGCTCCCGGTGTTGTCGTTGCCGTTGCCGCTGCCGTTTCCGTCGCCTTCGTTGCCGTTGCCGTTGTTCGAACCGTTGCCGCTCCCGGTGTTGCCGTTGCCGTTGTCCGAGCCGTTGCCGCTGCCGGTGTTGTCGTTGCCGTTGCCGCTGCCGTTGCCGCTGCCGGTGTTGTCGTTGCCGTTGTTCGAGCCGTTGTCGCTGCCGGTGTTGTCGTTGCCGTTGTTCGAGCCGTTGTTGTCGCCCTTGTTGTCGTTGCCGTTGTCGCTGCCGTTGTGGTTGCCCTCGTTCCTGTTGCCGTTGTCGCTGCCGTTGTGGTTGCCCTCGTTCTTGTTGCCGTTGCGGGAGCCGTTGCCGTTGCCCTTGTTCTCGTTGCCGTTGCGGGAGCCGTTGCCGTTGCCCTTGTTCTCGTTGCCGTTGCGGGAGCCGTTGCCGTCGCCCTTGTTCTTGTTGCCGTTACCACTGCCGTTGTGGTGGCCCTTATTCTTGTTGCCGTTACCACTACCGTTGTGGTTGCCGGTATTACCGTTTCCATTACCGCTGCCGTTGCCGTCACCGGCGACAGCCACGTGCGGCACCGCCTGCTCGGCGGCGGAGGCAGTGGTGGACAGCGAGGCGCCGCCCGCAGCCAGAAGAGCGGAGACGGCGATCATCGCAAGGCGGCGGTTCTTGAGGGCGTAAGACATAAGAATTCTCCTTGGTAAGAAATGGTGAGAAATGGGGAATGTTTGAGGAATATTTCCTCCCGTGCGGGGGAGGGATTCCTGGGCGGGACGCAGGTCCCGCGTTCACACCGTGGGGATTCTTTTTCGGGCGGTGTGTCCGATTGCTTTTCCGGTGTGAACCGATGCCTCAATTAAGCCCCGGGTGGGGCGGCCGGGTCACGTCCCGGGAAGCCGTGGCACGCAAGGTCGGGACTTGACACCGCAGTGGCGGCCGTGTTAGACGGTCCGGCGGACGGGTGAGCGGGCAGGCACAGGGGTGCGGCAAGCCGGCCCGCGGCTGGGACGCCGCCCCGGGTCCTGATCGTCCCCGGGCGGCCCGCACCGCCTTCGCCTCGCGGATCATCCGGGGGGCCTGCCGTTCGCGCGGGGGGATCAGCAGGCAACGGTCCCGGCAGAGGGTTCGGTGTTCTGGGGCCGCAGGCCGGGCAGTGGCCCGGTCACCTGCGGCGGCGGTCCGGGGCAGCCCGAGGGCTCAGAGGCACGCCCTGCGGGGCGGCGCCGGCAGCGGACGGGTGGGCCCGGACGGTGCGGAGTCCGGCTGCGTGACCCGCCGCGCGGTACCGGGACGGTTCACCGCCGTGCGCGCCGGTCTCGCGGTGGGGTCGTCGTGTGCCCGCTGTGCGGTGACCGGGCACCAACGCGGGCATCGGCGCCGGCACGGTGGTCACCGGCATGTGCCCGCCGGTGTCCATGTGCCCGCCGGTGTCATCGCCGGTGGCACCCCCACCCGCGGCCAGGACGGCCTGTCGGCGCAGGTGCGCGCGGGTTCGCGAGGGGCCGTGGTGGTGCCGGGGCGGTCTGTGTGCCGTCTCGGCTGCGCCCGGCCGTCATGGGCCTGGCATGCTCTGTGCATCCGTGGTGCGGCTTCCGGGCCGGATTGCTCGGCTGTCGGTGCCCGCCGCTGCGGTTGTCCAACAACGCCCGGACTCTTCCGGTGCCGGCTTCTGTGTCTTTCAGCCGGGCGGACCGTCCAGGGAAAGCGAATAAATTACCTCTCCCTCGCCGGCTTTCCCTCTTTTCTTTGTTCGGCGCATCATGTGCCCGCAGATCTCGTGCTCCGTTCTTTTCTGATGCCGGCTGCTTCCGGTGGCCGGAGGCACGCTCATTGGCACGGGGGTGTTCGCCGCCCAGGAGAACGCTGCGGCGGTCTTGGCCGTGGCGTCCGGCAAGGGTCCCATCAGCCGTCCGTGGCCCCAGCCCTGCCCAAAGTCCTCGCTCTCGTGAAGAGCTCGAAGGCTCTGGCCAATTGGGAGGTGACTTTGGGAACGGCTCGAATCACGGCACGGTACGGCGACTGGAGCCGACATGACAGGAGCCTGAGCCGCGTCCGTCTTGTCGAAGCACTCCTGGCGCTGCGTATATCCCAGACGTCTCGCTCCGGCCCCTGCCGATCGGCCCAACCGGCCAACCCACATGCCTATTAGGCGTATCAAGGCGCCGGTCCCGCGATCCGCGTTCCGATCCGGGGCAAGCATCATCGCGGCTGGCGCCGGCGTCACAACCGGGACCACGCCAAGATCCGCAGCGAGGGCGAACGCGCCATGGCAATCCTCAAGTGCTGGCGGCTCCTGCGGAAGCTCCACTGCAGCACCACCCGGATCACCGCCGTCGTCCGAGCCGTCACCGCCCTCGAACTCGCCAGCTGATCAAGATTGAAAAGGTTCAGTGGTGGCCGCGGGCGGGGGACGGGAGGGAGATTGCGCTGCTGAAGGCGAGGATGCCCTCGTCGCAGCAGGAGCTGTGGGGGCGTAGAAAAGGACGCCGGTGACCTCGGTGACGTCCTGGGCGGTGACGAGGCATCTGTGCGCTGATTGTGCCGGCCACCCCATGATCTGCCATCCCGTCCGTTGCGCCCGGGGGCTTCTAACCGGTGGTGGTCCCGCCCGTGTTATTGCCGTCGTTGCTGCCGTTGTCATTGCCGGTGTTGCCGTTGCCGTTGCCGCTGCCGTTGCCGGTGTTGGAACCGCCTGTGTTGTCGATCACGGTGACCGTGATGCCCCCGCCCTTTGAGTCACCCGCAGCTGTGGTTGCTGGCGTGCCCGACTGACTGCAGCTGATGTTCTGGATGCCGTTGAAGGAGTTGTCGTGACCCACTTGTCCTGCGGGCAGGCAGACGAGGACGATCGAAGGGCTGCCCAGGAGCGGGAACAGCCCCCCGTCACCTAGAGCCTGAGAGCTGCCGGCACCGCACAGCAACAGTGCCGTCGTAGCGGTGCTGATCGTGGCAAGCCTGTGGGTCAGCTTCATTCGGCCGTACCTTCCATCCGTACCGGGGAACTTGAGCATCGGGCGACAGGATGCCGAGACACTCCCCCTGACGGTCGTCCGGCGCGCTGGTGTGTCTGTAATTCCCTCCCTCGGCCCAGGACTTCTGCAAAGATTTTCTGCCTTTTCTGGGTTCACCGCCCATACCGGTCGCACCACGGCAGCCCCCCGCTTCTCGACATCCCGGAGTTCACAACAGGCACGCAGTGGGCGCGCTGGTTCCCCGATGTCTGTGTCACGAGAGCTGGCTGCCTTCCGAGTTGGGGGCTTGGTGGTGAGGCCTCGGGCTTGCGGGGGCCGATCACCGCACCGCGGACCGTGACTTCGGGGCGGGAGCGCCGGCTTGTAGCGCCGGCTCGTCGGGGCAGAGCCGAAGCTGAACCCGTTCTCGTCGGGGGCGTTGAAGACGTTCACCCGGCCTGTCCCCAAGGGCGGAGCTGACGTCGATGTTTCCCCTGAGCGACGTCCCTGCCCGTCCACTCGAGCAGTTCCGCATCCTTGAGGCCAGCCAGGAAACGCCCCGCTTCAGCGGGGCGGGCAATGGCAATTGTCAACCGCCTCTGTACGGATCTGACCGGGGTCTGAACGTGGTGTGGTGCCCGAAGTACCGCCACCCCGGTTCTCGGCGGACGGGTCGCGACCCGCCTGGATGAGCTGATCCGGCAGAAGGGCCGAGGAGAAGGCGGCCCGTGGCTTCACCGCCCGCGTCCTGCGGCGCACCTGGCGCACCCGAAGACGCGGCCGCCCACCCTTGTGGTCATCGTCGTACTTCGCCGGCTCGGCGGAGACGGTGAAGAAGTACATCGACACCCGGTGGGAGCGCCCGTGGAAGAAGGAGAAGGAGGACGCCGCGTGATACGGGCGGGCACGTTCCTCCTTCGCCCCACCGTGCGCCAGGAGCAGGCCCTGCGCGAGATGCTTGCGGATCACTGCTCGCCCTGCAACGGAGTCTTGCAGGAACGCTGCGGTGCCTACCGGCACAGCTCGGGGACGAGCATCGGATACGGCGACCGGTCCGCCCGGCTCAAGGAGATCCGCGGCTGCGGCCCCGCGCGAGGGGCCGCTGGTCGTTCTCCTCCCGGCCAGCCGTGCTGCGCCGCCTGGACAAGGCGTTCCAGGCCTTCTTCAAGCGGGTCAAGGCCGGTCTCGCGCCGGGGTACCGAAGGTTCAAGGGTATCGGGCACGTCGACACCGTGGTCCTCGGCGAAGGACAAGGACGGCTGCCGGCGGGACTCCACCCCGCACGGCCGGCTGGTTCGCGTACGCCTGCACGGTGTCACATCCGCGTGCACCAGCACCGGCCCGTGCGCGGCAGGGTGTGGACGAGGCAGGGGCAAAGGCGCCCGGCACCCCTGCCCGACGAGCACGGTCGACCCGCCGGGGGAACCCTGCGCCGACCCCACCCGGTCGGGGCGGGGGTTTCCGGCTCGCCGGGTGCGGGGGACGGGCCGCCGCCCGGCAGCTCGCCGGGTCCGCGGTGACGGCGCAGGGCGGATCCGTTCAGGTGAGTGCCGGTGTGTTCTCGCCTGCCGCGCCGCGGCGGCGCCGATACTACGAAATGATCAACGCGGGCGGTGTGGAGCGCCCTCGCTCAGGCCGCTCAACTCCACTGCCACGAAAGGGGCCTCCGGTGGCCGTACCCTCGTCGTTCGAGCACCGCTCGACCGGTGACAGCTTTCAGCGGGGCTACTGGCTGGCGCGGGCCTGCCATCTCGCCCACAAGAGCCGGGAGGCGATCGAGGAACAGGCCGGTGCCCGGGGGTTCGAGGTGGGTTCGACACCACGGGACGCCAAGCACTCCCCCCGTCCCGCTCCCGGACACCCAGGCCCGCGCCCTGGCCGACGACCACATGATCATCACGGTGTTGTGCGGCACAAAACCGGCCCAGACCAAAGCTTGGCTCTCGGACGCCACCACGTATCGCTCGGCCCGGGACCGGGAGGCACCGGCTGGGTGCACCACGGCCTCGTCGAGGCACTGCAGGCGATCTACCGCAGGTCAAAGACACCCCGGCCGAGCCGCGCACCAACCGCCGGAAGCTGTTCTCCACCGGGCACGGCCTCGCCAGGGCCCTCGCCATGCCGGCCGGAGCGCGGACGTATCCGGACCAGCCGCGGCCGGCCGCCGACGGCGTCTACGCCTACGGCCGGCCCCGCACCTGTGACCAGGAGCCGGCCAAGGCGTACAACAAGGGCTTCGCCGACCGCATGTACCGGTTCGTCAACCACAACGACATCGTGCCCCGACTGCCGCCCGAGCCCCGCTTCACCCATGTCCAGGCCCTGCGCTGTATCGACTGGGCGGGACGGCTCCACGACTGGCATGCCCCTGCTCGGCGGCCTTGTCGAGCGGGCCCAAGGCATGACCGCCGATCCCCTCGCCCCCGCCGACGACGGGATCCGCGACCACTTCATGAACAACTACATCGCGGTCCTGGAGAAGAACCTCTCCTGATGGCCCAGCACCACGGCACCGGCTCGTGGTGCGGCTGCCCTGGTGGAGCCGGGCGGCTCCACCAGGCCCGCCCCGCCTCGCCGCCACCTGTGCCGCCCACCCCGCGATGCGAGAAGCCTTGGGCGCGGCGGCCTGAAGAGGCCGTCGTTGTCGACGGAACCCGGCGGTGTGGTTGTGGCACCTACGTCCCACCTGGGCCCCCCGGCATGGACGGGGGGATTCGATTCTTCAATCGTTCACCCTTCCTCACAAGGAGAATCCTCATGGCTCACACCCTCAAGACCCGACGCCTTGCGGTGATCGCCGTCTGCGCTCTTCTGGCCGCGGCAGGCGCCTCGCTGTCGACCACTGCCGTCGCCGCCGAGCAGGCGATGCCGCACACGGCTGTCGCCGGCGACGGCAGCAGCAAGACCGGTACCAACGGCAGTAACAACGACAACGGCAGTCGTAACGGCAACGGCAACGAAGGCACCGGCAACGGCAGCGACAACGGCAACAAGAACAAGGGCGACGGCAACGGCAGCGACGACGGCAACGAGAACAAGGGCAACGACAACGGCTCCCGCGACGGCAACGAGAACAAGGGCAACGACAACGGCAGCAACAACGGGAACAAGAACAAGGGCGACGGCAACGGCAGCGACAGCGGCAACCGCAACACCGGGAGCGGCAACGGCAGCGGCAACGGCAACAACAACCGCTGAAGCCTCAGTGCGGTGTTAACCGCCGCACACGGCCCGCATCTGGCCGGACGGCGAGGACGGCAGCATCTGCCGTCCGGCCAGATGGCCGGATGCTCGCGTTCCCCGCATCAACCGGCCCTGGCGTGCGGTCCCTTCACACGATCCCGGCCGCGGGCGGGCCGACCGGCCATCGCGGTCGCGGTCGCGTCACCGCATCCGGCACCCCCACAAACACCGCGCAAGCACGCACACATCCGCCCGGGTGGCGCAGGCGGGTGAGGAACGGGAACCGGAACCCCTGCGCAGCCGGGCAGCGAAAACCGATGCACCGACACCGCGATCCGGCGTCGTCCACCCGGCGACGAGTCGATGCAGCCCACCCCTCACAAACCGGCGCCGCCGCTCACCCGGCGAGGACCGGGGCGGGAGTGAACGGCTGCGCCGGAGCACACCGGGCACCGGGCGCACATGCGCCGGACCGCCCCGACCGGGGCGTGCACCCGAAGGCACCCGACCGGCAGCGGCCCCGCCGCAAGGCCGTCACCGGCCGCCAGGACACCCTCACCCCCGGGGCCGCCGGCAGGCCAGTCGCTCACAACCACCACCTGCCTTCAGGACCAGAGCGCACACGGCGGTGACATGCCCCCGTGCGGGCGCTGCGCCGGGCGCGGACACACGCCTGTCCGGCCGGGTGGCATGTCCCCATGCCACCCGGCCGGATACCGGCCTCATGCGACGCCAGGCCGCGGCCAGGCCCTAGCGGTTGTCGTTGCCGTTACCACTCCCGTTCCCGCTGCCCCAGTTCCCGTTGCCGTTGGCGCTGCCGTTGTTGCTGCCCAGGTTCCCGTTACCGTTGAGGCTGCCGTTCCAGTTGCCCCAGTTCCCGTTCCCGTTGCCGCTGCCGTTGCCGCTGCCCCAGTTCTGGTTGCCGTTGCCGCTGCCGTTGTTGCTGCCCCAGTTCTGGTTGCCGTTGCCGCTGCCGTTGCCGTTGCCCCAGTTGCCGTTACCGTTACCGCTCCCGTTGCCGTCGCCGGCCACGGTGATGTGCGGCACCTCGGTGGGCGTGGCGGCGAACGCGCTGGTGGACAGCGAAGCACCGCCCGCGGCCAGAAGGGCAGAGACAGCGACCACCGAAAGACGTCGCATCGTCAGGATATGTGCCATGAGAATTCTCCTCGTGTGAGAAATAGTGAAACCTGCCGGACAGCCCGGCTCATTCGCAGACTGTCCGCCGACGGGACACTTGTCCCGCGCATCACACCACCCGCTTTCGGACGGTGCGGCCGATTCACCTTTGCTGCGTGAACCCGCTACATCAATTAACCTCCGGCCCGGCCGCCGGGTCACGTCACGGAATTCCGTTACCGAGAAGTCGGGACTTGACAGAAGAGAAAAAAGCCGCTGCCCGCTCGCGGTGACACCCCCAGCCGAAACCACACCCGCCCGACGAGGCGCGAGCATGCCACCGGCCCGCGGCCCGGACCGGGGACCTGCTCCGCCTCCCCGCCCCGGACAAGCCGCAAGAAAAAGCACACCCGGCAACCGACCACGCAGCTCCACGCTTCCGCGTTCACTGGCCGACCCCTCACGCAGCACACCCGCCGACCCTCAGACCCCGTATCCGGAGCGACTGCCATACGGGCCCGATCCCTGACCCGCCGGACCGTGCTGCACCAGGAACCGCAGAAAAGCGTGGCCCGCTCAACGGACCCGCCGCAATCCGTCAAACCCCGAGACCCCACGACACGGCGCAATCCCAAAGCCGGAATCCAACTGATGCATCGGCCGATGCACAGCAGACCACCGCCCGCGGGATTATCGACAACATTGGCAACGTCATTCATCTGTCCATTTCCGGGGAATGACCCGCCCGTGGGCTGTGTCCATGGAGATGGTGTGCGGATTACCTGATCCGGGATTCGCTCCGGCTCCTGGCCGATGCCCGCACAGATGAACCGCCACCGGCTGATCTTCGAGGTGCCGAAACTCGAAGGAGATCAGCACGATGACCGCACCTGACAGTCAGCCCCTGCACGCCCTCGCCGAGGACAACCTCGCCGCGGCCAGTTGCGGATCTGCAGCGCCGCAGGACACCTACACCCCCGTCTCCGGCTGCCACCCCAGCCCCCGCGAGATCCCGCGCGCCGCGAGCCGTACCGCCGGCACCAGCACCGGCACCTGCGCGTCCGCCTGCGGTACGACCACCGAGACGGCGGCGACGACCGCACCGCCCGGGCCGCGCACCGGGGCGGCGACCGACAGCGCGTCGTCGGTGACCTGGCGGCTGCTCACGGCCACGCCCGTGCGGCGCACGTCTGCCAGGACGCGGCGCAGCCGGGCCGGTTCGGTGACGGTGTACGGCGTGAAGGCGGCGAGCGGCGCGGCGCAGTAGTCCTCCTGGAACTCCGGGGTGCTGTGCGCGAGCAGCGCGAGCCCCACCCCGGTGGCGTGCAGCGGCCAGCGTGCCCCGACCCGGATGTGTACGCCGACCGCCGACCGTCCCGACAGCCACTCGATGTAGACGACCTCGGGCCCGTCCTGGACCGCCAACTGCACGTTCTCGTGCGTCGCTTCGTACAGGTCCTCCAGATACGGCAGCGCGACCTGCCGCAGCGCCAGCCCGCGCGGGGCCAGCGCGGCCACCTCCCACAGCCGCAGCCCGACGTGGTAGAGGCCGGAGTCGTCCCGCTCCAGGGCGCCCCACTCGGTGAGGGCGGCCACGAGCCGGTGCGCGGTGGTCAGGGTCAGCCCGGCCCGCCTGCTGATGTCGGTCAGGCTGAGCGCCGGATGCGCCAGGTCGAAGGCCGCGAGCACCGCCAGCAGCCGGTCGGGCGCGGAACGCGTCCCTTGGGGAGCCGCGGAGGGCACGGCGTCGGCGGTCATCGGAATCCCGTCACCCCAGCCCGGACTCGGTGACCTTCCGCAGCAACGCGTGCAGCTGGTCGCGCTCGGCGGCGTCGAGCGGCTGGACCAGCTCGTTGGTGACGCGTTGACCGGCCTCGTCGGTGTCCCGCAGGAAGGCCCGGCCGCCGTCGGTCAGGACGACGATCCGGCTGCGGCGGTCGTCGGGGGAGGGCCGCCGCTCGGCGAAGCCCAGCTTCTCCAGGTCGTCGACCAGGCCGACGATCGCGCTCGGGTCATAGCCCAGCGAGGCGCTCAGCTCGCGCTGGAGCGCGCCCGGGGACGTGGCGAGGAACCGCAGCAGCGCGTAGTGGCGCAGGCGCAGGCCCGACTCCTGGAGGAAGGAGTTGAACAGCTGACCGGAGCGCAGACCGAGGCGGTACAGCAGATAGCCCGTGTCCGCGTGCAGTCCGCGCATCCACGGCTCGCTCGAGCCGATCGGTGCGGGGTTCGTGGTCTGCCGGCTGGTGATGGCGGGCTCCCTGGTCGAGGCCCCGGGTGGGGCGGTGCGTACGTACTGGACCCAGCATGACGCAAGGACGAGTCGACAACAACTATTGACGTCGACAACTATTGTTCTTACCTTCGATCTCGAAGCCGCACCCCCACCTGAAGGGACCCGCTCGTGCCCAGCATCGATCTCACCGGCAAGGTCGCCGTCGTCACCGGCAGTGGCCGGGGCCTCGGCCTCGCCTACGCGCAGGCCCTGGCCGCCCACGGCGCCTCCGTGGTCGTCAACGACGTCGACGAGGCCGTTGCCGACGCGGCCGTGAAGGCCATCACCGAGGCCGGCGGCACGGCCGTCGCCGAGGTCGTCCCGGTCGGCACCACCGAGGCCGCGGAACGGCTGGTGAACCGCGCGGTCGAGGAGTTCGGACGGCTCGACATCCTGGTGACCAACGCGGGCATCCTGCGTGACAAGGTCCTGTGGAAGATGACCGACGACGACTTCGACGCCGTGATCACGACCCACCTCAAGGGCACCTTCACCTGCGCCCGCGCCGCCGCCGTCCGGATGCGCGAGCAGGGCGAGGGCGGCACCCTGATCCTGGTCGGCTCCCCTGCCGGACAGCGCGGCAACTTCGGGCAGACGAACTACGCCGCCGCCAAGGCCGGCATCGCCGCCTTCGCCCGCACCTGGTCGATGGAGCTGGGCCGCGCGGGCATCACCGTCAACGCGATCGTGCCGGTCGCGGCGACCGCGATGACCGAGACCATCCCCGCCTTCGCCCCGTACGTCGAGGCGATGAAGAACGGCGAGCCGCTGCCGGACTTCCTGCGCAAGGGCGAGGGCTTCGGCACCCCCGAGGACTGCGCGGCCCTCGTCCCCTTCCTCGCCTCCGAGGCGGCCCGGAGCGTGACCGGTCAGGCCATCGGCGTCGGCGGCGACAAGGTGGCACTCTGGTCGCATCCGCAGGAGATCGCGGCGGCCTACGCCGACGGCGGCTGGACCCCCGACACCCTCGCCGACGTCTGGCCCACCTCGGTCGGTGCCGAGCTCCAGTCGGTCGGCATTCCGGCGCCCAAGTTCCCGGAGGCGTGATGGCCCCCTCCATGAATCCCGAAGAACTGGTCGCGATCGACGTCCACACCCACGCGGAGGTCTCCTCCAAAGGCCACTCCTCGCTGGACGACGACCTGCACGACGCCTCCTCCGCCTACTTCAAGGTCGAGGGCAAGCGGAAGCCGACCTTGGAGGAGACGGCCGCCTACTACCGCGAGCGGAAGATGGCCGCCGTCATCTTCACGGTCGACGCCGAGTCCGCGACGGGCACAGCGCCGGTCCCGAACGAGGAGGTCGCCGAGGCGGCCGCCGCCAACGCCGACGTCCTCATCCCCTTCGCGTCCATCGACCCCTTCCGCGGCAAGGCGGGCGTCAAGCAGGCCCGCCGGCTGGTCGAGGAGTACGGGGTGAAGGGCTTCAAGTTCCACCCCAGCATCCAGGGCTTCTTCCCCAACGACCGCTCGGTGGCCTACGACCTCTTCGAGGTGATCGAGGAGACGGGCACGATCGCCCTGTTCCACACGGGCCAGACGGGCATCGGCGCCGGAGTGCCCGGCGGGGGCGGCATCCGGCTCAAGTACTCGAACCCGCTCCACATCGACGACGTGGCAGCCGACTTCCCGCACCTGAAGATCATCCTCGCCCACCCGTCCTTCCCCTGGCAGGACGAGGCCCTCGCGGTCGCCACGCACAAGCCGGGCGTGCACATCGACCTGTCCGGCTGGTCGCCGAAGTACTTCCCGCCGCAGCTGGTGCAGTACGCCAACACCCTGCTGAAGGACAAGGTCCTCTTCGGCTCCGACTTCCCCGTCCTCACCCCCGACCGCTGGCTCGCCGACTTCGCGAAGCTGTCGATCAAGGACGAGGTCAGGCCGAAGATCCTCAAGGAGAACGCCGCCCGCCTGCTCGGGCTGACGAAACCGTAAGGGGCGCGACATGCGCAACGAGGGACTGGGGTCGTGGCCCGCACGCCGGGCCCGCAAGACCCCCCACCGCACCGCCCTGATCCACGGCGACACCGCGTACACGTACGCGCAGCTGCACGACCGCACCACCCGGCTCGCCCACACCCTGCGCGAGCGGGGCGTGCGGCGCGGTGACCGCATCGCCTACCTCGGCCCGAACCACCCCTCCTACCTGGAGACCCTGTTCGCGGCCGGCACGCTCGGCGCGGTCTTCGTCCCGCTCAACACCCGCCTGGCCGGCCCCGAGATCGCCTACCAGCTCGCCGACTCCGGCGCCAAGGCCCTGATCTACGGACCGTCACATGCCGGGCTCGTCGCGGGACTTCCGGGCAGCACCGACGTGCGTACGTACGTCGAGGTGGGCGCCGAGTACGAGGCGGCGCTCGCGTCCGCCTCCGAGGAGCCCGTCGACGCGCCGGTCACCCCCGACGACACCTGCATCATCATGTACACCTCGGGCACGACCGGCCGCCCCAAGGGCGCGATGCTCACGCACGGCAACATCACCTGGAACGCGCTCAACGTCCTGGTCGACACCGACCTGATCGCCGACGAACGCGCCCTGGTCTCGGCCCCGTTGTTCCACACGGCAGGGCTGAACATGCTGACACTCCCGGTCCTGCTCAAGGGTGGCACCTGTGTCCTGGTCGAGGCCTTCGACCCGGACGGCACCTTCGACCTGATCGAACGACACCGGATCACCTTCATGTTCGGCGTCCCGACCATGTTCGACCAGGTGGCCAGGCACCCGCGCTGGCCGGACGCGGACCTGTCGTCCCTGCGGATCCTGACCTGCGGCGGCTCCCCGGTGCCGACCCCGCTCATCGCCGCCTACCAGGAACGGGGACTGACGTTCCTTCAGGGCTACGGCATGACCGAGGCCGCCCCCGGAACCCTGTTCCTGGACGCCGAACACGCGGTCACCAAGGCCGGTTCGGCGGGCGTACCGCACTACTTCAGCGACGTACGGGTGGTACGGCCGGACATGGTGCCGGTCGACGTCGGCGAGACCGGCGAGGTCGTGGTCCGCGGCCCTCATGTCATGCCCGGCTACTGGGGGCTGCCCGAGGAGACGGCCGCCTCCTTCGCGGACGGCTGGTTCCGCAGCGGGGACGCCGCCCGCGTCGACGAGGACGGCTACGTCTTCATCGTCGACCGCATCAAGGACATGATCATCTCCGGCGGCGAGAACATCTACCCCGCCGAGATCGAGGACCTGCTCCTCGCCCACCCGGACATCGTCGAGTGCGCCGTGATCGGGGTGCCGGACGACAAGTGGGGCGAGGTGCCGCGCGCGGTCGTCGTGCCGCGCGAGGGCGCGTCACCGGACCCCGAAGAACTCCTCGCGTCCCTCGCCGGCCGCCTCGCCAAATACAAAATCCCCAAATCGGTGGTGCTCGCGGACGAACTCCCGCGCACCGCCTCAGGAAAACTCCTCAAGTCCCGTGTCCGTAACCGGTACGGCAACCAGTAAGGAACCGCATGAGCATCACCGTGAACGGCCTCGACGAACTGAAGAAGCTCGCGGGCAGCGACCTCGGCACCAGTGAGTGGATCGAGATCACCCAGGAGCGCATCAACACGTTCGCCGAGGCCACGGGCGACCACCAGTGGATCCACGTCGACCCCGAGAAGGCCGCCGAGGGGCCCTTCGGCGCCCCGATCGCCCACGGCTACCTCACCCTCTCCCTGTTCATCCCCCTGTTCACCGAGCTGCTCGACGTCCAGGGCGTCACCACGAAGGTCAACTACGGCCTGAACAAGGTGCGTTTCCCCTCGCCGGTCAAGGTCGGCTCGCGCATACGGCTGGTCGGCAGGCTGGCGGAGGTCGAGGAGGTGCCGGGCGGGGCGCAGATCACGGTCGACGGCACGATCGAGATCGAGGGCGGGGCGAAGCCGGCGGCGGTGCTGCAGAGCGTGTCGCGGTTCTACGCCTGACCCGGAGCGCGGCGCCGACGGGGCAGGGGAGAGACGGGGTGTGTGAAGGATGGGGCGTGTGAGGGAAGTCACCTGAGCGGCCTAGAGTTCACACTTCGCGTTCGCCGCTCGTTGACCTGCGGAAGGTCCCGACTCGTAGCCTTTCCCTAGGGTCGCTACGCCTCGGTAGGCGATACGGTTTGCGGTCTAGGCTCTCCGCCGCGCGGCGCAGGGTCGACCACCTCACCTTTCCACTCTCCTGACCAGGGGACACTGTGATCAAGCGAGCAAGAACCACTGCGCGGTCGACGGCCGTCGTCGACGCCCAAGCCGCCGCGACGCGACTCGACGCCCCGAGTGAACCCAAGTACGCCCGAGCACGGCGCCGCGCTCTCTCTGCCACGCAGAACCATAGGACGGACGGGATCACTTTCTCGTCGTCGGTTGGATGACATCGAGTCTGCCGGAATGACAAGCCCGCTGGTTCCGCTTCGACAACTCGTACTCAAGGTGCACAGCAGGTGCGACCTTGCGTGTGATCACTGCTACGTGTACGAGCACGCCGACCAGAGTTGGACCTCCCGGCCGAAAGTGATCTCGGACGAGGTCGTGTCCTGGACGGCCCAGCGTCTGGCGGAACACGCCAAGGCTCACGCACTGCCCTCCGTGCAGGTCATCCTGCACGGAGGTGAGCCTTTGCTGGCCGGCCCGGCTCGCTTACGCCGAATCTGCGAAGAACTGCGGAACAGCCTGGACGGGATTTCCCGGCTCGACTTACGCATTCACACCAACGGCATTCAGCTCAGCAGCAGATTTCTCGATCTTTTCGCGGAATTCGACGTCCGGGTGGGTATTTCCCTGGACGGCGACCGGGCCGCCAACGACCTGCACCGCCGCTATGCCGACGGCCGCAGCAGTCACGACAAGGTGCTCGCGGCCCTCTCACTCCTCCGGCAGGAACGCCACCGCCCTCTCTACGCGGGCCTGCTCTGCACCATCGACGTGCGCAACGACCCCGTCGCCGCCTACGACGCGCTGGCCGCCCAGGACCCGCCGCGCATCGACTTCCTTCTGCCGCACGCCACCTGGGACGACCCGCCCCCGCGTCCCGACGGAGCCGCCACGCCGTACGCCGACTGGCTGATGGCGGTCTACGACCGCTGGGACGCCCAGGGCCGTCCGATGCCGGTGCGGCTGTTCGACTCGGTCATCAGCACCCTGGGCGGCGGCCCGAGCCTGACCGAGGCCATGGGGCTCGCACCGGCCGATGTCGTGGTGGTCGAGACCGACGGCACCTTCGAGCAGACGGACTCGCTCAAGACCGCCTACGACGGCGCACCCGGCACCGGCGAGGACGTCTTGCGGCACTCCCTGGACGAGGTGGCGCTGCACCCCGGCATCACGGCCCGGCAGCAGGGGCTGGCGGGCCTGAGCGAGACCTGCCGGTCCTGCCCGGTCGTGCGCTCCTGCGGCGGCGGGCTGTACGCGCACCGGTATCGCGGTGACGGCACGGACTTCGACAATCCGTCGATCTACTGCGCGGACCTCCAGGAGCTCATCCGGTCCATCGACGCACGCACCGGTGCCGGAGCGGCCCGGCCGGTCGAGGGCTTCGACGCCCTGGCCGACGGCAGCGACGACGGCATGGCCGTACGGGAGCTGGCGCGGGGGAGGCAGGCGGTCACCCGTGAGCTGCTGACCCTCATCGACCAGGGACCGGACACGGGCGGTGAGTTGTGGGCCGCCGCATGGCGGACGGCGCTGGAGATCGGCCGACGGGACAGCGCTCCGGTGGCGGCACTGCTGTCCCACCCGTACACGCGGATCTGGGCCGTGCGCTGTCTCGACGGTGCGGCGCCGGCCGACCATCTCGCCGCGCTCGTGGCCGCTGCCGCGCTGCCCGTCGGCGCCGTGGACCGCATTACCGTGCCGGTGCGTGAGGGCTACGCCTACCTCCCCGGGCTGGGGCGGCTGCGCACCGAAACCACCGCACCCACGGTCGAGCTGACGCCCGATCGGATCGACGGCCCGGGATGGGAGCCCCTGCGGTGGCTGCGGGCCGACGGGCTGGAGGTGGCGCTGGACGACATCGATCCGTACCGCGACTGCTTCGACCGGCCCGTCCAGGGGCGGCTGACGGACGACGAGGTCGAACAGTGGCGGCATGTGCTGCCCCAGGCCTGGGCGTTGATCCGCAAGGCGCTGCCGCGGACGGCCGAGGCGATGGCCGCCGGTGTGCGCGTGGTGACCCCGCTCGTCGGCCCGGCCGATCCCCACTCCATCGCGGCCGCTGCGGGATTCGCGGCGCTGGGGGCCGCCCCGACCTCCGACCCGGTGCGCCTCGCGAGCGACCTGGTGCGCGGATTCCGGCTCGGTGCCCTCGACGCCCTGCTCGACCTGTGTGACCTCTACGACGAGACCGACACTCGCGTCGGCGAACTGCTCGCCGACGTCTACGCGGGCGTCGCGACCGACCTGGTGAGCCCCGACCCCGAGGCGACGCGGCACACCCGCGCCCGCCTGGACGAACTGACGGCCGCCCCGTCGCTCACCGCGCTCGGCCGGCGCTTCGCCGACGGGATGCGCAGGAGCGGCGGATGACCGCGGCCCGGATCCCGGCCCGTGACCTGGACGCCCTGGGCGTACGGGCCGGAGCCACCCTGCTGGTGCACGCCTCGCTGCGCCGGGTCGGCCCGGCCGCCGACACGGTTCTGGCCACGCTGCTCACCGCCCTCGGCCCGGACGGGACGCTCGTCGTCCCCGCGTTCACCGCCGGAAACTCCGACACCTCGCCCGAATTCCGGGCGCGTACACATGGGATGACGGCCAGTCAGGTGGCGGCCCATCAGGCGGCCATGCCGCCTTTCAACCCCCGGCACACGCCCTCCCAGGGCATGGGCCGACTGGCCGAGGCCGTGCGGCGCAGCCCCGGGGCGGTGCGCAGCACCCATCCGCAGACGTCGTTCGCGGCCGTGGGCGCCCGCGCGGCGCAGCTGATGGCCCGGCACGACGAGGACTGTCACCTCGGTGAGGGATCGCCCCTGGCCCGCCTCTACGCGGCCGACGCCCGCGTCCTGCTGATCGGCGTCGGGTACGACGTGTGCAGCGCCTTCCACCTCGCCGAGTACCGCATCGACGATCCGCCCCGGCGCGAGTACCGCTGCGTGGTCCTGCGGGACGGGCGGCGGCGCTGGATCTCCTACCAGGACGTGGATCTCGACGACAGCGACTTCGCCGCCCTCGGCGCCGCATACGAGGCGCACGACGCCGCGCTGCCCACGCCCGCCGTTGGGCGCGGGCGGCTCGGGTCCGCCGAGACCCGGGTGCTGCCGCTGCGGGCGGCGGTGGACTTCGCCACCGGATGGCTGGCCGGAAATCGCCCCCGGCGGTCCACGCCCGAACGGCTACAAAACGCGTCCGGCTTCCTACACTGAGTGTCCACGCCCCGGGGGAGGGGGCGGGATCGGGGGATCATGTGGAGCCGATGGAGCACTTACGCGCGGAGACAGCCGCCCCGTACTTCTTCCTGAGCTACGCCCACACTCCCCGGGACGACACCGACGACGGCGATCCCGACCTGTGGGTCCACCGGCTCTTTCGCGACCTGTGCGGCCACATCAGACACATGACCGCCGTGCCCGTCGGCGCGGCCGGGTACATGGACCGCTCGATGCGGGCCGGACAGCTCTGGACGACCGAACTCGGTGACTCCCTCGCCGCCTGCCGCGTGTTCGTTCCGCTGTACTCGCCGCGCTACTTCCGCAGCTCCTGGTGCGGCAAGGAGTGGACGGTCTTCGACCAGCGACCCGCCCGGCACCGCAGCGCGGGACGCCGTGGCACGCCCGGCGCGATCGTGCCGGCCCTGTGGGCGCCGGTCGAGGACCATCAACTCCCCGAATCCGTACGGGACCTGCAGTACGCCCACCCCGAACTGGGCGACCGCTACCGCGACTTCGGGCTGTACGGCCTGATCAAGGTCAGCTCGTTCCGCTCCGCCTATCAGCGAGCCGTACTGGAACTGGCCCGGCGCATCATCGACGTGGGCGAGAACGTGCTCGTCGACCAGGGGGAGCAGACCCGTTGGAGTGCGGTGCCGGACGCCTTCGCACCCGTGCGCGCCCGGCGGACCCTGCGGATCACCGTGGCCGCGGGCTCCCTGGACCGGTTGCCCGAGGAACGCGGCAGCCACTACTACGGTCCCTCGGCGCTCGACTGGAACCCCTATCGGCCCGAGTGCGCGAGACCGCTCGCCGAGGTGGCCGCCGAGATCGCCGAGCGCCTCGAATACCGGCCGGACCTCAAGGAGTTCGACACCTGGCACAGCGAGGCCGACGACTCACCCCCGGCGGGCGGCCCGGAGGTGATGCTGCTCGACCGCTGGGTGCTGCGCGACCCCGAACAGCGCACCCGGCTGGCCAAGTTCGACGCCGGCCACCGGCCGGCCACCGGCCTCATGGTGCCGTGGAACGACGCCGACCCCGACAGCGAGGACGCCCGGGAGAGCCTCACCGACGAGGTCGAGACGACCCTGCCGCGCATCGTGAACCAAGGGCGGCAGGCGTGCCGGCCCGCCGTTCGCGGCATCCCCGACCACGAGTCCTTCGGCGCGCTGCTGCCGCACGTCGTGCAGTGGGCAGCGACCCAGCACCTCAAGCAAGCCCCCGCACAGCCGCCGCCGGGCAGGGCCACCCCGCGCTTCCGGCTGAGCATCGCGGGACACGACGACAGCCGGCCACCGGTGCATCGCCCGCATGCCGAGGAGGAAGACCGCGATGAGCAGCCTTGACGGACGTGACGGCCGCGAGGGCCGGATCGTGACGTTCTACTCGTACAAGGGCGGCACCGGCCGGACCATGGCCCTCGCCAACACCGCCTGGATCCTCGCCGCCAACGGCAAACGCGTCCTCGCCGTCGACTGGGACCTGGAGGCGCCCGGCCTGCACCGCTTCTTCCACCCCTTCCTCGACCCGGCGACCGTCGGCGCCACCACCGGCGTCATCGACCTGCTCACCGACTACGCCTGGGCGGCCTCCGGCGACGCCACGGAGACCGAGCACCGGCCCCCGGACTGGCACCGCCAGTACGCCCGCATCCAGCGCCACGCGGTCTCCCTGGACTGGCGATTCCCCGAGCCCGGCACCCTCGACCTGGTCTCCGCCGGCCGGCAGAACCGCGACTACTCGGCGATCGTCTCCACCTTCGACTGGGACAACTTCTACGAACACCTCGGCGGCGGGCTGTTCTTCGACGCGTTACGCGACGACATGCGCCACCACTACGACTACGTCCTCATCGACAGCCGCACCGGTCTCTCCGACATCGCGGACATCTGCACCGCCCATCTGCCCGACGTCCTCGTCGACTGCTTCACCCTGAGCGGCCAGAGCATCGACGGAGCCGCCGCGGTCGCCCGCCACATCGACGAACGTTTCCGCAGCCGCCGTATCCGCATCCTGCCCGTCCCGATGCGGATCGACGAGGGCGAGAAGGAGAAGGCCGACGCGGGCCGGTCCCTCGCCCGGGCCAAGTTCGACCGGTTTCCCTCCGGCATGACCGAGACCCAGCTCACCGGCTACTGGGGCTCGGTGGAGATCCCGTACCGCCCCTACTACGCCTACGAGGAGACCCTGGCCACCTTCGGTGACGAGGCCGGCAACGCCGGTTCGCTGCTCGCGGCGTTCGAGCGGCTCACCGGGGTCATCACGGACCAGGCCGTCACCGCGCTGCCCCGCATGGACGAGGACGTGCGCCTCGGCATCAAGAAGGCGTTCACCCGCAGCCGTTCGGCGCTCCCGGCCGATCTGCACCTCAGCTATGTCGCCGAGGACCGGATGTGGGCCGACTGGATCGCCGCGCTGCTCACCCGGGCCGGATTCCGGGTGGTGCTGAAATACGTGGGCTGCGAGGGCGACGGAGCCGAGAAGCCGGCCGACCGCACGGTGGTCGTGCTCTCCCCGGCCTACCAGCGCTCGGCACGTGCCCGCCAGGTGTGGGAGGCCGCGACCGGGGGCGACCCCTCAGGGCGGCGCCAGGTCGTCCCGGTCCGGGTGGGCGACATCCGCCCGGCGCCGACGTTCAGCGAGTGGGCGCCGGTGGACGTGGTGCGGCTGGACGAGACACAGGCCACCGGAGCGCTGCTGCGCGCCCTCGGCAAGCCCGCCCTGCCCGCCGAGCGCCAGGCCGACGGTCCGCCCACCGAGGCCCGCTTCCCGGGCACCGCCCCCAAGTTCTGGAACGTCTCGCCCCGCAACGCCGCCTTCACCGGCCGCAGCGCCCTGCTGGAGAAGCTGCGCGACAGCCTCGGCTCCAGCACCACCGGCGTCTCCCCGGCGCCGTACGCCCTCTACGGACTCGGCGGCGTCGGCAAGACACAGATCGCGCTGGAGTACGTGCACCGGTTCGCCGCCGACTACGACCTGGTGTGGTGGATCCCCTCCGAGCAGGACGAGCTCGTCATCTCCTCCCTCGCCGAACTGGGCGCGCGCCTCGGCCTGCGGGTCGGCGACGAGGCAGCGCAGGCCGCGCAGGAGGTGCGGGACCATCTGCGGCAGTCGAGTTCGACCCTGCGCTGGCTGCTGGTCTTCGACAACGCCGACGAGCCGCAGGAGGTCAGCCGGCACTTCCCCGGCGGCAGCGGACACATCCTGGTCACCTCGCGCAACCAGGGCTGGTCGCAGCACGGGGAGACCATCGAGGTCGACCCCTTCCTGCGCGAGGAGAGCGTCGAGCACCTGCTGCGCCGGGCCGCCGACCTCAGCGCCGAGGACGCCGACCGGGTCGCCGCGGCCGTCGGCGACCTGCCCCTCGCCCTCGACCAGGCCGGCGCCTGGCTCGCCGAGACCGGCACCCCCGTCGACACCTATCTGGCGGAACTGGAACAACAGGCCGAACTGGTCCTCTCGTTCAGCCAGCCCTCCAACTACCCGCAACCGGTGGCGGCCACCTGGAACGTCTCCATCGAGCGCCTCAAGGAGCGCTCCCCGGCCGCGGTGCAACTGCTCCGGCTGTGCGCCTTCTTCGCGGCCGAGCCGATCTCCATGAAGCTGCTCTACGGCGACGAGATGATCCGCGTCCTCGCGGAGGAGGACCCCTCGTTGCAGGAGAAGATGGTCCTCGGCCGGGTGATCCGGGAGATCGGCCGCTTCGCGCTCGCCAAGGTCGACCGGGGTACCGAGTCGATCCAGGTGCACCGGCTGGTCCAGGCCGTCATCCGCGCGCAGTTGACGCCGCAGGAACAACTGGACGCCCAGCACGTGGTGCACCGCATCCTGGCCGGCGCCCGGCCCTCGGGCGAGGAGCCGATCGACGCCCCGGAGAACCGTCCCGTCTTCGCCGCGATCTGGCCGCACCTGGAGGCCTCCGAGGCAAGCGCGTGCGACGAGCCCAAGACCCGGCAACTCCTCATCGACCGGGTGCGCTACCTCTGGAAGCGCGGTGACCTCAACGCCGCCTACGGCCTCGGCGAGGAGCTGCGCTCGTCCTGGGAGGTGCAGCTGAACGCCCGCGGCGTCCAGATAGCCGAGCTGGAGAAACGGATCGCCGCGGACAAGGAGCGCACCGGCACGGCCGACGCCGAGCACACCACGGCACTGGCGGAACACGAGCGCTATGCCAGGGACCTGCGGATGCAGATCCTCTATCTGCGCTTCCACATCGCGAACGTACTGCGCTCCCTCGGCAAGTACGTGGAGGCGGAGAGGGTGGGCTCGGACACCCTCGCCCAGCAGCGCCGGCTCCTCGCCCCGGACCACCCGCACGTGCTGATGACGACCAGCGGCCTGGCCACCGACCTGGGGAGCATCGGACGGTTCGCCGAGGCCCTGGAGATGGCCACGGCGGCGTACGGCGGATTCAAGGAGAGCTTCGGTGAGGACCACCCGCGCACCCTCAAGGCCAACAACAACCGCGCCGTCTGCCTGCGCCAGCTCGGCCGCTACGGCGAGGCCCGCGAGGTCGACCAGGAGATCTACGACCGGTGGCGCAACGATCTCGGGGAGACCAACCCCGAGACCCTGCTGAGCATCACCAACCTGGGCCGGGACCTGCGGGAGGTGGGGGAGTACGCCACGTCGATCTCGCTGCTGCGCCGCGGCTACTCCTCCTATCAGGAGCTGTTCGGCGACACCTACCCCGAGACCCTGCGCACGGCCAAGAGCCTCGCCGTCTCCCTGCGCAAGGCGGGGCAGGTCACCGAGGCCCGCGCCATCACCCACCAGACCCGCGAGTACTACCGCACCCGGGAGATCCCCACCACGACCCCCGACGTCCTGGACTGCACCCTCAACTACGCCACCGACCTGTACGCCACCGGCGCCCGCGAGGAGGCCCTCGACCTCGCCCAGGAGATCGTGCCCCAGTACCGGATGGCACCCGGTGTGCGGCACCCGGCGACGCTGGCCGCCGTCAACAACCTCGGTATCTTCCTGCGCGGTTCGGGCGAGGTCGGCCGGGCCCGCGAGCTGCTGGAGGAGAACCTGGCCACGCTGCGTGAGGTGCTCGGCGAGCGCCATCCGTACAGCCTGGCCTGCGCCGTCAACTTCGCCAACGTACTGGCGGAACTGGGCAGGCTGAGCGAGGCCGAGCAGCTGGAGCGGACGGCCGTCGCCGGATTCCAGGCCGGTCTCGGCCACGGCCATCCCGACACCGTCGTCTCGCGCGCCAACCTGTCGGTGACCCTGCGCGCCCTGGACCGGATCCCGGAGGCCGAACAGCTCCAGGAGAGCGCCCGCACCGACCTGGCCCGGCTGCTCGGCGAGGACCACCCGCACACGGCGACCGTGCGCGAGGGCAAGCGGATCCACCGGGACCTGGAGCCCCTGCCGGTGTGAGCGATGGTCAGTGCTGGTCGACGGTCACCCCGGGTCGGCGGCCGCCCAGCAGCCAGGTCACGATGTCCGGCAGCACGCGCAGCGAGCCGAAGTGCGCGGCGGCCGGCTGCAGGATGGCCGTCACGCTGGGGATGCGGGCGGCCAGCCAGCGGGTGTGGCTGGGCGGGGAGAAGACGTCCTGCTCGCCGTGCCACAGCAGCACCGGCACGCGGATGTCGGCCGGGTTGAACCCCCAGGGGCTGCAGAACGACAGCGCGTCGTCCACCCAGCCGTCGGCGGACACCCGCAGCGCCTCGCGGTAGTTGCGCAGCAGCATGGCCCGCACCCCGGCGTCCGCGACCACCCGGAGATCGGACTCGGTGAGGTCGCGGCGCAGCTGTGCCAGTAACCGCACCGGGTCCGAGCGGATGGCGACGGACCGCTTGCGCAGGCTGGCCGCGAGCCGATCCGGGCCGGCGAGGGCCTTGGAGTACTCGTTGACGTTGGAGGCCGCCATCCCGGCGAACCAGTCGAGGCCGTCGGCGTCACGCGGGGCCAGGCTCACCAGGACGGCGACCCGGGTCACCCGGTCGGGCAGCAGGGCGGCGCAGGCCAGCGCGTGCGGTCCGCCGCCGGAGCGGCCGACGACGGCGAAGCGCTCGATGCCGAGGGCGTCGGCGACGGCGGCGACATCGGCCGCGACATGTGCGACGGACCGCCCGGGCAACGGGTCCGAGGAACCGTAGCCCGGGCGGTCGTAGGTGATGAGCCGGACCCGCTGGTGGTAGAGCAGCATGGGCCGGGGCGCAGGGCCGAGTCTGCTGCCGGGCGTGCCGTGCAGCAGGAACACCGGAAAACCGCTGAGATCACCGGAGATCTCCACGGCTAATCGGCGTCCGTCCCCCGTGTACACGTCTTTGAGCATGCGCGGTCTCCCCTCGAAGCCCCCGCCCGCAGTGGCATGCCGTGTGGTCGTGCAACGGCCATTCCCCATCGTGCCCCAGATCATCCCGATGTGCGGGTGTTTCCGGCTTCTGGCGGGTCGATGACCGGCAGGTGACGGGGAGTTGTCGCTTCGGCCGCCGAACTCGGTCAGTCCTTGACCTGCTTGTACGCGTACACGGCCGTCGCCACCGCGCACACCCCCGGCGGGATCATCTGCGCCCGCAGGGTGCCGCTGTTCACGTCGTAGTCGACGCCCTCCGTCTCGAAGGTGCCCGTGCACACGCTGCGTTGTGGCAGGGCGAACAGGCTCTGCACCGTGCCGGTGATCGGCTGCCCGTCCAGTTTGCGCGGCAGGTCCACCTGGAGCAGCGGGCGGAGCTCCGGGAAGAACGTCCCCGTGGCGTCGTTCGAGGCGCACAGCAGCCGTGTGTCCGTCACGAAGTCGCAGCCCTGGATGTCGCGCACCGGCTTGTCCAGGGTGATCTGCCACGCCTCCTTGAGGTCCCCGCCCGTGGGCGGGGTGGCCGGGTTGAGCAGGGGAGCGGGGAAGACCTGGAGTCTGCGCTGCTCGCCCCACTCGCCCGACACCAGCCACTGGGCGTCGGGCGAGACGGTGGCGAAGGAGTTGTTCAGCTTCTCGCCAGGGTTGAGCTGATGGACGTACTCATAGCGCTTCCCGGCCGGGGTCGTCACCGCGAACATCTTGGACGTGGCCGTGTCCGGGCCCTGGTAGGCGTCGAAGGTGTGGCCGCGGGCGACGTCCGGGTCGCCGATGTGGTTCCAGCCCTTGATCCGCAGGTCCAGGGGAATGGAGGCGAGCCCGCGGTACAGCAGGGAGCCGTCCGCGCGGCTCGCCAGGCCCTGCCCGCCGCCCAGCGTGTCCGTGTACGCCGTGCCGGTCTCCGCCCAGCGCGGGTCACCGGCGGCGGACGCCGTCCCCGCGCCGAGCGCGAGCGCCCCCAATAAGCAACCGGAGGTGAGGAATTGACGTCTCATCAGGCTCCTGCCACGTCGACGAATACCGGGTTCGAATAGAACCACGTATCCGCCCACGGGTCACCGTTTCCGGGCTCGTGCGGGATCGGCCCGTGCGGGTCGACCGACGCGCCGAGGTAGCCGGCGCCGTGGCGGTTACCGTCGCTGCCGCGCAGCCGGACGTAGAAGGACTCCTCGCCGGCGGTCAGTGGGACGCGCAGGGTATACGTCCCCTTGCGGCCCGCCACGTCCACGGTGCGCACGACCTTCGTGTCGGGCGCCTTCCATGCGTCCCGGTCGGCCGTCGGGCCGTGCACCGCGCCCTGGATGACGTCCACGTGCGCCAACTCCGGGAGGATTCCCTGGGGGTTGGGCCGCGAGGCCGTCGTCACGGTGATGTGGAGCGTCAGCTTCTCGCCCTTGCGCACACGCAGCCGGCCGCCCAGCGTGACACCCCGGCCGAAGTCGCAGTCCCGCTTGAGGCGGACGTCGAGGCCGTCGAGCAGATGCCCGTGGTCCAGCCAGACGCGGCCCGCGCGCAGGCCCGCCATCACCGCGCGGTAGCCGTAGCGGGTGACGCCGACGTGGGTGCGGCTGAACTGGCCCGGCCAGAAGTCGCTGCCCGGCTGCGGGGTGTCGGTGTTCACCGGGTCGGGGAGCTTGCCGGTGGTGTCGAAGTTCTGCCCGGTCGGCCAGTCGCCGTTCTTCCAGGTGTCGAAGACGATGCGATGGGCGTCGGAGTTCGTGGTGATCGAGAACAGCCGGCCCTCCGCCAGCATCGAGTCCCACAGACCGCCGACCGTCGCGGTCGCCCAGTCGAAGCCGCCGTACGTCAGATACGCCTCGGCCGGGTAGCCCGCCCAGGACTGCGCCGACGGCTTGTTCTCGTACTCGCCGCGCATCGAGGTGGCCCCGCGCCAGCCGGGGATGGCCGCGCCCTGGGCGCCGGGTGCGCCCTCCATGCCGATCATGATCTCGGGGGCCGCGTCCCGCCAGCCCCGTATCTCGTGCGGGGAGTCGATACCGAGGCGCATCGGGTGGTTGGCGAGGACGAGGACGTCGTCCACGTAGCCCCTGCGGCGCTGCTCGGCGAGCCACTTGATGCCCTTGACGGCGTGTGCCTCGTTGCGGGCGGTGTCCGCGTCGGCGGCGCCGCCCTTGTCGTAGCCGAGCAGCTTGCCGTCGTAGGCGCTCTCGAACTGGGTGAGCAGGTCGACCTCGTGCGCGCCGGGCGCCGAGAAGACCGTGCAGTGCTCGGCGGCCGGGATGTACCACTCCAGGCCCTGGAAGATCAGCTGGCGCGGGTTCTCGGCGCGGGCCGCGCGGATCTCCTCGTGCTCCAGCGCGGCGCCGAACTTGGCGTGCCCGAAGTTGGAGTGCTCGGTGAACACCATCCAGTCGAGGCCGTACTTGGCGCCGGCGGCGGCCAGTTGGGAGAACGTGTACTTGGCGTCGTGGCTGTAGACCGTGTGGATGTGGTGGTCGCCGACGAGGTAGGCGAGGCGCGGGTCGTCGCCGCCGAGACGCCGGCCGGCCGGGGCCGAAGCCGGGGCCGCGGCCGCTGTCGCCGGTACGGCCGCCGAGCCCAGCGCGAACGCGGCGCCGAACAGGCCCGCGCGGTGCAGGAGACCGCGTCTCGACACGCCCTGCGCGTCGAGGTCGGTGGGGGAGACGGCCGGGTCGGCCCAGGAGGGGAGCTGCTGCTCGGTCATGAATCTCTCCGGAGTCAGTGGTTCATGAAGGAGGTGACGGGCAGCGCCCGTTCGGCGATGCGGACGTCGCCGAGCCGTCCGTGCAGGATCTGGTCGATCTTGCCGCCGTAGTCGTAGCCGCCGAGCAGCCAGGGCAGCCCGACCGAGGTGATGCCGATCGCGGACGCCTTCGGGTTGCGGATCACCGGGCAGCCCTCGACGTACAGCGTGGTGTGCCTGCCGTCGTTGACGACCGCGAGGTGCCACCAGGTCTCCAGCGGGGTCTCCTGGCCCCAGTTGGTGGCGATGCCCTGCTGGTTGAGGGGGCGCATCGCCCACTGCGGCTCCCGGTCGTTGGACAGGGAGAGGGTGGCGAGCGGCTCGTCCGGGTCGTCGGCGGTCTTTCCGGCGGCGCCGCCCGTGCCGGTGCGGCTGACGATGCCCGACCAGGCGTGGTGGGAGGGGTCCCAGTCCGCGGGGAGGCGGTAGAAGGCCTCGATGGTGTAACCGGCCTTGAACGTCGCCGAGTTGAGCGGTGCGCCGTCGATCGTGCGCAGGTAGGCGCCCTTGAGCGGGGACTTGAAGCCCTGGAACTCCAGGCTGCCGTGGCCGGGCTGGTCCGGGTGGTGGTCGTCGGACCAGCCCAGCTTGCCGCCGCCCACCGTCACGAGGGTGAGGTCGTTGCCGCGTCCGGACAGGTCGCGGACCGTGCCGGAAGCGGCCGAGTCGAAGCGCCAGTAGGCGACCGTGCCCGGCACCAGCATCTTCGACGCCGGTCGCGCAGGACGCGCCGGAACCGGGTCGAAGCCGGCGAACCTCGCGGCGAAGTCGATGTCCACGGAGAACCGGTCGACGTCGCCGCTCAGCTCGATCTCCTGCCGCTCCAGCTCGTTGAGCCCCTTGGCGGCCCGGCCGAGGATCCACGGCGAGACCGTCTCCACGTCGATGACGTTGCGGTCGAGGTCGAAGCGGTAGAGGCGGATCATCGCCGCGCCGCCGAAGTAGCGGTTCTGGTAGTTCGTCAGATGCAGGTGTACGTCGTTGCCCGCCGCGTTCTTGCGGGTCGCCCGCCCCGCTGGCCAGTAGTGCCCGTTGAGGGTGAGGAAGATCTGGTCGTGGTCCTCGATCAGCCGGTCCCACAGCTGCTGCCCGTACTCCGACAGGGAGTTGTCCTCGACCACCAGCTCGTGGGTGGTGAGGATGACCGGCGTCTTCGGGTGCCGGGCCAGCACGTCCTTGGCCCAGGCGTAGCCCTTCGCCGACAGCCGCCAGTCCAGCGCCAGCACCAGCCACTCGCGTCCGGCGGCCTTGAAGAGGTGGAAGGTGTTGTAGCCGTCGGGGGAGGCGCCCCCGAACGTCTTCTTCCCCTGGAACCGCTCCGGCCCGAAGGCGTCCAGATACGGCGTCGCGCCGCGCTGGTCGTCCGTGGACGACTTCACGTCGTGATTGCCGGCGAGGACGCTGTAGCCCACGCCCCGCCGGTCCAGCAGCCGGAACGCCTCGCCGATCGCGGCGACCTCGGGCTGGGTGCCGTTCTGGGTGAGGTCGCCGAGGTGGGACAGGAAGACGATGTTCTCCTCCCGGCCGTGCTCCAGCAGATAGCGCAGGGACGCCTCGACCGGGGCCTTGTCGATGCTCGGCCCGTCGAAGAGGTACTGCGTGTCCGGCATGACGGCGACCGTGAAGCGCCGGCTGTCCGGGTCGGGTCGCCAGCCGCTGGCGGGCGCGGCCTCGGCGACCGCCGGGACGGCGACGGAGGCCGTCGCGGCGGCACCGAGCAGCGTGGTGGCCCGGAGGAAACTGCGTCGTCCGGCGCCGGCCTGCGCGGCCTCGCCGCCCGGGACATGGTCATGCGAAGTACACACGTGTGCTCCGTGAAGGGTGACAGGGGAGGGGAGGCGTGGGGGGAGGGAGGAGGGAGAGGAGGCGTGGGGGAGTCAGAGAACGCGCAGGGTCCAGCTCCAGCGATGGATGCCCGGTGCGACGCGATAGGAGGGGAAGGTGTCGGGGCCGCACGACGCCGTGCCGAGGCCTCGGTGCGCCGCGTCGATGTGGACCACGCAGCCGGGGCGCGGCACCAGTTCGTCGTGGTGTGCCGCGGCGGTCAGGTCCTCGGCGCGGTAGCGGGTGACGGAGACCTGGCGCGGCTCGTCCAGCGCCACCATCAGGCCGGTGGCGTCCGGTGCGGACAGCGTGAACCGCCGTACGCCGTGCCGGCCGCCGCTCTCCTGCGGGCGCAGGTAGGGGGTGAACAACTCGTCCACGGGAAGGGAGTGGTGGCCGACGGGCGCGCCCCCACTGCGGTCGGGATACGACTCCCAGGGCCCTTGCCCGAACCACTCCAGCAGGTCGAGCCCCGCGACCGTCTCGAAGACCGTGCCGACCCGCGCCACGTCGTGGAACGCCTCCGGCAGCTCGGCCTCCTCCTCGACCCGGACCCCGCCCTCGACGGCCGTGAGCACCTGCCGGTGCCGTACGACGCCGATCGTGCCCGCGTACTCGGCCTCCACCGTCACCCGGCCCGCGTCCTCACGCACCGACACGACCTTGCGCACCAGCGCGTCAAGACCCCAGTCCCGCCAGCGCGGCGCCATCCCGCCCAACTCGTCGTTGTCGGTGGGCGCCCGCCACAGCGAGAGCGCGGGCGCGGCCGTCAGCAACGGGTGCACGAGGTGGCCCTCGCCGTCGACCTCGACGCGCCCGTCCACGGCGACTTCCGCCGCCACGGCGGGCCCGCGCAGCCGGATCTGCGGAACGCACACCTCGGTGCCGCGCGGCGCCCACGCCTCGTCGTCGGCCGTCGTCACCCGCAGCGTCAGCCAGACCTCGCCGCCGTCGCGCGGCACCTCGAAGGGCAGCGGTACGGCGGCCGTCTCTCCGGGGCACAGGTCGGGGAGTTCGGCGGGAGCGGTAAAGGTCCGGCCGTCCGCGAGGACCAGCTCCCATACGCCCGCCAGCCAGTTCAGGCCACGGAAGTGCTGGTGGTTGCCGAGCACGATGCCCTCGTGCTTGTAGCACTCGATGCGCACCGGCGCCGCGAGCTCCCGGTGCTCGTACATCGCGGGCTTGGGCGTGCGGTCGGGAAACACCACGCCGTCCGCGATGAACGCGCCGTCGTGCTCGGGTTCGCCGAAGTCGCCGCCGTACGCCCAGCGGTACCCGGGCGCGGTGACACCGTTGTCGTAGAGCCCGGCGCCCCCACGCCCGACCGGTCTTCCGTTGCTCACGCGTTGCAGAATCCCGTGGTCCCAGAACTCCCAGATGAACCCGCCCTGAAGACCTGGGGTGGCCTCGATGGCGGCCCAGTGGTCGGCCAGCGTGCCGTTGCTGTTGCCCATGGCGTGCGAGTACTCGCACTGGATGAGCGGCCTGGTCTGTTCGCCGGACCGGGCGTGGGCCACGCAGTCCTCCAGCGGCGCGTACATCGGGCAGGCGATGTCCGAGGCGTCGTCCGTCGCCGCCCAGTCGAGCTTGGCCGCACCCTCGTACTGGATCGGCCGCGTCGGGTCGTGCCGGCGCACCCAGCCCGCCGCCGCGTCGTGATTGGCGCCGTAGTCGGACTCGTTGCCCAGCGACCAGATGATGACCGACGGGTGGTTCTTGTCGCGCAGCACCATGCGCGAGACGCGGTCCACGAAGGCGTTCAGATAGCGCGGGTCGTCGGCGATCTCGTGGGCGTGGTCGTGGGACTCGATGTCCGCCTCGTCGACGACGTAGAAGCCGAGCTCGTCGGCGAGGTCGTAGAGCGCGGGGTCGTTCGGGTAGTGGGCGGTGCGGATCGCGTTGAAGCCGAAGCGCTTGAGCACCACCAGATCGGCGCGCATGTCGTCGTACGACACCGTCCGCCCGGTCAGCGGGTGGAAGTCGTGGCGGTTGACGCCCCGGATGAACACGCGCTCGCCGTTGACCAGCAGGTCCCGGCCGACGATCTCGACGTCCCGGAAGCCGATCCGGTGGCGGGAGGTGTCGGCGACCGTGCCGTCGGCGCGGTGCAGGCGGACGGTCAGGTCGTAAAGCTCGGGCGTCTCCGCGTTCCAGGTGCGCACCTCGGGGACGGTGGTCAGCAGCCGGGCCTCGCCGAGGAAGTCGGAGACGCGCTCGTCCTCGACGTTGGCGCGGTCCAACTCCGTGTCCTGGGTGAGCGGCCGGCCGTCCACCTCGCCGGTGAGGTACCACCCCTCCGGCAGCGCACCGCCGGCGTCCCGCACCCGGCAGTCGACCCGCAGCTCACCGCTGTACGGCGCCCGCACGGTGACGTCCGCGAGGTGCAGGGGATGCCCCGCGTACAGCAGCACCGAGCGGGTGATCCCGCCGTGCCACCACTGGTCCTGGTCCTCGATGTGCGAGGCGTCCGACCACTTCACGACCGTCAGCCGTACGGTGGCGCGCTCGCCGGGGCGTACGACGTCGGAGAGGTCGAACTCGGCGGCCAGATGGGAGTCCTTGGAGATACCGACGGGCCGCCCGTCCACATGCACCAGCAGCACGCTCTCGGCGGCCCCGACCTGCAGCACGATCCGGCGCCCCGCCCACTCGGCGGGCACGTCCACCTCACGCTCGTACACGCCCGTCGGGTTGGCGGCGGGCGAGCCCGGCGGGAACTCGGCGAACGGCATCCGGATGTTGAGGTACTGCGGGAGGTCGTCGGTGTCCTGCATGGTCCACACACCCGGCACCCGGGCCGAGGACCACGCACCGCCGACCGGCGCGTCCGGAGCCAACAGCAACTGGAAACGCCAGTCGCCGTCGAGGGGGGGTGCTCCGGAGCGCCGGTCGACGGCGTTCATGGGCAGCCGCCCCCAGGAGGTCACCTCGGGTGCCTCCCAGGGGCGCAGCGCGATCAGGGGATCGACGGCGCCGGGACCGAGGATCGACGGATCGTTCATCCGCGCACGGCTCCCTTCGCGAGGTCGCCGATGATCTGCTTGGCGCCGATCGCGAACACGATCAGCAGCGGGATGAGGGCGAGCAGGGCGCCGGTCATCACGATGCCGTAGTCGGTGGTGCCGTGGGTGCCGTTGAGCTGGGAGAGCGCGACCTGGAGGGTCACGTTGTTCGGGTTGGTGAGGGCGATCAGGGGCCAGGCGAAGTCGTTCCACTGGGCCATGAAGGTGAAGATGCCGAGGAAGGCGAGGCCGGGGCGGACCACCGGCAGCGCCACATGCCAGTACTGGCGCAGGAAGTTCGCGCCGTCGAGCTTGGAGGCGTCGAGCAGCTCGTCGTGGATGGCGGTCTTCATGTACTGGCGCATCCAGAAGATGCCGAAGGCGTTGGCCGCGGCCGGCACGATCAGCGCGGTCATCGAGCCGATCCAGCCGATCTTCGCCATGAGGACGAACTGCGGGATGACCGACAGCTGCGCCGGCACCATGAAGATGACCATGAGCAGCCCGAACAGCAGCCCCTTGCCGGGGAACTCGAACTTGGCGAAGACGAAGGCGGCGAGGGAGTCGAAGAGCAGGACCAGGAAGGTCACCGCCACCGCGACCAGCAGCGAGTTCCACATCGACCCGAAGAAGTCGACGGCGTCGAAGAGGTTGCGGACGTTCTCCAGGAAGTGCGTACCCGGCAGCAGCTTCGGCGGGTACGAGAAGATCTCCGACGAGCTGTGCGTCGACATGATCACGGCCCAGTAGAACGGGAAGGCCGAGAGCAGGGTGCCGATGACCAGGGGGAGGTGCAGCGCGATCCCTCTGCGGCGGGACCCCTTGATGGACGATCCCTTGATGGATGACATGGCGCGCCCTTCCTAGTCGCCCCGGCGCTGCACGAGGCGCCAGTTGATGATCGAGAAGAGGACGACGACGAGGAAGATGCCCCACGCCACCGCGGCGCCGTACCCGAAGTCGTTGTTGTCGAAGGTCTGCTGGAAGAAGTAGAGGACCATCGTCTGGCCCGAGTGGCCCGGACCGCCCGCGAACGTCGAGTCGTTGGACGAGGTCTGGAGCAGGACCTGTGGTTCGGAGAAGCTCTGCAGGCCCGTGACCGTCGAGACGACGAGCACGAAGAGCAGGGTGGGCCGCAGCAGGGGCAGCGTGATCCGGAAGAAGGTCTGGACGGGCCCTGCTCCGTCCATGCGCGCCGCCTCGTAGAGGTCGCTCGGGATGGTCTGGAGTCCGGCGAGGAAGATGATGGCGTTGTAGCCGGTCCACTGCCAGGTCATCAGCGCCGCGATGGTGACCTTGATGCCCCAGGGCGTGTTCAGCCACGCGATCTGGTCGATCCCCACCGCGTTCAGGACGGCGTTCACCATGCCGGCGTTGGTGGAGAAGATCGAGCCGAAGACGATCGCGATGGCGACGACCGAGGTGACGTTCGGCAGGAAGTACGCGACGCGGTACAGGCCCTTGAACCGGACCGCCGAGTTGAGCATCACGGCCGTGATCATCGCCAGGAAGATCATGGGGAAGGTGGCCAGCGCCCAGATGATGATCGTGTTGCCGATCGAGTTCCAGAAGTCGCTGTCGCTCAGCAGGTACTGGTACTGCGAGAGCCCGGCCCACTCCATCGAGCCGAGTCCGTCCCAGCGGTGGAAGGACAGGTAGAGCGAGAAGCCGACCGGGAACAGGCCGAAGCCGAGGAAGATCAGGTAGAAGGGGGAGATCGCGGCGTAGAGGTGCCAGTACTTGCGCCAGCCCTTCTTCGGCTGCGTCGGGGAGGGCTGTGCCACGGCGGGCGGGGTCTGCTCGATGACGGCCATCAGTAGCTCACCCCCAGGTGCTGCGCGATGCGACGGCACTTGCTCATGGCGTCACTCCAGGCCTTCTTGGGGTCCTTGCCGAGGACGCCGACGTTCTTGATCTCGTCCTTGAGGGGCTGCCCGAGCGCGATGTCGTACGGGCTGTTGTAGGCGACCACGATCTTCTGCGCGGCGGGTCCGAAGACGTCCGTCGTGACCTGGCCGCCGAAGAAGTCGTCCGGCTCCTGCATCTGCTTCAGGCCGTAGGAGGCGGGGGTCGAGGGGAACAGGCCCGCGTCGACGTACCCCTGCGCCTGGTTGGAGGCGTTGAGGAGCCAGGTGATGATCTCGAAGGCCTGCTCGGGCTCCCGGCACGCCTTGGTGATCGACAGGAACGAGCCGCCGTTGTTGGCGGGCCGCACGGGCATCTGCGCCACCCGCCACTTGCCCTTGGTCTTCGGCACGCCGTTCTTGATGTCGAAGCTGGCCCAGGAGGCGTTCAGCTGGCTCGGCAGCTTGCCGTCCTGGACGGCCGACTGCTGGTCCGGGGTGCCGCTGACCAGGTCCGAGACGATCCCGCGCCGCTTGGCCTCCACGGCGAGCGCCCAGGCCCGGCGCACATGGTCCTGGTCGCCGATGAAGTGGCGGTCCTTGTCGACGTAGCGCTGCGCGCCCTGCTGCACGACGTTCTCGAAGACCGAGTTGACATCCGTGAGCAGCTTGGCCCCCGGCACGCGCTTGCCCAGCTGCACGCCCGCGTCGAAGAACCTCTCCCAGGTGTTCAGCTCCTTCGACACGTCATCCGGCTCGTACGGCAGCCCGGCCTTGCGGAAGATCTCGAACTGGTAGTAGTGCGCGACCGGCCCGCAGTCGATCGGGAAGCCGACCATCGAGCCGTCGTCGGCGATGCCCTGGTCCCACTTCCAGGACAGGTACTGGCTCTTGTACTTCTCCGCGCCCAGCGTCCGCAGATCGATGAACTGGTCCGCGTTCGGCAGGTAGGCGGCCATGTCCTCGCCCTTGAGCCCCGCGATGTCGGGGATGTGGGCCCGGCCGGTGATGGTGGTGATGAGCTTCGAGCGGTACTGGCCGCCGATCTGGATGGCATCAAGGTCCACGGAGCTGTCGTAACGCGCTTTGGCGTTCTTCACGACGGTGTCGCTCAGACCGCCGCTCCAGTACCACAGGACCATGTTCCGGCCGGTCGAGCCGGTCGGTACGGCGCAGCCGGACGCCAGGCCGCCGAGCGCCGTGGCGGCCGTACCGGCCAGGCCCGCGCGCAGCAGGCCTCTTCGTGAGAGCCGCACAGCTCCCACCGCCTTTCGGATCTGTTCGGGACTTCGCATGAGCAGGGGCATGTGGGGGACAGGTGAGGAAGGCAGGTGGGGGGAGTCAGTGCTGCCGTGCGGGTGGGGTGACGGGGGCGTACGCGAGCGGGGGACCGGGATCCGCCGGGAGCCGGTCCGTGAGGAAGCCGTACGTCCGTTTCAGGTCGGGGTCGGTCAGGGAGCGCCACCAGCGGTCGACGCCGTACCAGCCGGGCGCGGCCAGGGCGCCGCCGTGCCGCCCGACCGACAGCCCGGCGGCCAGGACGGCGAACCTGAGCCGTTCCTCCAGGGACCAGCCGCCCAGCGAGGCCGCGACGAAGCTCGCCCCGAACACGTCGCCCGCACCCGTCGCGTCGAGGACGTCGACGTCCAGGGCGCGCACCTCCGCGTACTCGCCGGTCACCTGGTCCACGGCGACCGCCCCGTCACCGCCGCGCGTCACCACGGCCACCGGCACCAGCTCGCTGAGCGTCCACAGGGCCGCGACCGCGCTGTCGGTGCGGGTGTACGCCATCGCCTCGGTCTCGTTCGGGAGGAAGGCATGGCACAGGCGGAGCTGGTCGAGCAGGTCGGTGGACCACTGCTGAGTGGGGTCCCAGCCGACGTCGGCGTAGATCCGCGTGCCGTTCGCGGCGGCCTTGGCCAGCCACTCGCGCGGTTCGGCCTCGATGTGCACGAGGGCGGTGCGCGCCTCGGGCGGGTCGCCCATCAGCGCGTCCTGCGAGTACGGGGGCTCCTGGCCGTGGGTGACGAGGGCCCGGTCGTGGCCGTAGGCGAGCGAGACGGTGACCGGGGTGGGCCAGCCGTCCGCCGTGCGGGAGAGCGAGAGGTCGATGTCCTCCTGGTCGCACAGGACGTCCCGGCAGTACTCGCCGTACAGGTCGTCGCCGAACACCGTGGCCAGCGAGGTGCGCAGGCCGAAGCGCGCGGCGGCCACCGCCAGGTTGGCGATGCCGCCGGGGCCGCAGCCCATGCCGCCCGTCCAGATCTCCTCGCCCGGCGTCGGCGGCTTCCCGAGCCCCGTCAGGACGAGGTCGTAGAAGAGCAGCCCGGTCAGCAGCACATCGGGCCGGTCGTCGTCCACGGTTACGTCCTCTCGTTCGGGACCCGCTCAGCAGAGCTCGTCAAAACTCTTCAATTCGGTGACCGGAATCGTGCGCCGCTCGGAGAGATTGGTCAATACCCGAGCAGAAATGAGCATGGCGATGATTGAAGATGACGAGTAGTGTTCACGGCGTGCTAGCGGAACGACGACACCAACTCATCCTGCGGGCCCTGCGTGCCGGTGGCCCCGCGGCCGTGACCGATCTCTCCGAGCAGCTGGGTGTGAGCCCCGCCACGATCAGGCGTGACCTGGTCAAACTGGAGGAGGACGGCCTGCTCACGCGGGTGCACGGCGGCGCGGTCGTGGAGGAGGGCGACCAGCCCTTCGCCGAGGTCGCCGAGATGCGCGTGGCCGAGAAGGACGCCATAGCCGCGCACGCCGCCGCGATGATCGAAGATGGTCAGTCGGTGCTGCTCGACATCGGGACCACCGCCTTCCGGCTCGCCCGCCAGCTGCACGGCCGCCGGCTCACCGTGATCACCAGCAACCTGGTGGTCTACGAGGAGCTCGCCGACGACGAGGGCATCGAGCTGGTGCTGCTCGGCGGCATGCTCCGCCGCGAGTACCGCTCCCTGGTCGGCTTCCTCACCGAGGACAACCTGCGCCAGCTGCACGCCGACTGGCTGTTCCTCGGCACCAGCGGGGTACGGCCGGGCGGGCAGGTCATGGACACCACGGTCGTCGAGGTGCCGGTCAAGCGGGCCATGATCAAGGCCGGTGAGAAGGTCGTCCTGCTCGCCGACGCGGCGAAGTTCCCCGGGCACGGGATGGCGAAGGTGTGCGGTCCCGAGGAACTGGACGTGGTGGTGACGAACGCGCCGGTCGACACGGCGACGCAGGCCTCTTTGCAGGAGGCGGGCGTCGAGGTCGTCGTGGCGGGAAAGGTGCAAGCGTGAAACTGACGATTCTGGGCGGCGGAGGATTCCGCGTGCCGCTCGTGTACGGGGCGCTCCTGACGGACCGCGCCGAGGGCCGGGTCACCCATGTCGTGCTGCACGACCTGGATGCGCAGAGGCTCTCCGCGGTGACCCGCGTCCTCGCCGAGCAGGCGGCCGGAGTGCCAGACGCACCCGAGGTGACCGCCACCACCGACCTCGACGAGGCCCTGCGCGGCGCCGACTTCGTCTTCTCGGCGATCCGCGTCGGCGGCCTGGAGGGCAGGGCGAACGACGAGCGGGTCGCGCTCGCCGAGGGCGTCCTCGGCCAGGAGACGGTCGGCGCGGGCGGCATCGCCTACGGCCTGCGGACCGTCCCGGTCGCCGTCGACATCGCGCAGCGGGTGGCCCGCCTCGCGCCGGACGCCTGGGTCATCAACTTCACCAACCCCGCCGGACTGGTCACCGAGGCCATGTCCCGCCACCTCGGCGACCGCGTCATCGGCATCTGCGACTCGCCGGTCGGCCTCGGCCGCCGTATCGCCCGCGTGCTCGGCGTGAAGAACCCCGGCGAGGCGTGGATCGACTACGTCGGCCTCAACCACCTCGGCTGGGTCCGCGGCCTGCGCGTCGCCGGCCGCGACGAACTCCCGCGCCTGCTCGCCGACCCCGACCTGCTCGGCTCCTTCGAGGAGGGCAAGCTCTTCGGCGTCGACTGGCTGCGCTCGCTCGGCGCGATCCCGAACGAGTACCTGCACTACTACTACTTCAACCGGGAAGCCGTACACGCCTACCAGCAGGCGGAGAAGACCCGCGGCGCGTTCCTGCGCGACCAGCAGGCCGGTTTCTACGAGCAGATGCGCGACCCGGAGGCCGCCGCCCTCGACGTCTGGGACCGCACCCGCGCCGAGCGCGAGGCCACCTACATGTCGGAGAACCGGGAGACGGCCGGCGCCGGCGAGCGCGACGCCGACGATCTCTCCGGTGGGTACGAGAAGGTGGCGCTCGCCCTGATGCGGGCCATCGCCCGCGACGAGCGCACGACCCTGATCCTCAACGTCCGCAACCAGGGCACCCTGTCCGTCCTCGACACGGACGCCGTCATCGAGGTGCCCTGCCTGGTCGACGCCAACGGCGCCCACCCGGTCGCGGTCGCCCCGCTGCCCGACCATGCCACCGGGCTCGTCTGCGCGGTCAAGGCCGTCGAGCGCGAGGTGCTCGCCACCGCCGAGTCCGGCTCCCGTACGACGGCGGTGAAGGCCTTCGCGCTGCACCCGCTCGTCGACTCCGTGAACGTCGCCCGTCGCCTCGTCGACGGCTACACCTCCGTCCACCCCGGTCTCGCGTACCTTAAGTAAGCCCCCTGACGGAAAGCGCTTTCCCGCCAGCTCTCTCTGGAGACTCTTCATGCACGACGAACGCCGCCGGATCGAAGAGCGCGTCGAGCGCCTCCACGACCAGCGCATCAAGCCCGCGACGTACGCTGCCACCGTCCCCTTCGAGGTCGAGGCCTGGCAGGCACCGGGGGAGCCCGTCTCCTTCGAGGAGGCCGCGGCCGCCCGGTACGAACCCTTCGCGATGGACACCCCGTGGGGCCCGCCCTGGGGCACGACCTGGTTCCGTATGCGCGGCCGGGTGCCCGCCGAGTGGGCCGGACGACGGGTCGAGGCGGTCATCGACCTCGGCTTCGTCGGCGACTGGCCCGGCAACCAGGCCGAGGCCCTGGTCCACCTGGCCGACGGCCGGCCCCTGAAGGCGGTCAACCCGCTCAACCAGTACGTGCCGATCGGCAACCCGGTCTCGGGCGGCGAGGAGATCGACTACCTGGTCGAGGCCGCCTCCAACCCGGACATCCTGGCCAACAACTTCGTGGCCCCCACCCCGCTCGGTGACATCCGCACGGCGGGCGACAAGCCCCTCTACACCTTCCAGCGCGCCGACATCGCCGTCCTGGACGAGGAGGTCTGGCACCTCGACCTCGACCTCCAGGTGCTGCGCGAGCTCATGGTCCACCTCGGCGAGCACGAGCCGCGCCGGCACGAGATCATGCACACCCTGGACCGGGCCATGGATGCCCTGGACCTGGACGACATCTCCGGCAGCGCCGCGGCCGTCCGCGAGGTGCTCGCCCCCGTCCTGGCCCGCCCCGCCCACGCCAGCGCGCACACCATCTCCGGCGTCGGCCACGCGCACATCGACTCGGCGTGGCTGTGGCCCATCCGCGAGACCAAGCGCAAGACGTCCCGCACCTTCTCCAACGTGACGTCTCTGGCCGACGAGTACGACGACTTCATCTTCGCCTGCTCCCAGGCCCAGCAGTACGAGTGGGTGCGCGACAACTACCCGCACGTCTGGGCCCGCATCCAGGAGTCCGTGAAGAAGGGCCAGTGGGCGCCGGTCGGCGGCATGTGGGTGGAGGCCGACGGCAACCTGCCCGGCGGCGAGGCCATCGCCCGCCAGCTCATCCACGGCAAGCGGTTCTTCATCGAGCACTTCGGCGTCGAGACCAAGGGCGTCTGGCTGCCGGACTCCTTCGGCTACACCGCCGCCTACCCGCAGCTCGCCAAGCTCGCCGGCAACGACTGGTTCCTCACCCAGAAGATCTCCTGGAACCAGACCAACAAGTTCCCCCACCACACCTTCTGGTGGGAGGGCATCGACGGCACCCGCATCTTCACCCACTTCCCGCCGGTCGACACCTACAACGCCCGCTTCAGCGGCGAGGAGATGGACCGCGCCGTCCGCAACTACTCGGAGAAGGGCGGCGGTTCACGCTCCCTCGCGCCCTTCGGCTGGGGCGACGGCGGCGGCGGCCCCACCCGCGAGATCATGGAGCGGGCGCGTCGGCTGGCCGACCTGGAGGGCTCGCCCAAGGTCGTCGTCGAGCACCCGGACGACTTCTTCGCCAAGGCCCGCGAGGAGTACCCCGACGCCCCCGTCTGGGTCGGCGAGCTGTACCTGGAGCTGCACCGGGCGACGTACACCTCCCAGGCCCGCACCAAGCAGGGCAACCGCCGCAGCGAACACCGGCTCCGCGAGGCCGAGTTGTGGGCGACGACGGCGGCGCTGCACGCGCCGGGCTACGCCTACCCGTACGAGAAGCTCGACCGCCTCTGGAAGACGGTCCTCCTCCACCAGTTCCACGACATCCTGCCGGGCTCGTCCATCGCCTGGGTGCACCGCGAGGCCGAGGCCGAATACGCCCGGGTGGCCGAGGAGTTGGAGGCGCTGACGGCGGAGGCGGTGGCCGCGCTGGGCGGTGGCGACGCGCGGGTGTTCAACACGAGCCCGTTCGAGCGTGCCGACGTGGTCCGTACGGCCGACGGCGCACCGGCGTATGTGCAGGTGCCCGCGAGCGGCAGCGCGCCCCTCGGCGCCGCCGAACCCGCGCACCCGGTCTCGGCTTCCGGCCGTGTCCTCGACAACGGCCTGATCCGGGTCGAGGTCGCGGAGGACGGCACGCTGGCCTCCGTACGGGATCTCCGTGCAGGCCGTGAGGTCCTGGCGGAGAAGGGCAACCTGCTCCGCCTCCACACCGACCTGCCCAACTACTGGGACGCCTGGGACATCGACAAGCACTACAAGAACCGCTTCACCGATCTGCTGGACCCCGAGTCCGTCAAGGTCGTCGAGGAGAGCCCGCTCATCGGCGCGATCCGCGTCGAGCGGTCCTTCGGCAAGGGCTCGAAGATCACCCAGACGATCACGCTCCGCGCCGACAGCCCTCGGATCGACTTCGAGACCGAGATCGACTGGCACGAGGCCGAGAAGATCCTCAAGGCCGGCTTCCCGGTGGACATCCGCGCCCCGCACTCCTCCGCCGAGATCCAGTTCGGCCACATCCAGCGCCCCACCCACACCAACACCAGCTGGGAGGCGGCCCGCTTCGAGGTCTCCGGCCACCGCTGGGTGCACATCGCCGAGCCCGGCTACGGCGTCGCGGTCATCAACGACTCGACGTACGGCCACGACGTCTCCCGCACGGTCCGTGACGACGGCGGTACGACGACCAGGGTCAGCCTCAGCCTGGTGCGCGCCCCGCGCGTCCCGGACCCCGAGGCCGACCAGGGCAAGCACCGCTTCACGTACTCCCTGCTGCCCGGCGCGAGCATCGAGGACGCGGTCGCCGAGGGCTACGCGCTCAACCTCCCCCTGCGGGTGGCGGACGCGGCGGGCGCGCCCGAGCCGGTCGTCGCCGGGGACGGGGACGGGGTGACCGTCGAGGCGGTCAAGCTGGCCGACGACCGCTCCGGCGACGTCGTCGTACGCCTCTACGAGTCCCGTGGCGGCCGGGCCACCGGCGTCGTCCGCACCGGCTTCCCGCTCGCGGGCGCCCAGGTGACCGACCTGCTGGAGCGGCCGCTGGAGGAGGACGCGGAGATCACCGCCGACGGCGGGGTCGCGGTCGCCCTGCGCCCGTTCCAGGTCCTCACGCTCCGCCTGAAGCGCGCCGAGGGGAACTGAACCGTGCCGATGCAACCCTGGTTCACCGACGCCAAGTTGGGGATCTTCATCCACTGGGGCATCTACGCCGTGGACGGCGTCCAGGAGTCCTGGTCGTTCTACGACGACATCGTCCCGTACGACCAGTACATGTCCCAGTTCGACCGCTTCACCGCCTCCCGCTACGACCCGCGCGACTGGGCGAAGCTCTTCGCGCGGGCCGGCGCCAAGTACGCCGTCCTCACCAGCCGCCACCACGACGGCGTCGCCCTCTGGGACACCGCCCACGGCGACCTGAACGTGGGCCGCGACCTGATCGCCGGCTACGCGGACGGCCTGCGCGAGCAGGGCCTCAAGGTCGGCCTGTACTACTCCCACTCGGACTGGAGCCACCCCGACTACGCCTCCACGCGCAAGCCCGGCCGTCCGCCGGAGCAGGAGGACAACCGGTACTCCGAAGTCGCCGAGGAGTTCGAGGACCTGGACGCCTGGGAACGCTTCCTCGCCTACCGGGACGGCCAGATCCGCGAACTCACCTCCCGCTACAAGCCGGACCTGCTGTGGTTCGACGGCGAGTGGGACCGTAGCGCGGAGCAATGGCGCATCCCCGAACTCGCCGCGCTGATCCGCTCCGAGGTGCCGGACGTCGTCTTCAACGCCCGCATGCTCAGCGAGGGCGACTACGCGACACCGGAACAGGGCGCCCCGGTCATCCCGCCGGAGGGCCCTTGGGAGCTGTGCCTGACGCTCAACGACTCCTGGGGTCACCAGCACCACGACCACAACCACAAGTCCGTCGACCAGCTGGTCCGCTACTTCACGGAGACGATCGGGGGCGGCGGCAACCTGCTGCTCAGCGTCGGTCCGAGGGAGGACGGCACGGTCCCACGGGAGCATGTCGAGCGGCTGGAGGGGCTCGGCGACTGGATCGCCAAGCACGCGGAGGCGGTCTACGGCACCGAGCGCGGCCTCCCGGCCGGTCACCACTACGGCCCGAGCACCCTCTCCAAGGACCACCGCACCCTGTACCTGATCCTCTTCGACGCCCCGCGCGCCGAGATCAACGTACGCGGGCTGCTCGGTTCGGTACGCCGGGTCACGGTGCTCGGCAGCGGTACGGAACTGGCCCACCGCATCACCGGTGGCCTGCACGAGACGCCGGGTGTCCTGTGGATCGAGCCGCCCGCAGAGGCGGACCTCGACCCGCACGCCACGGTGCTGGCCGTCGAACTGGACGGCGAGCTGGAGCTCTACCGGGGCGCGGGCCGCTTCTGAGCCTTCGGGCTCCGCGGATCAACTCGGACCGGTCGGCCGCCGCCCCCGTGAACAGCGGTCGGCCGGCCCGAATCCCCCGTGCTTCCCCATGGTGGTGCTTCCCCCGTGGTGGTGCGTTTCCCCCGTTGTTCCCCCGTTGCCTTTCACTTCTGTAGAGCGCGAGTTCGGCGCCCTGATACACCCGCGCCGGGAAAAGTTTCCGGGATTGGTCAAACCGAGGATCAGATGACGCCCTCAGGGGCGCGGGGAACTGCGCGAGCAACCACACACAACCCGCACCCGGCAGCCAACCTAAAGCGGCAGTACCTGAGCCGCCCCCACCGCCGGAGGCACGGGCATCGCAGGCAACAACCGCTCCGTCTCCTCCGCCCGCTGCTGGGGAATGGACACGGGCCTGACCTGCCGCGGCCCGGACACCACCGTGTAGTCCTGGCCGAGGAACGGCGGCACAACCTCCCCCGGATCCTCCCCGAGCGCCAGCTGCACAGCCAGCCACGGCACATTGACCCCGCACAGCGACAGCTGATGCAACCCACCCGCGGGCCGCGTGTTGACATCCATCAGCACCGGCGTCTCCCCGAACATCCGGAACTGGATGTTGGACAGGTAGTGCAGCCCGAACCCCTCCGCGATCCGCCGCGCCGGCTCCAGCCACTGCTCCTGCAACGTGAACCCACGACGCCGACCGTTCTTGCTGCGGCCGATCGCCAGCCGCACCCGGTTGTCCGGACCGGTGAGGCAGTCCACCGACACCTCCGGCTGCTCAAGCCGCGGCATGACCAGCCAGTCCACCGGCTCGTCGGCCCGCCGTAGCGCGTCCACCACCAGATCCAGCTGCACGTACGGGGTCGGGAACCCGTTGAGGTGCATGAGCGAGAAGGGGGAGCGCGTGATGACTCGGAAGCCCACCCCGCCCGCACCGGACGCCGGCTTGAAGCAGGCCTTGTACCCGCCGGCCTCCAACTCCTCGACGGCGGCCACGAGTTCGTCGGCGGTGCGCACCCGCCACCACGGCGGCACCGGCACCCCGATCGCCTGTACGGCCTCGTACGCGATCACCTTGTCGTGGAAGACCGCCACGGCCTCCGGCGGCGGCGCCAGCAGTGCCGTACCGACCGCCGCGAACTCCGCGCGGTGCGCGACGATCGCCGACTGGTGCATCCGGGGCACGAAGACATCGATGCCGCGACGCCGGCACTGGGCGAGCGCGTACTCGACATACCCGGCCGGGGACAGGCCCTCCGGCTCAAGATCGGCGGTGTCGGCGGCGGCCAGCACCGGCGAATCGGCGTCGCCGTGCGTCGCATGGATCTCGACCGCCCGATCACTGGGATTTCTCCGCAGCTGATCCATGAAGAACACGTTCTCCGCGTACGTGCGGTTGAGCCAGACGCGTACGCGAGAGACCATGCAGGGCCGTCCTTTCGGGGTTCGCGGGCAGGGCGAAGCAAGCCCGTGCCCGGGCAGGGTGTTTGGAGGGACACCAAATCGCCCCGTGCGAAGGGACGTTCAGAGCGGTGGTGTTGGGGCGATCATACGGCTTTCAAAGGGTGCCGCGTGCAACGTACGTGTTACGGATTTCCGATCATGCCGACGTGATCCCGCCTTGTCCTCGCGCGGCGCCATGTGGTCTCGTGGAGTCATTCGGATCATCGGAAGGGGCGAGGGGTGACGTCGACGGCCGGCGGTGCCGGACAGTTGCTGGCCATCAGTGACCTGCACATCGGCTACGAGGAGAACCGCGCCCTCGTCGACAAGATGCGCCCCGAATCGGACAACGACTGGCTGCTCGTCGCCGGTGACGTGGCCGAGACCGTCGCCGACATCCGCTGGACCCTGGAGACCCTCGCCGGCCGCTTCCGCAAGGTCGTCTGGGCACCCGGCAACCACGAACTGTGGACCCACCCGAAGGACTCCGTCACCCTGCGCGGCGTAGCCCGCTACGAGTACCTGGTCGAGATGTGCCGGGAACTCGGCGTGACCACCCCCGAGGACCCCTACCCGGTCTGGGAGGGCCCCGGCGGGCCGGTGGCCGTGGCGCCGCTGTTCCTGCTGTACGACTACTCCTTCCTGCCCTCCGGCTGCACCACCAAGGAGGAGGGGCTGAGGTACGCGCACGGGACCGGGATCGTCTGCAACGACGAGTTCCTGCTGCACCCCGACCCGTACCCGTCCCGCGAGGCCTGGTGCGAGGCCCGGGTCACCGAGACCGAGCGCCGGCTCGCCGCACTGCCCGCGGACCTGCCCACCGTGCTCGTCAACCACTACCCACTGGACCGGCACCCCACGGACGTCCTGTGGTACCCCGAGTTCGCCATGTGGTGCGGCACCGAGCGGACCGCGGACTGGCACCGCAGGTTCCGCGTGGAGACCATGGTCTACGGCCACCTCCACATCCCGCGCACCACCTGGCACGAGGGCGTCCGCTTCGAGGAGGTGTCGGTGGGGTACCCCCGGGAGTGGCGAAAGCGACCGGATCCGCCGGGCCGGCTGCGCCGGATTCTGCCCAGGGAGGACGGGACCCGTTGATCGAGGAACTGCTGCCGGACTCGGTCGTCACCGTCGAGGCGTACGGCGACGAGGAGCTCCCGAACACGGCCCTCTACCCCGAGGAGGAGGCGGTCGTGGCCAAGGCGGTCGCCAAGCGCCGCCGGGAGTTCGCCGTCGTACGCTCCTGCGCCCGCCACGCCATGGAGAAGCTCGGCGTGCCGCCGCAGCCGATCCTGCCCGGCGAACGCGGCGCCCCGAGCTGGCCGGCCGGTCTGGTCGGCAGCATGACCCACTGCGACGGCTACCACGCCGCCGCCCTGGTCCGCGCCGCCGACCTGGCCTCCCTCGGCATCGACGCCGAGCCCCACCAGACGCTCCCGGAGGGCGTCCTGCCGGCCGTCGCCCTGCCCGCCGAGGAGGAGCGGCTGCGCCGGCTGGCCGGCGACCACCCCGCCGTCCACTGGGACCGGCTCCTGTTCAGCGCGAAGGAGTCCGTCTACAAGGCGTGGTTCCCCCTCACCGGAAAGTGGCTGGACTTCACCGAGGCCGACATCGACCTCTTCGCCGACCCCGGTGAGCAGTACGGCGGCGGCTTCCGGGCGCGGCTCCTCGTACCGGGCCCGACGGTGGGCGACCGCCGGGTGGACGTCTTCGAGGGCCGGTGGACGGTCCGGCGGGGGCTGGTGGCGACAGCGGTGAGCGTGCCGCACACCTGAGCCCCCTGGCATCCGGCGGACTCCGCTACGGCTCCGCCGGGCACCAGCTCTGCAGCAGCCGGAAGAACTCCTCCTCGTTGCCGCTCAGTCCCGCGTCCGCCAGGGCCTGTTCCGCCTCGGCGAGGACGGAGGGCGGGACCACGGGTGGTCGGCGGGAGCCCGGGGGAGCGTCGAACGCGGCTCGTACGGTGTGCAACAGCCGCAGATAGGCCTGGACGGCGGTGCGCTCGCGGTCGGTCAGTACGGCGGTGGGCATCGGTCGGCTCTCCCCAAGTCGGCGTCGTCGCGTCACGCCCTGCATATGAGGGCGTACCACCAGCTTGCCGCCCACCACTGACAATCGGGCCCGGCCACACCTCCGTTCGCCCGCTTAGCGGAGGCGAAACCTCCCCGAAATCCCTTGTGGGAAAGCCGTCCTACGCTGGGGGAAGGGCTTTCGGCCGCGCTCTCGTGGCAGGGGACGAGGTCAGGAAGTGGCCAGGCACGGGCACTGGAACGGCGACAGGAACTGGGGCGAGAAGCGTGGTCGACATCCCGGGACCGCGCCAGGCGCGCGCCGTACGGCTGCGCCCGGTGGGCGACGGAGAACTCGAGTTGCAGTACCGCGTCGTGCACGGCTACCGGCGCGCGTTCCGGATGGCCGGCGAGGGTCCGGCGCTGGTGCTGATCCACGGCATAGGTGACTCCTCCGACACCTGGGCCGAGCTGATCCCCGACCTCGCCCGCACGCACACCGTCATCGCCCCCGACCTGCTCGGCCACGGCGCCTCCGACAAGCCGCGCGCCGACTACTCGGTGGCCGCCTACGCGAACGGCGTGCGCGATCTGCTGACCACCCTCGGCATCGAGTCGGCGACGCTGGTCGGGCACTCGCTGGGCGGGGGAGTGGCGATGCAGTTCGCCTACCAGTTCCCCGAGCGTACGGAGCGGCTCATCCTGGTCAGCGCGGGCGGGGTGGGCCGCGAGGTCAACCCGGTGCTGCGGCTGGTCTCGCTGCCGGGCGCGCATCTGATGCTGTCGACGCTGCGGCTGCCGGGGATGCGGCTCCAAGTGGGGCTGGCGGTACGGCTGATGAGGCTCCTGGACACCGATCTCGGTCAGGACGCGCCGGAACTGCTCACTCTGGTGGACGCGCTGCCCGACGAGACCTCGCGCAACGCCTTCATCCGTACCCTGCGGGCGGTCGTCGACTGGCGTGGCCAGGTGGTCACCATGCTGGACCGCTGCTATCTGACCGAGGGCATGCCGACCATGCTGCTGTGGGGCGACCGGGACAGCGTGGTGCCGGTGCGGCACGCGTACGGGGCGCATGAGGCGATGCCGGGCAGCAGGCTGGAGATCTTCGAGGGAGCGGGGCACTTCCCCTTCCATACCGACCCGGCCCGGTTCGTGGCGCTGGTCGAGGAGTTCACGGCCACCACCGCCCGCGCGGACTGGAGCCGCGAGTCCTGGCGTGAGCTGCTGCGGACGGGGCGGCCCGGCACGGCCGCGGGGCAGCCGGACACGGCCCGTTCGCGCGCGAGGGAACGCGACCTGCGGGAGGCGAGCGAACGCAGCGCGACGTGAGCCGAGGCGTGCCGGGTCAGCCCTGTGGCCCGAGGTAACCGAGCGACGCCTCGATCCGGCCCGCCAAGTGGTCCCGCTGGCCCCGTGCCGACGAAACCGCCAGCCAGGTGCGGCACTTGCTGGCCAGCAGGAGTCCGAAGGTCTCGGCCTCCTTCTCCTCGGCCTGGTCGAAGTGGCTGCGGGCGGCGACCTTCAGGACCGTCGAGCGCAGATCGGCCTCGTCGTCCAGGAGACGAGCCGCCACCGTGGCGCCGTCGACGCTGTGGCTGCAGTGGCCGGCCTTCATGTGCCACAGCTCATGGCCGAGGATCACCAACTGGTGGTCGGGCGCGGTGCGCTCCTCGATCACGACGAGATCCTGGTCGGGCATGTCCAGCCACAGCCCGCTCGCGGTGCCGGGCGGGAAGGCGGACGTACGGAAGAGGACGGGACGGCCGCGGCGTCTGCTCATCGCGTCGCACAGGGCGCCGTACAACTTCTCGGGCGCCGCGGGCGCGGGAAGCGTCAGCTCCGCGACCAACTCGCCGCACAGGCGGCGCATTTCCCTACCGATGCCCACAAGTCTCCCGTTCTCCCACATCACGACTCGGGCCGCTTGACGCTCTCCAAGAGCATGTCCAGCCACTCGGCGACCTTGTCACGGTGCTGGTCGGTGGGCAGTTGGGCGGCCCGCCAGGCGATTCCGCGTACGCCGTGGTCCTGGAGGAGCTTCTCCAGCGGATCCTCGGTGGCCTGCGCCGTCTCGCGCTCGGCGAGCTTCTGCAGCAGATCCTGCTCGGGGCGCTGGAGGGCGCCCGCCAGTGCCTCGGGGTCCTCGGCCGTGAGGAAGCCGGCGTGCACGCGGAAGAAGCGCTGGATGGCGTCGCAGTGCTCCATGGTGGGGCGCCGGTCGCCGTTGATGAGGGCGCCCGCCTGCTGGCGCGACATGCCCGCGCCGTCGGCGATCTCCTGCTGGGTGTACTTGCGGCCGTTCGGCTTGAGGCGGGTACGGCGCAGGAGGTCCAGGCGCTGGAGGAAGCGGGCCTGTACGTCGGGCTCACCCGCCAGGCGGCCGCTCAGCAGGGCCTTGACCACGGGCTCCGGGACGCCTGAGGCCACGGACAGGCGACGGGTGTCGAAGACCTCCGCGTGCGGCACGCCGAGCCGGTCGGCGAGCGCGGTGATACGAGCGACGACGGCCGGCAGCGCAGCCGTCGACGTGGCGCCCGGACCCTCGATGCCATCCGTCACCGACAGATCTCCTACGTCTCTCACAGGCTTCTCACAAGCGGTTGCCGTGAACTGGACGGAGATTACCCGCTGGTTCGAACTCACATCCAGGTCTCGCCACAACTGTGGCCAATTTCAGCCGTCAACAAGCGTGGAATGCCACGATAGTTGACACGGCTCCGACCAGGGCAGCAGGATCAAGGCGCCGCGTGAAGGCCGCATAGGCAAGAGGGGTGACCTCCCGATGGCATATCAGGCAGGTGGGCAGTGGTTCGAGCCGCGGCCCGTCCCCGAGAGCTGCGAGGCCCAGGCCTATCTGCGGGACTACGCCGCTCTGGTGGAGGCCGTACCCTTCCCGTCCGTCATCCTCGACCACCGCTGGGACGTCGTTCTGGCGAACACCGCTTTCGCGTCACTTTTCCGCGGTGTGGGCCCGCACCCGACGGCCATGCCCGGCGACAACTTCCTCAGGTTCGTCCTCTTTCACCCGGACGCGAACACCGTCCTCGGTGAGCATGAGTCCAGGTGGTGCCTGCCGATGCTGGCCCACTTCACCGCCGCCCTGGAACGCGACGGCCACGACCACGGGCTGCAGGCCATCCGCCGGGAGATCGCCCAGGACCCGATCATGGAGGCCGCCTACCGGCAGGGCCTGCCGCACTGGATCCGCGCGGTCGGCGAGCGGGCCGTCGCACAGGACGGTGCCGTACGACCGCTGCTGCACCCCGACCCGCGCTGGGGTGCGACCGAGTGCCGGGTCGTCGACGAGACGCCCAGGACCCTTCAGGAGTTGGGCTACACCCGGCTGACCCTGGTGCTGCGCGAGGCGCGCCGCGACCGGCCCAGGGGGCGTGGGGTACGCCGCACCGCGAGTCACTTGAGCATCGTGCGCAACTCCGAGGACTGAACGGGGCACCGTCGGCGTTCAGGTCGCCGACGGCGCCCCGTCAGCAAGGACGGCCTCTGGCCCGTGACGGGGTCGAGTTCCCTCGTGCCCTGCCTCAGCGTCATTCCTGGTGTCGGTGTCATTCCCAGCATCAGCGACATGTGACATAGTACTGGCGTGAGCAAGCGACTGACCTGCGATGTCGTGGTCGTCGGCGCCGGAATGGTGGGCGCGGCCTGTGCCCTGTACGCGGGCCGGGCGGGCCTCGACGTGATCCTCGTCGACCGTGGCACGGTGGCCGGCGGCACGACCGGGGCCGGGGAGGGCAATCTCCTCGTCTCCGACAAGGAACCGGGCCCCGAGCTGGACCTCGCGCTGCTGTCCGGTCGGCTGTGGGACGAACTGGCGCGGGAGTTCGGTGCGGCCGTCGAGCACGAGGCCAAAGGGGGAGTGGTCGTGGCCTCGTCGCCCGGCGGACTCGCGGCGCTGGAGCGGTTCGCCGCAGGGCAGCGTGCCGCCGGGGTCGTCGCCGAACCGGTGCCGGGTGACCGGCTCCACGACCTGGAACCCCATCTGGCCCCCGGCCTGCCCGGCGCCGTCCACTACCCCCAGGACGCCCAGGTCATGCCCGCCCTGGCAGCCGCCCACCTGCTGCGCGCCTCCACCGCCCGCCTGCTGACCGGCCACACCGTGACCGACGTCCTGCGCTCGCCGGACGGCGCCGTGCGCGGGGTCCGCACGGACAAGGGGGACATCCACGCCCCGGCCGTCATCAACGCGGCCGGCACCTGGGGCGGCGAGCTCGCCGCACTCGCGGGCGTCCACCTGCCCGTCCTTCCCCGGCGCGGCTTCGTCCTCGTCACCGAACCCCTCCCGCGCCGCGTCCGCCACAAGGTGTACGCCGCCGACTACGTGGCCGACGTGGCCAGCGACTCGGCCGCGCTGCAGACCTCACCGGTCGTGGAGGGCACGGCCGCGGGGCCGATCCTCATCGGGGCGAGCCGGGAACGGGTCGGCTTCGACCGGACGTTCTCGCTGCCGGTCGTGCGGGCGCTGGCCGCGGGGGCGACCCGGCTGTTCCCGTTCCTGGAGCGGGTGCGCGCGATGCGCTCCTACCTCGGCTTCCGCCCGTATCTGCCCGACCACCTGCCCGCCGTCGGACCGGATCCCCGTGTCCCCGGGCTGTACCACGCCTGCGGTCACGAGGGCGCGGGCATCGGACTCGCCACCGGAACCGGCCACTTGATCGCCCAAGCGCTGACCGCGAAGACCCCCGACCTGGACCTGACACCGCTGCGCCCCGACCGTTTCGCCGAGGAGGCCGCGTGAGAACCCCGCTGGAGCTTGCCGACGCCCACCCCGGCCCGGCGTTCACGGTCACCCTGGACGGCCGTGAGATCGAGGCACTGCCCGGCCAGACGGTCGCCGCGGCGCTGTGGGCCGCCGGTGTCACGTCGTGGCGCAGCACTCGGGGCCAGGGCCGGCCGCGCGGGGTCTTCTGCGGCATCGGCGTGTGCTTCGACTGCCTCGTGACCGTCAACGACCGCCCGAACCAGCGGGCCTGCCTGGTGCCATTGCACCCGGGTGACGCCATCCGCACCCAGGAAGGGACGGGCCACGATGACTGACCCGAACCGCGGAGGGGCGGACCCGCACCTCGCCGTGATCGGCGCGGGTCCGGCGGGGCTGGCCGCGACCGTGGCCGCCGCGGCACAGGGCATCCGGGTCACGCTGGTCGACTCGGCGGCGGAGGCGGGCGGGCAGTTCTACCGTCGGCCCGCGGCCGGGCTGGGCGCGCGCCGACCGCAGGCCCTGCACCACCAGTGGCGCACATGGGAGCGGCTGAGGGACGGGCTCGACCGGTACGTCCGAGCAGGCACCGTACGGCACTTGACGGAGCATCATGTCTGGCTCGTCGAGCACCGTGCCGACCCTGACCAGGGCTTCACCGTGCACGCCCTCCTCGGCCCCGAACAGGAGGAGCCGGCCGAAGTACCCGCCGACGCCGTGCTCCTGGCCACCGGCGGCTACGAGAAGGTGCTGCCCTTTCCCGGCTGGACCCTCCCCGGTGTCGTCACCCCGGGCGGCGCCCAGGCCATGCTCAAGGGCTCCCTCGCCGTCTCGGGACGCACCGCCGTGGTCGCCGGGACCGGCCCGCTGCTGCTCCCCGTGGCGACCGGACTCGCCGCGGCCGGGGTCGAGGTGGCCGCGCTCGTCGACTCCGCCGACCCCAAGGCCTTCCTACGACAGTCCCGCGCGCTGGCGGCACAGCCCGGCAAGGTCGTCGAGGGGGCCGGATTCGCCGCCCAACTGCTGCGCCACCGGGTGCGAATCCTCGCCCGGCACACGATCGTCGAGGCGCATGGCACCGAGCGGCTGGAGGCCGTGACCGTCGCCCACCTCGACGGCGACGGGCGGGTCAGGCCCGGCAGTGAGCGCCGTATCCCCTGCGACACCCTCGCCGTCGGCCACGGCATGCTCCCGCACACCGACCTCGCCGAGACACTGGGCTGCCGGCTCGACGGGCTCGGCGTGCACGTCGACGCCGAGCAGCGCACCGACGTACCCGGCGTCTGGGCCGCCGGGGAGACCACGGGCATCGGCGGCAACGCCCTCTCCCTCGCCGAGGGCCATATCGCCGGACGCTCGGCCGCGGCGCGCCTGTGCGGTATCGCACCCGACCCGGGCGCATGGGCGGCGGCCGCCAAGGTCCGTACCCGACTGCGCGCGTTCTTCGCCGCGCTCGACTCCGTGTACGTCCCGCCCGCTCACTGGACCGAGCAGGTCACCGACGACACCGTCGTGTGCCGCTGCGAGGAGGTCACCGGCGGGGCGGTCCGTGAGGCCGTGGCAGAGCTCGGGGCCGGTGACCCGCGCACCGTGAAGCTGCTGACGCGGGCTGGGATGGGCTGGTGCCAGGGGCGGATGTGCGGGCCCGCGGTCGCGGGGCTCGCCGGGTGCGAACTCACCCCGTCCCGGCGGCCGTTCGCCCGTCCGGTGCCGCTCGGGGTTCTGGCCCGGGCCGGAGAGACCGACCATCAGTAAAATGTCACACGCTATTGAGAGGGAAATTCATGACCCATGGCTCCACCACCCTCGATTCCGGCAGCCGCCCCTGGCGCGGCGTCCTCGTCGCCACCGCGCTCCCGCTGAACGACGACCTCTCCGTCGACCACGGCAGGTTCGCCGAGCACTGCGCCTGGCTGGTCGAGAACGGCTGCGACGGCGTCGTCCCGAACGGCTCGCTCGGCGAGTACCAGGTCCTCACCCCCGAGGAGCGGGCCAAGGTCGTCGAGACGGCCGTAACCGCCATCGGCGGCGCGCGCGTGATGCCCGGCGTCGCCGCCTACGGATCCGCCGAGTCCCGCCGCTGGGCCGAGCAGGCGCGCGACGCGGGCTGCGGGGCCGTGATGCTGCTGCCGCCCAACGCCTATCGCGCCGACGAGCGTTCCGTCCTCGCCCACTACGCCGAGGTCGCCGAGGCGGGCGTGCCGATCGTGGCGTACAACAACCCCATCGACACCAAGGTCGACCTCGTGCCCGAACTGCTCGCCAAGCTGCACGGCGAGGGGTGCATCCAGGGGGTCAAGGAGTTCTCCGGCGACGTCCGCCGCGCCTACCAACTCGCCGAACTCGCACCGGAACTCGACCTGCTGATCGGCGCCGACGACGTGCTGCTGGAGCTCGCCATCGCGGGTGCGAAGGGCTGGGTGGCCGGCTACCCGAACGCGCTGCCGAAGTCCTCCGTCGAGCTGTACCGCGCCGCAGTCGACGGCGACCTCGGCACGGCCAAGAAGCTGTACGAGCAACTGCACCCGTTGCTGCGCTGGGACTCCAAGGTGGAGTTCGTGCAGGCCATCAAGTTGTCCATGGACCTCGTCGGTCGGCACGGCGGCCCGGTCCGCCCGCCGCGGGTCCCGCTGCTGCCCGAGCAGGAGGCGGCCGTCCGCGCCGCCACCGAGAAGGCCGTCGCCGCAGGGCTCGCGTAACCGCACCCGCGCTCTCGCAACTCGCGTCATCGCAACTCGCGTCACCGCAAAGGAGGCTGGACCGTGCGCAGCAAACTCGTCCTGCACGCCGTCGACTCGCACACCGAGGGCATGCCCACCCGCGTGATCACCGGCGGCATCGGCACGATCCCCGGCGCGACCATGAACGAGCGGCGCCTGTACTTCCGTGAGCACCGCGACGACATCAAGCAGCTCCTGATGAACGAACCGCGCGGCCACTCGGCGATGAGCGGCGCCGTCCTGCAGCCGCCCAGCCGCCCCGACTGCGACTGGGGCGTGATCTACATCGAGGTCTCCGGCTATCTGCCGATGTGCGGGCACGGCACGATCGGTGTGGCGACGGTGCTCGTCGAGACCGGCATGGTCGAGGTCGTCGAGCCGGTCACCACGATCCGGCTCGACACCCCGGCGGGCCTGGTCGTCGCCGAGGTGGCCGTGGAGGACGGCGCCGCGAAGGCGGTCACCCTTCAGAACGTGCCCTCCTTCTCCGTCGCCCTCGACCGCAAGATCGCACTGGCCGACGGGCGCACGGTGACATACGACATGGCGTACGGCGGCAACTTCTACGCCATCCTGCCGCTGGAGGAGTTCGGGCTGCCCTTCGACCGGTCGCGCAAGGACGACATCCTTCAGGCCGGGCTCTCCCTCATGGCGGCGATCAACGCCGAGGAGGAGCCCGTCCACCCCGAGGACCCGTCCATCCGCGGCTGCCACCACGTCCACCTGATCGCCCCCGGCGCCACCGCCCGGCACTCCCGGCACGCCATGGCGATCCACCCCGGGTGGTTCGACCGCTCACCCTGCGGTACGGGCACCAGCGCGCGGATGGCGCAGCTGCACGCCCGGGGCGAACTGCCGCTGCACACCGAGTTCGTGAACGAGTCGTTCATCGGGACCCGCTTCACCGGACGCCTCCTCGGCACCACGGAGGTCGCGGGGCGCCCCGCCGTCCTGCCGAGCTTCACCGGCCGTGCGTGGATCACGGGCACGGCGCAGTACCTGCTCGATCCGTCGGACCCGTTCCCTGCCGGGTTCGTGCTCTGAGCATCGAGGGTTCTGCGGGTCGAGGATCCCGAGCGGCGGGAATAATGAGGCCGCGTACCGCGTGACATTGCACAGCTAGGAGACCCAGGACCCATGGCCGCCCAGCGCACAAGCGCCCCGTCCGCCGCAGCCGGCCCGGCGCTGCCCACCCTGGGCGGCAAGAAGAGCAGCTACCGGGAGCGGGTCGCCGACGCCCTGCGCGCCGCGCTGATCGCCGGGGAACTGCTCCCGGGCGAGGTGTACTCGGCGCCGACGCTGGCCACCCGCTTCGGCGTCTCGGCGACGCCGGTGCGCGAGGCCATGCTGGACCTGGTCAAGGAGGGCCTGGTCGACACGGTTCCCAACAAGGGCTTCCGGGTCACCGCGGTCTCCGAGAAGCAGCTCGACGAGTACAAGCACATCCGGGCGCTCATCGAGATCCCCACGGTGGTGGAGCTGGCCCGGACCGCCGACAAGGTCTCCCTGGAGGCGCTGCGTCCCGCCGCCAGGGAGATCGTGCAGGCCGCCGTCTCCGGTGACCTCATCGCCTACGTCGAGGCCGACAACCGCTTCCACCTCGGCCTGCTCGCCCTCGCCGGCAACGCCCACCTCGTCGAGGTCGTCGGCGACCTGCGCAAGCGCTCCCGCCTCTACGGCCTCACCGCGCTCGTCGAGGCGGGCCGCCTGCTGGCCTCCGCCGAGGAGCACCTCGAACTCCTCGACGCGCTGATCGCCCGCGACGAGGAGGCCGTACACGAGGTCATGACCCGTCACCTCGGGCACGTTCGCGGACTCTGGGCGGCGAAGAAGTAGGCGGCTGCGCAAGGCAAGGTGGCATCGCAACGCAAGCCGCTTGCGCTTCTTGCGTTATTCTTGCGCTCATGACGCGACGACTTGCTGAAGTGGCGAAGAAGGTCGGGGTCAGCGAGGCCACGGTCAGCCGGGTGCTCAACGACAAACCCGGCGTCTCCGAGGCCACCCGGCAGGCGGTGCTGTCCGCCCTGGACGTCCTCGGCTACGAGCGGCCCACCCAACTGCGCGGCGAACGCGCCCGGCTGGTCGGCCTCGTGCTGCCGGAGCTGCAGAACCCGATCTTCCCGGCGTTCGCCGAGGTGATCGGCGGAGCGCTCGCCCAGCTCGGCCTGACCCCGGTGCTGTGCACGCAGACCAAGGGCGGTGTCTCCGAGGCCGACTACGTCGCGCTGCTGCTGCAACAGCAGGTCTCCGGCGTCGTGTTCGCGGGCGGGCTGTACGCCCAGGCCGACGCGCCGCACGACCACTACCAGGAGCTCGCCGACCGCAACATCCCGGTCGTGCTGGTCAACGCGGCCATCGAGCACCTGGGCTTCCCGGGCGTGTCCTGCGACGACGCCGTGGCCGTGGAGCAGGCCTGGCGCCATCTCGCCTCGCTGGGCCACGAGCGCATCGGGCTCGTGCTCGGGCCGGCCGACCACGTGCCGTCGGCACGCAAGCTTGCCGCCGCGCGGGGTATCGCCGGGGATCTGCCCGAGGGGCACGTCGCGCGGGCCATCTTCTCCATCGAGGGCGGTCATGCGGCGGCCTCCCGGCTGATCGACCGGGGGGTGACCGGCATCATCTGCGCCAGTGACCCGCTCGCGCTCGGGGCGATCAGGGCCGCCCGCCGCAAGGGACTTGACGTGCCGTCGGAGATCTCCGTGGTCGGGTACGACGACTCGGCGTTCATGAACTGCACGGAACCGCCCCTGACCACCGTCCGTCAGCCCATCGAGGCCATGGGCAGGGCGGCCGTGGAGCTGCTGAACGCGCAGATCGCGGGCACGGCCGTACCCGTCGAGGAGTTGCTCTTCGAGCCGGAGCTGGTGGTGCGCGGATCCACGGCGCAGGCGCCTCGTTCCTGAGATCCCTTCCTCTGTTCAAAAATTGCAAACTGTGCGCGACATCTTGCGAACCCCTGTCGCCGGTGCTTGAGTGTGCGGCGCCCACCGCTCCTGCCCAGAGCCCAGAGGGGTCCACCGATGAGAAGCACCGGGTTCCGCCGTGCCCTTGCCGCGCTGAGCGTCTGCTCCCTCGCCCTCGCCGTCTCCGCCTGCGGGTCGGACGACGACGCGGCGAGCGGCGGTAAGACCCGTATCACGGTCAACTGCATGCCGCCCAAGAGCGCCAAGGTCGACCGTCAGTTCTTCGAGCAGGACATCGCGTCCTTCGAGAAGGCCAACCCGGACATCGACGTCGTGGCCCATGACGCGTTCCCCTGCCAGGACCCGAAGACCTTCGACGCGAAGCTCGCCGGCGGGCAGATGGAGGACGTCTTCTACACGTACTTCACGGACGCCCGGCACGTCGTGGACATCAACCAGGCGGCCGAACTCACGCCGTACGTCAAGGAGTTGAAGAGCTACGACACCATCCAGCAGCAGCTGCGCGACATCTACACCGTCGACGGCAAGATCTACGGCATCCCGCGCACCGGCTACTCGATGGGCCTGATCTACAACAAGAAGCTCTTCGAGCGGGCGGGACTCGACCCCGAACAGCCCCCGGCCACCTGGGAGGAGGTCCGCGCCGCCGCCAAGAAGATCGCCGCTCTCGGCAACGGCACCGTCGGCTACGCCGACTACAGCGCCCAGAACCAGGGCGGTTGGCACTTCACCGCCGAGCTCTACTCCCAGGGCGGCGACGTGGTGAGCGCCGACGGCAAGCAGGCCACCGTCGACACGCCGGAGGGCCGCGCCGTGCTGCAGAACCTGTACGACATGCGCTTCACGGACGACTCGATGGGCAGCAAGCAGCTCCTCGTCATCAACGACGTCCAGCAGATGATGGGCTCCGGCAAGCTCGGCATGTACCTCGCCGCGCCCGACAACATCCCGATCCTGGTCAAGGAGAAGGGCGGCGACTACAAGGACCTCGCCCTCGCCCCCATGCCCGGCGGCAAGGGCACGCTCATCGGCGGCGACGGTTACATGTTCAACAAGAAGGCGAGCCCCGAGCAGATCCGCGCCGGCCTGAAGTGGCTCGACCACATGTTCCTCACGCCCGGCGACGGCTACCTCGGCGACTACGCACGCGCCAAGAAGAACGACGCCCCCGTCGGACTGCCCGAACCGCGGCTCTTCACCGGCCCCGCCGACACCAAGGACCAGCAGGTCAAGGAGGCCAACGCCAACGTCCCGGTGGAGAACTACCAGGCCTTCCTCGACGGCAACCAGAGCCTCGACATGAAGATCGAGCCACCGCACGCCCAGCAGATCTACTCCGTCCTCGACGGCGTCGTCTCCGCCGTCCTCACCAAGGAGGACGCTGACATCGACCGGCTCCTGAAGGACGCGTCCGGGAAGATCGACGGCATCCTGGCGCGGGACTGACGGGCCGTGACCAGGACGGCTCAGCGACGAACCATGGAAAAGACCGCGGAGAAGGTCGCGGTCCGCCCGATGCAGGCGCCGCACCCGGCAGGGGAGCGGAGGCGGCGCCGTCTCACCGACCAGGCCCGCGCCTACGGGTTCCTCCTCGGCGGCGTCGTCTGCTTCGCCCTCTTCTCCTGGTACCCGGCGATCCGCGCGGTCGTGATCGCCTTCCAGAAGTACACGCCCGGCAGCGACCCCGAGTGGGTCGGCACCGCCAACTTCACCCGTGTCTTCGCCGACCCGGAGTTCGCGGCGGCCTGGCGCAACACGCTCACCTTCACGCTGCTCGCCCTGCTGATCGGCTTCGCGGTCCCCTTCGTACTCGCCCTGGTTCTCAACGAGTTGAGGCACGCCAAGGCGTTCTTCCGGGTCGTGGTCTATCTGCCGGTGATGATCCCGCCGGTGGTCAGCGCCCTGCTGTGGAAGTGGTTCTACGACCCCGGAACCGGCCTCGCCAACGAGGCGCTGCGGTTCCTGCACCTGCCCACGTCGAACTGGTCCAACGGCGCCGACACGGCCCTGGTCTCCCTCGTCATCGTCGCCACCTGGGCCAACCTGGGCGGCACCGTCCTGATCTACCTGGCGGCGCTCCAGTCCATCCCGGGGGAGCTGTACGAGGCGGCCGAACTCGACGGCGCGAACCTGCTGCAACGCGTCCGCCATGTGACGATCCCGCAGACCCGCTTCGTGATCCTCATGCTGATGCTCCTTCAGATCATCGCCACGATGCAGGTCTTCACCGAACCGTTCGTGATCACGGGCGGCGGCCCCGAGAACGCCACGGTCACCGTCCTCTACCTCATCTACAAGTACGCCTTCCTCTACAACGACTTCGGCGGCGCCTGCGCACTGAGCGTGCTGCTCCTCGCGCTGCTCGGCCTGTTCTCCGTCCTGTACCTGAGGCTGACCCGCACCGAGGGGGACGTATGAGCACCACCCGCACCCTCGTCTCCCCGGCCGTGCTGGCCCGCCCACGCGGGAAGGCCGCCTACTGGACCGTCTTCTCCGGGGTCGTCCTGCTCTTCGCGCTCGCCTTCCTCTTCCCGGTCTACTGGATGGTGACCGGCGCGATGAAATCCCCGGACGAGGTGGCGCGGACGCCTCCCACGGTCGTACCGGAGCAATGGCGCCTCAGCGGCTACACCGATGCCTGGGAACTGATGCGGTTGCCGACGCACCTGTGGAACACGGTGGTCCAGGCGTCCGGCGCATGGGCGTTCCAGCTCGTGTTCTGTACGGCCGCCGCCTACGCCCTGTCCAAGCTGCGGCCCGCCTTCGGCAAGGTGATCCTCGGCGGCATCCTCGCCACCCTCATGGTCCCGGCCCAGGCGCTGGTGGTGCCGAAGTACCTGACCGTGGCCGACCTGGGCCTGCTCAACGACCCCCTCGCCATCTGGCTCCCGGCCGTCGCCAACGCCTTCAACCTCTACCTGCTGAAGCGGTTCTTCGACCAGATCCCGCGCGATGCGCTGGAGGCCGCCGAGATCGACGGGGCCGGCCGGCTGCGCGTCCTGTGGTCGATCGTGCTGCCCATGTCCCGGCCGGTGCTCGGCGTCGTGTCGATCTTCGCGCTGGTCGCCGTCTGGCAGGACTTCCTGTGGCCGCTGATGGTCTTCTCCGACACCGACGAACAGCCGGTCAGCGTGGCCCTCGTGCAGTTGTCGCAGAACATCCAGCTCACCGTGCTCATCGCCGCGATGGTGATCGCCAGCATCCCCATGGTCGCGATGTTCCTGGTCTTCCAGCGGCACATCATCGCCGGCATCAGCGCGGGCGGCTCGAAGGGCTGACGCCGCCCCTCCGACAGAAAGGCACCCACCGTGGGACAGCCCACCCATGCCCGGACGGCCCGTGAGGCGCACGACTGGTGGCGTACCGCCGTCATCTACCAGGTGTACGTCCGCAGCTTCGCGGACGGCGACGGCGACGGCACCGGCGACCTCGCGGGCGTCCGCGCCCGGCTGCCGTACCTCGCCGAACTCGGCGTGGACGCGCTCTGGTTCACACCCTGGTACGTCTCACCGATGAAGGACGGCGGCTACGACGTCGCCGACTACCGTGCGATCGACCCGGCCTTCGGCACCCTGGCCGAGGCGGAGAAACTCATCGCCGAGGCGGACGCACTCGGCATCCGCACCCTCGTCGACATCGTGCCGAACCATGTCTCGGACCAGCACCCCTGGTTCCGGGCGGCACTCAAGGGCGGGCCGGAACGGGACCTGTTCCACTTCCGCGCGGGCCGCGGCGCACTGCCGCCCAACGACTGGCGCTCCGAGTTCGGCGGCCCCGCCTGGACCCGGCTGCCCGACGGCGACTGGTATCTGCACCTGTTCGCTCCGCAGCAGCCCGACCTCAACTGGGCCCACCCGGCCGTCCGGCGGGAACACGAGGACATCCTGCGCTTCTGGTTCGAACGCGGGGTCGCCGGTGTCCGCATCGACTCCGCCGCCCTCCTCGCCAAGGACCCCCGGCTGCCGGACTTCACCGAAGGCCGGGACCCGCACCCGTACGTCGACCGCGACGAACTCCACGACATCTACCGCTCCTGGCGCGCGATCGCCGACGAGTACGGCGGCGTCTTCGTCGGCGAGGTCTGGCTCCCCGACACCGAACGCTTCGCCCGCTATCTGCGCCCCGATGAACTCCACACCGCCTTCAACTTCTCCTTCATGACCTGCCCTTGGGACGCGGCACGGCTGCGCACGGCCATCGACGACACGCTCGCCGAGCACGCTCCGATCGGCGCTCCCGCGACCTGGGTGCTGTGCAACCACGACGTGACGCGCACGGTCACCCGCTACGGCCGGACCGACACCGGCTTCGACTTCGCCACCAAGGCCTTCGGCACCCCTACCGACCTCGCCCTCGGCACCCGCCGGGCCCGCGCCGCCGCGCTGTTGTCACTCGCCCTGCCCGGAGCCGTCTACGTCTACCAGGGCGAGGAGCTGGGCCTGCCCGAGGCCGACATCCCGCTCGACCGCATCGAGGACCCGATGCACGCCCGCTCCGGCCGCACCGACCCGGGCCGGGACGGCTGCCGGGTGCCGTTGCCGTGGGCGGCCGACGCGCCGCACGCGGGCTTCGGCTCACATGAGGAGCCGTGGCTGCCACAGCCCGCCGACTGGGCGGCGTACGCGGCCGACCGTCAGACCGCGGACCCCGCGTCGATGCTCGCCCTCTACCGCCGCGCGATCGCGCTCCGGTCGGTGTTCGGGGACGGTCCACTCACCTGGCTGCCCGCACCCCACGGAGTGCTCGCCTTCACCCGCGCACCGGGCGTGACCTGCGTGCTGAACCTGGCGGACGAGCCCGCCGACCTGCCCGCCCACACCGAACTCCTCCTCGCCAGCGGCCCCTTGGACGACATGGGGCGACTGCCGAAGGACACCGCGGTCTGGCTGCGCGCCTGAGACCGCGGCCGCTATCCCCGTACCCCCACCCCGAAGGGATCAGCCATGCAGCACACGCGCAGATCTGTCAGGATCACGCCAAACGTCACCTCGACCGCGATCACCGTCGCCCTCGCCGCCGGCCTGCTCACCGCAACGGCCCCCACTGCCCACGCGGCCGCGGGCGCCACCCTCCCCTTCACCTCGGTCGAGGCCGAGTCCGCCACCACGACCGGCACGAAGATCGGCCCCGACTACACCCAGGGCACCCTCGCCTCCGAGGCCTCCGGACGCCAGGCCGTCCGCCTCGCAGCAGGCCAGCGCGTCGAGTTCACGGCCCCGGGCGCGGCCAACGCCCTGAACGTCGCCTACAGCGTCCCCGACGGACAGTCCGGCTCCCTGGACGTGTACGTCAACGGAACGAAGCTCGCCAAGACCGTCGCCGTCACCTCCAAGTACTCGTACGTCGACACCGCCTGGATCCCCGGCGCCAAGACCCACCACTTCTACGACAACGCTCGACTACTGCTCGGCCAGAACGTGCAGGCGGGCGACAAGGTGGCCCTGGAGGCGGCCGACGCTCAAGTCACCGTCGACGTGGCCGACTTCGAGCAGGTCGCCGGGGCGGGCGGCCAGCCCGCCGGGTCGGTGTCGGTGACGTCCAAGGGTGCTGACCCCAGCGGCCAGGGCGACTCCACCCAGGCCTTCCGCGACGCCATCGCCTCGGCGCAGGGCGGGGTGGTGTGGATCCCGCCGGGCGAGTACCGGCTGACATCCTCCCTCAGCGGCGTCCAGAACGTCACCCTCCAGGGCGCGGGCAGCTGGCACTCGATCGTGCGCACCTCGCGCTTCATCGACCAGTCGAGCTCCTCCGGCAACGTCCACATCACGGACTTCGCGGTCATCGGCGAGGTCACCGAGCGGGTCGACTCCAACCCCGACAACTTCGTCAACGGCTCGCTGGGGCCGAACAGTTCCGTCTCCGGGATGTGGCTCCAGCACCTCAAGGTCGGCCTCTGGCTGATGGGCAACAACGACAACCTGGTCGTCGAGAACAACCGCTTCCTCGACATGACCGCCGACGGCCTCAACCTCAACGGCAACGCGCGCGGTGTCCGGGTCCGCCACAACTTCCTGCGCAACCAGGGCGACGACGCGCTCGCCATGTGGTCGTTGTACGCGCCGGACACCAACAGCAGCTTCGAGAACAACACCATCACGCAGCCGAACCTGGCCAACGGCATCGCGATCTACGGCGGCACCGACATCACCGTCAAGGACAACCTGATCTCCGACACCAACGCCCTCGGCAGCGGCATCGCGATCTCCAACCAGAAGTTCCTGGACCCCTTCCACCCGCTGTCCGGCACGATCACGGTCGACGGCAACACGCTCGTCCGCACGGGCGCGATGAACCCCAACTGGAACCACCCGATGGGCGCCCTGCGCGTCGACTCCTACGACAGTGCCATCGAGGCGAACGTCCGCATCACCAACACGACCATCACCGACAGCCCGTACAGCGCCTTCGAGTTCGTCTCGGGCAGCGGGCGCGGCTTCGCGGCGAAGAACGTCACCGTCGACGGCGCGACCGTACGCAACACCGGCACGGTCGTCGTCCAGGCCGAAACCCAGGGCGCCGCCACCTTCCGCAACGTCACGGCGACCGGCGTCGGCGCCGCGGGCATCTACAACTGCCCCTACCCGTCCGGCTCCGGCACCTTCACCCTCACCGACGGCGGCGGCAACTCCGGCTGGAGCAGCACCTGGTCCGACTGCTCGACCTGGCCACAGCCCGGCCAGGGCAACCCGGACCCGGATCCGCACCGCAACCTGGCCAAGGGCCGCCCGGCCACCGCCACCGGCTCTCAGGGCGGCGCTTCGAGGTGACAGCACTGTGGAGTTGGTCAACTCCGAACAGTTACTCTAGTCTTGGTGGTCCCACGTGGGAGCCCCCGAAGGCACAACTCCGGCATGGCCGGTGGACCCGGTTGTACGGGGCGTCGATCACGTAGGTGCGGGGTGCCGTCAACCACCCCTGCTCCGCCCGGCGGAGCTGGACGCAAGCGACGTGTGACCGCCAGTGACGCCCGCTGTGCAAGCCCTTGGTGCCTCGCGCTGGGTAGTTGACTGAGGTGGAGGCGTATCTCAGGTGACGCTCTTCCTGGGGGGGCCGGCATTGTCGGTCCCCCCGCGCTTCGCCGCCTGGATCTGCTCGTACACATGGGTCCGCAGCTCGGCGAAGCGCGGGTCCACGCGGGTGTGCAACTGGTCGCGCTGGGCGGGCAGGTCGACCTTCAGCTGTTCCTGGACGACGGTCGGCGATGCGGACAGTACGATCACCCGCTCGCCCAGATAGACGGCCTCGTCGATGTCATGGGTGACGAACAGGATCGTGATGCCGCGCTCCCGCCAGAGCCCCCGGACCAGGTCCTCCAGATCGGCCCGGGTCTGTGCGTCGACCGCCGCGAACGGCTCGTCCATCAGCAGCACACGGGGTTCGTACGCCAGCGCCCGGGCGATCGCGACCCGCTGCTGCATCCCGCCCGACAGCTGCCACGGATACGCCCCCACGGCATCCGCGAGACCGACCGACTCCAGCGCGTCCCGCACCAGCTCCCGGCGCCGCGCCTTGCTCAAGTCCTTCTGCTTCAGGGGCAGTTCTACATTCTCGCCGACCCGCATCCAGGGAAACAGACTGCGCCCGTACTCCTGGAACACGAAGGCCATCCCGGGCGGCGGGCCCGTTACCTTGCGCCCCTCCAGGAGTACTTCGCCGCCCGTCGGTGCGAGCAGTCCGCCCATGCACTTCAGCAGTGTCGTCTTGCCACAGCCCGATGGGCCGACGAGGCAGACGAGTTCCCCGGCGTCGACCGTGAAGGTGAGGTCGCGGACCGCCTCCACCCGCCGCCCCGACCCCTCGTAGACCTTTTTCAGGCCGCGTACGTCGAGCATGGACCACCCCTTCTCGATGTTCACGGCGACCGCCGGGTCGAGGCGCGCAGACCGTGGTACCAGCCGAGCACCCGCCGCTCGACCAACTGGAAGACGACCGACAGCACAAAGCCGAGCAGACCGAGCACGAGGATGCCGGTCCACATGTCCGGGATCGCGAAGCCCCGCTGGAACTGGACGATGGTGAAGCCCAGACCGTTGCTGGCGGCGAACATCTCGCTGATCACCATGAGAATGATGCCGATGGACAGGGCCTGACGCAGGCCCGCGAAGATCTGCGGGCTCGCCGAGCGCAGGACCAGGTGTCGCAGGCGGGCCACGCCTGTCACGCCGTACGACCGTGCCGTCTCCGCCATCACCGGGTCCACCGCCCGCACGCCCTCGACGGTGTTGAGCAGGATCGGCCACACGCAGCCGCTCGCGATCACCGTGACCTTCATGGTGTCGCCGATGCCCGCGAACAGCATGATGACCGGCACCAGCACGGGTGGCGGCACCGCCCGCAGGAACTCCAGGACCGGTTCGCACACGGCCCGCACCCGCCGATAGGAGCCGATGACGGTACCGACCGCCACGCCCACGACGGCCGCCAGGGCGTAGCCGCCCGCCAGCCGCAGCACGCTGGGCAGCACGTCCTCCCTCAGCCGCGCCGCCGTCCATACGTCCGGGAAGGCCTCCAGGATCGTCCGCAAGGGCGGCCAGTACACGTCCGTGCTCCCGGCGGAGGCCACCCACCAGACGGTGACCAGCAGCGCGGGCAGCGCGAACACGAAGACCAGCCGCAGCAGTACGCGCGTCACACCGCCACCTCCCCGCGCACCGACTGGTGCCAGGCCAGCGCCCGTCGCTCCACGGTCCTCGCGCCCACGTTGATCAGCAGCCCCAGCAGCCCGGTCACCACGATCAGCGCGTACATCTCGGGCACGGCCTGCGACGCCTGCGCCACGCCGATGCGCTTGCCCAACCCCGGTGCGCCGACGACGAGTTCGGCGGTGATGGCGAGGATCAGCGCGACGGCCGCCGCGAGCCGCACGCCGGTCATGACGTACGGCAGCGCGGTCGGCCACAGCACATGCCGGATCCGCGCCCAGGTGCCGAGGCCGTACGACCGCGCCGTCTCCTCGGCGACGGGGTCGACGTCCTGGACGCCGTACAGGACCTGGATCAGCACCTGCCAGAAGGAGGCGTAGATGACGAGGAGGAGGACCGAGCGCAGTTCGGTGCCGTACAGCAGGACGGCCAGGGGGATGAGCGCGACCGACGGGATCGGGCGCAGGAACTCGATGGTGGAGGCCGTCGCCTCGCGCAGATACGGCACGACCGAGACGAGCACGCCGATCACGATGCCCGCGCAGGACGCGATCATCAGGCCCAGCGCCCAGCCGGTGAGCGTGTCGCCGAGCGCGGTCCAGAAGGCGGAGTCGGCGACCTCGTCCGCGAGCGCGTCGGCGATCCGGCTGGTCGGCGGGAAGTAGGCCTCCTTGACCAGGCCGAGCCGCGGCACCGCCTCGCCCAGGGCGAGGAAGACCGCGAGCCCGGCCGCACCGAGGGCGACGTTCACGCCCCTCATGGGTTTGCGTCCCTCATGCGTCCCCGTCTCTCATCCGTGGGTGCCCCTCACGGCAGCAGCGCGTCCAGGTCGGGCGTCTTCTTGAAGAGGCCGTCCTCCTCGCCGAGCTTCATCAGGGCCTCGATGGAGGAGCGGTTCGCCTCGGCCGGCCACTTGGGCAGGGTCACCTGGTCCAGCACGTTCGCCGGGATCTTGGTGTACGTCGTGACGATCTGCCGGGCCTCGTCCGGATGCGCCTCGGCGTACGCGAGGGACTCGGCGGTGGCGTCCTGGAACTTCTTGACCACGTCCGGGTTCTGCTGCGCGTACTGCGTCGAGGTGAAGTACATGGCGACGGTGAGCTCGGGCGCGATGTCGATCAACGGCGAGGCGATCTCCCGGCCGCCCTCGCTGCGGATGGTGGCGGTCGCCGGCTCGACCACGCACGCGGCGTCGATCTGGCCCTGGTCGAGGGCGGCGGGCATCTGGTCGAAGGCCATCTCGACGAGGGTCACCTTGTCCGGGTCGCCGCCCGCCACCCGCACCGCCTGGCGGACCGCGGTCTCGTTGATGTTCTTCAGGGTGTTGATGGCGACCTTCTTGCCCTCCAACTGCTTCGCCGACTTGATGGGGCTGTCCTTCTTGACCATCAGGCCGTTGAAGTCCTTGCCCCGCACGCCGGTCGACGCGATCCCGTTGGCGACGGCCTTCACGGGGACGCCGTTGGACTGGGCCACCATCAGGGACGTCACATTGCTGAACCCGAACTGGAACTGACCGCTCGCCACCCCCGGCACGATCGCCGCACCGCCCTGAGCGGTGGTGAACTCCAGCTTCAGACCCTGCTTCTCGAAGAAGCCCTTCTTCTGGCCGAGATACAGCGGCGCGACATCGACGATCGGGATCAGCCCGAGCTTGACGGTGGTGACACCGCCGGACGACGTGCCGGCGGACGGTGAACCGCCGTCGGACGAGCCGCAGGCCGTCGCGACGAACAGCAGGGCGCCGGCGGTGAGACCGGCGGACAGACGACGCATGGCTCCTCCTGTACAGACAACGGTGCAGCGGTGTTCCGACAGGTTGTGCGCAAGGCGCACAGTAGTGCGCGAGGTTGCTCAGCGGGAAGGTAGAAGCCTCAAGCGGATCCGGTCAATGGGTTCGCAAGGTATTCGACGACAACATTGTTGACACTTCTGGAGGTGGCGATGTCCGCCGAAGCCCGCGCACCGCACTTCGTGAAGTCCTTCGAGCGCGGCCTCGCCGTGATCCGCTCCTTCGACGCCGAGCATCCCGCCCGCACGCTCAGCGAGGTCGCCCAGACCTGTGACCTGACCCGCGCCGCGGCCCGCCGCCTCCTGCTCACCCTCGCCGACCTCGGCTACGTCCACCAGGACGGCCGGCTCTTCCGCCTCACCCCGCGCGTGCTGGAACTCGGCTACTCCTACCTCTCCAGCTACACCCTGCCCCAGATCGCCGAACCGCATCTGGAGCAACTCGTCGCGCAGATACGGGAGTCGTCGTCGCTGTGCGTTCTCGACGGCGACGACATCGTGTACGTCGCCCGCGTCCCGACCCACCGCATCATGACCGCGACCATCACGGTCGGCACCCGCTTCCCGGCGTATGTGACGTCGGTGGGCCGGGTGATCCTCGCCCATCAGCCGGACGAGGAGGTCGAAGTCCGGCTCGCCCGCGTGGAGTTGAAGCCCCTGACCGAGCGCACCATCACCTCCCCGGACGCCCTGCGGGCGGAGCTGCGCCGCGTCCGCGGTCAGGGTTACGCCGTCGTCGACCAGGAGCTGGAGGAGGGGTTGAGGTCGGTCGCCGCCCCGGTGCGGGACCGGAGCGGCGAGGTGGTCGCGGCCGTGAACATCGCCGTGCACGCCGGCCGCAACTCCGTCGACTCCGTACGCCGGGACCTGCTGCCGCATCTGCTGGCGACCGTCGCCGGGATCGAGGCCGACCTGCGGATCACGCATCCGGGGCGGGTCACGCATCCGGGGCGGGGCACGGATCCAGGACGGATTACAGATCCAGGACCAGCCGCTGCCCCCGGCACCGCGACACACAGATCATCATCGTCTCGCCGCTCTCCTGCTCCTCCGGCGTGAGGACGGAGTCCCGGTGGTCCGGGGTTCCGTCGAGCACGTCGGTCTCGCAGGTCCCGCACGTGCCCTCGGTGCAGGAGTAGAGCACCTCGACGCCGGCCGCCCGCACCGTGTCCAGCAGGGAGACCCCCGGCGGCACGGTCAGCGTGAGCCCGCTCCGGGCCAGCCCGACCTCGAACTCTCCGTCCTCACCGACCGGTTGCTCCTTGGCCTGGAACCGCTCGATGCGCAGTGCACCGGACGGGCAGCGCTCCTCGACGGCGTCCAGCAGTGGACCGGGACCGCAGCAGTAGACGAGGGTGCCGTCGGGTACGTCGTCCAGCACGGAGGCGAGGTCCAGCAGCCCGGACTCGTCCTGCGGGGCGACGGTGACCCGTGCGCCGTGCGGCCCCAACTCCTCGGTGAAAGCCATCGATTGACGGCTGCGCCCGCCGTACAGCAGCGTCCATTCGGCGCCCGCCGCCTCGGCCGCGGCCAGCATCGGCAGGATCGGGGTGATGCCGATACCGCCGGCGATGAAGCGGTAGCGGGGGGCGGGCTCCAGCCGGAAGTGGTTGCGGGGACCGCGCACCCGGAGCTTGTCGCCCTGCCCCACCTGCTCGTGCACATGGGCGGATCCGCCGCGCCCGTCCGGCTCCCGCAGGACGGCGATCCGCCACCGCGTCCGGTCGGCCGGATCGCCGCACAGCGAGTACTGCCGCTCCAGCTCCGGACCGAGCACGACGTCGATGTGAGCGCCGGGTTCCCAGGCGGGGAGCTGCTCGCCCAGCGGGTGGCGCAGGGTGAGGGCGAGCACGCCGTCGGCCGCGAACTCTCTGCGGTCGACGACGAGTTCGGCTTCGTACACGTCACTCATGAACTGGTTCCTCGCGGCTCGTGTCCTTGTGGGTGCGCGAGCATCCACTCCCACATCTCCACCGGGTCCTTCGCGGTGTGCTCGCGGCCGCAGTGACAGGTGCCGTGCAGGACGTCGGTGCCCGGCAGCCACTCGATGCGGTAGATCTCGCCGGTAGGGCTCGTCACTGGACCTTCTCCATCGGCTTGGCGCCCTCCTCGACCAGCCGGGCGAGGATACGGCGGGCGGCGAGTCCACCGGTGTCGATGTTGATGCTCAGCTCCTGGTAGCCGTGCCGCTCGGTGCCGAGGGTCTTCTGGAGCAGGTTGAGGGCGGTGACGTCCTGCATGACGACCGTGTGGTTGTTGCCGCGCAGGAACTCGGTGACCTCCTCGTCGTCCGTCGCCCAGTCCCGGGAGACCGCCCAGAAGTCGTACACCTTGCCGTCGCCGGACGGCGTGATGGCGTACGTGATCTCGGTGTGGAAGCCGTTCGGGTCGCTGCCGTCCGCCTCGGGCAGCACGCCGACCGGGGCGATGCGGCTGTGCAGCAGGTACAGGCACGGGGCGTGGTAGTCGATGTCCTGCCAGCGGGTGATGCGGCCCTCGATGCCGGTCGACTTGGCGTAGAACGGCGGGCACTCGGCGTCGTCCATGTGCCGGCTGACCCGGACGATGCCGGCGCCCTCGTCGACCTCGGTGGTGATCGGTGTCTCGGCGACCTCGGGGGTGCCGATGTAGCCGCCGTGCAGATAGGTCTCGTGGGACAGGTCCAGGAGGTTGTCGACGAGGAGGCCGTAGTCGCAGTCGATGGGCTCCATGCCGCGCACGGTGACCCAGCCGGGGGAGTCCAGGTGCTTGGCCCGCGGGATGCTCTCGGGGTCGGCGAGCGCCGGGTCACCGATCCACACCCAGATCAGGGAGTCCTGCTCGACGACGGGGTACGAGGCGACACGCGCCGTCCGCGGGACGCGTTTCTGCCCCGGCACGTACACACACGCACCGGTCGTGTCGTACGTGAACCCGTGGTACCCGCACACGATCCGGTCACCGTCGAGCCGGGTCGGCGCCTCGGACAGCGGGTAGCGGCGGTGCACACACCGGTCGTGCAGGACGACCGGCGTCCCGTCCTCCTCCGTGCGGTAGAGGACGAGGGTCTCCCCGAGAATCGTCCGTCCGAGCAACTCGCGCCCGACCTCGTGGCTGTAGGCGGCGACGTACCACTGGTTCCTGGCGAAACTCGTCGTGTGCGGCATGGCTGCGGCTCCCGTCGTTGGGTGGTGGCGACATCGTCCGCAAGGGCGCCACAGGGACGCAATACGGCTTCCGCCTCACGGAAGGCGCGACGTAAAAGGCCTGTTCAGATGGCTGATCTGGATACGCCCCGGTGCTCGACCCAAGCGGAAGGTGCCGCCTACCGACGACTTCCACCTCAACCTGCTGGATCTGAGCCAGGGCGGTCTGGGAGGTGGAGTAGGCGCGGTTGCGGTGACACTCGCCGGGATACGCCGCTTCGGCCGCGACTACTCCCCGTTTGACATGGTTCGGACGGGTGGCAAGGTGGTGACGGGGCGACGGTTGGGAGGCCCGGTATGGCATCTGGTTCGGTATGGCCTTGCGCGGCGCGGCAACTGCCACTCAGGCTCACCGTCGGTGCGTTCTTCCTCAACTCCGGACTGTCGAAACGCAACGCGGACCAGGCCACCGCTCAGCGACTCCAGCAGTTCGCCGCCGCCACCTACCCCTTCCTGGGCAAGCTCGACGCCCAGAAGTTCACCCGGCTGCTTTCCACCGGGGAGATCGCCATTGCCACCGCGCTGCTCCTGCCGGTCGTCCCTGCCGCTGTCGCCGGGGCTGCGCTCACCTCATTCTCCTGCGGGACTCTCGGGCTCTACCTGCGTACGCCGGGCATGCGTCAGGAAGGCAGTCTGCGCCCCACGGAGCAGGGAACCGTGCTGGCCAAGGATGTCTGGATGCTGGGCGTCGGCATCTCCCTCATCGCCGAGGGCATGACCAGACACCAGGGGCCCGCGACCGCCGCCCTCGGCCCTTGGCGCCGCATGCTGCGAGGCTGATCAACTCACCGCCCCGGGCGCAACGGTGCCAGAGGAGCCGACATGGCCACGACGAGATGGTTCTTCGAGCCCGGCCATACCGGCGCGGAGTTCCGCGCCAGGCACATGATGGTCACCTACGTGCGCGGACAGTTCAAGAACGTGCACGGCTGGCTGGAGGTCGATCTCGAGGAGCCGGAGAAGGCCCGCGTCGAGGCGACCGTCGACGCGACCGGGGTGTACACCGGTCAGCCCCAGCGTGACGCCCATCTACGCAGTGCCGATTTCTTCGACGTCGAAGAGCACCCGACGTGGACATTCGTCGGGTCACGCGTTCATCAGCTCAGCGCAACCGAATTCGAGGTCACCGGAGATCTCACCGTACGGGGCGTCACGCATCCCGTACGCTTCGACGTCACCTGCCTGGGACAGTGGGATACCCCCTGGTGGGAGGGCGGCCGAGACATGGGCCCCAGGAGGCGCGCCGGGTTCACGGCCACCACCCGCATCAATCGCCATGACTTCGGGGTGAGCTGGAACGACGTGGTCGACCGGGGTGGAGTCGTCGTCAGCGCCATGGTCGATGTCGTGGTCGACATCGAGGCCGTCCTTGAGGCCGTCCTTGAGGCCGGCGAACCGGCCGCCTGATCACGGCTTACCGGCGGCCTTTGGCCCCCCTACCTGACTCCGATCCGCGCCGGTCAGCACCGAGAGAGCCTGGCGCTTGAGCCCGGCCGCGCTCGGTGTGCCGGCCCAGGCCGAGCAACTGGCGAACGCCGCCGAAGCCCGAGCCACCGCGAAGGCCGCACACCGAAGGCTCACGACAATCGTGCTCCTCACCGCGAGCGACTCCACCGTTCCGGTGATGCGGTCATGGTCCACTGAGCAGGGCATCGACGTCGCCGACTGCTCCATTCGCCGATGGCCCTCCCGCCGGGACACGTCCTCGGTGCCACCGTCGCCCGAGGCGGAACACTCGTCGTCGCGGCATCGGCAGGAGCACCCTGCTCCGAGCATCGCCTCGTCGCTACGGCAAGCGGTCGATGCCCGCCCTGCCCGGCCCGCCGACCTGGCCGAGGCAGTGCGGATCGGTCGTGACGCTCGTTTGACGCTCCGGCCGCCTGATAGGTGCCCCTCGTCGAGCCGGAAACCCGGATTGACCTGTGGTTTCTCCCAACCATGCTCACTGTGAGGTGTTTCCGATGACGCATCATGTGGAGTGCGTTGCCACCCCGGCCTCCGGGGGTGGCTGCTGACTCCCGTGCCGAACTCGATGCCGGCGAGACCTCGACCGGAACCAGGGGAGTGCTGACGGGCTGTGGCTCAGGCATCGATGATGACGGGGATGATGAGGGGCTTGCGGCGGTGGGTGCGGAACGCCCAGTTCGCCACGGCGCGGGCGACCAGTTGTTCGAGTTGGCGCGCGTCCCCGACGCCTTCCTCGGCCGCGGTGGCCAGGGTCTTCTCGATGACGGGGATGACCGGCTCGAAGGTGGTGTCGTCGTGGACGAAGCCGCGGGCCAGGAAGTCGGGGGCCTCGGCGAGGGCGCCGGTGTCAGCGTCGACGATCGCGACCACCGTGACCACGCCTTCGGCGGCGAGGGTGAGACGGTCCTTGAGGGACGCTTCGGTGGCGCCGCCGACTTCCATGCCGTCCACGTAGACGTTGCCGGCGGGGACCTTGCCGGTGATGGACGCGCGCCCGTCGACGAGGTCGACGACGACGCCGTCCTCGGCGATGACGACCCGCTCGGGGTCGACGCCGGTACGGATGGCGAGGTCGCCGTTGGCCCGCAGGTGGCGCCATTCGCCGTGCACGGGCATGACGTTGCGGGGTTTGACGATGTTGTAGCAGTAGACGAGTTCGCCGGCGCTGGCGTGCCCGGAGACGTGCACCTTGGCGTTGCCCTTGTGGACCACGTGGGCGCCCCACCGGGTGAGTCCGTTGATCACCCGGTAGATGGCGTTCTCGTTGCCTGGGATGAGGGAGCTGGCGAGCAGGACGGTGTCGCCCTTGCCGATGCGGATCACGTGGTCGCGGTTGGCCATCCGTGACAGCGCGGCCATCGGTTCGCCCTGGGAGCCGGTGCACACCAGAGTGATCTTGTGGTCCGGGAGCTTCTCCAGCTCCTTCGGGCTCACGACCAGACCGGAGGGGACCTTCAGGTAGCCCAGGTCGCGGGCGATGCCCATGTTGCGGACCATGGAGCGGCCTACGAAGGCGACCTTGCGGCCGTGCTGGTGGGCGGCGTCCAGGACCTGCTGGATGCGGTGCACATGGCTGGCGAAGCTGGAGACGATGACCCGGCGCGGGGCGGTGCGCATCACCTGCTCGATCGCCGGGTTCAGCTCACGCTCGGAGGTGGTGAAGCCGGGGACCTCGGCGTTGGTGGAGTCGGTGAGGAACAGGTCCACGCCCTCCTCGCCGAGGCGGGCGAAGGCGCGCAGATCGGTGATGCGGTCGTCGAGAGGGAACTGGTCCATCTTGAAGTCGCCGGTGTGCAGCACCATCCCGGCGCCGGTGCGGATCGCGACCGCGAGGCCGTCCGGGATGGAGTGGTTGACCGCCACGAACTCGCAGTCGAAGGGCCCGAAGCCGCGCCGGTCGCCCTCACGCACCCGCACCGTGCGCGGCCGGATGCCGTGTTCCTTGAGCTTGGCCTCCAGGAACGCCAGCGTCAGCTTGGAGCCGACGACGGGAATGTCGGACCGTTCGCGCAGCAGGTACGGCACGCCGCCGATGTGGTCCTCGTGGCCGTGGGTGAGTACCACGGCCACGATGTCGTCCAGCCGGTCCCGGATCGAGGTGAAGTCCGGCAGGATCACGTCCACGCCGGGCTGGGTCTCCTCGGGGAACAGCACGCCGCAGTCGACGATGAGCAGCTTGCCGGCGTGCTCGAAGACGGTCATGTTGCGGCCGATCTCACCCAGGCCGCCCAGAGCAACGACCCGCAACCCTCCTGAGGGAAGGGGCGGAGCGGACTTGAGCTCGGGGTGCGGATGACTCATACCTTGACGTTACCCGGAGAGCGGGACGGGGTGATCCATTACCTGTGTGATCTCTTCTTCCCGACGGAGCGGGACGTGCGCAGTGGGTGACGTCGATCGGCCTTCGAGATTGTGGTCGGACAGAGGCGATTTCATCGATAGGGGCTTGCCGACCAGACGTCGTCACGAATCCGACCGTCCGCGCGGTCCGGTGCCGGCTACGCGATGCGCCATTCGGGTCGGAAGATGAATGGGCATGACCAGTACGTCTCCTGCCTCGCGTGGCCGCCGACGCCGGGGGGAGGTGGTCCTTGGCGTGGACATGCACAGTGACGCTCATGTGGCTGCTGTGCTCTGCCTGGTGGGGGCAGTGATCGGCATCGAGGTGTTCCGGGCCACTGCGGACGGGTACCGCGAAATGCTGGAGTGGGCCAGGGGGCTGGGCACGGTGCGGCGGGCCGGAGTGGAGGGGACCGGCTCCTTCGGGGCGGCCTGTCCCGCTGCCCACTGGCCCAGGGCGTGACGTGCTCGACGTGAACCGGCCCGACCGGACCGACCGCCGTTGGCGCGGCAAGTCGGACCCGCTCGATGCCCGGAACGCGGCCCGGGCGGTGCTGAGCGGGCGCGGGCGGAGCGATGGAGGATCTGGCGAGGACGGTCCGCGGGCATGCAAGGGAGTTGGGGCCTGGTGAGCGGCGACGGGCCCGTGCGCCGGCGGTTGGTTCTTTGTGCAAGCCCTTCTGGATCTGGGCCGGCTGCTCTTCGCGGCTGCGCCCACACGACTGGCTTACTGCCTATCAGCTGCTAGCTGATGTCCTCTCGCAGGTCAGCGTGTGCAGGGTGTTGGGGTGGTTCTCGCCGAGTACCCGCTGCCGCCGGAACAGGGTGTCCGTCACCTGGAGGGAAATGCCTCCCCTCAACGACTGATGCTCGGGAGGCATGAACATTTTGCTGATCGGCGGCGCCGGAACCCTGGGCCAGGCCCTCCACACCACACTGCAGGAGCGCGGCCACCGCGTCCTGACCGTCGGCCGCAGCTCCGGCGACCTGCGCTACGACACGACCGACCCAGGTCCGCTCCCAGATCGAACTGGTCCGCCAGGGCCTGCCCCACGTCACCGAGCGCGGCTCCTTCACTTCGCACCACAGCGGATCAACGCCGTCACAGGCATACGTCCGCTCCATCGAAGGCGCCCAGACCGGACGCATCTACGAACTCTGACCTGAGCCGGCACTGCCCACGCCGCCGCCGGTTCGCGCCGACTGACCCGGTCAGGGCTGTGCGGGCAGGCTCCAGCAGTTGGCGGCGGCCCGCTTGCCGGACAGCCGGTCGGTCAACCAGGAGATGGCGTCGCCCTGGTCGGTCAGCAGCGGTGCGAAGTGGTTCAGGAGCGCGCTGCCGACGTTGGGCAGAACGACGGCCTTGTACGTGACGTCGGCACCCTTCTTGCACCAGTCGACGGCAAGTTGGCGGGCCTGGCCATGCGGGACGAGGTTGTCGCTGACCCCCGTCGCCAGGCGGACGGGGCCGGACGGTTTCCGTGTGCCGATGCGCTGGCTGTCCAGGAACGCCTGCAGCGCGGGCGTGGCGGCGATGATGTCGTTGACGGATCGTCCGTCGGTCGTCCACTTGGTGCTCTTCGCGTAGCCGTAGCCGAAGAGGGCGTCCCCGACGCACATCGTCGACAGGTCGGCGAGGGCGGCCTTGCCGGCGGCGTTCAGATGCGCCTCGGCGATGGGCTTCAGGGACGGGTCGGACTGGAGGAAGCCGCTCAGCGACCAGCCCAGCGCACCGGCCAGCTCGCTGCCGTCGACGGCCTTGGTGACCGAGGTCAGATCGGCGGGCGGCGCGCCGGCGTAGGTCCCGGCGAGCGTGACGTCGGGGGCATAGGAGGACTGGAGTTCGGCCGCGGCGGCGGTCGCTCCGCCGCCCTGGCTGTACCCGAACAGGCCCACCCGGGAAGCGGTCGTGACGGAGGCCCCGTTGACCGAGCGGGCGGCGCGGACGCCGTCCAGCACCGCATGCCCCTCGTCGACCCGGTTGACATAGGTGTGCAGCCGGTCCGTCGCGCCCAGACCGGCGTAGTCGGTCACGACCACGGCCACGCCCTGTGCGAGGAGGCGGTAGATCGCCAGGTCCTCGTAACCGACGGACACCGTCTGGCCGTTCAGCGTCAGCGGGTGTTCCAGGCCCATGGACGCGGCGCACTGGTCGCCCTGTCCCATGGTGCCGGGCGCGACCGCGACCAGAGGCCGCGGTCCGTCGCCCTTCCACGCGGCGGTCGGTTCGATGTAGGCGCCGGTGACGGCCATCGGCTGACCGTTCGAGTCGGTGGACTTGTACATCAGCCGGGTCGCGCGTCCCGGCAGCGGGCCGCCCAGGCCGGGCAGGCTGAGGGCCAGGGGGAGGGGCTCGCTGCGTATGAGCATGCCGTTGGCAGTGGGCAGGGTGGCGGGCGGGTTGTAGAAGGTGGGGATGGTGACGCCTCGGGAGACGACCTCGTCCGCTGAGGTGGCGGCGGCGGTGTCCGAGAGGGCCTGGGCGCCGAGGCAGGCGGCAGCGGTGACTGCTGCGCCCAGGAGCCTTCTGCGTGCGGGCATGGCGAACCTCCTGTGAAGCGGCCGGCAGAGAGGTGCACGGGTGAATGCGGCACGGGAGCACGGCCGTCCCACGGGCCGGCCCACGCCGCTCGGGAGTGGTTCGCCAAGACCTTACTTATGAGTAAGTTACTCGTGGTAGCACCCTGGAGGTTACGGTTCGGTAATTGACGGGCTACCTAATTTTCGGCTCGGCCTCGCTGCCTTCGGCGCGGCGCGAACCACCGGCTGTTCTCGCGCCAGGTGCCCGGGCGTAGCTCCGCATGGCGTCCGAGCGCCCGGCGGCGTGGCTCGGGCCAGGACGCCGCGCGCCCGTTCGAGTACCGGCCGGTCGATCATCTCCCCGTCGACCATGGTGACCGACTCGCCGGCGTCGAGGACGCGGCGGGCCCAGCGCAGTTCGTCCGGGGTGGGGGTGAACCCGTCGCTGACGGACGGTACTTGGGCAGGGTGGATGCAGAGCTTGGCGGTGAAGCCCAGGCGTCGGGCGTGGGTGACGTCGGTGTCGAGCGCGGCCGGATCGCGTACGGCGGTGGTGACACCGTCGACGGGCGGGGCGATGCCCGCTGCCGCCGAGGCGAGGACCAGCCGGGAGCGGGCGTGGGTGAGGGCCAGGTGGTCGTCGTGGGCGATGCCGAGCCCGGCGGCGAGGTCGACGTTGCCCAAGGCGGCCCGGACGACTCCGGCGACGGTGCACAGGTCGAGGGCCCGCTCGACGCCGAGGGCGGTTTCGACGAGCGGGATCAGTGGGCAGCGTCCGTCCGTGCGGGCGGCGATGTCCGCGAGGACGGCCGGGTCCTGGGCCTTGGGCACCATGAGGGGCACGCCGTGGCCTGCGATCCGCGCCAGGTCCGCCTCGAACCAGGGGGTACCGGGCGGATTGACGCGTACGACGGCCCGGTTGCCGTCGGCCAGCCACGCGGCGGCGTCCGCGCGGGCGCTGTCCTTGTCGCCGGGGGCGACGGCGTCCTCCAGGTCGATGATGACCAGGTCCGCGCCCGAGGAGGCCGCCTTGGCGAAGCGGTCGGGCCGGTCGCCGGGGACGAAGAGCAGGGTGCGCGCGGCGGCGACGCGGGCGCGGTCCGGGTGGCTCATGCGAAGGTCACCTCGGCGGTGGCGTGCCGGGCCTCGCGGTGGGTGGCGACGCGCAGCTCGGCGCCCGCGTCGGTCGGCGTGCCCGCCGCGAGGAGGTGCTCGCCCGTGAACGCCGGCCGGTGCAGCCGGTAGGAGAGCGACCGTACCCGGCGTTCCGGGGCCTCGCGCCGGGCCAGTTCGAGCATGAGGACGGCCAGCAGGGGGCCGTGGACGACGAGGCCCGGGTAGCCCTCGACGTCGCGGCAGTACGGGGCGTCGTAGTGAATGCGGTGGGCGTTGGCGGTGAGCGCGCTGAACCGGAAGAGGAGGGTCTCCTCCGGCCGCAGGCGCAGCCGCCACGTGCCCGCGCCCGAGTCCGGGACCTCGGGCTCGGGTACGGCCGTGTCGTCGACGGCGGCCGGGTGCCGTGGAGTGGAACCCTGCCCCGACCGGTAGACGATGTCCTGCTCCTCGACCAGGCAGGTACGGCCGTTCTGCCGGAACTCCTGTCGCTCGGTGACGAACAGCAGCTCGCCGCTGCGCCCCTGCTTGGGCGTGACCGCGGCCAGGCTGCTGACACGCTCGGCCGGTTCGCCGAGGCGCAGGGGCTCGGCGATCTCGCAGCGTCCCCCGGCGAACATGCGCCGACGCCGGGGGAGGGGCGGCAGGAAGCGGGCCTCGCGCAGGTGTCCGTCGGGGCCGAGGGCCCGCTGTGGTGCCCAGTGCAGGAAGTACAGCCACTGCCATAGCGGTGGCAGCGCGTCGCCGGACTTCGCGGCGGCGTCGGGGAGGTCCAGCAGCGCCGACAGGGCGGTGGCCGGGCCGGGCGGCAGGGCGTCCTCGTCGGTGACCGCTTCGGGGTGCCATGACTCGACGTGGGAGGAGAGGGAGGCGGGCATGTCGGGTCCTCGGGGGAGGTCAGGGGAGTGGGGCGGTCGTCGGCGGGGCGGGTGTCGCGCTGGTCGCCCCGGTCTCCAGCAGGGAGGTGCGGGACGGTTCGCGTACCACCAGGGTGGCAAGGAAGGTCAGGGCGATGCACCCGGTGACGTACCAGAAGAAGACGGTCTCGTGTCCGGCCTTCTTCAGGGCGAGGGCGATGGGTTCCGTCAGCCCGCCGAAGGTGGCGGTGACCAGGGCGTGCGGCAGGCCCACGCCCAGGGCCCGGACCTTGGTGGGGAACATCTCCGCCTTGATGATGGCGGCCAGCGCCGAGTACCCGGTCAGGAAGGTCAGGGCCACGGTCATCAACAGGAAGGCGAGCCCTGGGCTGTCGGTGTGGCCGAGGACGGTCATGATCGGGACCGTGAGCGCCATTCCGCCGAGGGAGAAGACGAACATGACGGGGCGGCGGCCGTAGCGGTCGGACAGCGCGCCGGCGACCGGTTGCAGCAGCATGTAGACGAACAGCGCGGCGAAGCCGATGACGGAGACCGTCGACTTGGCGATGCCCGCGGTGTTGACCAGGTACTTCTGCAGGTACGTGGTGTACGTGTAGAAGGCGACGGTACCGCCGACGGCCAGCCCGAAGACGGCGAGCAACTAGCGCGGATACTCGGTGAACAGGGCGTACAGGCCCTTGCGTTCGTGGGGTGCGGAGGCCCTCGCACGCTCCTGCTGGAAGTGCTGCGACTCCTCCATGGTGCGGCGCAGGTACATCACGGCCAGACCGGCCACGGCGCCGATCACGAAGGGGATGCGCCAGCCCCAGCTCTGCACCTGGTCGTCGGTGAGCAGGTGCTGCAGGACGATGGCCACGAGCAGGGCGGCGAGCTGGCCGAGCACGATGGAGACGTACTGGAAGCTGGAGTAGAAGCCGCGTCGGCCCGGCGGCGCGACCTCGGCCAGGTAGGAGGCGCTGGAGCCGAACTCGCCGCCCACGGAGAGCCCTTGCAGCAGGCGGGCCAGGACCAGGAGGACGGGCGCCCACACGCCGATGGTGGCGTGGCCGGGGGCGAGGGCGATGGTGAGCGAGCCGACGCTCATCAACGTGACGGACAGGGTCAGGGCGCGACGGCGGCCGTACCGGTCGGCGTACGCGCCGAGCAGCCAGCCGCCGAGTGGCCGCATGAGAAAGCCGACGGCGAACACGACGGCCGTGGACAGGAGTTGGGCGGTGGCGTCGCCCTCGGGGAAGAAGGCGGCGGCGAAGTAGATGCTGAAGGTGGCGTAGGCGAACCAGTCGTACCACTCGATCAGGTTGCCCAGACAGCCGCGTACGACGTTGGCGGTGACCTGGGAGCGTGCGGGGGCAGGGGTGCGGCTCTGCGACATGTGAAGCTCCGTTGCTTGTGTCGCGGTGGGGACGGCTCGTGCGGTCCCGCTCAGCCCAGGACGAAGGGGTTGCCCGTGGGCGCGCCGGTGTTGATCCAGACGCTCTTGTCCTCCAGGTAGGAGGCGACGGCGGCGATGCCGTTCTCGCGGCCGAGGCCGGAGTCCTTGAAGCCGCCGAACGGCGTCAGGTAGCTGACCGCGCGGTAGGTGTTGACCCAGACGGTGCCCGAGCGGATGCGGTCGGCCATACGGAAGGCGCGGCCGATGTCACCGGTCCACACGCCGGCGCCGAGGCCGTAGCGGCTGTCGTTGGCGATCTCGACCGCCTCGTCCTCGTCCTCGAAGGGGATGACGGCGAGGACCGGGCCGAAGACCTCCTCCTGGGCGATGCGCATGCTGGTGTGCACGCCGGTGAAGACGGTGGGTTCGACGAACCACCCGCCCCGGTCGGCGGCCCGGCCACCCAGGGCGAGCGTGGCGCCCTCCCGTCCCGCGATGCCGATGTAGTCGAGGACCTTGGCGTACTGGGCGGGGGTGGTGATCGGGCCGACCTGGGTGGCCTCGTCCATCGGATCGCCCATGCGGGCCGTGCCCGCCAGCTCCACCAGGCGGCCCACGACCTCGTCGTGCACGTCCCTTTGCACCAGGAGGCGGGAGCCTGCGATGCAGGTCTGTCCGGTGGCGGCGAAGATGCCGGAGACGGCGCCGTTCACGGCGGCCTCCAGATCGGCGTCGGCGAACACGATGTTGGGCGACTTGCCGCCCAGTTCGAGGCTGACGTGCTTGAAGTCGCGGGCGGCCGACTCGTTGATACGACGGCCCGTGGCGTCCGAGCCGGTGAAGCTCACCTTGCGGACCAGCGGGTGCTCGACGAGCTCGCGGCGCCGACGTCCTGGCCGAACCCGGTGACGACGTTGAACACGCCCGGGGGCAGCCCCGCCTCGTCAAAGAGCCGGGCCAGCACCAGGGTGGAGGCGGAGGTGAACTCCGACGGCTTCACCACCACGGTGCAGCCCGCGGCCAGCGCCGGAGCGATCTTCCAGGCCAGCAGCAACAGCGGGGAGTTCCACGGCGTGATGACCGCGACGACCCCGACCGGCTCCTTCTTCGTGTAGGCGAAGTAGCCCCTCTTGTCGAGCGGTGGGACGCTGCCCTCGATCTTGTCGGCGAGGCCGCCGTAGTAGTGGAACCACTCGGCCAGGTGGGCGACCTGGCCGTGCATCTCGGTGAACAGCTTGCCGTTGTCGCGGACTTCGAGCTCCGCGAGGTCGCGGGCGTGGGCCGCGACGGTGTCGCCGAGCCGCCGCAGCAGGGCGCCGCGCGCACTGGCGGTCAGCTCGGCCCAGGGGCCGGTACGCAGGGCGCGGTCGGCGGCTCGCACGGCGTCGTCGACGTCCTGCGAGGTGCCCTTGGCGATCTCCGCCCACGGCGTGCCCAGGTAGGGGTTGTCGGTGGGAAACCACTCACCGCCGGCGGCCGCGCGGCTCTCCCCGTCGATGAACAACTCGTAGCGCTGCATGGGTGACCCACCCGTTCAGAAGGTGCTCAGGCCGAGCGAGGCGCGGAAGGAGTTCTTGTTGGCGACGCCGTCGCGGGGCGGCAGTGCGCGCGGCGGTTCGTCGGTGGCGATGAGTACCTGGGCGTACGTCGTCTCGGCGCGCGCCGCGATGCGCCGGGCGAGCTCCTCGGTCTGGCCCAGGTCGGTGATCCGGAGGGGATCGGGGATGCCGAAGCCCCGGGCGGCGGCGACGAGGTCGGTGCCGAGGCCGGTGTGGCTGGGCTGCATGCCGGTCTCGCCGAAGTGGGCGTTGTCGAGGACGACGAGGGTGAGGTTGAGCGGGAGCTGGGCGCCGATGGTGGCCAACGTGCCGATGCCCATGAGGTGTTCGCCGTCCCCGGTGACCGCCATGACCGCGCGCTGCGGCTGGGCCAGGGCGAGACCGAGGGCGAGCGGGGCGGCGGCGCCCATCGCGCCCCACAGGTAGAAGTTCTCCGGTCGGTCGCCGGCGGCGAAGAGGTCGTAGCTGGGCGAACCGAGGCCGGAGACGATCAGGGTGTCCTCGGGAACGCGGCCGATCAGGTCGGCGACGAAGCTGCGCCGGTCGAGACGTATGTCGGTCGTGGCGGTCATCAGTCCCGCTCCCACTTCTTGCGGCCGATCAGCTTCTGTCCGAGCAGGACGGCGACGCGCTCGCCCGCCTCGAACACCGAGTCCAGGGCGGCTTCGACGGTCTCCTCGACCTCGTCGGGGGTGTCGGCGCGCAGGACGGTGATGCCCATGAGTTCCAGGGCCTGCTGGGTGGTGCGGCCCATGGGGCCCTGCCACGGGTTGAACTCGGCGTACTCGCCCCGCATCGTCACCAGCGTCAGGAAGGGAAACCGGCACATTTCTAGCAGGGAGAACATGTTGACGCAGTTGCCGACGCCGCTGCTCTGCATCAACAGCACCGCCCGCTGACCGCCCAGCCACGCGCCGCTGACCACGGCGACGCCCTCCTCCTCGGTGGTCAGCACCACGTCGTGGATCGCGGGGTCCCGCTGGGCCTCGCGGATGGCGTGGGAGTGGCCCGAGTCCGGGACGTAGGCGATCTGTTGGACGCCACGCTTCTTCAGAGCGGCGAAGACGTCCTCCTGCCAGGAGGGTGGCGCGGCAGCGGCTGTCTCGTTCATGCCGCACATCATGGGTACTGATGGATGGCCCTGAACAATAAAAAAGTGTGATCCCGGCATGCGCCGCCCGCATGACCACACGTCCTGGCCGCGTCGTTCACCCGCCCTGCGATCGCTGCTGCGGCTCCGGCTGCGGCTCCGTCTGACGCTGCGGCTGCGGTTGTCGCGCCGACGGCCATCTGCCCTGCCGTACGGCCGTGTTGATCTGCCGTACGAGCTCCCGCGCGACGACCTCCACGGCGGGCGGCGTCCGCCCGGACCGCGGCGTGGCGAGCACGATCGAACGCCACACGTCGGGCTCGCACAGCGGCGCCGCGCTCAGCGTGCCGTCGGCGACGTCCTCGGCGATACCGACGCCCGGCAGGACCGTCCAGCCGTGCCCGGCGAGGACGAGCTGCCTCTGCACCCGCATCGAGTTGGTCTGCACGACGATGTCCATGGTGGTCCCGGCCCGCGCCGAGGCGGCGTCGATCAGGGCGCGCAGGGCATGGCCGGAGGCGGGCATGACGAGGGGGTGGGCCGCGGCGTCGGTGAAGGGCACGGGACGGTCGGCCCGCAGTCCGGCCGAGGGCGGAGCGACCGCCCACAGCTGCTCCCGGACCAGTGGCCGGGCGTTGAGCGAGGGCGTGCTGTCCAGGTTGTACAGCAGGGTCAGGTCCAGGTCGCCGTCGTCGAGCCACTGCTGGAGGTGTCCCGAGTAGGCGGTCATCAGGCGTAGTTCGATGCCGGGGTGATCCCGGGCGAGGGTCGAGACGAGGGGCTCGGCCAGCAGGTCGGTCGTGCTCTCCAGCAGTCCGGCGGTGACGATGCCCGTGACCGCGCCCGGAGTGGGCTGGACCTCGGCCCGCGCCCGCTCCAGCTCGTTCAGGGCGCGCCGCGCCCGGTCCACCATGATCGTCCCGGCCTCGGTGGGCCGCATGCCCTGCCGGGTGCGCTCGAAGAGCGGGACGCCGAGCTCCTGCTCCAGGGTGCGGATCTGCCGGGTCACGGCCGGCTGCACCAGGTGCAGCAGTTCCGCGGCCCGGGTGACGCTGCCCACCTCGGCGACGGTGACGAGCGCTTTGAGCTGTTTGACGTCCATGGCTTCTCCACCACCATCGCTGCACGGGCATCCGCACCACGGCCATCCATGCCACGGCCATCCGCGCCGGGCATGGATGCATCAGAATTCGCTATTTCACTCAGGGTCTCATGAGCGCACATGATGGTAGTCCAGCGGGTCGAGCCCACCCCCGGAGGCCAGCGCATGCCCGAACACCCCGAAGCCCTGCCCCTGTCCGGCATCACCGTCGTCAGTGTCGAGCAGGCGGTGGCCGCCCCCTTCGCCACCCGCCAGCTGGCCGACCTCGGGGCCCGGGTCATCAAGGTGGAGCGCCCGGGAGGCGGCGACTTCGCCCGCCGGTACGACACCACCGTGCACGGCGAGTCCAGCTACTTCGTGTGGCTCAACCGGTCGAAGGAGTCCCTGACCCTCGACCTGAAGGCGGAGAGCGGGCGCCGTGTCCTGGAGCAACTCCTCGCGCGGGCCGACGTGTTCGTGCAGAACCTGGCGCCCGGCGCGGCCACGAGGATGGGCCTGGGCGCGCAGGCCCTCACCGAGCGCTTCCCCTCGCTGATCCCCTGCTCGATCTCGGGCTACGGCGCCACCGGCCCCTGGGCCGAGCGCAAGGCCTACGACCTGCTGGTGCAGTGCCAGACCGGTCTGGTCTCCCTGACCGGCGGCCGCGACGAGCCCGCCCGCGTCGGCATCTCGATCGCCGACATCGCCGCCGGCATGTACGCCTACTCCGGCATCCTCACCGCCCTGCTCGCCCGGGCGACCACGGGCGCTGCCCGGGCCGTCGAGGTGTCCCTGTTCGAGGCGCTCGCCGAGTGGATGGGCCAGCCCGCCTACTACACCCGGTTCGGCGGCAGCCAGCCCCCGCGGGTCGGCACCCAGCACGCCACCATCGCCCCGTACGGCGCCTACCCCTGCGCCGACGGCAAGGACGTCCTGTTCTCCATCCAGAACGAGCGCGAGTGGGCCGCCCTGTGCGAGCGGTTCCTCGACGCCCCCGCCCTCGTCGACGACCCCCGCTTCGCCACCGGCCCGGCGCGCGTGGCCCACCGCGACGAACTCAACGCGATCGTGGCCGAGCGGTTCGCCGCCTCGACCAGCGCCGAGGTGATGAAGGTGCTCGACGAGACGGGCATCGCCAACGCCGGGCTCAACGACATCGAGGACTTCCTGGCCCACCCCGTGCTCGCCGCCCGCGGCCGCTGGCGGGACGTCCCGATACCCGCTGGCGTCGCGGTACCGGCTTTGGTCCCGCCGGCGGACCTGGCGGGCGTCACCCCCCGTATGGGCGCCGTCCCCGCCGTGGGCGACCACACCGAGACCGTCCTCGCCGAACTGGGCTACACACCTGCCGAGATCCAGGCCCTACGAGCCGACCGCGTCCTCTGACGCCGGTCCCACTTCCGGGAGCAACACAGCATGAGCACTCTGGACACCCTGTCCGAGGACGAGCGGTTCGCCGTGCGCGCGGTGCGCGACTTCGTGGACAAGGAAGTCAGGCCGGTCGTACGGGAGTTGGAGCACACCGACACCTACCCCGAAGCCCTGATCGAGCAGATGAAGCAGCTCGGCGTCTTCGGGCTCGCCGTCCCCGAGGAGTACGGCGGCACACCCGTCTCCACGCCCTGCTACGTACTGATCACCGAGGAGCTGGCCCGCGGCTGGATGAGCCTGGCCGGCGCGATGGGCGGGCACACGGTGGTGGCCAAGCTGCTGCTGCGGTTCGGTACGGAGGAGCAGAAGCGGCGCTATCTGCCGCGCATGGCGACCGGCGAGATCCGCGCGACGATGGCCCTCACCGAACCGGGCGGCGGGTCCGACCTCCAGGCGATGCGCACCGTCGCCCGAAGGGACGCGGACGGCTATCTGGTGAACGGCGCGAAGACCTGGATCACCAACTCCCGCCGCTCCCAGCTGATCGCGCTGCTGTGCAAGACCGATCCGGAGGCGAGCCCGGCGCACCAGGGCATCTCCATCCTCCTGGTCGAGCACGGCCCCGGCCTGACCGTCTCCCGCGACCTGCCCAAGCTCGGCTACAAGGGCGTGGAGAGCTGCGAGCTGTCCTTCGAGGACCACCGTGCACCGGCCGAGGCACTGCTCGGGGGCGTCGAGGGCAAGGGCTTCGCCCAGATGATGAAGGGCCTGGAGACCGGCCGCCTCCAGGTCGCCGCCCGCGCCCTCGGCGTCGGCCGGGCCGCCCTGGAGGACTCCCTCGCCTACGCCCAGGAACGCGAGTCCTTCGGCAAGCCCATCTGGCGACACCAGTCCATCGGCAACTACCTGGCCGACATGGCGACTTCACTGACGGCGGCCCGGCAACTCACCCTGTACGCGGCCCGGGAGGCGGACGCCGGACGCCGGGTGGACATGGAGGCCGGGATGGCGAAGCTCTTCGCCTCCGAGACGGCCATGCAGATCGCCCTCAACGCCGTACGCATCCACGGCGGGTACGGCTACTCGACCGAGTTCGACGTCGAGCGCTACTTCCGTGACGCGCCCCTGATGATCGTCGGCGAGGGCACCAACGAGATCCAGCGCAACGTCATCGCGAGCCAGCTGGTCAAGCGGGGAGGGCTGGACGCCTGAAGTCCTGTGCGGGGAGGTCCCGTCAGACGTCGAGCAGGTCCCGGGCCCGTACCGGGAGCCCCGTCTCGAACGAGCGGTTCGCGGCCAGCCCTGTGACCAGGGAGCGGGCGCCGTCGGACGCGTCGGCCGCCCGGTGCAGGGGGTCCGGGGCCGGGGTGCCGAACAGGTCCTGAAGCATGCGTACGTCACCGCCGCCGTGCCCGCCCTCGCCGGTCGTGACCTTGATCTCGCGCGGCTTCTCCCAGAAGGGGCGCAGCAGCAGCTCGGTGCGCCCGGCGTTGTCGTCCGCCCCGGCACCGTGCAGGACGGGGTCGGCACTGTCGGTCCGGACGCCGGGACGGGTCCACGTCGACTCCTCCACCAGCAGTTCCAGGCGTCCCTCGCTGCCGTTGAAGGCGATCCGGTAGCCCTCCCACGGGGAGTAAGCGGTGAGGTGGTACGTCAGGGTGGCGCCCGTGGCGTACCGGACCAGCACCGCCATGTCGTCCTCGATCGTCACGCCGGGCCCGAACACGTTCTGGTCGCGGTGGTAGCCGTCCTCGGCCTCCGCGTCCAGGTACAGCGCACTGAGCACGGCCGAGTCGGACAGGTGCACGGCGAACGGGTCGGTCTCGGCGGCGGGGGAGCCGTGGGCGCGGTCGTAGTCACGCGCCAGGCCCCGGCGCCGGCCGGCCTCGTCGCCGTAGAAGAACAGGCCGCCCTGGGCGTAGACCGTCTCGGGCCGGGTGCCCAGCCACCAGTTGACCAGGTCGAAGTGGTGGGTGGACTTGTGCACCATCAGGCCGCCGGAGTTGGCCTTGTCGCGGTGCCAGCGGCGGAAGTAGTCGGCGCCGTGGCGCAGGTCGAGCAGCCACTCGAAGTGCACCGAGCCGACCTCGCCGATCGCACCGGCCGCCAGGTGCTCCCGTACGGCCGAATGCACCGGGTTGTAGCGGTAGTTGAAGGCGACCCGGACCTCCCGGCCGGTGCGCCGCCGGGCGTCGAGGATGCGGCGGGCCTTGTCGGCGTCCGTCGTCATGGGCTTCTCGGTGATCACGTCGCAGCCCGCTTCGAGGGCCCGCACGATGTAGTCGTCGTGGGTGTGGTCCACCGTGCACACCACGACCAGGTCGATCCGTTCGCGGCGCAGCATCTCGTCGAAGTCCTCGGCGGCGTACGTCGGTACGGGCGGCCGTCCCGGGTGGGCGTCCGCGAGCCAGGCGTCGTGGACCGTCATCCGGTGGGCATTGACATCGCAGAAGCCGGCCAGCTCGATCCGGTCCGCGTAGGGACCGGCCAGGGCCTGGGTGAACAGCCGGGCGCGGGCGCCCAGACCGACCACGGCGGCTCGGCGGCGTGCGGTGTCTCGGGGCATGCAAGTCTCCGTTCCAACAGGGGAGTTGTCGGGCCAACCATCAGGATGGCAGGGGCTGCCAGGCGTCCGCCGCCGTGGCGGCGAAGGCCGGCGGGCCGAAGACGACGAGCGGCAGGACCGGGGCCATGGTCAGCAGCACGGCGGCGGCCCCGGTCACCGGTGAAGCGGCACTTGGACGCGATGCGGGAGGCCCGCGACGACGTCGAGCAACTCAACGCGCACGACGCGGCGTTCCACCGGGCTTTGGTGCATGTCGGCAGTACGGAGCAGTGGCTGCGGGGGCTGCGGGAGCACCTGAGCGCCGACGAGTCCGTACCGGAACGCGACATGGCCCCGCACCCGACTGGCGGGGGCGGAGCCATGTGACGCGGGGCGGGCTACAAGGCTGCCGCGGCGCTGTGCAGGTTCTTCGCGGCCAGGGCGAGGCCCTCGGTCTGGGAGTAGGCGGCGTCCTCGTGCTCGATGTTCACGGCCATGTCCGGGTCGATCTCGGCGAGGGCGCCGAGGAACTCGGTCCAGAACGGCACGTCGTTGCCGAGGCCGACGGCGACGAACTTCCACGCCGGGTTCTCGGGCCAGGCGTTGCACCAGAAGCCGTAACCGGTGGGCACCTTGCCGTCGGCGTCGGCCGGCACCCGGGTGAACGACGTGTCCAGGACGCCGCGGATGTCGGCGCCGGGGCACAGCGTCGCGTCCTTCGCGGCGGCGTGGAACACCAGCGGGCCCAGCCACTTGATGGAGGCGATGACGTCCATGCCCTGCCACATCAGGTGGGACGGGTCCATCTCCGCGCCGACGTTCGTCAAGCCGCCCTCGTCGACCAGCCGCTTCAAGGTCACCGGCGAGAACACGACGTTGTGCGGGTGCATCTCGATGGCCACCCGGACGTCGTTCTCCCGGGCGAGGGCGTCGATCTCCTTCCAGAACTCGACGGCCACGCCACACTGGTAGTCCAGGACGTCCATGTAGACGCCGTCCCAGGGGTTCACGACCCAGGAGGGGTACTTGGCGTCCGGGTCGGAGCCCGGCGTGCCGGACATGGTGACCACGTGCTTGACGCCGAGCAGGCCGGCGAGGCGGATGGTGCGGCGCAGGTCGTCGGCGTGCTTCGGGCCGACGCCCGGCAGCGGGTTGAGCGGGTTGCCGTTGCAGTTGAGGCCGGTCAGTTCCATGCCGCGGTCGGCGAAGGTCGCCAGGTACTCCTCGCGCGCCTTGGCCGAGGACAGCAGCAGGTCGACCGGGCAGTGCGGGGACGGGATGAAGCCGCCGGTGTTGACCTCGACCGAGGTCAGACCGTTCTCCTTGAGGATGTCGAGGGCGTCGGTGAGGGTGCGGTCGTGCAGACAGGCGGTGTAGGCGCCGAGCTTGAGGGCCATGCGGGTGCTCCTTGGAGACAAGTGCGGGAAGTCAGGCGACGGGCGGAACGGTGACGGCCGCGCCGTTGGTGCGGGAGGACTCGACGACGGCCTGGATGATCTCCATCGTCCGCAGCGCGTCGGCGAACGTCGCGCAGGCCGGCAGCGGCTCGGCGACACCCGCGACCTGGTCGAGGAACGCCCGGGCCTGGTAGGTGAAGTTGTCGCCGTTGCTGGCGCCCACACCCGGCGCCTCCATCGGGACACCGCCCGCGAAGTACGGCATCTGCGGGCCGGCGATGATCTGCCGGGCGCCCCGCGTACGGGCCTCCGGCTGGGCGTCGTCGAAGAGGTACTCGGCGGGCCGGTGCTGGTCGAACGCGGCCCGGCCGCCCACGCCCAGCACGTCGAAGAAGAGGCCGTTGGGCAGACCGAAACCGGTGCGCGACACCGAGAAGGTGCCGACGAGACCCGACTCGAAGCGGGCCGTGAAGGTCGCGGTGTCCTCGTTCTCGACCTCGCCGAACTCGTCCGAAACAGGGGCGGCGTTGTGCCCGACGACCGCGCCGAGCGGCAACGGCCGCTTCGGGATCTGCGTCGACAGCGAGGCGCCGGACACCGAGGCGATGGGCCCGGCGACGTACTCGGCGACATCGATGACGTGCGAGCCGATGTCGCCGAGCGCGCCGGAACCCGGGCCGCCCTTGAAGCGCCAGCTCAGCGGCCCCTTCGGGTCGGTCGCGTAGTCGCACCAGTAGCGACCGCTGAACAGGGTCAGGTCACCCAGCTCACCGCCCCGCACATGCTCGCGGACCGCGGCGATGCCGGGGGCGCGCCGGAAGGTGTACCCGACCGAGGTCACGACCTCGGCGGTGCGCTCCAACTCGGCCATCGCACGGGCGTCTTCCATCGAGCCGGCCAGCGGCTTCTCACAGAGCACGTGCTTGCCCGCGGCGACCAGCGCCTCGGCGATCGGCCGGTGCAGAGCGTTGCCGACGACGATGCTGACGGCGTCGATCGTCGGGTCCTCGACCACGGCCTCCCAGCTCGGGAGCGCCTTCTCGAACCCGTAGCGACGCGCGGCGTCCTCACCGAGCGCGACGTTGGCGTCGGCGATCGCGGCCAGCCGGACGGGCGGCAGGCCGGCGCCGAAGACCGTGTTCACGTTGCGGTACCCGGCGGCGTGGCTGCGCCCGGCCATACCGGCGCCGATGACCGCGACGGAGAGTGGTTTGGCGGAGGTGGTCATGGCGGTGCCTTTCAGAGGTCTCAGAAGAGAGGCGGGGTTGGGGGGAAGGAAGGGAAGCGTGCTCAGGCGGCGAACTGCTGCCGGAAGTGGGACTCGATGGCTTCCATCGAGCGGCCCTTGGTCTCGGGGATGGTGCGGAGATAGAAGAAGTACGTCGCGACGTTGATCGCGGCGAAGATCAGGAACGTGACCCCGCCGACCGCGTCGATCAGCGGCGGGAACACCAGCGTGACCACGAAGTTGGCCATCCAGGTGCCGAACACGGCGATGCCCATCGCGAAGCCGCGCAGCCGCAGCGGGAAGATCTCCGAGAGCATCAGCCAGAACACGGTCGCGATGCAGCCCTGCATGAACAGCAGGAACGTCAGCATGGACGCGAGCACGAGATAGCTGCGCACGGTGGACTCCGGCAGCAGCAGGAAGCACAGCGCGATCAGCACCAGGGAGACGGTGACGCCGACCTGCCCGGTGAGCAGCATCGGACGCCTGCCGAACCGGCCCAGCAGCCACATGCCGGTGGACACCGCGAGCACGGCGACGACGCCGTTGGCGATGGTGGCCGTCAGGGCCGCCTGGGTGCCGAGGCCGGTGTCCAGCAGGATCGTCGGCGCGAAGTACATGATCGAGTTGACGCCGGTCAGCTGCGACAGAACGGCCAGCCCGAGCCCGACTATCACGATGCGCCGTACCCACGGAGTACGCAGATCCTGCCAACCGGCCCGCGGCTCATCGGCGTCGGCTGCGACGGTGCGCTTGATCTCGGCGAACTCCGCATCCACGACCCGCGCGTCACGGATCCGGTCGAGCGTGCGGGCCGCGTCGTCGAACCGCCCGCGCGAGGCCAGCCACCGCGGCGACTCGGGCACGAACAGCATCCCGATCCACAGGGCCACGGCCGGAACGGTGGCGATCGCGAGCATCCAGCGCCACACACCACCCTCGCCCACGGTCCTGGCGATGACCGCGTTCGAGGTGTACGCCAGCAACTGCCCGGTCACGATCATCAGCTCGTTCTGTGTCACCAGCCGACCGCGGTGCTCCGCCGGGGCCGACTCGGCGATGAACACCGGCACCGTCGCGGACGCACCGCCGACGGCCAGCCCGAGCAGCACCCGGAACAGCACCATCACTTCGAGACCCGGCGCGAGCGCGGTGCCCAGCGCACCGACGAAGAACAGCACGGCGAGCCCGAGGATCGTCCGCCTGCGCCCGTGGCGGTCGGCGAGCCGCCCGCCGTACAGCGCCCCGAAGGCCGCGCCGAGCACCAGCGAAGACGCGACGACGCCCTCGGTCAGCGGGGTGAGCCCGAGCCCGCCCTCCTCGGCCGAGAGGGACATGAAGGGCAGCGCGCCGGAGATGACGCCGGTGTCGTAGCCGAAGAGGAGCCCGCCGAAGGTGGCGATGACGGTGATGAGCCGCAGTCGTCGATAGACCTCCGGCGAGGCGTTGTCCTTGGCGGTACTGCTTGGTGTGAGGGCCTGGGATGCGTCGTCCCTGACGTCCATGGCCACCTCCTACCGGTCGATGTGTGGGGGGGGACCTCAGTTGGAGGTGGGGAAGTTGAAGCCGGCGGTGACCTGCTGCTTGGGCTCCGGCCAGCGGGTGGTGACGACCTTGGGGCGGGTGTAGAAGCGGATGCCCTCGGGGCCGTGGATGGGGGAGTCGCCGATGAGGGAGTCCTTCCAGCCGCCGAAGGAGTAGTACGACATCGGGACCGGGACGGGCACGTTGATGCCGATCATGCCTACGTCGATCTTGCGCTGGAAGCGGCGGGCCGCCTCGCCGGAGCCGGTGAACAGGGCGGTGCCGTTGCCGTAGGGGTTGGCGTTGATGAGGTCGATCGCCTGATCGAGGCTCTCGGCACGGACGATCGCGAGGACCGGGCCGAAGAGCTCCTCCTTGTAGGCGTCCATCTCGATGGTGACGTGGTCCAGGAGGGACGGGCCGGTGAAGAAGCCCTCCTCGTGGCCCTCGACCTTCAGGCCACGGCCGTCGACGACGACGGTGGCGCCCTGCGCGGCGGCTCCGCCGACGGCGTTCTCGACGCGTTCCTGGGCGGCCTTGGTGACCAGCGGGCCCATGTCGGTGCCGGGCGCGTCGCCGGGGCCGACCTTCACTTCGCGGGCCTTGCGCTCCAGGATTTCCACCAGCCCGTCGGCCGCGTCACCCACGGCCACGGCGACGGAGACGGCCATGCAGCGCTCGCCGGCCGAACCGTACGCACCCGCGGTGATGTGGTTGGCGGCGAATTCGAGGTCGGCGTCGGGCAGGACGACGGCGTGGTTCTTGGCGCCGCCGAGGGCCTGGACGCGCTTGCCGTGGGCGGTGGCGGTCTCGTGGACGTACTTGGCGATCGGCGTCGACCCGACGAAGGAGACGGCCCGGATGCCGGGGTGGGTGAGGATCGCGTCGACGGCGGGCTTGCCGCCGTGGACGACGTTGAAGACGCCGTCGGGCAGGCCGGCCTTCTTGTACAGCTCGGCGACGAAGTTGGCGGCGGAGGGATCGCGCTCGGACGGCTTGAGGATGAAGGTGTTGCCGGTCGCGATGGCGATCGGGTGCATCCACAGCGGCACCATGGCCGGGAAGTTGAACGGTGTGATGCCCGCGACGACGCCGAGGGCCCGGCGGAAGTTGTGCACGTCCACACCGCGCGAGACCTGGTCGGAGAAGGACCCCTTCAACACGTCGCCGAGACCGCAGGCGAACTCCACGACCTCCCGGCCGCGCACGATCTCGCCGCGGGCGTCGTCGACGGTCTTGCCATGCTCGGCGGAGATGATCCGGCCCAGCTCCTCCTCGTGCTCGACGAGGAGTTGGCGGAAGTTGAACATGACCTGGGTGCGCTGGGTGAGGGAGGACTCCGACCAGGTCTCGAACGCGGCGGAGGCGGCCTGCACGGCCGCGTCCACATCGGCGCCGGCGCCGAGGACGACCTGAGCCTGCTCGGAGCCGGTGGCCGGGTTGAACACCGGCTGGGTGTCGGCGGTGGCGCCCGGGGCGGGGCTGCCGTTGATCCAGTGCGGGATGGTCTTCACGGTGCGGGTTTCCTTTGCGGGGACGGGGCTTACAGGTAGTGCCGCTGGTTGAGCTTGTTCGCGGCGTACGTCTCGTAGGCGGCGCGGGTGGATTCCAGGGCGGAGGTCTGGCTGACCGGGACGTCCCACCAGCCGTGGCCGGGCGGGTTGGGGCCGTAGAGGTCGGTCTCGACGTGCACGACGGTGGTGCGGGTCGCGGCCTTGGCCTTCTCCATCGCGGCTCGGAACTCGTCGACGGAGGTGGCGTGCAGGACGTCCGCGCCCAGCGAGGAGGCGTTGGCCGCGAGGTCGACGGGGAGGACGTCGCCGTCGAGCTGGCCCGAATCCCCGTCCCGGAAGCGGTACTTGGTGCCGAACCGCTGCGATCCGAGCGACTCCGACAGCGAGCCGATGGAGGCGAACCCGTGGTTCTGGACCAGGACGATGATGACCTTCAGGCCCTCGGCGACCATGGTCACGATCTCCTGAGCCATCATCAGGTACGAGCCGTCGCCGACGAGGACGACGACCTCACGCGTCGGGTCGGCCATCTTGGCGCCGACTCCGGCGGCGACCTCGTAGCCCATGCAGGAGTACGCGTACTCGACGTGGTAGGCCTTCGGGTCGCGTGCCCGCCACAGCTGCTGCAGGTCACCGGGCATGGATCCGGCGGCGTTGATGACGACCGCGCGGTCGTCGAGTACGTCGTTGAGGGCGCCGAGGATCTGGGTCTGGGCGGGGAGGTCGCCGGTGTTGCGGTCGGGGGCGAAGCACTCGTTCTCGATCTCACGCGTGCGGGCGATGAGTCGACGGGTGCGCGTGCGGTACTCCGGCTCGACCTCCCACTCCGTCAGCGCTCCGGCGAGGGCCTGGATGCCGAGCCGGGCGTCGGCCACCAGCGGCTCCGCGGAGTGCTTGACGGCGTCCAGGCGGGCGACGTTGAGGTTGACGAAGGTGACGTCGGGGTCGCCGAACACGGTGTGGCTGGCGGTGGTGAAGTCGGAGTACCGCGTGCCGATGCCCAGGACGACGTCTGCGTCCTTCGCGAGCTCGTTGGCCGCGTGCGAGCCGGTGGAGCCGATGCCGCCGACGGCGTAGGGGTGGTCCCAGGGGACGGCGCCCTTGCCGGCATGGGTGTCCGCGACCGGGATGCCGGTGGCCTCGGCGAAGGCGCGCAGGGCGGTCTCCGCACCGGAGTACACGACCCCGCCACCGGCCACGATCAGCGGCTTCTTCGCGTTCCGCAGCAACGCGGCGGCCCGCTCCACAGCGGCCTGCTCCGGCACCGGACGGCCCACGTGCCAGACCCGGCGCCGGAAGAAGTCGACGGGCCAGTCGTAGGCCTCGGCCTGCACGTCCTGGGGGAGTGCGAGGGTGACGGCGCCGGTCTCGACCGGGTCGGTCAGCACCCGCATCGCCGCCAGCGCGGCCGGGATCAGCTGCTCGGGCCGCTGGATGCGGTCGAAGTACTTCGATACGGCGCGGAAGGCGTCGTTGACGGTGACGTCCCCGCCGCGGGTGTCCTCCAGCTGCTGCAGGACCGGGTCGGCGGCGCGGGTGGCGAACATGTCGGACGGCAGGAGCAGGACCGGCAGCCGGTTGGTCGTCGCCAGCGCCGCGCCCGTGATCATGTTGGTGGAGCCGGGCCCGGTCGAGGCGCTGCAGGCGAAGGTGGCCAGCCGGTCGCGCATCTTGGCGTAGGCGACCGAGGCGTGCACCATGCCCTGCTCGTTGCGGGCGAGGTAGTACGGCAGATCGGCCTCGCGCGTGATCGCCGCCTGCAGCAGCGCCTGCCCGATCCCGGCCACGTTGCCGTGCCCGAAGATGCCCCACACCCCGGGGATCAGTCGCTGCTCCTGGCCGTCGCGCTCGCTGTACTGGTTGGCCAGGAAGCGAACCAAGGCCTGAGCGGTGGTCAGTCGGACGGTGTTCATCGCTCGTTGTGTCCTTCGAAGGGAAGCCGGTCGTCGACGTCCTGGGCGTCCCAGGTGGCGCGGACCCAGCCGTGGGCGGGGTCGTCGCAGATCAGCCAGGCGCGGTCCTGGCCGGGGCCGGCCATGACGTTGAGGTAGTACAGGTCGTAGCCGGGCGCGGCGATCGAGGGGCCGTGCCAGCCGTGCGGGATCAGGACGGTGTCGCCGGAGCGGATCTCGGCGAGCACGTCGATGGGCCGCTCGTCCGTGCCGTAGACCCGCTGGTAGCCGAAGCCGTTCTCGCCGCCGGAGACCTCGAAGTAGTAGATCTCCTCCAGCTCGGACTCGACCGGGTCGCCGTTCTCGTCGGTGCGGGCCTGGTCGTGCTTGTGCGGCGGATACGACGACCAGTTGCCACCCGGGGTGAGCACCTCGCACACCAGCAGCTGTTCGGCCTCGAACGTCCCCGGCAGGCAGTAGTTGTTGACCTGCCGGGAGCACGGCCCCGCCCCGCGCAGCTCGACGGGGACGTCCTCCTTGCGCCCGTACCGAGCCGGTTGACCTCCCTGCTCGGTACGGGCGGAGGGCAGCGCGAACCTCCCACCGGATGCGCTGCTGATCAAGGCTTCCGACTCGCGGGGGAGGTACGCGAAGTCGGTGGTCGAGGCGAACACGCCTGTCCGACCGGTGAGTTCGAAGGCCCTGCCGTCCGTGGTGACGGTGCAGGAGCCCGTCAGCGGCAGGACCAGGAACTCGGACTCTCCGGTGGACAGGGCGTGCGCCTCACCGGGCTGCAGGGTCAGGATCCTGAGCCCGGAGTATCCCCAGCCCGCCGACTCGGGCGTGACCAGGAGGTCGTAAGGGCCATCGGCCGCACTCCCCGCGGGGAGGTGGTACTTGCTGGTCTCGCTCACAGCAGGCTCACCGCCCGGTCCACGGCACCGGCGACATCGCCGCTGGAGGGGTAGAGGAGCGACCGGCCGACGACCAGGCCCTGCGCGGTGGGCTGCTTCAGCGCCTTGCCCCAGGAGGCGAAGGCCGCGTCGGCGTCCTTGACCTCGCTGCCCAGCAGCAGCGCGGGCAGCGTGGAGGAGGCCAGGACGCGCTCCGTGTCGTCGACGACCGGCAGCTTCAGCCAGGTGTAGGCGGTGCGCCGGCCCAGGCCGGAGGCGATGGTGATGGACTTGATGACGGCGTCGGTGGACAGGTCGTTGCGGATCTTGCCGTCCTGCCACGCGGAGAGGAACGGCTCGACCATCGCGATGAGCTGACGGTCGTTGAGTTCATTGACCGCCCGTGCCGTCTCGGACAGGATCGACGGGGTGGCGGGGTCGCCCAGGGCGATACGGGTGAGCATCTTGCCGCCGTCGAAGCCCATCGCGGCGATCGTGGCGGCGTCGTAGCCGGTGAAGCGGTCGTCGATCTCGAAGACCGAACCCGCAAGCCCCGCCCGGTTCATGGAGCCGAACACACTCTTGCCGTCCAGGACGCCGAGCAGCAGCAGGTCCTCCAGGATGTCGGCGGTGCCCAGCACACCGGTCACGCCGGGCCGCTCCAGGGCGATGCACAGACGGTCCAGCAGCTCGAAGCGGTCGGCCATGGCGTTGGGGTCGGCGCCCACACCATTCGCTCCACGCGCGGGGTGGTCTGCGGCGATGATCATCGCCTTGCCGTGCTCGCCGAGCAGCGAGCCGGCCCGGACGCGGCGTGCGGCGGCGGCCGCGATGGCGCCGGGGGCGTTGACCCGGGCGTCCACGATCCGGCTCACATTGGTGGAGGGCACGTCGTCACGCCTTTCGATCGGTGGAGACTGCGGCGGGGGAGGCGCCCGCCTCGCGGAGCTTGGCGTCGACCTCGTCCTGAGTGGGCATCGCGTCGGAGCAGGACAGCCTGCCCGCGACGATGGCACCGGCGGCGTTGGCGAAGGACACCGTGCGGCGGGTGTCCCAGCCGGACAGCAGCCCGTGGCACAGGGCCCCGCCGAAGGCGTCACCGGCACCGAGCCCGTTGACCACGTCCACCGCGACCGGCGCGATCTCGGCGGCCGAACCGTCCCGGTCCATGGCCAGCACACCCTTGGGACCCTGCTTCACCACCGCCAGCTCGACCCCGGCCGCCAGCAACGCCTTCGCCGCGGCGTACGGCTCGCGTTCACCGGTGGCGACCTCGCACTCGTCGAGGTTGCCGACCGCGACCGTCGTATGGCGCAGGGCCTCGGCGTAGTAGGACCGCGCCTCGGCCGGGTCGGTCCAGAACATCGGCCGCCAGTCCAGGTCGAAGACCGTCGTGCCCGCCTTGGCCCGGTGGGCGAGAGCGGCGAGCGTGGCCGAGCGGCTCGGCTCCTCGCTCAGCCCCGTGCCCGTGAACCAGAAGATCGTCGCGTCCTGGACCGCCTCCAGGTCCAGCTCGTCGGCCCGGATGTCCAGGTCGGGAGCCTTCGGCAGCCGGTAGAAGTACAGCGGGAAGTCATCCGGCGGGAAGATCTCGCAGAACGTCACCGGCGTCGGCGCGATGTCCGACGTCCCCACGAAGCGGGGGTCGACGCCGTAGCCCTCCAGCGCGGTCCGGACGAAGTCCCCGAACGGGTCGCGGCCCGTCTTGGTGATCACAGCGGCGGAGTGCCCGTACCGGGCGGCAGCGACGGCGACGTTCGTCGGGCTGCCGCCCAGGTACTTGCCGAACGACGTGACCTCGGCCAGCCCGACGCCGGTCTGGAGCGGATACACATCCACTCCCACACGGCCGATGGTCAGCACTTCGAACGGCATCTGACTGGTTTCCCTTCGTGACTTAAAGCGCTTTAAAAGCTCGTTGGTACGATGCCTTGCGCCTAAATGTCATGTCAATAGGTTGTCCGGATTACTTGGCCAGGTACTCGGCGATCTTCTCGCGCATGAAGAGGGACGACTCCTTGGCCCGCTCCTCCCAGGCGAAGACGCAGGCGGTGAGGGTCCCGTCGAAGCCGTTCGCGCGCAGCTCGCGGAAGAGCTCGTCGAAGTCGACCTCGCCCTGGCTGATGTCCAGGTGCTGGTGGACGCGGGCCGCCGTGCCGGGCGGGTTGAGGATGTAGCGCAGGCCGGACGACGCGGTGTGGTCGAAGGCGTCCGCGAGGTGCACGTGGGTGAGGAGGTCGCCCGCGTACTTGATGATGCCGGGGGCGTCGTTGCCGATGTGGAAGGTGTGCGGCGCGCAGTAGAGGAAGGTGACGTTGGGGTGGTTGATGCCCCGGATCAGGTTGATCGCGTCGTACCCGTTCTCGATGAAGTCGTCCGGGTGGGGCTCCAGCGTGAGCTTGATGCCCTCGCGCTCGAAGACCGGGAGCAGCTCGTCCAGCGACTTCCAGAACTGCGCCTCGCTGCGGTCCGCGTCCTCGGGGCGGCCGTTGAACTCGGAGATCATGCTGTCCACGCCGAGGTCCGCGCAGATCTGGATGGACCGCTTCCAGTAGCGGACGGCGGCCTGGCGGGCGTCCTCGTCCGGGCCGGACCAGCGGAACAGCGGCAGCAGGGAGGAGATGCCGACACCGGCCGAGTCCAGGGCCTTGCGGAACTTCCGTACGGTGGCGTCGTCGACGCGCGGGTGCCGGAAGAAGGGGATGAAGTCCTCCCGGGGGGAGAGCTCGATCCACTCGTAGCCCAACTCGGCCACCACGGCCGGGAGTTCGAGCAACGGCACGTTGCGGATCATGTACGGGTCGAGGGCGATCTTCATGAGGGAATGCCTTCGGGTCAGTAGGAGAGGGTGGATCGTGCGCCGGTGTCAGGCCGAGCCGTCGGGCGCCTTCGCGACGGGTGCGCTGAGGTCTTCCGCTTCCGGGAGCTCCTCGACGTCGACGCCGCGTACTTGTGCCAACTCGTGCTTGAGGGCTGCGAGTTCGGTGCCGCCGGCCATGTGGTTGGTGAGCTCTTCGAGGCTGACTTCGCTGCGGGCGGCGGAGAGTTCGAGGGTGCCGAGGCGCAGGACGCTGAAGTGGTCGCCGACCATGTAGGCGTGGTGGGGGTTGTGGGTGATGAAGATGACGCCGAGTCCGCGGTCGCGGGCGGCGGCGATGTACTTCAGCACGACACCGGACTGCTTCACACCCAGCGCGGCCGTCGGCTCGTCCAGGATCAGTACCCGGGCGCCGAAGTAGACGGCACGGGCGATCGCCACACACTGGCGCTGGCCGCCCGACAGGGTGCCGATGGGCTGCTCCATGTCGTCGAGGACGATGCCCATGTTGCGCAGTTCCTGGTCGGCCGTCTTCTTCATCTTCTCGATGTCGAGACGTCGGATCGGCCAGGGGCCCTTGGTCATCTCGGAGCCGAGGAAGAAGTTCCGCCACACCGGCATCAGCGGCACGGTCGCCAGGTCCTGGTAGACGGTGGCGATACCGGCGTCGAGCGCCTCACGCGGGGTGGAGAACCGCACGGGGGCGTTGTCGACGAGGAACTCGCCCTCGGTGTGCTGGTGCAGACCCGAGATGATTTTGATCAACGTCGACTTGCCGGCGCCGTTGTCGCCGAGGACGCAGGTCACCTTGCCGGGGTGGACGGCGAGGCTCACGCCGTGCAGGGCGCGGATGTTGCCGTAGGCCTTGCCCGCGTTGCGCAGTTCGACGACGGTGCTGTCGTCCTGGGACGCGGTGTCCTGGAGGACGGCGCCGTGGGTGCCGGTTCCTTGGGTGGTCGTCATGTCGGTCACCTCCTGGTCGCCGTACGGCTGACCCACAGATTGATCAGCGTGGCGCCGAGGAGCATCACGCCGAGGAACGCCTTGAACCAGTCGGGGTTCCAGCCGGCGTAGACGATGCCCTGCTGCACCATGCCGAACATGAACGCGCCGAAGACCGGGCCGATCGCCGAACCGGCACCACCGGTCAGCAGACAGCCGCCGATGACGGCCGCGGCGATGTAGATCAGCTCCTGGCCGACGCCCTCACCCGACTGCACGGTGTTGAACGAGAACAGCTGGTGCATACCGACGAACCAGGCGCCGAAGCCGACCAGCATGAACAGCGAGATCTTGGTGAAGGTCACCGGGACACCGACCGCGCGGGCGGACTGCTGGTTGCCGCCGACGGCGAAGATCCAGTTGCCGTACTTGGTGCGCAGCAGCACCCAGGTGGCGAGGGCCGCGAAGACCAGCCACCACACCACCGTGATCTTCACGTTGACCCCGCCGACGTCGAAGGACGAGGCGAAGATCGCCTTGGCCTGCTCGAAGCCGTCCATGTCGCTGATGTCGTCCGTGGCGACATTGCTGGTGACCAGCTTGGTCACCGCCAGGTTGACGCCCTGGAGGATCAGGAAGGTGCCGAGGGTGATCAGGAAGCTCGGCAGCCCGGTCTTGACCAGCATCCAGCCGTTGAACAGCCCGACCGCGAGGGACACGGCGAGGGCGACGATCACGCCGACCCACACGTTCATGCTCAGCTGGTATGCGGTCATGCTCGCGGTGAGCGCCGAGGTGATCACCGCGACACCGGCCGAGAGATCGAACTCGCCGCCGATCATCAGCAGCGCGACCGGCAGAGCCATGATCCCGATCGTCGACGACTGGTACAGGATGTTGGCCATCGAGCCCCCGTCGCGCACCGGGGGCGCCGCGACGAGGAAGAACACGAAAACGGCGACGGCGCCGAGGAAGACTCCCACCTCGGGACGGGCGAGCAGGCCCAGCGCCAGAGGCCGTTGCCGGGTCCGCCCGTCGGTTTCCTTGCCGGGGCCGGAGGCCGGCGGTGTGGTCACCGCCGGCGCAGCCTGTTGGGTCATGCTCATCACCGAGTGCCCTTCGCGGCGAACTGACCGATCGTCTCGACGTTGGACTTGTCCACGAAGGCCGGACCGGTCAGGATCGGCGCCTCGCCGCCGCCCATGTAGTTGCCGTTGTTCTTGTAGAGCCACAGGGAGTCGACCGCCAGGTAGCCCTGCAGGTAGGGCTGCTGGTCGACGGCGAACTCGATGGAGCCGTCCTTGATGGCCGCGATGAGCTCCTTGTTCAGGTCGAAGGTCGCGATCTTCGCCTTGCTGCCCGTCTCGTCGATCGACTGCGCGGCCGTCAGCGCGATCGGCGCGCCGAGCGTGACCACCTGGTCGATGGAGGAGTCCTGCTTGAGCTTGGCGGTGATCGTCGACTTCACGGACGGCATGTCAGCGCCGTTGACGTAGAGCTTGTCGGTCTTGCCCTTGAAGCCCTTCTCCACACCGGCGCAGCGCTGCTCCAGGTTGACCGCGCCCTGGACCTGGACGACGCACAGAGCGTGCTTGGCGCCGGTGTCGTTGAGCTTGGTGCCGAGCGCCTCGCCGGAGATGGCCTCGTCCTGGCCGAAGAAGGACAGCAGGCCCTGCTTCTGCCAGTCGGACATCCCGGCATTGAGGCCGACGACCGGGATCCCGGCCTTGACCGCCTTGGCGACCACGTCCTTCATGGCGTCGGGCTTGGCGAGGGTGACGGCGATGCCGTCGACCTTCTGGTCGATCGCGTTCTGGACGAGGCTCGCCTGATCGGCGGCGGTCTCGTCGTTGGAGTAGATCAGCTTGACGTTGTCCTTGGCCGCCGCGACCTCGGCGCCCTTGCGGATGGTGTCCCAGAAGGTGTCGCCGGAGGGCGCGTGGGTGACCATCGCGATGGTCATCCGGGGCGTGCTGGCCTTGCCCGCGGACACGCCGCTGTCGGCGTCCTCGGCCTCCTTGCCGCCTGAGCTGCTGGAACAGCCGGCGAGGACCAGCGCGGCCGCGGCGGCCACGGCCACGGCGGAGGCGAGTCTGCGGGAGCGGGGGCGGAACGTACGGTTCATGGTGCGTGCACCTCACTGTGCGACGGAGCGGGGAATTCGGGGTGGGGATCCGGGGCTGCTGGTGGGCCGGGATCGGGCACGCCCGCGATGTCATGAACTGGGTCGGGACGACGATGCCGTGGTCGGCATCGGCATACGGGGAGCCGCAGGGGTGGTGGCCGTGTCGCGGGTGTACACCTTGTGGGCGTCACCGACGCCGATGACGCCGACCCCGATCGACCTGACTCTCGGGCTTTCTTGGTTGAAACAACAGGACAATTTAAAGCGCTTTAAGTGCTGGTACTATCGGCTCGTTTCCAGAGCGTGTCAAGGGTGTTGCGCGAGGAGATTGCCGCCGGGAGGTTTGCAGTGGGCGATGTCGAGGCCGAGGGTCGGCGCAACGGCGCCAACAGGCGCCCGCGACTGGAGGACGTGGCAGCACGCGTGGGCGTGTCCACCGCGTCCGTGTCACTCGTGCTGCGCGGAGTACCCGGACCCAGCGAACGAACCCGTCAGAAGGTCCTGAAGGCCGCCGCCGACCTCGGCTACCAGGTGGACCGCACCGCCAGCATGCTCGCCTCCAGGCGCACCCGGCTACTCGGCGTGATGGTCGACGTGCACAGCCCCTTCCACGCGGAACTGGTCGAGCATCTGCACACGGCCGCCGAGGAGGTCGGCTACGACCTGGTCCTGAGCACCCAGACCCGCACCCGCGACGAGCACACCGCCGTCGAGACGCTGCTGGCCTTCCGCAGCGAGGCCCTGATCCTGCTCGGCCCGACCGCCCCCGCCGACACCCTCACCTCCCTGGACCAGAAGTCCCCCGTCATCGTCGTCGGCCGCCGTATCGCCGACGGAGAGCTGGACGTCGTGCGCAGCGCGGACGACGAAGGGGTCGGCCAGATCGTCGACCACATGGTGGGCCTCGGCCACCGGGCGATCGCCTACGTCGACGGCGGCAAGGGCGTGATCGCCACGGACCGGCGCCGCGGGTACCGCACGGCCATGCGCCGGCACGGCCTGGACGCGCACATCAGGGTGCTGCGCGGCGACAACACGGAGGAGGCCGGCGAACGAGCCGCCCGCCAGCTCCTCGACTCCGGCGACCTCCCCACCGCGGTGGTCGCCTACAACGACCAGTGCGCCATCGGCGTCCTCGCCGCCCTCCAGCGCGCCGGAGTGGCCGTCCCCGGCGAGGTGTCCGTGGCCGGCTACGACGACGACACGCTGTCCCGGCTGAGCTGCTTCAACCTGACCACGGTCAGCCAGGAGGCCCGGGAACAGGCCCGGTACGCGGTCGCCGCCGCGGTGGAGCGCCTGGACCAGGACCGCACCGAACCCCGAGAGGTGGTCCTCACCCCGCAGCTCGTCGTGCGCGGGACCATCGCCGAGCCGCGCTGAGCCGCTGCGGTGCGGCCCCGGCGCCGCGAAGTCACCGTTCGAGCGCCTTGTGCGCCGTCTCCGGAAGGCGCAGGTACACCAGCGACGAGCCGAGACACAGTGCGGCCACGTACCAGGGGAACAGGCCCGCGTGACCCAGCTCCTTGAACAGCGTGCCCACGTACGGCGCCGTACCCCCGAACATCGCGACCGTCAGCGAGTACGGGAACCCGATGCCCGCCGCTCGCACCCGCGGCGGAAACACCTCGGCGTTCACGGCCGCGCTGATCGACGTGAACCCGGTCAGCAGCACCATGCCCGCGCACTGCACGAGCAGCAGCACCGCGAACGAGTCGCGCAGGGCGTGCAGCAGCGGGACGGTGAGCAGGGCGAAGCCCAGCCCGAAGAAGAGGAGCAGGGGGCGGCGGCCGAAGCGGTCGGACAGGAGGCCGCCCAGCGGCTGGAGCAGGGCGAAGAAGGCCAGCGAGATCGTGCCCGCGAGCAGCGCGTCGGACTTCTCGATGCCCGCGTTGAGTTCGGCGTACGTCGGCAGATACGACGTCCAGGTGTAGTACGCGATCGTGCCGCCCGCGGTGATGCCGCAGATCAGCAGGGACTGGCGGGGATGGCGGCGCAGCGCCTCCAACAGGCCGGGGCGCGGGGCCTGTTGCTGCTCGGCGCTCCTGGTCTCCTCAGCGCCCTGCCGGATCCAGAAGCCGACCAGGCTGAGTACGGCGCCGAGCACGAACGGCACCCGCCAGCCCCAGCCGTTCATCTGCCCGTCGCTCAAGGTGTCCACCAGCAGCGTCGCGATACCGGACGCCACCAGTTGCCCGACGGTCGTCGACACGTACTGGAAACTGGAGAACAGCCCGCGCCGCCCCGGCCCCGCCGACTCCACCAGGAAGGTCGTCGACGCCGCGAACTCGCCGCCCACGGACAGGCCTTGGAGGAGGCGGGCGAGGACCAGGATCACCGGAGCGAGGACGCCCACCGACTCGTACGTCGGGGTCAGCCCGACCAGCAGACTGCTGCCGCCCATCAGGAGGATGGTGACCGTCAGCGCGGCGCGCCGCCCCTGTCGGTCCGCGATGGCGCCCATGAGCAGCCCGCCGACCGGCCGCATGAAGAAGCCCACCGCGAAGACCGCGAACGTCGACAGCAGCGGGACAAGGGAGTTGTCCGCGCTCTTGGGGAAGACCTCGGCCGCGATGTAGGTGGCGAGGAAGGTGTAGGCGTACCAGTCGTACCACTCCACGGCGTTGCCGACCGAGGCGGCGAGGAGCTGGCGTACGGGCCGTTTCGTCGGCGGGGAAGGCGAGGGATCCTTCTGGGTCGTCTCTGTCATGATCGCGACCATCCCCCCACCCCGGCCCCGGCACACCTCACGTACCCACGACTTTCACACGAGCGCCACCGGACCCTTCCCTGACGTTTGGTGCTCCTGGAACACTCCTTCCGCGCGCATTCCGTCACATGCCGTCCGGTCAAATCACCCTCAATGGGAAGAGGTCCCTCACTCATGCCCGAAGTCAATCGGCGCAGCTTCCTTCAACTCGCGGGCGCGACCACGGCGTTCACGGCTCTGTCGAGCAGCATCCAGCGGGCTGCCGCCATCCCGGCGAACCACCGCACCGGCTCGATCGAGGACGTCGAGCACATCGTCGTCCTGATGCAGGAGAACCGTTCCTTCGATCACTACTTCGGCAAGCTGCGCGGTGTGCGCGGCTTCGGCGACCCGCGCCCGGTGAAGCTGGACAACGGCAAGTCGAACTGGCACCAGTCGAACGGCAGCAAGGACATCCTGCCGTTCCACCCGGACGCCGACGACCTCGGTATGCAGTTCCTGGAGGGCCTCCCGCACGGCTGGACCGACGGCCAGCAGGCCTACAACGGCGGCAAGTACGACAAGTGGATCCCCGCCAAGGGCACCACGACCATGGCGTACCTGACCCGTGAGGACATCCCCTTCCACTACGCCCTCGCCGACGCGTTCACCGTCTGCGACGCCTACCACTGCTCGTTCATCGGCTCCACCGACCCGAACCGCTACTACATGTGGACGGGCTACACGGGCAACGACGGCACCGGCGGCGGCCCGGTCCTCGGCAACGACGAGCTGGGCTACGGCTGGACGACCTACCCCGAGCGCCTGGAGCAGGCGGGTGTCTCCTGGAAGATCTACCAGGACATCGGCGACGGTCTGGACAAGGCCGGCTCCTGGGGCTGGATCGAGGACGCCTACCGCGGCAACTACGGCGACAACTCGCTGCTGTACTTCAACAAGTACCGCGACGCGGGGCCCGGCGACCCCTGGTACGACAAGGCCCGCACCGGCACCGACGTCAAGAACGGCGACGGCTACTTCGACCGGCTGAAGGCCGACGTCAAGGCCGGCAAGCTGCCGAAGATCTCCTGGATCGCGGCCCCCGAGGCCTTCTCGGAGCACTCCAACTGGCCCTCGAACTACGGTGCCTGGTACATCGCCCAAGTCTTGGACGCCCTGACCGCCAACCCGGAGGTCTGGTCGAAGACGGCCCTGTTCATCACCTTCGACGAGAACGACGGCTTCTTCGACCACGTGGTCCCGCCGCTGCCGCCGAAGGACGCCTCCCGGGGCAAGTCCACCGTCGACGTCTCGCTCGACCTCTACAAGGGCGACAGCAACCGCCCGGCCGGCGCCTACGGCCTCGGCCCGCGCGTGCCGATGCTGGTCGTCTCGCCGTGGAGCAGGGGCGGCTACGTCTGCTCCGAGACCCTCGACCACACCTCGATCCTGCGCTTCATGGAGCGCCGCTTCGGCGTCGAGGAGACCAACATCTCGCCCTGGCGCCGGGCCATCTGCGGCGACCTGACCTCGGCCTTCGACTTCTCCCGCAAGGACAGCCGCCCCGCCCCGCTGCCGGAGACGGACGAGTACGAGCCGCAGGACCGCGAGCGTCACCCGGACTACAAGCCGACGCCGCCGGCCGACCCGGACATGCCCAAGCAGGAGCGCGGTCTGCGGCCCTCCCGGCCGCTCAAGTACGCCCCGCACGTGGACGGCTCGGTGGACGCCGCGGCCGGCAAGTTCACGCTGTCCTTCGCCTCCGGCGCCAAGGCCGGTGCCGCCTTCCACGTCACGTCCGGCAACCGCACCGACGGCCCCTGGATGTACACGACCGAGGCCGGCAAGAGCCTCGCCGACACCTGGAACTCGGCGTACTCGGGCGGCTCGTACGACCTGACCGTGCACGGCCCGGCCGGCTTCGTGCGCTACTTCAAGGGCTCGAACAAGGCGGCCGGCCCCGAGGTCACAGCCCGGCACAAGGGCGACGACATCGAGCTGACCTTCACCAACAAGGGAACGACGAGCGTCCGCCTGAAGATCGCGGGCGGATACGACGGTCGCGCCACGACGGTGACCGTGCGGCCCGGCGCCACGGTGTGCCGCACGGTCGACCTGCTGGCGAGCCGGCGCTGGTACGACCTGACCGTCACCTCCGAGGCCGACCCGGCGTTCCTGCGGCGGTTCGCGGGGCGCGTCGAGAACGGGCGGCCGGGGGTGAGCGACCCGGCGATCATCACCGAGTAACCGGTCGCGAGGGACGGACTCCTCGGATCAGAGTGCTGTGAGGTGCCCCGGCTCCGGTTGCCGGGGCACCAACGCGGGCTCCGGCTTCGCCGATTCGGGCTCCAGGGCCAGTACGGCGGCCACGGGGTGCTCGTCGACCGACGCGGGATCGACGTGCTCCGTGTCCGAGGCGGACTCCGGTGCCGCCCGGCTGAGCAGCACCACGCCCCAGGACGCCAGGCCCGCACCGGCCAGCGCCAGCAGGATGCCTGCCGCGCCGCCCTGCAACCGCTCGCCGAGCAGGACGAGCCCGATCACCGCGGCGGCCATCGGGTTCGCCAGGGTCACCACCGCGAGCGGGCCGCCCAGGCCACCCCGGTAGGCGGTCTGCGACAGCAGCAGTCCGCTCGCCGCGAGGGCTGCGATGAGCAGCGCCACCCCGGACACCTGGAGGCTGAGCACTGGGGCGGAGTGGTCCGTCAGGGCCACCGTCACGGTCTGCGTGAGTGCCGAGGCCACCCCGGAGGCGAAGCCGGACGCCGCCGCGTGCCGCAGCCCCGGCCGGGCGCCCGGCCGCGACAGCATGCCGATCAGTGCCACGGTCGCCGCCGCGACCGCCAGCGCCTCGGACGTGCTCAGGACCTCGTCGGGCGCGTGCCCGGACGCCGTGACGAGGATCGCGGCCAAGCCGACCAGGGTCAGCGCCGTACCGCGCCACTCGACCGCGCTGACCCGTCGGCCCGCGATGCGCGCACCCAGCGGCACCGCCGTCACCAGGGTGAGCGCACCGAGCGGCTGCACCACGGTCAGCGGACCGTACTTGAGAGCCACCACGTGCAGCAGCGCGCCGGAGCCGTTGAGCAGAACCGCCCCCCACCAGGCGCCGGAACCCAGCAGCCGGAGCAGACCCGAACCCTGCGCGCGGGAGGCCAGCCGCTCCTGGGTGACGGCCGCGGCGGCGTAGGCGACGGCGGAGAAGAGGGACAGGACGATGGCGAGGAGGGTGGCGTTCATCGGCCCGCTCCCGCTCCCACGAGGGCGTTCTCCTCGTCCCGGGCGGCCGGTACGAGCCGGTCGGCGCCGCGTCCGGCCGTCGTCGCCGTGCGCTGCGGCAGGTTGATGGCCGCGAGGGCGAGGCCCAGCATCGCCGTCGCCACGATCGCGTCGAGCCAGTAGTGGTTGGCCGTGCCGACTATGACCAGCAGCGTCAGCAGCGGATGCAGCAGCCACAGCCAGCGCCATCGCGACCGGGTCGCCGCGATCAGGCCTATCGCCACCATCAGGGCCCAGCCGAAGTGCAGCGACGGCATCGCCGCGAACTGGTTCGACAGGTGGTCGGTCTCGGGGGAGCCGTAGACGGAGGGGCCGTACACCTGGCCGGTGTCGACCAGACCGGCCGCGGCCAGCATGCGCGGCGGGGCCAGCGGGAACGTCAGATGCACCACCAGGGCGGCGGCGGTGACGGCGGCGAGGACGCGGCGGGCCCAGACGTAGTGCGCGGGGCGCCGCAGGTAGAGCCAGACCAGGAAGGCCGCTGTGGCCGGGAAGTGGACGGTCGCGTAGTAGGTGTTCGCGATGTGTATGAGCGCGTCGTCGTGCAGGAGGAGGTTCTGCACCGACCCCTCGCCCGGGAGGTGGGCTGCTCGTTCGAAGTTCCACACACGGTCGGCGTTGCGGAAGGCCTCTCCGGTGTGGCCCGTGGCCAGTTGCCGGCCGAGCTTGTAGACGAGGAAGAGCCCTGCGACGAGCAGGAGCTCACGGACCAGCGGAGGCCGCGCTATCGCGTCGGTCTCCGCTTCTGCAGGCTCGGTGCGGCCATTCATTTCCCCCGGCCCTTTCGCCGAACGGTGGGTCATCGATACGGCGACGTACCGAAACGCCACTGTACCGATACGCCACTGTACCGATACGGGAGCGTTCCGGTACAGTGGCGTATCGATAGACGTACGCCACACTGGAAACGCGGCCCCCTTCACACCGCGGGACGTCGCACCGAGCGAGGAGACGAGCAGATGACGTCGCAGGCTGCGGACGGACCGGACACGGTCACCGCCTCGCGCCGCTCCAAGATCACGCCCGAGCGTGAGCAGGAGTTCTTCGACGCCGTGCTCGAACAGATCCGCGCGTGCGGCTACGACTCCGTCACCATGGAGGGCGTCGCCGCCAGCACGCGCTGCAGCAAGTCCACGCTCTACCGGCAGTGGAAGACGAAGCCGCAGTTCGTGGCGGCAGCCCTGCGTGCCAGTCGGCGGACCCGTTTCGAGGGCATCGACACCGGCACCCTCGCGGGGGATCTGAAGGAGGCCGCCCGGGCGGCGGGGGCGTGGTCGGGCAAGGACACCCGGCTGTTCCAGGCCCTCGGCCACGCCGTCATGCAGGACCCGGAACTCCAGCGGGCGCTGCGCGAGGCGCTCATCGACCCCGAGCTCGACGCGCTGAAGGAGATCCTGCAGCGCGGTGTCGACCGGGGGGAGGTGGCCGCCGACCATCCGGCCCTGGAGTACATCCCGGCGCAGATCTTCGGCGTGCTGCGGGCCCGCCCCGTCCTGGAGGGCGAGGACGCCGACCCCGACTACATCGTCCGGTTCGTGGAGGCCGCGGTGCTGCCGACGCTGGGCCTGACCTGAGACTCAGGCCGCCGTCCACGGGATGACTGGACGGTGACCTGTTCCGCGCCGCACCGTGGGGACGGGGGCGGCGCGCACCCCCCGGCCGGGTGGGGTTCCCCTTGAGTGGAGGGGCGCCCCACCCGGCCGCATCATGTCCGGATCATGTCCGGGGCGAAACAGGCGAACGAGCGCAGGAGCGGCTCAGACGTCCTGGCCGTTGCCACCCCCGGTGGACACCTTGATGCCCTTGGCGATCTCGTCCAGGATCGACTGCTTCTCCGTGGTGTCGACGCCGAGACGGACCACGACCATCTGCTGGTCGATGGCGGGCGAGGGGAAGGCCAGCGACTCGACATAGCCGTCGGTGCCCTTGCTGGTGATCGCCTTCCAGCGGACCAGGTAGCCCTTCTGCCCGGCCACCGTCACCGCCTTGGACGCCAGCACCTCGTGCGAGGTGATCTTTCCGTACCCCTTGCCGTAGGACTCCTCGGCGTTCGCCTCGATGTCCGCCTTGGCGACCTCCTCGGCCGTGTCGCCCTTGGTGCCGTGCGCGATCGCCGGGGCCGAGTAGGCGCCGCCCTTCTGGCAGGTCTGGGAGGTGTCGGCGGGGCACTTGTACGTGTCGTCCGACGCCACGTGCGCGCCGAAGTTGAGCTGCTGGCCGTACCAGCCGTCCGGAATCGGGATGCTGATCCCGCTCACCGGGTCGGTCACCGAACCGCTGTCCACCTTCGGCGCCTCGGACTGGTCGGGGGAGGGCGACTGACCGCCGGAACCCCCGTTGCCACCGCCGGAACCCCCGTTGCCGCCGCCGGAGTCACCGAAGGGGCCGCCCTGACCACCGCCGGACCCGCCTTGACCGCCCTGTCCGCCGGGCCCGCCCTGACCACCGCTGCCCTGCTGGGAGCCGGCGCCGGCGCCGGCGCCGCCCGAGCCGCCGTCGGCGGTCAGCGCGTACACACCGACACCGATGCTCGCGAGGACGACCGCGGCCACCCCCACCGCTATGCCGGTGCGCAGTCCCCGCCGCCCGCTCGACGGAGGCTCGCCGGGATACCCCGGATGCACCGGATACGCGAGATGAGCCGTGTCGGCCGACGGCTGTCCCGGATACCCCGGATGAGCCGCGCCGGCCGGTGGTTGCGCCGGATACGCCGGATGAGCACCGTCGGCTGCGGGCTGCCCCGGAGAATCGTCAGTCGCCGACTGCCCCGACGGAGAACCGTCGGCCGCCGGCTGCCCCGAGGGCGCCCCGTCGGCCGGAGGTTGCCCTGGAGGCGTCCCTTCGGCGGCCGACCCCGCGGGCCGGACCTGGTCCGTCCATGCCTTGCCGTCCCACCAGCGCTCGGTGGGCGGACCGTCACTTTTCCGGCCGGGGTCGGGGTACCAGCCGGGAGGAGTCACCTGCGTCATGGGTCCACCGTATGAGGCCTCGGTGAAAGTGTGATGAGAGGATCCGGCCCCGACGCCTCCGGACTTCGATCCGCGTCACTCCAGAACGAGCCGTACCGGCTGCTCCAGAGCGGGCGCAGGCAGCCGCAGTCCGTCCTGGCCGGGGGTGACGGAACCGAGCACGCGCGCGTGCCGCGCACCGGTGGCTGTCGGCACGGTGCCGGGCAACCCGTGCGCGGTCAGAAACCCCAACACGGCGAAGGCATACGCCTCCTTGGCCGCCGCCGGCAGCCCCAGCTCGTCGGAGGTGCGCAGCGCCACCCCGGGCAGCAGTTGCCCGAGCATCCTCATCAGCACGGGGTTGCACGTCCCGCCCCCCGAGGCGATCACCTCGGTCGCGCCCACCGCGCGCACGGCGTCGGCGACCGTCCGGGCGGTGAGCATGGTCAGGGTGGCGACGACGTCCTCGGCGGGCAGCGTCCCGACCCCGGCCAGCGCGTCCCGCAGATGGCCGAGATGGAACAGCTCCTTGCCGGTCGTCTTGGGCGCGGACAGCGCGTAGTACGGCTCCTCCAGCAGCCTGCGCAGCAGCGGCTCGTGGACCGTGCCGCGACCGGCCAGCGCCCCGTCCACGTCGTACGCAAGACGCCCGCCGCTGAACCCCCGGGCCGCCGCGTCGATCAGCGCGCAGCCCGGCCCGGTGTCGAAAGCGGTGCCGTCGGGTGCGGTGAGGTTGGCGATGCCGCCGAGGTTGAGGGCGACGGGCGAGCCCGTCCGGCCGCGCAGCCACAGCAGGTCGACCAGGCTGACCAGCGGTGCGCCCTGGCCGCCGGCGGTGATGTCGCGTGGCCGGAAGTCGGCGACCACGGGCAGCCCGGTCGCCTCGGCGATCCACGCGGGCTGCCCGAGCTGCAGCGTGCCGTGCACCTGTCCGTCCTCGGTCCAGTGGTACACCGTCTGCCCGTGCGAGGCGACCAACTCGGCCCGCCCGTCGCACAGTTCACGGTCCGCCCGGACGGCCGCCGCCGCGAAGGCCTGCCCGATCCGCGTGTCCAGCCGGCACACCTCGGCCATCGAGGTCGTCCCCGGCGGCAGCGCCGCCGCCAGCGCCTCGCGCAGCGCTGCGTCGTACGCTTCGCTCACCAGCCCCAGCGGCTTGAGGACGAGGCAGTCCCCGACGAGGCTCAGGTCGGCGGCAGCCGCGTCGATGGCGTCGTACGACGTGCCCGACATCAGGCCGATCACCCGCATCCGCTCAACTCGCCTTTCTCCAGGCCCTGGGGTTCCATGCCAGCGCGAGGACGCTCACCGCGCAGGTCGCGGCAGCGTAGTACGCGGGGATGTCCACGCTCCCGGTCCGTTCGATCGTCTCCGTGATGATGAGCCCGGCGCAGCCCGAGAACACCGCATTGGACAGGGCGTAGGCGAGTCCCAGCCCCGTGTAGCGCACGTTCGTCGGGAACAGCTCGGCGAGCATCGCCGGACCGGGTCCCGCCATCAGCCCCACGACGGCACCCGCGCCGCACACCGCCACTCCCTTCACGGTGAGGGAAACGCCCGGGTCCTGGAGAAGGTTGAGCAACGGCACCGCGAGGACCACCACGAGCACCGCCCCCGTCAGCATCACCGGCCGCCGCCCGAACCGGTCGCTGAGCCAACCCGCCGGCACGATCGTCACCGCGAAACCGAGGTTGGCCAGCACCGTGGCGATCAGCGCCTGCTGGAAGGTCGCGTCCAGCGTGGACTGCAGATACGACGGCAGCACCACCAGGAAGGTGTACCCGGCCGCCGCCCAGCCCATGATCCGCCCGGCGCCCAGCGCGATCGCCCTCGCGATCTCCCGCGCCGGCGGTCGCTCGGCCTCCCTCTCCTCCCGGAACGCCGGTGTCTCGTCCAGCCTCAGCCGCAGCCACAGCGCGCCGAGCCCGAGGGGTAACGTCAGCAGGAACGGCAACCGCCAGCCCCAGTCATGTAGTTGATCCTCAGTCAGTACGGTGGCCAGCAGCGCCGCCGCACCCGCCCCGCCCAGCAGACCCAGCGCCACGGTGAACGACTGCCACGACCCGTACAGCCCGCGCCGCCCCGGTGGCGCGAACTCGGTCATCACCGAGACCGCGCCGCCGAACTCCCCTCCCGCGGAGAGCCCTTGCAGCACCCTCAGAAACGTCAGCAGCCAGGGCGCGAGGGCGCCGACCGTGGCGTACGTCGGCAGCGCTCCGATCAGCGTCGTCGCACCCGTCATCAGTGTGATCACCAGGATCAGTACCGGCCTGCGGCCGATCCGGTCGCCGAGCCGGCCGAACAGGGCCGCTCCGACGGGGCGGAAGAAGAACGCCAGCGCGAACGAGGCGTACGTCCTCACCAGCGCCTCGGCCTCGCTGCCGCCCTCCGGCGTGAAGAAGCGCGCCGCGATGATCGTCGCGAAGTAGCCGTAGACACCGAATTCGTACCATTCGATGAAGTTGCCCACCGATCCCGCGACCAGCGCCTTGCGGGACCGGACCGTGCTGCGGTCATGCTGCGTCAGTGTCATTCCCGAGCCTTCTGACTATCGGTCCAACTGCCGGTCGGACTGCCGTTTGACCGTCGGTTCTTGACTGTCGGTAAGTTTCAGCCGGGCAGGTCGCGGGCCATGCGCGTCGCCCGAGCGCACGCGCTTTCACCCATCACGGCAACAGCTGCCCGGACCGGCCTCCACTTAGGCAATCGGACGGCTACGCTCAAGGTCTGTACGTCGTTCGGGCGACTTGGGGAGGTAGCGGGATGACGGAGGTACGGCCCACAACGGCCGCCTCGGCTTCCCTCTGGGAGCGCGACGAGGAACTCGCCGCGGTCGAGCGGGCCCTCGACACTCTGGCAGCGGACAAGTCCTCCTCGGGCAGCCTCCTGGTGCTGCGGGCCGAAGCCGGACTCGGCAAGACGGCGCTGCTGGCCCAGACCCGCCGCCTCGCCGAGGCCCGCGGCTGCATGGTGTGGTCCGCGCGTGGCAGCGAGACCCTCAGTTCCGTCCCCTTCAACGTGGTACGGCAGTTGCTGCAGCCGGCGCTGCTGTCGCTGATGCCGGAAGAGGCGCGCGAGTACCTCGGCGACTGGTACGACATCGCCGGACCCGCCCTCGGCATAACGGACCCCGGCGAGCGCCAGGCCGACCCGCAGGGCGTGTGCGACGGCCTGGTGGCGGTCGTACGCCGACTCGCCCGGCGCGACTGGCCGCTGGTGCTGCTGATCGACGACGCCCACTGGGCCGACCAGGAGACCCTGCGCTGGCTCGCCGCGTTCGCCGAACGCCTCGGAGAGCAGAGCGTCATGGTGGTGATGGCCCGCCGCCCCGGCGGAGTCAGCGGCGACAGCGCCCGCCACCTCGACACGATCGCCGCCGCCGGCTCTTCCGTCGCCAACCTGAGCGCCCTCACCCCGGACGCCACCGCCGGCCTCACCCGCGCCACCCTGGGCGAGCACGCCGACGCCCCGTTCTGCCGAGAGGTCTGGGCCGTCACCGGCGGCAACCCTTACGAGACCGTGGAACTCCTCGCCAAGGTGCAGGACAGCGAGTTCGAGCCGACCGAGTCCGCGGCCGGCGAACTGCGCGCCCTGAACCGGGCGGCACGCGGCGGCGGCCTCGTCGCCCGTCTGGAGACGCTCGGCATCGACGCCACCCGGTTCGCCTGGGCGGCCGCCATCCTCGGCACCGGCATCTCGGTCGACCTGGTGGCCGAACTCGCCACCATGAGCGTGGACGACGCCGAGCGCTGCGCCGACCTCCTGCGCACCGCCCGCATCCTCACCGAGCCCGACCCGGCCGGGGCCCAACCGGACGACGGCGAGCTGCAGTTCGTGCACCCCCTGATCGCCACCGCCGTCTACAACTCCATCCCCGACGCCCTGCGCACCGCGATGCACGGCATCGCCGCCCGCGTCGTCACCGACAACGGTCGCGGAGCCGCGGTCGCCGCCCGCCACCTCCTCGAAGTCCACCCGGACAACGACGAGGAACTCGTCGAGCAGCTGCGCGAGGCCGCCCGCGAACACCTCGCCGTCGGCGCCCCCGACGCGGCCCGCCGCTGTCTGGAGCGCGCCCTGCTGGAGCCGCCCCTGCCCGAGGTCCACGCGCGCGTGCTCCACGAACTCGGCTGCGCCACCCTGCTCACCGCGCCCGCCACCACCATCGACCACCTCCAGACCGCCCTGGCCATGCCCGGCCTCGACGGCGACGAACGCGTCGACGCCGTCTTTCGCCTCTCCCAGGCGCTGCTCCACAACGACCAGCTGGAGGAGGCCGTCCGCACCGTCGAGGCGGAAGCCGCCAAGCACCAGGCCGGACCCGCCAAACTGCGGCTCCAGGCGGTGCAGTTCATGTGGGAGGGCATCTACGCGGGCGAGGCCACCTCACCCGGACGCTCCGCACGCCTGGCCGACCTCGCCGGCACCTGCACCGGCCGCGACAACTCCGAGCGCGCGCTGCTCATCCTGCGCGGCTTCGACGTGATGGCCCGCGGCGAGAACGCCGAGGAGGTCGCCGAGCTGTGCGACCGCGCCCTCGTCAACGGCCGCCTCGCCCCCGGGCTCGGCTGGACCGACCCGGAGTGGGGCATCGAGCTGCTGATGATGCTGGCCAACTCCTACGCCTTCACCGACCGCCTCGACCGTGCCGAGGCCCTCTACAACGAGGCCCTGCGCGCCTACGAGTCGGCCGGCTGGAGCGGCGGCCACCTCGCCCTGGCCCACGCCTACGTCGGCGTCGGACACCGCAGGCGCGGCCGGCTCCGCGAGGCCGAGGCATCCCTGCGCAAGTCGCTGGCGCTCGCCGAGCGCGTCGGCCGCCGACTGCCCCTGCACTGGTCCGCGACCTGCAACCTCGTCGACACCCTGCTCGCCCGCGGCCATGTCGATGAGGCCTGGGAGGTCGCCGAGGAGCACGGCTTCGCCCCGCCCTACCCGTCCACCATCGTCCTGCCGGACCCGCGCTCGGTCCGCGGCCGTCTGCTCATCGCGGTCGGCCGCACGCAGGAAGGCATCAACGAACTGGAGGCGGCGGAGAAGGCGGCGGCCGTACGCGGCCACCACAACACGGTTCTGGTCCCCTGGGCCGTGGACCTCGCCCGCGCCCTCGCGAGCCAGGACCCGGCGCGCGCCGCCCGGCTCGCCACCGAGGTCCGCCGCCACGCCGAGCGCTTCGGCACCGACACCGCCATCGGCGAGGCCCTGCGCTGCGCCGCCGCCCTGGAGACCGGCCAGCGCGCGGTCCGCCTCGCCGAACAGGCCGTCACCTACCTGGAGTCCTCGCCCTGCCAGTACGAACACGCGGCCGCCCGCGTCGAGTACGGCCTCGCCGCCCGCTCGTCCACGGAACTCCAGCGCGGGCTGACCCTGGCACGGTCGTGCGGTGCGGACGGGCTGGTGCTGGAGGCGGAGGCGGCGCTTGCGCTCCGCTAGGGGGCCGCGGGGGGCCGTCTGTCTTCTGCGGCGCCGTCGTGGCTGGTCGCGCCCCTGCGGCGGAGCCGCACATTGTTACAGCCCCGCGCCCCTTCAGGGCGCGTCAGATCGTCAGGAGTTGATCGGTGACCGCCGAGAGCCGCTTGCGCACCTCGGGGTCGTACGTCGCCTCGTGCGCCCGGGAAGGGCTCGTGCCGTCGAAGTACGCGCCCGTGCCCAGGTCCTGGGTCGCCAGGGCCAGGACACCCGGGGCGCCGTCGGCGACCGTGTTCCAGGGGGCGACCCCGCCTTCGCGCACCATCGCCGTGTCCATGAAGGTCGCCGGGTGGAGCACGTTCACGGCGACACCGGTGTCCGCCAACTCCTCGGCGAGGGCGAACGTATGGGCCGCCAGGGCGAACTTGGCCCGTCGGTAGGCCGCGAAGCCGTCGTATCCGCGTCGGAACTCCACGTCGTCGAAGTCGAGGGGCTCCTGGCCGACCGAGCCGACGTTGACGATCCGGGCGGGGGTGTTCGCGCGCAGCACCGGGAGCAGCGCGAGGGTCAGCGCCACGGGAGCCAAGTAGTTGACGGCGAGCCGTAGTTCGTGGCCGTCGGCGCTCAGCTCGCGCCCCGCGCCGGACGCACCCGCTCCCACGCCCGCGTTGTTGATCAGCACGTCCAGGTCGGGATGCGCGTCGGCGACATGCGCGCCCAGCTCGCGCACCTGCGTCAGCGAGGCCAGATCGGCGACGAACCCCTCGGCGTCACCCTCGGTGCGCAACTCCTCGACCAGCTGTTCCGTACGGCCAGGGTCCCGTCCGTGTACGAGGACGACGTGTCCCGAGCGGACCAGCTCGAAGGCTACGTACCGGCCGAGACCCGAGGTCGCGCCGGTGATGAGAATCGTGGACATGCCTCCACCGTAGGCACGGGGTGGAGGCATGCGCGAGGTGCTGCTGAGGCTACGACCAGCAGGGTCACCCTTCCTCTTCGGCGAGGACGCGCTGCGCCGCCGCGAACGCCGAGTTCGCCGCCGGAACCCCGCAGTACACCGCCGTCTGCAGCAGTACGGCCCCGATCTCCTCCGGCGTCAGCCCGTTGCGCCGCGCCGCGCGCACATGCATGGCCAGCTCGTCGTAGTGACCGTGCGCGACCAGCGCCGTCAGGGTGATCATGCTGCGCTCGCGACGGGTGAGCGTCGGGTCGGTCCAGATCTCGCCCCAGGCGTAGCGCGAGATGAAGTCCTGGAAGCGTGCGGTGAAGGGGGTCTGCCGGGACTGCGCCCGGTCGACGTGCGCGTCGCCGAGGACCTCGCGCCGCACCTCCATGCCCCGCTTGGCACCCCCGTCCAAGTGTGCGTGCAGGGCGGTCAGCACGGCCTCCGGACACTGCGCAGGCGCCAGATGCGAGGCGCCCGGGAGTTCGACGAGCGCGGCACCCGGCACGGCGTCCGCGATCTCCCGCAGATGCGCGGGCGGGGTCGCGGGGTCCTCGCGTCCGGCGATCAGCAGGGTCGGCGAGGAGATCTCCGCCAGCCGCTCCCGCAGGTCGAAGGCGGCGAGCGCGTCACAGCAGGCGGCGTAGGCGGCCGGATCGGCGTCCCGGTGGTCCTGGACCAGTTCAGGCACGGTGAACCCGGGCGTGAACCAGCGGGTGTTCGCGCCCTCGGCGAGCCCCGACAGCCCCTCGCGCCGCACCAGCGCGGCCCGCTCCTCCCACGGCTTCGCACCGTTGAAGTGCGCCGACGAACAGATCACGGCCAGGGACGCGACCCGCTCCGGATGGTGCACGGCGAGATGCAGCCCCACGGCACCGCCGAGCGAGACACCCGCGTACGCGAACCGCTCGATGCCGAGCGAGTCGGCGAGCGCCAGCACCAGGCGGGCGAGATCACCGACGGTGGCGCCCGCCCCGATGAGATCGGCGGCGGATCCACCGTGCCCCGGCAGATCCCAGCGCACCACCCGATGGGTGATCGACAGCTCGGGCGCGACCTTGTCCCAGAGGGCGTACGACGTGCCGAGCGAGGGGCCGAGCAGCAGCGGGGGAGCGGAAGTGGGCCCCTCGGCACGGTGGTTGAGGAGTTTGTCGGTCAACGTCGCTCCAGAGCACGGTCGGTGAGGGAACCGGCGGAACCGGTGTAGTGGGTGGGATCGAGGTCGACGTCCGCCAGCTCGGGTGCCTCGGCGAGCGGGCGCCCCGCGGACGCGAGCCGGGTGAGCAGTTCCTTGGCGCGGGCCCGGCCCAGCACCGGGGCCAGCTCCGCGGAGAGCCGCTCGGAGACGATCAACCCGCGGGTGAGATCCAGGTGTTCACGCATCACGTCGGCCCGCACCCGCAGCCCCTCGGCCAGCTCGACCGCGTCCCGCGCGGCGCCGCCGACCAGCCGCAGCAGTTCCCGCAGGGGCTCCCACTCGGCGTGCCAGGCCCCGGCCGGCCGCTCGTCCTCAGCGGCCAGCGACCCGTACAGCGTGGCCGCGAGCTGCGGCGCCCGCCGTGCGGCGGACGCGATGAGGGTGGACCGTACGGGATTGGACTTGTGCGGCATGGCCGACGAGCCCCCGCCACTGCCCTCCGCGACCTCGGCGATCTCGGTGCGGGACAAGGTGAGGACGTCCACGGCGACCTTGCCGAGCGCCCCCGCCGTGAAAGCGAGGCACCCGGCGAGATCGGCGACGGGCGTCCGCAGGGTGTGCCAGGGCAGATCGGGCGCCCGAAGGCCGAGTTCGCGGGCGTACGCCGTCGGCAGCGCGGTCGGATCGCTCGCGCCGTACGTCCCGAAGGCCGCCAACGTGCCCGCCGCGCCGCCGAGTTGGGCGGGCAGCGAGTCCCGTACGGCCGTCACCCGGTCCCGCGCGTCGAGCACCAGCGACCGCCAACCGGCCGCCTTCAGACCGAACGTCGTCGGTACGGCGTGCTGGGTGAGCGTCCGCCCCGGCATCGCGGTGTCGCGGTGCTCGGCGGCCAGCCGGGCCAGCGCCCGCTGCGTGCGGTCGAGGTCGCGGAGGACCAGGTCGAGGGTGCGCGCGGCGACCAGCATCGTCGCCGTGTCCATGATGTCCTGGCTGGTCGCGCCCCGGTGGACGTAGGGGCCGTACGTGTCGCCGACCGCCTTCGTCAGATCCGCGACCAGGGGGATGACCGGGTTGCCGCCGGCACGGGCCCGCTCGGCGAGGGAGCGTACGTCGAATCGGCCGGCGTCCGCCGCCTCCGTGACCGCCGACGCCGCCTCGGCCGGGGCGAGGTCCAGGGCGGCCTGGGCCCGGGTGAGGGCAGCCTCCGCGTCGAGCAGGGCCTGGAGGTAGGCCGTGTCGCCGGTCGCGTGGGCGGCGGGGGAGCCTGCCCACCCGGGGGCGAGCAGGCCGGTGTCGTCGGAATCGACAGAAGTCACTGGAACTCCAGGAAGACCGTCTCGCCTTCGCCCTGAAGGCGGATGTCGAAACGGTATGTGCCATCGCCCCGGTCCTCGGCGATCAGCGTGTCGCGCCGCGCCTCGTCCAGCCGGGAGAGCAGCGGGTCGGCGGCCAGCACCGCGTCGTCGCCAGGCAGATAGATCCGGGTGAACAGATGCACCAACAGCCCGCGCGCGAACACGCACACACTGAGGTACGGCGCGCTCTGCCCGCGTGCCCCCGGCCGCAGGGTCCGCGCGGACCAGTGCCCGTTGGCATCCGTCTGGATACGGCCCCAGCCGGTGAACTCCACGCCGTTGCGGCCCAGGAAGCCGCCGCTCGCCGGGTCGCGCCGCATCGAGCCGTCGACCTGCGGGAGATTGCCGTCCGGGTCGGCGCCCCACAGCTCCACGAAGGCGTCCGGGAGCGGTTTGCCCTCGCCGTCGAGGATGTACCCCTGCAGCGCGATCGTGTCCGGGTGGCCGACGGGCGCGATGTCACCGCCGCCGGGGAAGGGCAGGGCGTGGCCGTAGAAGGGGCCGACGGTGTGCGACGGAGTGGGCAGCACCGTCTCCGGACGGCTCGTGTCGATCTTCGTCATCGCAGGTCAGCGCCCTTCTTCGATCCAGGTGGCATGGGGGCCGTCGAGCACGATGTCCCAGTGGTAGCCCATGGAGAACTCCGGCACCGACAGGCTGTGGTCGTACGTCGCGACCAGCCGCTGCCGGGCCGCGTCGTCCGTCACCGACTGGATGATCGGGTCGTACGGGAACAGCGGATCGCTCGGGAAGTACATCTGCGTCACCAGCCGCTGCGTGAACGCCGAACCGAACAGCGAGAAGTGGATGTGGGCCGGCCGCCAGGCGTTGACGTGCTGGCGCCAGGGGTACGGGCCCGGCTGGACGGTGGTGAACCGGTAGAAGCCGCTGTCGTCCGTCAGCGTGCGGCCGACGCCGGTGAAGTTCGGGTCCAGCGGCGCGTCGTGCTGCTCACGCTGGTGCGCGTAGCGACCGGCCGAGTTCGCCTGCCAGATCTCGACGAGCTGCCGACGGATCGGTCGCCCGTCACGGTCGAGGAGCCGGCCCTCGACGGTGATCCGCTCACCGATCGGCTCGCCGTTGTGCTGCCGGGTGAGGTCGTTGTCGATCTCGGTGATGTCCCGCTCCCCGAACGCGGGGGAGGACAGCTCCACCAGCTCCGGGTCCTTGGTGACGTCGATCGAGATCGGCGGCTGCTTGGGGTGACGCAGAACCGAGGACCGGTACGGGGCGTAGTCGCGGCGCGGCTGGTGCTCGACGGGGGCACCGTCGGCGACACGCTTCTCGTAGGCGGCGTGCTCGGCCGCGATCTCCTGGTCGATGTCGTGCTGGGTGAGGGTCATGGGAGGTTCCTGTGGGTTCCTGACGTTCACGTCAAAGCAGGGGGTTGGTGGAGCGCCCCATAGGGGCGCGGGGCTGTATCAATATGCGGCTCCGCCGCGCGGGCGCGTCCAGCCACAACGGGCCCGCAGCCGCTGACGATGCTCAACGCTCCAGGACGAGGGCGAGTCCCTGGCCAACGCCGATGCACAACGTGGCCACACCGACCCCACCGCCCGCGCGAGCGAGCTGGTGGGCGACCGTACCGGCGAGACGGGCCCCGGAGGCGCCCAGCGGATGCCCGAGGGAGATGGCACCACCCTGCGGATTGAGGATCGCCGGGTCGAACTCGGGCCACTCGGCGACACAGCCCAACACCTGGGCGGCGAACGCCTCGTTCAGCTCCAGCACGGACAGATCGCCGAACCCCTTGCCCGCCTTGGCCAGCGCACGCGTAACCGCCTCGACGGGAGCGAGCCCGAAGTAGTGCGGATCGAGCGCCGACACACCGGTGGCGGAGATCCGGGCGAGTGGCTCGCGACCGGTCGCCTTCAGGCCTTCCTCGTCGGTCAGCAGCAGGGCCGCGGCGCCGTCGTTGAGCGGGGACGCGTTGCCCGCGGTGACGGTGCCGTTCTCCTTGCGGAACGACGGCTTGAGCCCCGCCATCGCCTCAAGCGACGCGTCGGGCCGTACGGATTCGTCGGTGCCGAAGACCTTCGGGTCACCCTTGCGCTGCGGGATGCTCACCGGGGCCAGCTCGGCGTCGAACAGACCGGCCTGCTGGGCACGCGCGGCCTTCCGATGGCTGGCGAGCGCGAACTCGTCCTGCTGCTCGCGGCTGATCTTGTGCTTCTCGGCGATCAGCTCCGCGCTCTCGCCCAGCGGGATGGTCCACTGCGGTTCCATCTTCGGGTTGACCATGCGCCAGCCCAGGGTGGTGGAGTACAGCTCGGCGTGCCCGGCCGGGAACGGCTTGTCCGACTTGGGCAGGACGTACGGCGCCCGGGTCATCGACTCGACGCCACCGGCCACGGCGATGGAGGCGTCCCCGGCCGCGATGGCGCGGGCCGCCTGGATCACAGCCTCAAGACCCGACGCGCAGAGCCGGTTGACGGTCACGCCGGGAACGCTGGTGGGCAGGCCGGCCAGCAGCGCGGCCATGCGGCCGACGTTGCGGTTCTCCTCGCCGGCGCCGTTGGCGTTGCCGAAGTACACATCCTCGATCCGAGACGGGTCCAAGTCGGGCGTACGGCCGACGAGTTCACGGATGGCGTGCGCGGCCAGGTCGTCCGGGCGGACGGAGGCGAGGGCGCCGTTGTAGCGGCCGATCGGGGTGCGGACCGCGTCGACGAGATAGACGGTGTTCACAGCAGTGCCTCCGCGACGGTCAGCTTGGCGTCGGTCTTGGCGATGATCTCGTCGACGCTCACACCGGGCGCGGTCTCGACGAGGACGAGCCCGTCGTCGGTGACGTCGAGGACGCCGAGGTCGGTGATGATCCGGTTCACACACGCCTTGCCGGTCAGCGGCAGGGCGCACTCGGCGAGGATCTTCGCCGAGCCGTCCTTGGCGGTGTGGGTCATCACGACGATGACGGTACGGGCCCCGTGCACGAGGTCCATCGCCCCGCCGATGCCGGTGATCATCTTGCCGGGGATGGCCCAGTTGGCCAGGTCACCGGTCTGCGAGACCTGCATCGCGCCGAGCACGGCGACATCGATGTGCCCGCCGCGGATCATCGAGAAGGACAGCGCCGAGTCGAAGAAGGACGCGCCCGGCAGGACCGTGACGGTCTCCTTGCCGGCGTTGATCAGGTCCGGGTCGACCTGGTCGTCGGTGGGGTAGGGGCCGGTGCCCAGGATGCCGTTCTCCGACTCCAGGATGACCTCGACGCCCTCCGGCAGATAGTTGGGGATCAGGGTCGGCAGCCCGATGCCGAGGTTGACGTACTGGCCGTCCTGGAGCTCGCGCGCTGCGCGGGCGGCCATTTCCTCACGTGTCCAGGCCATCAGTTGCTCTCCGTCCCTCGTGCTGAAGGCGCGGAAACCGTGCGCTTCTCGATCTGCTTGTCCGCGGCCTGCTCCGGGGTCAGCGCGACCACCCGCTGCACGAAGATCCCCGGCAGATGCACCGCGTCCGGTTCGATCTCGCCGGGCTCGACGAGTTCCTCGACCTCGGCGATGGTCACCCGCCCGGCCATGGCGGCCAGCGGATTGAAGTTCCGGGAGGACTTGTTGAACACCAGGTTCCCGTGCCGGTCACCCTTCGCGGCTCGCACCAGCGCGAAGTCCGTACGGATACCGCGCTCCAGTACGTACTCGGCGCCGTCGAACTCCCGCACCTCCTTCGGCGGCGAGGCCAGCGCGACCCCACCGGAGCCGTCGTACCGCCAGGGCAGCCCGCCCTCGGCGACCTGCGTACCCACCCCCGCCGGCGTGAAGAACGCAGGGATCCCGGCACCGCCGGCCCGCAGCCGCTCGGCCAGCGTGCCCTGCGGGATCATCTCGACCTCCAGCTCCCCGGACAGGTACTGCCGCGCGAACTCCTTGTTCGCGCCGATGTAGGAGCCGGTCACCCGCGCGATCCGCCCGGCCGACAGCAGGACGGCGAGCCCGGACTCCATCGCCCCGCAGTTGTTGGAGACGACCGAAACGCCGGACACGCCACGCTCGTAGAGCGCCTGGATCAGCACGTTCGGCACACCGCTCAGCCCGAAACCACCCACCGCGAGCGACGCGCCGTCACCCACATCGGCCACCGCCTCCAGGGCCGTGGCGACCACCTTGTCCATCCGAGAAGCCTCATCTCTGCGAGCTCCCAGCACCCGGATTAGTCAGGGCACTGATTATTTCTTCGAGGTTCTCCTTCACGCTGCCACTGGACCGGGAAGTCCGTCAAGACCTCGGCAAATGCGAGCCTCGGTGGAGTGCGCGCACCGCAGACAGTCTCGTCGGTGCCAGGTATTGTTCAGTGCACCGACGAATCTGATCAGGGGAGTGCGCATGGGCGCCGTGGACCTCACCACCCACCCCGGGCATCTGGCCCGGCGGCTCCAGCAGGCGCACTACCTGCTGTGGAACACGATGGTCTCCGAGGAGATCACCTCGCCCCAGTTCGCCGTGCTCAACACGCTCGTCGCCGAGCCGGGCCTGGACCAGCGGACCGTGGGGGAACGGGTCGGGCTCGACCGGTCCACCATCGCCGAGGTGATCAGCCGGCTCGGCCGCCGTGGGCTCCTCGACAAGGTGCGCGATCCTCAGGACGGCCGCCGCTTCCTGCTGCGGCTCACGGACGAGGGGCTGCGCACGCACAAGAAGCTGACCGTCCGCACGGCCCGGATGAACCAGGTGTTCCTGGCCCCGCTCTCCGCCGAGGAACAGGCCCTGTTCTTCGACCTGATCCAGCGGGTCGCGGACGCGGCCGAGGGACTCCGCAACCCGGCGGAACCCCTCGTCGCACAGCCCTGACTCCGGGGCCGCTCAGGGCGCCGTCGCGAACACCACCCACACCTGCCCGTGCTGGAAGTTCATCGGCTTGCCCTCGTGGGTCGTGAACGTCGTGCCGTCCTTGGCCGTCGGCCGCTGCCACCGCACGTCGTCGTAGGCGCGCCCGTCGCGCAGCACCGACGCCGTCCCGGAGCCCACCGTCTCGGTGTACGGCGTGTAGTTGCCGCGGGAGTCGTGGAACTCGGACTTGCGCACCTTCACGTACTGCACGATGACCGTCCCGGCCGTCATCGGCTTCCCGTCCGACGTCGCGGCGGCCTTGCCGTCCATGGCGACCAGCCAGCGGTCCTGGCTCTCGGACCAGGTGAACGTGTACCGGGCCGCCTCGAAGCTCACCGTCCGCGAGGTCTCGGCCTTGCCGCCCGCGGGGGCGGCGCCGAAGCGGAAGCCGGTCGTCAGCACGCTGGTGCCCGGCGCGGATGACATCAACCGGTCGGGCCGCAGGTAGAGGTTGTGCGGCGAGCGTTTGTACGGGCTGCGGAAGTAGGCGTCGGACGCCTTGCCGGGCGGCTCCGCCTGCAGCGGCGCCTTGTTGATCAGCGGCATGAGCTTGCCCTGCGCCCCCGAGAAGGCGAGCGTCGGCCGGTCGAACTGGCCCAGCAGCTCGAGGTCGGTCTCGCGGGCGCTGCGCACCGGCCCGATGACCTTCGGCAGCTTCTGCGCGTACACCGCCATCAGCCGGCTGAGCCCGGCCTCGACCTGCTCGACGTAGATGATGTCCGCCTCGTTCAGGCCGGTGTGGGGCCGCGCGGCGCTGACGTTGTCGATCTTCACGGCGAGCACCGCCCCCTGGGCCTGCCGGCTTCCGCCCTCGCTCGACCCCGGTGACTGCTCCTGGCCGCGCCCGTCGTCGCGTGCGCCGTCGGACGTCGTGCAGCCGGCCGCCAGCGCGGCGCTCAGTGCGGCGGCCAGCAGCGCCGTCGTCGTGGCGCGTCTTGTGCGCGTCGCTCGTTGCCTGACCTTCATGGTCACCCGCCACCACCCGCCCAGTCCGTCTCGTTAATTGTGTGCTTATCAGTTCATTAGTGCCCACGGTCGATCGCTTTCGACCGCCCGGTTCACTCCGCTGGTCGCCCCTGGTTCGGGTGGCCGGTCGGTGGTTCGGCCGGTCGGTGTATGCCGCGCGGACCGCCGGGGTACCCGGCGGCCACCGGACGCGCGGAGGCGCGCGAGTGACGGAGGGAGCGCGCGGCGATGAAGGCAGTGACCTGGCAGGGCAAGCGCGATGTGCGCGTGGAGAACGTCCCGGATCCGCAGATCCAGGAGCCGACGGACGCGGTCATCCGCATCACGTCCAGCGGACTGTGCGGCTCCGACCTGCATCTTTACGAGGTGCTCACCCCGTTCATGACCCCGGGCGACATCCTCGGCCACGAACCGATCGGCATCGTCGAGGAGGTCGGCGCCGGGGTGCCGGACCTACAGGCGGGCGACCGGGTCGTGGTGCCGTTCCAGATCGCCTGCGGCAACTGCTGGATGTGCCTGACCGGGCTGCCGACCCAGTGCGAGACCACCCAGGTCACCGGCGAGGGCATGGGCGCCGCCCTCTTCGGCTACACCCGCCTGTACGGCTCGGTGCCGGGCGCCCAGGCGGAGTACCTACGGGTCCCGCAGGCGCAGTTCGGCCCGATCAAGATTCCGGAAGGGCCGCCCGACGACCGCTTCGTCTACCTCTCCGACGTCCTGCCCACCGCCTGGCAGGCGGTCCGCTACGCCGAGGTCCCGAAGGGCGGCAGCATCGCCGTGCTCGGCCTCGGCCCCATCGGCGACATGGCCTGCCGGGTCGCCCAGGTGCAGGGCGCCGGGCGCGTGTTCGGCGTGGACCTGGTGCCCGAGCGGCTGCGGCGGGCGCGCGAGCGGGGTGTCGAGACGTACGACCTGCGAAGCTTCCACGACGAGAAGGAACTCGTCGCCGCCATCCGCGACGAGACCGACGGCCGCGGCCCCGACGCCGTGATCGACGCGGTCGGCACCGAGGCGCACGGCAGCGCGGCCGCCCGGCTGGCCCAGCAGGCCTCCGCGATGCTGCCGCGGAAACTGGGCGGCCCGCTCGCCGAACGCTTCGGCGTCGACCGGCTCGCCGCACTCAACACGGCCATCCACCTGGTCCGGCGCGGCGGCACGATCTCCCTGTCCGGCGTGTACGGCGGCACCGCCGACCCGCTGCCGATGGTCACCCTCTTCGACAAGCAGCTCCAGATCCGGATGGGCCAGGCCAACGTGCGCCGCTGGAGCGACGACATCCTGCCGTACCTGACGGACGAGGACCCCCTCGGCGTCGACGACTTCGCCACGCACCGCGTGCCGCTGAGCGATGCCCCGCACGCGTACGAGATGTTCCAGCGCAAGCAGGAGGGCGCGGTGAAGGTGCTGATGAAGCCCTGAAACCCGCTGCTGCTTCTGATCAGGCCGCTGTTTCTGATCAGGCCTGCGGCGCGAAGATCTCCGCCAGGTCGTAGCGGACCGGCTCCTCCAGCTGCGCGTAGGTGCAGCTCTCGGGGGTGCGGTCCGGGCGCCAGCGGCGGAAGCGGGCCGTGTGCCGGAAGCGCACGCCGTTCTCCATGTGGTCGTAGGCCACCTCGGCCACCCGCTCCGGCCTCAGCGGTACCCAGGACAGGTCCTTCTTGCCCGACCAGCGGCTCGGCGCGCCCGGCAGCCGGGCCGACTCGTGCGCCGCCTCCTCGGCCCAGGCCGCCCAGGGATGCCCCGCGGCATCCGCCATACGCAGCGGCTCCAGCTCCTCGATCAGCTCCGCGCGCCGCTTCATCGAGAACGCGGCCGACACGCCCACGTGCTGGAGGGTGCCCTGGTCGTCGTGCAGGCCGAGCAGCAGGGATCCCACGATCGGTCCGCTCTTGTGCAGGCGGTAGCCCGCGACGACGACGTCCGCCGTCCGCTCGTGCTTGATCTTGAACATGGCGCGCTCGTCCGGGAGGTAGCGCAGGGTCAGCGGCTTGGCGATCACCCCGTCCAGCCCGGCACCCTCGTACTGCTCGAACCACCCTTGCGCCGTTTCGATGTCCGTCGTCGCCGGCGCCACATGCACCGGCTCCGTCACCCCGGACAACGCCATGGTGAGCAGCGCCCGCCGGTCCGCCAGCGAGGTCTCCAGCAACGACTGGTCCGCCAGCGCCAGCAGGTCGAAGGCCACGAACGACGCCGGCGTCCGCTCGGCCAGCATCCGCACCCGGGAGTCCGCCGGATGGATGCGCTCGGTGAGCGCGTCGAAGTCGAGCCGCCCCTCCCGCGCGATCACGATCTCCCCGTCCAGCACGCACCGCTGCGGCAACCGCTCCTTCAGCCCCGCAGCCAGCTCGGGAAAGTACCTGGTCAGCGACTTGGTGGTACGGCTGCCCAGCTCGACCTCGGCCCCGTCGCGGAACACGATCGCCCGGAACCCGTCCCACTTCGCCTCGTACTGCATGCCCGGCGGGATCTTCGGCACCGACTTGGCGAGCATCGGCTTCACGGGCGGCATCACCGGAAGGTCCATGGTCCGATTCTGCGCGCACAAGGCAGCCGCCGCCCAGTGTGCGAGGGGTGGGCGCCGGGCCTACCGTGGCTCGCATGGGTGAAGCGGTGGAGCTGGAGGCGGGCGGCCGGAAGGTGCGCCTGTCCAGTCCCGGCAAGATCTTCTTCCCGGAGCGCGGCTTCACCAAGCTCGACCTCGCCCAGTACTACATCGCCGTCGGCCCCGGCATCCTGCGCGCCCTGCGCGACCGGCCCACCACACTGGAGCGCTACCCGGACGGCGTGACCGGCGAGAACTTCTTCCAGAAGCGGGCGCCCAAGAACATGCCCGACTGGATCCCCACCGCCCACATCACCTTCCCCAGCGGCCGTAGCGCCGACGAGATGTGCCCCACCGAGGAGGCCGCCGTCCTGTGGGCCGCCCAGTACGGCACCCTCACCTTCCACCCCTGGCCGGTCCGCCGCGACGACGTCGACAGCCCCGACGAACTGCGCATCGACCTCGACCCGCAGCCCGGCACCGACTTCGACGACGCCGTCCGCGCCGCCCACGAACTGCGCGCCGTCCTCGACGAGTTCGGCGGCCTGCGCGGCTGGCCCAAGACCTCCGGCGGCCGGGGCCTGCACGTCTTCGTGCCCATTGAGCCACGCTGGACCTTCACCCAGGTCAGGCGCGCCGCCATCGCGGTCGGCCGGGAGCTGGAACGGCGGATGCCGGAGCAGGTGACGATCAAGTGGTGGAAGGAGGAGCGGGGCGAGCGCATCTTCGTCGACTACAACCAGACCGCCCGGGACCGGACCATCGCCTCGGCCTATTCCGTACGGCCCCGCCCGCACGCCCCGGTCTCCGCGCCCCTGCGCTGGGACGAGGTCGGCGTGGCCCATCCCCAGGACTTCGACATCGCGACCATGCCCGCGCGCTTCGCCGAACTCGGCGACGTGCACGCGGACATGGACGACCATCGCTTCTCGCTCGACGCGCTGCTGGAGCTGGCCAACAAGGACGAGCGCGACCACGGGCTCGGCGATCTGCCGTACCCGCCCGAGTATCCGAAGATGCCGGGCGAGCCGAAGCGGGTGCAGCCGAGCCGGGCGAAGAAGGAGGCGCCCCCGTCACAGGCGCCTCCCTCGGAACCTACAACTCCTTGATCCGGATGTCCCGGTACGAGACCACATCCGTCGTGCCGTGCACCTGGAGCCCGACGTAACCGGAGGCGAACCTGCGCCCGTCCGTGCCCGGGTCGTCCGAGCGGGGCGGGACGAAGTCCTGGCCGCCGATGTTGTCGAACTCGTTGATCAGCACGCCGTTGCGGTAGACCGAGTAGTGCTGGTCGACCACGCGGATCTCGTAGTCGTTCCACGTGCCCTTCTGGGTGACGCCGGCACCGGCGAGCCCCACCCGGTCGAAGCCGTAGACCGAGCCCGTCTTGTACATGTCGCCGTCAGGACGGTCGAGCACCTGCACCTCGTGCCCGTACTTGATGGCGACCCACTCGGGCCGTGACTCCTCGGCGTGGTCGTGCACCCACGGGAACCGGACGAAGACGCCCGAGTTGGCGTTGCCGGTGCCCGGAGCGTCGTCACGCCACTGCAGCTTGAGCGAGAAGTCGCCGTACTTGCGCTCGGGGAACCACAGCATGCCAAGGCCCGCCTTGCTGGTTCCGCTGGTGATCGAGCCGTCGGCGTTCTGCGCGAACGAACCGCCGCCCACCTGCTGCCACTTGGCGAACGACTCCGCGCTGCCGTCGAGGATCGTGCGGTAGCCCTCGGTCTGGCCGGGCTTGCCGATCCCGGACTGGCGGGCGGCCTTGCGGACGGCGTCGTACTCGCGCTGGTCGACGACCCCTTCCTTGAGGAGCTTGTCCAGGACCGTCGTCACGTGCTTGAGGAACAGCGCGTGGGACGTCCACTCCTTCTCGTCCTCGATCAACTCGTTGATCCGGCATCGGCTGTTGGTGAGCCGGTTCGGGACACCCGAGTCGACCGTGCCGACGATCACTGTCAACCGCTCGTCGAACTCTGGGCAGTTGGGCGCCGGAACCTGACCGGATACGACGGTGAAGGTCACCGTGCGGGCCGCCGAGGTGTTGCCCGCCTTGTCCGTCGCCCGGTAGGCGAGGGTGTGGGTGCCCGCGCGGTCGACGACCACCGGGGCGCCGTACGCGAGGTACGGTCCGCCGTCGATCGAGTACTCGATCCGGTCGACCCCCGAGCCGTGGTGCTCGTCGGTCGCCGTGACGGTCACCTTGGCGTTGCCGACGTACGCCCCCGACGAGTTCTTCGTGCCCTCGACGGTCACACCGGTCACCGGCGCGGTCGTGTCCGGCTGGGGCGCCGCGACCACCGTGAACCGCACGTTCTTCTCGGCGGCGACGTTGCCCGCCTTGTCGGTGGCCCTGTAGCGCACCGTATGAGCGCCAACCTCGTGCACCATCACGGGCGCGGTGTACGGCTGCCAGGCGCCGTCGCCGATCGCGTACTCGATGGTGTTGACGCCGGAACCGGTGTCGGAGGCGGACACGGTGACGGTCGCCATGTCGATGTACGTGCCGTCGGGGTTCTGCTCACCGCTGACGGTCGCCGAGGTCTCCGGCGCCGTCGTGTCGTCGGTCGACGGTGGGACGACCGTGAACTGGGCGCTCTTCTCCGCCGAGACGTTCCCCGCCTTGTCGAGGGCGCGGTAGCGGATCTTGTGGTCGCCGACCTGGTCGACGACGACCGGGGCGGTGTACGGCTGCCAGGCGCCCGCATCGCCGATCGCGTACTCGACGCGGTCGACCCCGGAACCGCCCTCGTTGTCCGTGGCATGGATGGCCACGCTCGCCGAACCGACGTACTGCCCCTGCCCGTTCTGTACCCCGCTGACGTGCGCCGACGCCTCGGGCGCCGTCGTGTCCTCGCCACTGCCCTCGGTCACCACCAGGATGCCCTGCATCTGCCCGTGACCGGGGATCGTGCAGTAGTAGCGGTAGCGGCCGGGGGTGAGCGTGACCTCGGCGGTGTGCTTGCCGCCCTGGTCGTCGTTCGGGTTGGCGAGGATGTTCAGCTGGACGTCGTTGTTGAACTCCGGGTCGGAGGTGTCGAACGTCAACGTGTGCGGCATTCCGGTGGTGTTGCCGGTCGCCGTGCTGTTCTCGAAGACGATCGTCGTCTGACCGGCGACGGCTGTCGCGGGAGCCGTCGTGTACTTGGTGATGTCGTCGCCCGCGGTCCAGGTGAGCACCTGCGCGGCGGCCGCGGTCGGGGTCGGGGCATCGGGCTGTCCGGCGGCGACGGGCGCGGACTGCAGCCCCAGCATCACGAGCAGTACGGCCACCAAGGCCGTCCAGACTCTTCGTTGACGGCGTCTGCGGATCACTGGGCTCCTCCTCTCGCCAGCTGGTCGGCGGCCGGAGTCGCTCCGCCGCCCGTGTAAGTGACCCGCCACAGCGCCGACTTGGCGTCCGAGGTGAAGAACCCCCGGCCGTAGTCGAGCACGTACAGCGCGCCGTCCGGACCGAACCTCCAGTCCATGAGGTTCTTGATGCCGTCGTTGCCGATCGGCACGATCTTCTTCAGCGACTCCGAGTGAATCGGCAGACCGCCGTCACCGTGCGTCTTCGGGTCGGTGATCACCGCGTTGCGCGGCTGGTCGGCGTCGTAGAAGTCGCCGACGAACCACTTGCCGTCCCAGTAGGCCGGCCACCTGGTCCCGCTGGTGCTCGCCGCGTCGTACCGGTAGACCGGCCCGTTCATCGCGGCCTGGCCGCCGCCCTTGAGCCATGGCAGCTGATAGGTGGACTCCTCCTGCTTGTACGACGGCACGCCGTTCGCGTCGCGCGGGAAGTCCGGGGCGCCGCCCTGGGGCGAGTACCAGATGTTGTTGCCGGTGACCGGCGGGAGGTTGACGAGGCCGTCGTTGTTCGGCGACTCGTTCTTCGGGTGGTCGCAGTCGTACCAGCCCAGCGGCTTGCTCGGATCCGTCAGATTGCGGTCCCGGTAGGGCTGCTTGTTGCCCATGCAGTACGGCCAACCCCGGTTGCTCGCCTTGGTGATGACGGCGAACGTGTCGTACTTCGCCGGGCCCCATGTGGTCGAGGGCGCCGAGGCGTCCGGGCCGACCCAGCCCGCGTAGAGGACGTCGGTCTGCTTGTCGACGGAGATGCGCGCCGGGTTGCGGACGCCCATCACATAGATCTCGCCGCGCGTCTTGCCGCCGCCCTCGTCGGTCTCCTCGCCGGTGAAGAGGTTGCCGTCCGGCAGGGTGTACGTGCCGTCCGGTTCCGGGTGGATGCGCAGGATCTTGCCGTTGAGGTTGTTGGTGTTGCCGGCGGTGCGGCGCGCGTCGGCGAAGGAGACGCCCTTGTAGTTGGGCTCGGGGTTGTTGCCCGAGTAACCGTCGCTGAAGCCACTGGAGTTGTTGTCGCCGGTCGCGATGTACAGGTTGCCCTTGGAGTCCCAGGCCATCCCGCCGCCCGAGTGGCAGCAACTGTGCACCTGCACCGGCCACTTGAGCAGCACCTTCTCACTGCTCAGGTCCAGCTTGTTCGTGGCCAGGTCGAGCGTGAAGCGGGAGACGCGCCGCTCGGCCATCCGTGTGTCACGGTTGAGCTGGGAGTGCGGGGTGTAGTGCAGATACACCCAGCCGTTCTCCTCGAAGCGCGGGTCGAGCTCGATGCCGAGGAGCCCCTCCTCGACCTTGATCAGCTCGTCGCCGCCGCCCTTGTTGCCGAAGACCGTGAGCGCCCCCGCCAGGGTGACCTTCTTGGTCTGCGGGTCGTAGACGTGGATCTCGCCCTGGCCCTTGCCGATGTCCGGGTTGTTCCAGTCGGTGACGACCGGCTGGGCGGAGTCGGCGCCGCCCCGGCCGATGTAGAGGACGCGGCCGTCGGGGGCCGTGACCAGGCCGTGCGGTTCGCCGATCTGGTCGTTCTGGCCGGGTTGGTTGGGCTGCGTGAGGCGCTCGGCCTTGTAGTTGCCGGTGATGGTGGCCTTGCAGTCGGCCTGCACCAGCCGGGTCGTCCACAGCAGGGCGCCGCGCAGATGCGTACGGAAGTCGGTCTCGTCGTACGACGACACCGTGCCGCCCATGCCGGTGTAGAAGGAGCGGCCGCCGTCGTAGTCGCGGCACCAACTCACCGGGTGGTCCCAGCCGTTCTTGCTGTCACCCGGCTGGTACGTCGACTCGCGCACCCGGGCCACGGTGTGCACCTCGCCCGACGGGTTCTTCGTCCAGTTGAACCACTGGTCGGGACGCTTCCACTGCACCGGCAGGTCCTTGGTGGCGGGATGCCGCCGGTCGCCGACCTCAACCACCGCACGCTGTACGGCCGTTGGGCTCGCGGCGGCCGGGCGGGCGCCGACGAGGCCGGTGAACCAGTCCGAGTACGGCTCGGCGCGGGCCGCGTCATGGATGCCGACGAAACCGCCGCCCGCCTCCATGTAGGCCTCCAGGCCCGCCTCCTGCTCGGGATCGAGGACGTCGCCGCCGCCCGTGAGGAACACGATCGCGTTGTAACGGCCCAGCTTGGTCTCGTCGGTGAAGACCGAGGCGTCGTTCGTGGCCTCGGTCTTGAAGCGCTGGTCGGCCGCGCCGGACAGGCCGATCTTCTCGATCGCCTCGATGCCGGCGTTCACCAGGGGCGACTCCTCGCCTGCGGCCGCGGATCCGTAGAAGACCAGCACACGCACATTCGCGCCGCCCGGCGGCGACTTGACGGACATCGTTGTCAGGGGTGGCTCCGGGGCCGGGCGCGCGTCGGCGGCCGGGGCCGACATCAGCCCGGCGGCGACGATCCCGGCGGTCACGGTGGCCACCCAGGTCTGTCTTCTTGTGCTCAAAGCTCTTAAGCGCATGGGCACCTCCACGGTCACAGCAACAGCGACAAGGAAGCTAGACCCCTTTGAACGGCTCGCCAATACCTATGACCGCACTGGGACCAACTTTGTCCTGAGTGTGGATAAACGAGGGGACGGCCGGTACCGTCTCAGCGGTTCATCCCCGTAAATTCCGTACCGCCGTGGGGAGTTCGGCATGGACAGACGCAGCTTCAACAGGCGTACCTTCAACAGAGGTGTACTGCTGGGTGGCGCGACCGCCGCGACATCGTTGTCGCTGGCATCGGCACCCGAGGCCATGGGTGCCGACACACCACCGAAGACGGCGCCGGCCGGCGGTGAGGTCCGGCACCTCAAGCTGTATGCCGAGAAGCTCGCCGACGGACAGATGGGCTACGGCTTCGAGAAGGGCAAGGCGACGATCCCCGGCCCCCTGATCGAGCTCAACGAGGGCGACACCGCGCACATCGAGTTCGAGAACACGATGGACGTGCCGGTGAGCCTGCATGTCCACGGCCTCGACTACGAGATCACCAGCGACGGCACGAAGCTGAACAAGAGCGACGTCGAGCCCGGCGGCACCCGCACCTACACCTGGCGCACCCACGCCCCCGGCCGTCGGGGGGACGGCACCTGGCGGGCGGGCAGCGCCGGTTACTGGCACTACCACGACCACGTCGTCGGCACGGAGCACGGCACAGGCGGCATCCGCAAGGGTCTGTACGGGCCGGTGATCGTGCGGCGCAAGGGCGACATCCTCCCGGACGCGACCCACACCGTCGTCTTCAACGACATGCTGATCAACAACAAGCCCGCGCACACCGGCCCCAACTTCGAGGCCACGGTGGGTGATCGCGTCGAGTTCGTGATGATCACGCACGGCGAGTACTACCACACCTTCCACATGCACGGTCACCGCTGGGCGGACAACCGCACGGGCATGCTCACCGGCCCCGACGACCCGAGTCAGGTCATCGACAACAAGATCGTCGGCCCGGCGGACTCGTTCGGGTTCCAGGTGATCGCGGGGGAGGGGGTCGGCGCGGGGGCGTGGATGTACCACTGCCATGTGCAGAGCCACTCGGACATGGGGATGGTCGGGTTGTTCCTGGTGAAGAAGGCGGACGGGACGATTCCGGGCTACGACCCGCACGAGCACGGTCATGAGCCGAGCTCGGGGGCCGCGCACGAGCACTGAGGGATCATGGCCGGGTGACGCTCGTTCTGACGCGAAGTGACCTGGAAGCCGTACTGGAGCCGGAGGCGTGCCTGGCAGCGCTGAGCGAGGGATTCCGGTGCGCGGACGCCGTATCGGTCGCGGGGCAGCGGGTGCGGACCGATCTGCCGTTCCCGGGCACTGCGACCGCTCTGCTGCCCGGACTCCTGCCGGGCGTCGAGGCATACACGGTGAAGGTCAACGCCAAGTTCCCGGGCGCGCGGCCCGCCCTGCGCGGGGTGATCTGCCTGCACAGCGGACGGGACGGCGAGCTGCTGGCGCTGCTCGACTCGTCGACGGTCACCGCATGGCGTACGGGGCTGGCGGCGGCGTTGGGCACGCATGCGCTGGCCGGGGCCGGAGAGGTCCTCGGCGTGATCGGCGCGGGGGCGCAGGCCGAGCTGATGGTGCGAGGGCTGGCGGTGCTGCGGCCGCACCGTGCACTCGTCGTCCATGACACGGACCCCGGGCGGGCCTCCGCGTTCGCCGAACGGCACGACGGCCGGGCCGTGGGCTCGCCGCAGGAGGTCGCGGCGGCGGCCGACACCGTACTGCTGGCGACCTGGGCCCGGACCCCGTTGCTGCAGCTGTCGGACACACGGGTGGGCCAGCACTTCACGAGCGTGGGTGCGGACGAGCCCGGCAAGCAGGAGCTGGCGGACGACCTGCTGCGAGCAGCCCTGCTGGTCGTGGACGACCGGGAACTCGCCGCGAGCATGGGGGCGTTGGCGGCGGCGGGACTTCCGGCGTCGGCCGCCGACGCCACGCTCGGGGACGTGCTGCGGGGGGAGCATCCGGGGCGGGTGAGCGCCGAGGGCCGTACGGTCTACGCACCGGTCGGGCTGCCCTGGCAGGACTTGGCGCTCAGCCGGCTGGCGTATCGGGCGGCGGAGCGGGCGGGCGTCGGGCGGCGGGTGGATCTGCTGGCGTGACCGGACCGTCCCGGACCATTCCGGCGGGCTCCGGTGATGTTCGTCGCGGGTGTGGCTCCGCCTGTGCGAGAGCGCTCTCACGAGTCCACCCACCTCGGGGCTATCCTGATCCGCAGCCACCGAGGAGGAGCCGCGCAGTGACCGAGACCGCCCCGCGTCCCACCCTGGAAGCCGTGGCCGAACGTGCCGGGGTCTCGCGGGCCACCGTGTCGCGGGTGGTCAATGGCGGCGACGGGGTGCGGGAACCGCTCGTCGAGCGGGTGCGCAAGGCGGTGGAGGAGCTCGGGTACGTACCCAACCAGGCCGCCCGCAGTCTGGTGACCCGGCGGCACGACGCCGTCGCGGTCGTCGTGGCCGAACCGGAGACCCGCGTCTTCGCCGACCCCTTCTTCGCCCTGCAACTCCGGGGCATCAGTAAGGAGTTGACGGCCCACGACAACCAGCTGGTGCTGCTGCTGACCGAGGGGCGCGACGACCACGCCCGCGTCGCCCGCTACCTCGCCGGCGGGCATGTCGACGGGGCGCTCGTGTTCTCGCTGCACCTCGACGACCCCCTGCCCGGACTGATCCAGCGCGCCGGAGTGCCCACCGTGTTCGGCGGACGGCCCGACTGGAGCGGCGACCGGCGGAGCGTGGTCTACGTCGACAGCGACAACCGGGGCGGTGCGCGAGACGCCGTACGGCACCTCATCGGCCTCGGCCGCAGCCGCATCGCGCATATCGCCGGCGCCCTCGACCAGACGTCGGCCGTGGACCGGCTCGACGGATACCGGGACGTCATGGTCGACGCCGATCCGCGACTCATCGCCGAGGGAGACTTCACGCCGGCCGGCGGCGAGCGGGCGATGCGAGAGCTGCTCGCCCGCTGCCCGGACCTGGACGCGGTGTTCGCCGCCAACGACCTCACCGCGTCGGGGGCGTTGCGGGTGCTGCGCGAGTCGGGGCGGCGGGTGCCGGACGACGTCGCCGTGGTCGGGTTCGACGACATGCTGCCGGTGGCGGAGCAGACCGACCCACCGCTCACGACGGTCCGTCAGGACATCGAGGAAATGGGCCGGTTGATGACCCGCCTGCTCCTGCGCGGACTCGACCGCCACTCAGCCGACCAGGGCATCGGCGCCGCGCCGTCCAGCGTCGTGCTGCCTACGACGCTGGTGCGGCGGGCATCGGCGTAGGCCCTCCGAGGCGGGGCTCAGGGCACGGACGCGCGCAGGGGCCCCGCGGTCGTCCGGCCGCCGTGCAGTGCGAGCCGTTGTCCCGGGAACCGTTCGCGGAAGCCGCGGTCGTGTGAGACCGCGACCACTGCCCCCGGGTATGCCGCGAGCGCCGATTCCAGGTCCTCGACCAGGTCGAGCGCGACGTGGTTGGTCGGCTCGTCGAGTACGAGGAGGTCGGCGGGCCGGGTCACGAGGTTCGCGATCTGCAGCCGCCGCTGCTGGCCCGCGGACATCGCCGCGACCGGGACGTGCAGGTCCTCCTCACGGAACAGACCCAGCGCCAGCAGCTGTTCGGCGTACTCGTCCGGCAGCCCGGGCCGCCCGGCAGCGAAGGCGGCGAGCAGCGGGAGCCGGGTGGAGCGTGCGGGCAGCTCCTGTGGCAGGTACCCGATGCGGGCGGGACGGCGCACCGCGCCCGCGTCCGGCTCCAGGTCGCCGGCCAGGACGCGCAGCAGTGTCGTCTTGCCGGCCCCGTTCTCTCCCGTGACCAGCAGCCGCTCCCCGGACGCGACGGACAGCAGCCCGTCCAGCCGCAGCCGCTCGCCGACCGCCACGCCGTCGAGTTCGGCGAGCGGGCGCTCTACGGGATGCCCGCCGTCCGCTGCCGGCAGAGCCGACGTGAACCGCAGGGGCTGTGGCGGCGCCGCCACCGGGTGGCGCCGCAGCTGGGCCAGCCGCTCGCGGACCGCGCGTACCTGCCCGCCGAGCTTCGCCTCGTGCGAGCGGCGGTGCTTGCCGAAGCCCTGCCGCGGATCCTTGCCGGTGGTGGCCAGCCGCTTCCCGGCGGCGTCCAGCAGCTCCTCGGTACGGGCGACCTCCTCAAGCCAGTCCGCGTGTTCCTGCTCCGCGCGGCGTCGGGCGGCGGCCTTCGCGGCGCGGTAGCCGGCCCAGCCGTCGCCGTACCGGTGCACGGTGCGCGCGTCGCGGTCGACTTCGAGGATCGTGGTGGCGATGCGCTCCAGGAAGCCGCGGTCGTGCGTAACCGCGACGACGGTGCCGCGGTGTGCGCGCAGATGCTCCTCCAGCCAGCGCACGGCCGTCGCGTCGAGGTGGTTCGTCGGCTCGTCGAGGAGCAGCAGCTCGGGGGCGGCGGCCAGGACGCAGGCGAGCGCGAGCCTCGACTGCTCGCCGCCGGAGAGCGAGCCGAGCACGCGGTCGCGGGTGATGCCGGCGAGCCCGAGCCCGTGCATCGCGGCGTCCACGCGGACGTCCGCCTCGTAGCCGCCCCGTTCCTCGTATGCGATCAACAGCTCGCCGTACGCGGCGAGTTCGCCTTCCGACGCCTCCCCGAGCCGCTCCTCCGCCGCGCGCAGCCGGCGCTCCATATCGCGCAGGTCGGCAAGGGCGAGGTCGACCGCGTCCCGCACGGTGCGGTCGGGATCGAGGTCGAGGGTCTGGGCGAGGTGACCGGTGCCGCCGGGGAAGCCGACGGTGAGCTCCCCGGCGTCCGGCGTCTCGATCGCGGCGAGCAGCCGGAGCAGGGTGGACTTGCCGGAGCCGTTCTCGCCGATGACGGCGGCCTTCTCGCCCGGGCGGACGGTGAAGGAGACCTGGTCGAGGACGAGCCGGGTGCCGCAGGACTTGGTGACGCCCTTGACGGACAGCTGCGCCACGGCAGCGGGCATGGAGGCATGGGCGCGTTCGCGCATGTGACTTCCCCTGAGGGTGTGAAGGGTCTACGGGCGGCGAAGACGGCGGCGTCGGCCGCGCCCGGACTCAGGGGAAGTAGTAGAAAGCCACACGTTCACTTTAACAGAACGGAACGTCTCGTCTCTAGTCGTGCGTTTCTCGGCTCGGTGACGCCGCGCTCTTGATCACCGCGAAACGTGCGCCGTATGGGTCGGTGAGCTTGGCGATGCGGCCGACGTCCGGCAGGTCGGTGGCCTGCGTGCGGGCCGTGCCGCCCCGTTCCCGCGCCTTGGCGACCGTGGCGTCCGGGTCCGTCACCTCGAAGTACGGCAGCCAGTACGGGGGGCCCTCCGCCTCCGCCGGGTCGTCGGACTTGTCGACGACGCCGCCGAACATGGCGTCCTCCCCGGCGCCGGCGGGGCTGAACGTCGTGTACGTGCCGCCGTAGAAGTCGAGGGCGAAGGTCTCCAAGCCCAGCGTCGCGTTGTAGAACCCCGCGGCGGCCGGCACGTCCGTCGTGTACAGCTCCAGCCAGCACAGTGAACCGGGCTCCTGGACGACGTCGAGGCCCTTGTTGGTGCCGGGCTGCCACAGGCCGAAGGGCACGTCCGCCTTGTCGGCGAGGATGGCCATGCGGCCCAGGTCCAGCACGTCCATGGGCTGCATCCACACCGAGCCGTGCGCCTGCTCGGCCGTCTTCACCGTGGCGTCCGCGTCCGGCGTCTGGAAGTACACCGTCCAGGAGGGCGCACCCTGCCCCTCGGTGATCTGCATACCGCCGGCCACCGTCCTGCCGTCGAGCTGGAAGAGGCCGTAGCCGCCGGTTTCGGGCCCGCCCGGCTGGAACCGCCAGCCGAACAGGTCGCCGTAGAAGGCACGGGCGCCCTCGATGTCCGGTGTGCCGAGGTCGATCCAGTTCGGCGCCCCGGTGACGTAACGGGTGGTGAGCATCATGGCCCTCCTCGGAAGGGTCCCGTTGTCTGCTCTGCCGAGTCTCGCACCGCCCACTGACAATCGCCGCCGGAACCGTGCCGCCGGTGGGGGCGACGGCCGCGGTCACCCTCGGTGACCGGCCTGGATCTCCTTGTTCTCACCCGGTTCCGCGCGCGCCGCCGTGCGCCGCGGCGCGTGGAAGGAGACCATCGGGTCGGGCGGAGGCCCTGCGGCGCGGCGTTGATCCCGCGTTGATCGAACGTTTTTCGCCGACCGGCACGATCCTGCGCATGCACATCGACACGATCACAACGATCACCTCGCCCGACCTGGACTGGCAGCAGGAGGCGTTGTGCGCACAGACCGGGGCGGACTTCTTCTTCCCCGAGCCGGGCAGCTCCGTACGGGAGGCGAAGCGGATCTGCGGCCTGTGCCCGATCCGTTCCACCTGCCTGGAGTACGCACTGGACAACGACGAACGCTTCGGAGTCTGGGGCGGCCTCTCGGAGAAGGAACGCCTGGAGCTCCGGCGCACGTCCCGCTGAACGTCCGGACTCGCCGCTCGCGTCAGGGCGGGGCCACCGACCTGCCCGTCGGCCTCCCCGCCCGAGCCCTCGGCACGAACCGGGTCGATCAGCCCGCCGCGCGAGCCGCCATCCGGGCCTTGCGGGCGGCGAGCTTCTCGTCGAACTTCGCGGCCTCCGCGTCCAGCCCGCCCATGTACAGCCCCAGCTCCTCCTGTGCCTTCTGCCCCTCCGGGCCGAGGCCGTCGATCTCCATGACCTTCAGGAAGCGCAGGACGGGCTGCAGGACGTCGTCGTGGTGGATGCGCATGTTGTAGACCTCGCCGATGGCCATCTGCGCGGCGGCGCGCTCGAAGCCGGGCATGCCGTGGCCGGGCATGCGGAAGTCGACCACGACGTCACGCACCGCCTGCATGGTCAGGTCGGGGGCGAGCTCGAACGCGGCCTTCAGCAGGTTCCGGTAGAAGACCATGTGGAGGTTCTCGTCGGTCGCGATGCGCGCCAGCATGCGGTCGCAGACCGGGTCACCGGACTGGTGACCGGTGTTGCGGTGCGAGATGCGGGTCGCGAGCTCCTGGAAGGCGACGTAGGCGATCGAGTGCAGCATCGAGTGGCGGTTGTCCGACTCGAAGCCCTCGCTCATGTGGGCCATCCGGAACTGCTCCAGCTTGTCCGGGTCCACCGCGCGCGAGGCGAGCAGGTAGTCGCGCATCACGATGCCGTGGCGGCCCTCCTCTGCGGTCCAGCGGTGCACCCAGGTGCCCCAGGCGCCCTCACGGCCGAAGAGAGTGGCGATCTCGTGGTGGTAGCTGGGGAGGTTGTCCTCGGTCAGGAGGTTCACCACGAGCGCGATGCGGCCGATCTCGGTGACCTTGGACTGCTCCTTGTCCCAGGCCTCGCCGTCCTCGAAGAAACCGGGGAAGTTACGGGCGTCGCTCCACGGCACGTACTCGTGCGGCATCCAGTCCTTGGTGACCTGCAGATGCCGGTTGAGTTCCTTCTCGACCACTTCCTCCAGCGCGTACAGCAGTTTGGCGTCGGTCCAGACGGCGGGGCTGCCGAGGTGAGGGGAAGCGATCGTCACGGGAACTCCTGGGGACGCACGACACTGAGGAAGATGACCGGCGAGCGGTTGCCGGAACCTACGGAATCGTAGGCTACGAAACCGTAGGTTACGAAGCCGTAGGTTAAGAGCGGCGTAAACACCGCTGATCAGCAGCCGTTCCGTCGGGATTTCACGGGCCTGCGAAACGCCCCAGGACCCGCAGGTCCCGCGGCTGAAAGCGAGATCCGTTCAGCCCGGTCAGCCATACAGCTCCCGCATCCGCACCGAGAGACATGTCACACACCCTTCGAGCTTCTCGAACTCGCTGATGTCGACCAGGACGGGCTCGTGGCCGAGGTCGGCGAGCAGCTCCGCCGTCTTCGGCGCGCTCGCCGCCATGAGCAGCTTGTCGCCGCCGAGCAGCACCACATGCGCCCCGGACTCCTCCGGCACCGGCAGGAAGCGCGGGAACAGCGATGGGGCGTCCAACTGCGGGATGCGGCCCAGAATCGTTCCGTCGGGCAGCGCCGTGATCGCCGACTTCAGGTGCAGCACCTTGCTCACGGGCACGGCGACGACCCGCGCCCCCAGCGGCTCGAACGCGGCCCGAAGCTGCTGCACGCCGGCCGCGTTGGTGCGGCCGCCGCGGCCGACGTAGATCGTGTCGCCGACCTTCAGCACGTCGCCGCCGTCCAGCGTGCCCGGCTCCCAGATCCAGTTCACCGAGCAGCCGAGCGAGGCCACGGCCTCCTCGACGCCGAGGGTCTCGTCGCGCCGGGACTCGGCACCGGACCGGGCGATCAGCGCGACGTTCCGGTACATGACGACCGTGTCCTCGACGAACACCGAGTCGGGGCAGTCGTCGGCCGGGTCCACCTCGACGGTCTCCCAGCCGTGCTTGCGCAGTGCCTCCCCGTACGCCTCCCACTGCTCGACCGCGAGATCGGCATCGACCTTCTCCCGCTCGATGTGCGTCACCAGCCCTTCGGCGAGGCGCGGGCTCGGGCGGCGGACGAGGGCCTTCTTGCTGGGCACGACGGGATCTCCGGATCGGTGGCAGGTTTCGGTGCCCCCTGATGTATGGGGCACCGGTCCGCCATCATGCAGGGCTTACCCGCCCGTAGAAAACCCTCGGTGTCAGGCTGTGGCCCTCCTGAGATGCTCCGCGGTGAAGGAGCCGGAGGTTTTGAGGAGCTGCCGTGGCGGTCCCTCGAAGATCACCTGACCCCCGTCCCGGCCCCCGTCCGGCCCCAGGTCGATGATCCAGTCGGCGTGCGCCACCACATCCAGGTTGTGCTCGACGACGACGACCGTGTTGCCCGCGTCGACCAGCCGGTCCAGCAGTCCGAGCAGCCCGTCGACGTCCGACATGTGCAGTCCGGTCGTCGGTTCGTCGAGGACGTACACCGCCCCGGTGCGGTGCAGCCGCGTCGCCAGCTTGATGCGCTGACGTTCACCGCCGGAGAGGGTGGAGAGCGGCTGGCCGAGCGTGAGGTACGTCAGCCCCACGTCTCGCAGGGCGCGCAGGCGTCGTCGTACGCCCGCGTCCTGGAAGAACTCCAGCGCCTGTCCGGCCGTCATCTCCAGCACGTCCGCCACGGAGTTGCCGCCGAGGGTCAGCCGCAGCACCTCGTCCTTGAAGCGCCGTCCCTCGCAGTCGTGGCAGGTCGTCGTCACCGGGTCCATGAAGGCGAGGTCGGTGTAGATGATCCCGCGACCTTCGCAAGTGCCGCACGCGCCGGAGGAGTTGAAGCTGAACAACCCCGGCTCGGCGCCCGTCTCGCGCGCGAAGATCTTCCGTACCGTGTCCATGATCCCCAGATACGTCGCCGGGGTCGACCGCGCCGAGATCCCGATCGACGACTGGTCCACGACCACGGCGTCGTGAGCAGCGGTGAACTCCGCGACCAGCGTGCTCTTCCCGGATCCGGCGACCCCGGTCACCACGGTGAGCACCCCGGTGGGGAACTCCACCGTCACGTCGCGCAGATTGTGGCGGCCGGCACCCTTCACCCAGAGCCCACCGCCCGCCGTCCGCACGTCCTCCTTGATCGCGGTATGGCGCCCCAGGCACCGCCCGGTCACCGTGCCCGACCCGGCCAGCTCGCCCGGCGTCCCCTCGAACACGACCCGCCCGCCGTCCGCACCGGCCGCAGGACCCATGTCGACGACGTGATCGGCGAGCGCGATGACGTCCGGGTCGTGCTCGACCACCAGCACGGTGTTGCCCTTGTCGCGCAGCCGCAGCAGCAGATCGCCGAGCCGGCCGACGTCGCGCGGGTGCAGTCCGACGCTGGGCTCGTCGAAGATGTACGTCATGCCGGTGAGGCTGGAACCCAGGTGGCGGACCGTCTTCAGGCGCTGCCCCTCGCCGCCGGAGAGCGTGGACGTCTCGCGGTCGAGGCTGAGGTAGCCGAGGCCGATGGCGTCGATGCGTTCGAGGGCAGTGGCGGCGGCGCGGGCGATCGGTCCGGCGACGGGGTCGTCGATGTCTTTCAGCACGTCGATCAGGTCCGTGACCTGCATGTGCGTGCAGTCGGCGATGGTCAGGCCGTTGACGCGGGTCGCGAGTGCCGCCGCGTTGAGGCGGGCTCCGGCGCAGTCCGGGCAGGTGCCCTGTGCCAGGAACTCCCGGACCAGGTCGCGGGTCTTCTGGCTCATCGCCGACAGGTCCCGCTTGAGATACAGCCGCTCGAAACGATCCGCGAGGCCCTCGTACTCGGTCGTCCAGGTGCCGCCCGTGCCGTTGACGGTGACCTTGCTGCCGGGACGGCCGTGCATCAGGAACTCCCGCTCGGCGGCGGTGAAGCGCCCGACGGGCTTGTGCGGGTCGAGGTCGGCGCTGTTGGTGTACGCCTGTCCCTGCCAGGTGCCCGCGGCGAACGGGGGGAAGCGGACCGCCCCGTCGGCCAGGGAGCGGTCGGGGTCGAGGATGCGGTCCCAGTCCGGCCGTACCGTCCGCCCCAGGCCGTCGCACTCGCGGCACATGCCGGAGGGGTCGTTGAACGAGTACGCGGTCGCCGGTCCGGCGCTCGGGGCGCCGTGCCGGGAGAACAGCACCCGGATCACCGAGTAGATGTCGGTCATCGTGCCGACCGTGGACCGGGAGTGGCCCCCGATCGGCCGCTGGTCGACGACGATCGCGGGGGAGAGGTCCTGAAGCTCCTCCGCGTGCGGGCGCTCGTACTTGGGCAGCCGGTTGCGCACGAACCAGGTGAAGGTCTCGTTCAGCTGGCGCTGCGACTCCACCGCGATCGTGTCGAAGACGATCGACGACTTCCCCGATCCCGAAACGCCGGTGAACACGGTCAGCCGGCCTTTCGGGATGCGGAGGGTGACGTCCTTGAGGTTGTTCTCCCGGGCTCCGGTGATGGTGATGAACTCAGGCGTGAAATCGGGCATGCACCCGAAGCTAGGCGGGATACCCGACAGCTTCTGGCGTGATTTCCTTCAGTTCTCCGTCCTCCATCATCAGCCAGCGCGTGATGCCGATCGACTCCAGGAACGGCAGGTCGTGGCTGGCCACGATCAGCGCCCCCTCGTACGACTCCAGGGCCGAGGTGAGCTGCCGCACGCTCGCCATGTCCAGGTTGTTCGTCGGCTCGTCCAGCATCAGCAGCTGGGGCGCTGGCTCCGCCAGCATGAGCGCTGCCAGCGCCGCCCGGAAGCGTTCGCCGCCGGACAGAGTCGCCGCCTTCTGGTCGGCACGGGCGCCCCGGAACAGGAAGCGGGCCAGCCGCGCCCGGATCCGGTTGTTGGTGGCGCCCGGCGCGAACCGGGCCACGTTCTCGGCGACCGACAGCCCGTCGTCGAGGACGTCCAGCCGCTGCGGCAGGAACCGGAGCGGGACATGCGCCGTCGCCTCGCCCGCCACCGGCGCCAGCTCGCCGGCGATCGTCCGCAGCAGCGTCGTCTTGCCCGAGCCGTTGCGCCCGATCAGCGCGATCCGCTCCGGACCGTGCAGATCGAAGCCACCGGCCACGCGCGCGCCGTACGCCAGCTCCAGGTCGCGCAGCGTGAGGACGCCCCGGCCCGGCGGTACGGCCGTGTATGGCAGGTCGACGCGGATCTCGTCGTCGTCCCGTACGGCGTCCACCGCGTCGTCGAGCCGGTCCTTGGCCTCGGCGAGCTTCTCCTCGTGCATGATGCGGTGCTTGCCCGCGGACTCCTGTGCCGCGCGCTTGCGTGCTCCCATGACGATCTTCGGCTCGCGCTTCTGGTCCCACATCTTCTGTCCGTAGCGTTTGCGACGGGCCAACTTGACCTGGGCGTCGACCAGTTCACGCTTCTGCTTCTTCAGGTCGGCCTCGGCGACCCGCACCATGCGCTCGGCCGCCTCCTGCTCGGTGGCGAGCGCCTCCTCGTACGCCGAGTAGTTGCCGCCGTACCAGGTGATCTCCCCGGAGCGCAGATCGGCGATCTGGTCGACCAGGTCGAGGAGTTCACGGTCGTGGCTGACCACCACCATCACCCCCGGCCAGGACTCGACGGCCGCGTACAGCCGCCGGCGTGCGTACAGGTCGAGGTTGTTGGTGGGCTCGTCGAGCAGCAGGACGTCCGGGCGGCGCAGCAGCAGCGCGGCCAGCCGCAGCAGCACCGACTCGCCGCCGGATACCTCGCCGATCGTGCGGTCCAACTCGACGTGCCCGAGCCCGAGTTCGCCGAGGGTGGCGAGCGCGCGCTCCTCCACGTCCCAGTCGTCACCGACGGTCTCGAAGTGTTCCTCGGCCACGTCGCCCGCCTCGATGGCGTGCAGCGCGGCCCGCTGTGCGGCGATGCCGAGGGCCTCGTCGACCTTCAGGCCGGTGTCGAGGGTGACGTTCTGCGGGAGATAGCCGACCTCGCCCGCGACACGCGCGGTGCCGTCGGCCGGGGTGAGCTCACCGGCGATGAGCTTCAACAGGGTTGATTTTCCTGACCCGTTGACGCCGACCAGGCCGGTGCGGCCGGGGCCGAACGCGACGTCGAGGCCCTCGAAGACGGAGGTGCCGTCGGGCCAGGTGAAGGAGAGGGACGTACAGGTGATGGAAGTAGACATGCGGGCCTCCGCGGATGCTCGAAGCGATCAAGGGCAAACGCGTTTCGAGACACCGGCGACCGACGGGGAGGCCTCGGGAGGGCATGAGAAAAGCCCTGTTTCCGGAGGACGGCTCGAACGCCGAGGTCGCACGCAGCGCACACACACTTCAGGTGTGTGACGCGGTGTCTCAGGACCTCAGACGAGCAACGTCCTTCTCCAATCGACGGCAACAGGACCGAGTTACACGGTAGGAGGGGGCTACGAGGGTGTCAACGTAATTAAAAGCGGCCCGGCGGGACGCCTCAGCAGGCGTCCCGCATCAGCTCCGCCAGGTCACGGTCCAGGTCGAGCTGGAGGTGCTCCAGGCCGAGGGGGACCAGCTCGCTCGTGGACTGCAGGAAGCGGCGGGCCTCACCGGTGCGGATGTGCACGACCGCGGTGCCCTCGGGGGCGTGGAACTCCAGGACTGTGCGGTCGAAGCCGTACGGTCGCACCCGGACGTCGCCGTGGCCCTGGGGCTCGTCCAGGCCGGCCAGGAGCAGCTCGCGGCTGAAGGTCCAGCACACCTCCACGCCCTCCAGGGTGGCGGGGGCCGGGAAGGTCATGCGGACGGCGAAGGGGTCGCGCCGGTCGTAGTGAAGGGTCGCGGGAATGCTCGGCATCCGCGGCGCGGCGGCGACGAGGCGGGCCTCTACGGGCTGCTCGATGACGGTGGACAACGCCTTGCTCCCTTGTGATGGCTGGACGAACGTCCGGGCGGATGAGACCGGGCACTGGTAGAGACGACGGAATCAGCCAATCCGTGCACACGAAGGGCGAGTGACCTCCGTCACCACCTTCATGCACGGGAGTGGGCCGTTCGCCCTCCCGTGACCGGAAAGTCACATGTGGTCGTCTGTCTCGTTCTGTCTCCTCCTGCCTTCGCTGGTTTCTCCTGTCTTCTCCTGTGGCCGTCGTGGCCGTCGTGGCCATCTGGACGGCGCCGCGGCGGTGGGCTAGCTTCGCCCGCCATGAGGCGTTCGGGGAGCACGCGACGGTCGGGGTACATGTTTCGGACACTGGCCGCGGGGGTGGCGTGCGGGGCGGCGCTGGCCGCGCTGACGGCCGTACCCGCGCAGGCGCACGAGCCGGAGCGCCGGTCGCCGCACTGGGAGCTCAAGGACAGCGGCACGCCCGAGGTGCGGTTCCGGGGGCTCTCCGCGGTCAGCCGGAACACCGCCTGGCTGGCCGGAACCGCGGGCACCGTCCTGCGTACCACCGACGGCGGGGCGAGCTGGCGCGACGTCTCACCGCCCGGCGCCGCCGAGCTGCAGTTCCGGGACATCGAGGCATTCGACGCGCGGCGCGCCGTGGTGCTGGCCATCGGAGAGGGCGAGGCGTCCCGGGTGTACCGCACGGACGACGGCGGCGCGACCTGGACCGAGTCCTTCCGCAACACCGACGCGCGGGCCTTCTACGACTGCATGACGTTCTTCGACCGACGGCACGGACTGGCGATGAGCGACCCGGTCGACGGCAAGTTCCGCATCCTGTCGACGAGCGACGGCGGCCGCTCGTGGCGGGTGCTTCCGAGCGACGGGATGCCTGCCGCGCTGGAGGGCGAGGCCGGCTTCGCGGCGAGCGGGCAGTGTCTGGTCGGCTCCGGGCCGAAGGACGTCTGGCTGGCCACCGGGGGAGCGGCACGCGCGCGTGTGCTGCATTCCGCCGACCGAGGGCTGACGTGGACCGTGGCCGACACACCGATCCCGGCCGGCGACCCGGCCCGCGGTGTCTTCGCCCTCGCCTTCCGCGACCGCACGCACGGCCTCGCGGTCGGCGGCGACTACCGCCCCGACCAGGCGTCACCGCGGGCAGCCGCCCGTACCGGTGACAAGGGCGCCACCTGGCAGCCCGCCGCGACGCCGGTGACCGCCTACCGTTCCGGCGTCGCCTGGCTCCCGCACAGCCGTACCGCCGCCCTGGCCGTCGGCCCCACCGGCACCGACCTCACGACCGACGCCGGCCGCACCTGGCGGACCGTCGACACCGGCTCGTACGACACCGTGGACTGCACACCGGACCTGGGCTGCTGGGCCGCGGGGGAGAAGGGCCGGGTCGCTCGTCTGGAGAGTTGAGCCGGAATGCGGGTACTCGGGCGCCGACTGCGAGAGGAGTGACCCGACATGCCACGTGGTTCGAGTCCCAAGCGGGAACGCCAGTACGAGCACATCAAGGAGAGCGCCCAGGAGCGGGGCGAGAGCACCGATCGGGCCAAGGAGATCGCCGCGCGGACGGTGAACAAGGAACGCGCCCGCTCCGGTGAGTCGAAGACCGCCAGCCGTACGTCCACCCAGGACATGTCGTCCGGCAAGCGCGGTGGTCAGCGGTCGGGCAAGGGCTCCCAGGGCCCCACGTACGACCAGCTGTACGAGGAGGCCAAGCGGCGCAACATCCACGGGCGTTCGGACATGAACAAGACCCAGCTCAAGCAGGCGCTGGGCGGCAAGTGACGGTCAGGCAGGCGTTTCGCGGTACCGCGCGAGCTCCGGCGCCGTCTTCGTGGCGGCGAACTCGGTGATCCGGTACGCGCAGACGCCGGCGCCGACGAACGGATCGGTCGCCGCGATCTCCTCGATCCGCGCCCGGTTCTCCGCGACGGCGATGATCACCCCGCCGTCACGGGGGTTCTTGCGCCCGGACGCCAGGAACACCCCCTGCTCGTACCGCTCGTCGAGCCACTCCACATGCGCCTCCAGCACGGCGTCGACGTCCTCGATCGGGGCGGCGTAGGTCAGCTCCAGCACGAACATGATCACCAGCCTACCCCTGGGCCGCCGGCGACCGGCCCGGTCCCCGTACGCTCGTGCCCACCATGACGACCGTACGCATTCCCGCGGGCTGGCCCGCGACCGAGGAAGAGGCCCGCGCCGTCCAGGACGAGCTGCGGGAGCGGGTGGTGCTCGACGAGCCGGGGCCACCGCCCGGAACCGGGCACGTGACCGGAGTGGACGTGGCCTACGACGACGAGCGCGATGTCGTCGCCGCCGCGGCGGTCGTCCTCGACGCGGCGACCCTGGACGTGGTCGCCGAGGCCACGGCGGTCGGCCGGGTCTCCTTCCCGTACGTCCCCGGCCTGCTCGCCTTCCGGGAGATCCCCACGGTGCTGGCCGCGCTCGACGCCCTGCCCTGCCCGCCCGGACTCGTCGTGTGCGACGGCTACGGCCTCGCCCACCCCCGCCGCTTCGGCCTCGCCAGCCACCTCGGCGTCCTCACCGGCCTGCCCACGATCGGCGTCGCCAAGAACCCGTTCACCTTCACCTACGACGACCCGGACGCGCCGCGCGGCTCCTTCGCCCCGCTGCTTGCGGACGACGAGGAGGTCGGGCGGGCACTGCGGACCCGGGACGCGGTAAAGCCGGTCTTCGTCTCGGTCGGTCACCGGGTGACCCTCGACAACGCCTGCGCCCACACGCTCGCGTTGAGCCCCGCCTACCGCCTCCCGGAGACCACGCGCAGGGCGGACGCGCTGTGCCGGAGCGCGCTGCGGGAGGTGGCTCCGTGAGGCGGCTCGTCGAGGCGTGCGTGATCTGAGTACCTGGACTGAGTACCCGTACGGATGTGAGTGCGTCACGCTGCCCGGCAGGCTGGGCCGCATGACGACGCACCGCTCCCCGAAGCCCCTCACCGACTCCGACCGCCCCATCGAGCGCGCCGTGACGGCCGCGCTCGTTCTGGCCACGCTGGCCGGTCTTGGCTGGATCGTCGGGATGATCTACACCATCGCCGGATGGCCGCTCTAGCAGCGGACGGGCGGAGCGGTCACCCCGCCGGCAGCCGGAGAGGGGCGCCGCAGGATCGGTTCAGCGGGTCGCGGCCACCCGGAAGGTGAGCCCCGCTCGGCGCAGCCGCTCGATCAGCGCGTCCCCCATCGCGACCGCCGTCGTGACCTGCCCGGCCGTAGGAGGCAGTTCGTCGAAGGCCAGGGACAGCGCCGACTCGGCGAACATCTTCGCCGTCTCGCCGTAGCCGGGGTCACCGCCCGCGACCTCGGTGAACACCCGCCGTCCACCGCCCTCGCCGACGAAGCGGACCGAGAACCAGCTCTTCGCGCGCTTCTCGGGGCCCGGCCCCTCGCCGGGCTTGAGCCGGTCGGACAACCAGTGCCGGGCGGGCGGCAGTTGAGCGGCCGTGAAGAGCGCGCCCATAGCCGCGACCCCGCCGACCGCGACGGGCAGATGCCGTACGGCGGCGTAGTGGCGGTAGCGGAAGTCGGGGCCGTAGCGATCGAGGGCCCTCGCGGAGCGCTTGACGATCTGCGGGTCGATCGTCGGCAGCGGCACCGCCCAGGCGCCGACCTCCTTGGCGAACCGGGGTGCGCCCGTCGGCGCCAGCGCCCGGCGGCCCATGAGCCGCGGTTCGTGCCGGGCCCGGTCCCGTGCGGCGGCCAGCATCTGCCGCCCGCGCGAGAACTGGTTGAGCGCCGACGCGAAGGTCCCGCCCGAGAAGGTGGCGTCGGCGGTCACGAACCCGTCCACCGTGAGCGGCACGCCCTCCGGCAGCTGCTGGACCGTGAAGTACGCGCCCAGGTCGTGCGGAACGGAGTCGAATCCGCAGGCGTGCACCAGCCGCGCGCCCGTCTCACGCGCGCGTGCGTCGTGCAGGACGTACGTCCGGTCCACGAACTCCGGCTCACCGGACAGGTCGAGATAGTCGGCACCGGTATCCGCGCAGGCGGCCACGAGATCCTCGCCGTACTTCACATAGGGGCCCACCGTCGTGGCCACCACGCGCGCGTGCTCGGCGAGCCGGCGCATGGAGGCCGGATCGGCGACGTCCGCCTCCAGCACCCCGATCCCCTCACCGCCGCCGGGCAGCGACTCGCGCAGCAGCTCCAATTTCCGGCCGCTGCGCCCGGCGATCGCCCAGCGCAGCCCTTCGGGCGCGTGCGCGGCGAGGTACTCCGCGGTGAGTGCTCCGACGAAGCCCGTCGCTCCGAAGAGCACGATGTCGTACGGACGATCCGTCCTGCTCGGCCTGCTCATGACACCCCTCGGTTCCGCACCACGCGCCGTTGTCGGTGGCCGAGGCTAGCGTGAGGTGTGCGGAGCCCGACGACGAGCCCGGAGGTAGCGCGGTGGCCGTGCCCAGGAATGCCCTGAAGAAGTGGGAGAAAGTGCGCGAGTTCGCGCTCGGGCTGCCGGGTGCCACCGAGGAGTTCCCTTGGGGCGAGACGGTCGCGAAGGTCAACAAGAAGGTGTTCGTCTTCCTCGGCGTGGACGACGGCAGCTATCCGCTGGGCATCACCGTGAAGCTCAAGGACGAGTCGGCCCACGCCCACGCCCTGACCTGCCCGGGCGCCGAGCCCGCCGGATACGGGCTGGGCAAGTCGGGCTGGGTGAGCATCCCGCTGGAGCAGCAGGGCGCCCCGGCGGCGGAGCTGCTGTGCGACTGGGTGGAGGAGAGCTACCGGGTGATCGCGCCGAAGCGGCTGACGGCGGAGCTGGACGGACGCTGACCGGCCGGTAAATTGGCTAAGCGCTTGCTCGCTCAGGTCTTGTGCCCGTCGGGGCACGTTCTTAGCATCACTGGTGTTACATCAGTTGTGTCACGCCAATGGGGGCTGGATGACAACGGCAACGACGCCGACGCCCGGGCACGGCCCGCTCACCGGCGTGCGCGTGGTCGAGCTGGCCGGTATCGGGCCCGGCCCGTTCGCGGCCATGCTCCTCGCCGACCTGGGCGCCGATGTCGTGCGTGTGGACCGGCCCGGCGGCAACGGGCTCGCGATCAACACCGAGTACGACATCACCAACCGCAACAAGCGGTCGGTGATCATCGACCTGAAGTCTCCCGACGGCGCGGCCCGCGTTCTCGACCTCGCCGCTCGCGCCGACATCCTCATCGAGGGCAACCGCCCCGGTGTCGCCGAGCGCCTCGGCGTCGGGCCCGAGGCGTGCCACGCCCGCAACCCCGGGCTGGTCTACGGCCGGATGACCGGCTGGGGCCAGGAGGGGCCGCTCGCTCAGCGTGCCGGTCACGACATCGCGTACATCGCGCTCACCGGCACCCTCGGCATGATCGGCAGCCCCGACGAGCCGCCGGCCGTCCCCGCCAACCTCGTCGGCGACTACGCGGGCGGCTCCCTCTACCTCGTCGTCGGTGTCCTCGCCGCGCTCCACCACGCGCGCGCGACCGGCACCGGCCAGGTCGTCGACGCCGCCATCGTCGACGGCACCTCCCACCTCGCCGCGATGATCCACGGCATGCTCGCCGCCGGCGGCTGGCAGGACCGGCGCGGCGCCAACCTGCTGGACGGCGGCTGCCCGTACTACGGCACCTATGAGACGGCCGACGGGAAGTACATGGCGGTCGGCGCCCTGGAGCCGCAGTTCTACGACGAGTTCCTGGAGCTTCTCGGCATCACGGAGTTCGCCTCCGCCCGCAAGGACTGGACCCGCTGGGGCGAGCTGCGCGAGGCCGTCGCCGCCCGCTTCAAGTCCCGTACGCGGGACGAGTGGACGGCAGTGTTCGAGGGCACCGACGCCTGCGTGGCCCCCGTGCTGTCCCTGCGCGAGGCCCCGCACCACCCGCACCTCGCCGCCCGCGGCACCTTCACCGACCACGGCGGCATCACCCAGCCCGCCCCGGCGCCCCGCTTCTCGGCGACCCCCACGACCGTACGCACCGGTCCGGCCCAGCCCGGCGCCCACACCGCGGACGTGGCCCACGACTGGGAGGTCCCCGACCTTCTGAAGGGCGCGGGCTCGGGCGGCCCCGCGTCGAAGGGCGCCGACCCGGGCGGCCCCGCATCGAAGGGCCCCGACCCCGACGGCCCCGCAACGAAGGACCTCGCATGAAGCGCCAGATCTTCGCCCCCGAGCACGACGCGTTCCGCGAGACCGTGCGCAGCTTCCTGGCCAAGGAGGTGCTGCCGTACTACGAGCAGTGGGAGAAGGACGGCATCGTCTCCCGCGCTGCCTGGCGCGCGGCCGGCAAGCAGGGCCTGCTCGGCTTCGCCGTGCCCGAGGAGTACGGAGGCGGCGGTACCTCCGACTTCCGCTACAGCGCCGTCCTCGCCGAGGAGTTCACGCGCGCGGGCGCGCCCGGACTCGCCCTCGGCCTGCACAACGACATCATCGGCCCTTATCTGACCGGACTCGCCACCGACGAGCAGAAGCGCCGCTGGCTGCCCGGCTTCTGCGACGGCACGCTGATCACGGCCATCGCCATGACCGAACCCGGCGCCGGCTCCGACCTCCAGGGCATCCGCACCCACGCCGAGGACCGCGGCGACCACTGGGTGCTGAACGGCTCCAAGACGTTCATCTCCAACGGCATCCTCGCCGACCTGGTGATCGTCGTCGTGAAGACCACCCCCGACGGCGGCGCCCACGGACTGTCGCTGCTCGTCGTCGAGCGCGGCATGGACGGCTTCGAGCGCGGCCGCAACCTCGACAAGATCGGCCAGAAGGCGCAGGACACGGCCGAGCTGTTCTTCCACGATGTCCGCGTGCCCAAGGAAAACCTCCTCGGCGACCTCGACGGCGCCTTCGTCCACCTGATGACGAACCTCGCACAGGAGCGCCTGAGCATCGCCGTCTCCGCGATCGCCGCCGCCGAACACCTGCTGGAGATCACCACCGAGTACGTCAAGGAGCGCGAGGCCTTCGGCCGGCCGCTGGCGACCAAGCAGCACATCCGCTTCGAGGTGGCCGAGATGGCCACCGAGTGCGCCGTCACCCGCACGTTCCTCGACCGCTGCATAGAGGATCACTCGAACGGGGACCTGGACGCAGTCCACGCGTCGATGGCCAAGTGGTGGGCGACCGAGCTCCAGAAGCGGGTCGCGGACCGCTGCCTCCAACTGCACGGCGGCTACGGCTACATGAGTGATTACCCGGTCGCCCGTGCCTTCACCGACGGCCGTATCCAGACCATCTACGGCGGGACGACCGAGATCATGAAGGAGATCATCGGCCGTTCCCTGCTGGGCTAACCCTCACTGAAAGGCTTGCTTGTGAGCACCGAAGCGTACGTGTACGACGCGATCCGCACCCCGCGTGGCCGCGGCAAGGCGAACGGCGCCCTGCACGGCACCAAGCCCATCGACCTGGTCGTCGGCCTCATCCACGAGCTCCGCGACCGCTTCCCGAGCCTCGACCCGGCCGCCATCGACGACATCGTCCTCGGCGTCGTCGGCCCGGTCGGCGACCAGGGCTCCGACATCGCGCGCATCGCCGCCATCGCCGCGGGGCTGCCGGACACGGTCGCGGGCGTGCAGGAGAACCGCTTCTGTGCGTCGGGTCTGGAGGCCGTGAACATGGCCGCAGCCAAGGTCCGTTCGGGCTTCGAGGACCTGGTCCTCGCGGGCGGCGTCGAGTCCATGTCCCGCGTCCCCATGGCCTCCGACGGCGGCGCCTGGTTCAACGACCCGATGACCAACCTCTCCGTCAACTTCGTGCCGCAGGGCATCGGAGCCGACCTGATCGCCACCATCGAGGGCTTCTCGCGCCGAGACGTCGACGAGTACGCGGCGCTCTCGCAGGAGCGGGCGGCGACGGCCTGGAAGGAGGGCCGCTTCGACCGCTCTGTCGTCCCGGTCAAGGACCGCTCCGGGCTCGTCGTCCTCGACCACGACGAGCACATGCGCCCCGGCACCACCGCCGACTCCCTCGCCAAGCTGAAGGCGTCCTTCGCGGACATCGGCGACCTGGGCGGCTTCGACGCCGTCGCCCTGCAGAAGTACCACTGGGTCGAGAAGATCGACCACGTCCACCACGCGGGCAACTCCTCCGGCATCGTCGACGGCGCCTCGCTCGTCGCGATCGGCAACAAGGAGGTCGGCGAGCGCCACGGACTCACCCCGCGCGCGCGGATCATCTCCGCGGCCGTCTCCGGCTCCGAGCCCACGATCATGCTGACCGGCCCCGCGCCCGCGACCCGCAAGGCGCTCGCGAAGGCCGGGCTGACCATCGACGACATCGACCTCGTCGAGATCAACGAGGCGTTCGCCGCGGTCGTCCTGCGCTTCGTACGGGACATGGGCCTTTCCCTGGACAAGGTCAACGTCAACGGCGGTGCGATCGCCCTCGGCCACCCCCTCGGCGCGACCGGCGCGATGATCCTCGGCTCGCTCGTGGACGAACTGGAGCGCCAGGACAAGCGGTACGGCCTCGCCACGCTGTGCGTGGGCGGCGGCATGGGCATCGCCACCATCGTCGAGCGCATCTGACCCCCTCCCGACGGATCACACGGAGCATCTCCACATGAGCACTGAGTCCACCACCATCCGCTGGGAGCAGGACCGTTCGGGCGTCGTCACCCTCGTCCTGGACGACCCCAACCAGTCCGCGAACACCATGAACCAGGCGTTCCGCGACTCCCTCGCCGTGGTCGTCGACCGCCTGGAGGCGGAGAAGGACACCATCCGCGGTGTCATCATCACCTCCGCCAAGAAGACCTTCTTCGCGGGCGGAGACCTGCGTGACCTGATCCGGGTCACCCCCGAGACCGCGCAGGACCTGTTCGACGGCGGCATGGCCATCAAGCGCAACCTGCGCCGCATCGAGACCCTGGGCAAGCCGGTCGTCGCCGCGCTGAACGGCGCGGCCCTCGGCGGCGGTTACGAGATCGCGCTCGCCTGCCACCACCGTATCGCCCTCGACGCGCCCGGCTCGAAGATCGGCTGCCCCGAGGTCACCCTCGGCCTGCTGCCCGGCGGCGGCGGTGTCGTCCGCACCGTCCGCCTGCTCGGCATCGCCGACGCGCTGCTGAAGGTCCTCCTTCAGGGCACCCAGTACAACCCGCAGCGCGCCCTGCAGAACGGCCTGGTCGACGACGTGGCCGCCACCCAGGAGGAGCTGCTCGCCAAGGCCCGCGCCTTCATCGAGGCCAACCCCGAGTCGCAGCAGCCCTGGGACAAGCCGGGCTACCGGATCCCCGGCGGCACCCCCGCCAACCCCAAGTTCGCGGCGAACCTGCCCGCCTTCCCGGCCAGCCTGCGCAAGCAGACGAACGGCGCCCCCTACCCGGCCCCGCGCAACATCCTCGCGGCCGCCGTCGAGGGCTCCCAGGTCGACTTCGAGACCGCGCAGATCATCGAGGCGCGCTACTTCGTGGAGCTGGCGGCCGGCCAGACCTCCAAGAACATGATCCAGGCGTTCTTCTTCGACCTCCAGGCCGTCAACTCGGGCGCCAACCGCCCCAAGGGCATCGAGCCGCGCAAGGTCCGCAAGGTCGCCGTCCTGGGCGCCGGGATGATGGGCGCGGGCATCGCCTACTCGTGCGCCCGTGCCGGCATCGAGGTGGTCCTGAAGGACGTGGCCCTGGAAGCCGCCGTGAAGGGCAAGGGCTACTCCGAGAAGCTGTGCGCCAAGGCGGTCTCCCGGGGCCGTACGACGCAGGAGAAGGCCGACGCGCTGCTGGCCCGCATCACGCCGACGGCCGACCCGCAGGACGTGGCCGGCTGCGACGCGGTCATCGAGGCCGTCTTCGAGAACCCCGAGCTCAAGCACAAGGTGTTCCAGGAGATCCAGGACATCGTCGAGCCGGACGCACTCCTGTGCTCCAACACCTCGACGCTCCCGATCACCGCCCTCGCCGAAGGCGTCGACCGCCAGGCCGACTTCATCGGGCTGCACTTCTTCTCGCCCGTCGACAAGATGCCGCTGGTCGAGATCATCAAGGGCGAGCGGACGGGGGAGGAGGCGCTGGCCCGCGCCTTCGACCTGGTCCGGCAGATCAACAAGACGCCGATCGTCGTGAACGACTCCCGTGGCTTCTTCACCTCCCGCGTCATCGGCCACTTCATCAACGAGGGCGTGGCGATGGTCGGCGAGGGCATCGAGCCCGCGTCGGTCGAACAGGCGGCGGCCCAGGCGGGCTACCCCGCCAAGGTCCTGTCCCTGATGGACGAGCTGACGCTCACCCTGCCGCGCAAGATCCGGGGCGAGTCCAAGCGGGCCGTGGAAGAGGCGGGCGGCACCTGGACGGCGCACCCTGCCGAGGGCGTCATCGACCGCATGGTGGACGAGTTCGGCCGGACCGGCCGCAGCGGCGGGGCGGGCTTCTACGAGTACGGCGAGGACGGCAAGCGGGCCGGGCTGTGGCCGGGTCTGCGGGAGCACTTCACCAAGGCGGGGCACGAGATCCCGTTCGAGGACATGCAGGAGCGCATGCTGTTCTCGGAGGCGCTCGACACGGTCAAGCTGCTGGAGGAGGGCGTCCTGACCTCCGTCGCCGACGCCAACATCGGCTCCATCTTCGGGATCGGCTTCCCCGGGTGGACCGGCGGCATCCTCCAGTACATCAATGGCTACGAGGGTGGGCTCCCCGGCTTCGTGGCACGCGCGCGTGAGCTGGCCGAGCGGTACGGCGACCGGTTCACGCCGCCCGCGCTGCTGGTGGAGAAGGCGGAGAAGGGGGAGCGCTTCGGGGACGCGTGACGCCGGGCGCGGGGGAGGGGTTTTCGCCCCCGCCGCCCCTACCCGTCCCGTCCCTGGGGGCTCCGCCCCCAGACCCCCGTTTCGGCCCTTAAGGGGCCTCGTCCTCAAACGCCGGACGGGCTGAAATCAGCCCCTCCGGCGTTTGAGGAGCGGGGTCTGGGGCGGAGCCCCAGAAGGACGGGAAGGATAGGGGCGGCGGGGGCGAAGAACCCTCTCCGCCGCACCCCCGTACCGCTGACCGACACGCCATTCTTGCCCTCCCATGGCACGGTCACCGACCCTGACGGGCAAAGCTGTAGCAAGGTCCCCGTCTCCCCGAGGAGCCCCCCATGGGATCCCGCCCCGCCCTCGCAATGCTGGACATCCTGCGCGGCGAGGGCGTGGACCGCGTCTTCGGCAACCCCGGCACCACCGAACTGCCCTTCCTGGCCGCACTGTCGGAGGCCGACGACGCCCCCGAGTACGTCCTCGGCGTCCACGAGGGCGCCGTGGTCTCCATGGCCGACGGTTACGCACGCGGCACGGGCCGCCCCGCCTTCGTGAGCCTGCACATCGCGGCCGGCCTCGCCAACGGCCTGATCGGCCTGCTCAACGCCCGCCGCTCGCGCACCCCGCTGGTGGTGACGGCAGGCCAGCAGGACCGCCGGCACCTCCAGCAGGACCCGATGCTCTCGGGCGACCTGAGCGCCCTGGCCGCCCCTGCGGTGAAGGCGACGTACGACGTCCAGCACGCCCGCGACCTCCCGCTCGCCCTGCGTCGCGCCTTCGCGCTGGCCGTACGGCCGCCCGCCGGGCCGGTGTTCCTCTCCGTCCCCATGGACCTGCTCGGCGAGGACACCGAGATCGAGGTCCCGGCCCGCACCCCTGATCCCGCACCGGGACCGGCCCCGGGTCTGGAACGCGCCGCCCTCCTGCTGGGCGACGCCGCCCGCCCCGCGATCGTCGCCGGCGACGGCGTGGGCCGCGAGGACGCCCTCGGCGCGCTCGTGCGCACGGCGGAGGCCTGCGGCGCGACGGTCCACCACCAACCGATGGCCGACTGCCTGAACTTCCCGACCACGCACCCCCTGTACGCCGGGATGCTGCCACCGCGCCACGACGCCATCCGCACCGTGCTCGCCGCGCACGACACCGTGCTGATCGCCGGCGCGCACGCCTTCACCCCGCACCACTACACCCCCGGCCCCGCGCTGCCGCCCGGCCTCACCGTCGTACAACTCGACTCCGACCCGGACGAGATCGGCCGCAACTTCCCCGTCGACGCCGGACTCGTCGGCGCCCTCGCGCCCTCCCTGCACCGCCTCGCCGCGCTGCTCGGCGACCGCGTCACCGACCACACCGCCAAGGCCCGCATCCTGCGCGCGGGCGAACGGCACTCCGCCGAGCGCGACCGCGCCGAGTCCGCCGCCCGCGCCGCGTACTCCAAGGCCCCGCTGGCCCCCTGGGCCGCCGCCCACGCCGTGGCCCGTGGGCTGCCGCCGGATGCCGTGGTCGTCGAAGAGGCCATCACCGTCGGCCTGTTGTTACGCCGCTTCGTCCGCCTCGACCGCCCCGGCAGCTACACCCACACCGTCGGCGGCGGCCTCGGCTGGGGCATCGGCGCCGCCGTCGGCCGCGCGCTCGCCGAACCCGGGCGGCCGGTGGTCGCGGTCCTGGGCGACGGTTCCACGATGTTCGGCCTGCAGGGCCTGTGGAGCGCTGCCCGGCAGGCCGCCCCGGTCCTGTTCGTGGTGATGGGCAACGGCGCCTACCGCACCCTCCAGGACACCTACGAGGCGATGGGAGGGAAGGGCACCTGCCCCGGAACCGACCTGGGGCAACTGGACTTCACGCAGGCCGCGGCCTTCTTCGGCGTCGACGCGGTACGCGCCGAGAGCGCGGCCCAGCTGCGCGAACTGGTCGCCGGAGCAGGCAAGTTGAAGGGACCGCTCCTGGTCGACGTACCGCTGCGCCCATGACGAGGACACCCGCGCACCCGACTCACAGCTGCCCACACCTTGTCACCGCACCCACCAGCCCCCCACCATCGGTCCATGACGGACGGCCCGCTGCCCAAGTCGGTGCTCGCGCGCGGCGCGGCGCTGCTGCGTGCCTGCGGTGACTGTGACACCGCCCTCACTCTCGCCGAACTCGCCCTGCGCACCGGACTGCCCAAACCCACCGCACACCGGCTGATCGGCGAACTGGTCCGGCTCGGCCTGGTCGAGCGCACGCCCGAGGGCGCCTACCGCATCGGGCTCGGCCTGTTCGTCCTAGGCCAGTCGGCGCCGTCCGTGCGCGAACTGTGCGACGCCGCGCTGCCGTATCTGGGCGATCTGCACGACGCCACGCAGGAGAACGTGCACCTGGCCGTCCCGGACGGCACCGACACCCTGTTCCTGGAGAAGGTCACCGGCCGCCGCGCCACCCCGATCGTCTCCCACACCGGGGGCCGTCTGCCCGCCCACTGCACCGCCACCGGCAAGGTGTTCCTCGCCCTCACCCAGAACCCGCGCCCACCGCACCGCACGCTGCCCCGCCTCACCCCGCGCACCCTCGTCCTGCCCGGCCAGCTCGCCCGCGACCTCGCCCTGACCCGGGCCCGCGGTTACGGCGTCAACCTTGAGGAGGCGGAGGTCGGCGTCTCGGCCGTCGCCGCGCCCGTCTACGCACAGGGCCCCGAGTCCCACCCGATCGCCGCGATCTCCGTCACCGGCGGCACCCGACGCCTCGACGTGGACCGCCTGGGCGCCCGGGTGTGCGCGGCGGCACGGGCACTGACGCGGACGCTGTCGGCGTGAAGGCTGGTTCAGCCTGAGCCGTGGGTTGGCGCGATGTCTTCAGCCTGCGATGTCTTCAGCCTGCGATGTCTCAGCCTGAGGGCGGGTTCGACACCCCTCGCTGCACCGCCACCGCCAACCCCCGCTCCGTCAGCCGCCCCCCGCTCACCTCCCCGGTGATGCGCCCACGCACGAACACCAGCACCCGGTCGCACACCTCCGTCAGCTCGGCGAGATCCGTGGACGCGATCAGCACCGCCGCCCCGCCCGCCGCCAACTCGCCGACGATGCGGTGCATCTCGCCCCGTACGCCGACGTCGACGCCCCGCGTCGGATCGTCCAGCACGACGATCCTCGGCTCGGTCGCCAGCCACTTGGCGAAGACGACCTTCTGCTGGTTGCCGCCGGACAGTCGGGCCACCACGTCGTACGGGCCGCCGCGCAGACGCAGACGTTCCGTCAGATCGGTGGCCCTGCGGACCAGTTCGGCACGCGACGGTGCGAAGCCGCCCCGTCCCAGTCCCAGCCAGCTCACCGCCGTCGCGTTCTCCCACACCGTGCGGTCGGCCATCAGCCCGTACCGCTTGCGGTCGCTCGGCACGAAGGCGACGCCCGCGCGGATCGCGTCGCGCAGGGAGCGCGGCAGCCCGCGGCCACCGACGTCCACGCGCCCCGCCGAGATCGCCGTACGGCCGCACACCACCTCCAACGCGCCGAGATGCCCGGCGCCTTGCAGCCCGGCGACCCCCACCACCTCGCCGGCCCGCACCGTGAACGTCACGTCCGCCAGCCGCCCGGGCACGCTCACCCCGGACAGCACCACCGGCGGCGGCAGATCCACCACGGTCCGCGTCCGGCGCACCGGCTGCTCCGGGCGACCGCCCAGCATCGCCGTCACCAGCTCGGGCACGTCGACCTCTGCCCGGCGCACCCCCGGCAGCGCGACCCGGCCGTCGCGCAGCACCGTCACCCGCTGCGCGAAGCGCATCACCTCCTCCAGGAAGTGGGTGACGTAGAGGACGGCGATACCGCGTCCCGTGAGGGTGCGCAGGACCCGTTCGAGGCGATCGACGGCGGCCGCCGGGAGGGCGGACGTCGGCTCGTCCAGGATCAGGAGCTTCGGCTCGCGCAGAAGAGCGCGCGCGATCTCCGTCAACTGCTGGTCGGCGAGCGGGAGTTCACCGACTTCCGTGCCGAGGTCCACGTCCAGCCCCAGCTCGTCCAGGACCGGCCGGGCCGCCCGGTCCATCGCGCCCCGGTCGAGCAGGCCGAGGCGGCGCGGGGGACGGTACGGGAAGAGGTTCTCCCGGACGGTGAGGTCGGGGAACAGGCTCAACTCCTGGGAGACGGTGGCGATCCGGGTGTCCGCGGCCGACCGCACCGCCCCCTCGTCCGCCGCCAGCTGGCCCGACAGGATCCGCACCAGCGTCGACTTGCCCGCACCGTTCTCGCCGACCAGCGCGTGCACCTCGCCGCCCCGCAGCCGTATCCCCGCCCCGTCCAGGGCGCGAACACCGCCGTACGACTTGACCAGGCCCTGCGCCACCAGGATGTCGCCGTACGTCATCTCAGCGCGCGTCCTTCAAGGGGCGCATGTTCCCCTCCTGGCCGCCGAGCAGCTTGTCGATCGTCGGCTTGTACCAGTCGTACGCCGCCTCCGCCGACTTCTGCCGGGTGATGATCTCGTCGATGTTGGAGGAGTCGACCACGCCGCCGGGGGACAGGAACCAGCCGTCGGGCAGCTTGCCGTCGTGTCCGCGCACCGACTCGACCAGGATCGCCGTCGAGAGGTAGCCCTTGAGGAAGTGCTGCGGGTCGATGGCGACGAAGTTGGAGCCGTCCTCGACCGCGTCGAGGGTCTTCGGGTCGACGTCGAAGCCTGCGGTCAGCCACTTGCCGTTCTTCTGTTTCTTGATCTTGGCGAGGTTGTAGCTGTCGGCGTCGCCGACGCCGAGGAAGGCGAGCGCGTTCGGGTGCGCGTTGACCTGCGAGGACCAGGAGCTGTAGTTCTGGCCGGGGTCGCTGTACGTCTGGAAGGGGCCGATGATCTGCACGTTCGGCGCCTCCTTCTTGAAGGTGTCGGCGATGCCCTGCGCCCGGTTGTCCAGCACAGGCGTCCCCGGGTTGGGCACGCCGATGGCGACCTCGCCCTTCGGGTCGTCGCCCAGCCGCTCCAGCGCCTCCTTCGCCATCAGCTCGCCGAGCGCGTAATTGTCGTTGCCTACATAGAAGTTCACCTTGCTGCCGTCGGTGGGGGAGGTGTCCAGGGCGACGATCGGGATGCCCTTGTCCACGGCACGGGCGGCGGGGCGGGTGAAGATCGGCGGGTCGAGGTTCTCCAGGACGATGCCGTCCTTGGCGGTGGTGGTGAGGTTCTGGAAGAGCTGCACCTCGGCCGGCCCGTCGGTGTTGGGCGGGCCGACCGCCTGGAAGTCGACGTCCTTGGCGTGCGACGCGGCGCTCTCGGCGCCGAGCACCATCTCGTGGGCGAAGTTGAGCGAGATGTTGGCCACCGCGATGCCCATCTCCAGCTTGCCCCCCTCGCCACCGGCGCCGTCGCTCTCGCCGCATCCGGCGGCACCCAGCAGGACCAGGACGCCGAGGGAGGCGGCCACCGTACGGGATCGGGAGTGCATCAGGTCCTCCAAGGGGGCGGCTCACAGGGGCGGTTCGGCGGCGTCACGCCGACGCTCATTCACGGCGACGTCCGGTCCGCCGCAGCGCGCTGTCCGCCGCGACCGCGACGAGGATCACCCCGCCGGTCGCGAACGACGTCCAGTTGATGGGGACTTCGAAGAACACCAGCCCGGAGGCCACGACCGACAGGATCATCGCCCCGGCCACCGCACCGACCACCGAGCCACGTCCGCCGGCCAGCGGGGTGCCGCCGATGATGCACGCCGCGATGGCCTGCAACTCGTAACCCTGGCCCAGCGTCGGGTCACCGGCCCCGTAGAAGGCGAGCGCGAGCGTGGCGGCGCAGGCCGTGGTGAACCCGGACAGCGCCAGGGCCTGGATCCGGGTGCGGACGACCGGGATGCCGCTGAACGCGGCGGCGTCGGGGTTGGACCCGATCGCCCGCACCCGAGCCCCGAAACGGGTGCGGGCGAGCACCACGGCGAGCACAGCGACCACCGCGACCAGCACCCACAGCGCGAACGGCACCCCGCCGGGATCCCCGCCCGCGAACGTGAAGAACGAGTCGTCCAGCGGCAGATCCGTGATCTGCTTGCCGTCGGCGAGCGCCAGCCCGACACCCCGGTACAGCATCAGCGTGCCCAGCGTGACGATGAACGACGGCAGCGCCAGCAGCGTCGTCACCAGCGCGTTGAACACGCCCAGCACGGTCCCCGTGAGCAGCACCACCGGCACCGCCAACCAGGGCGGCAGGCCCTCGCGCACCACCAGGGCCCCGACGACCAGGCACATCGCGTAGGTGCCGCCCACCGACAGGTCGACCTCGCGCATGGCCAGCGCGAACACCATGCCGCACGCCATCAGGGAGATGTAGACCGAGTTGTGCGCGGTGGACAGCAGGTTGTCGGTGCCGAGGAAGTCCGGGTACGGAATCCCGATCGCGGCGATCAGCAGCCCCAGCACGAGCAGCACACCGAGTTCGTCCCGCACCAGCCGGCGTGGCATCGACCGCCGGGTGCCGCCCTCCTTTTCGGGGGCGTGCGAGGCGTCGTCCACGGCACGCTCGGTCTCGGTCATCGGGCACGGCTCCCGTACGTACGGCCTGCGCCGGTGCGGCGCCGGGGGTGTCGTCCCGCAGCGTCGGGCGCGCGGGGCCCGGCGGCAACACGGGCGTTTCAGGGAGTGGAATGCACCCTTGCCCAGCGGCTGACGGGTCATCACACTCGCCCCATGGAGACGCGTACCGCCCTGGTGACCGGAGCGGCACAGGGCCTCGGACGGGAGTTCGCCGTCGCGCTCGCCGGGCGCGGCTACCGGGTCGCCGGCCTCGACCTCGCGCCACAGCCGGAAACCGCCGGAATGATCCTCGACTACCTGGAGTTGACCGCCGACGTCACCGACGAGACCCAGGTGTGCCACCAACTGGAGCGCGTCATCGACCGGTTCGGCACGCTGCACGTCGTCGTCAACAACGCGGGCGTCTACCCGGCGAAACCCTTCGAGGACACGTCGGTCGAGGAGTGGCGCCGCGTCATGCGCGTCAACCTGGAGGCCCCGTTCCTGGTGACCCGGGCCGCGCTGCCCTATCTGAAGGCGGCCGGGTGGGGCCGGATCGTCAACATCGCCTCGGCCGCCGTGCTCACCGCGCCGCCCACGATGGTCCCGTACGTCGCCTCGAAGATGGGCCTGATCGGCTTCACCCGATCGCTCGCCGCCGCCCTCGCGCCGTACGACATCACCGTCAACGCGATCGCGCCCAGCATGGTCCGCACCGCCACCGCCGAGCGCACGGTCGGCGCGGACGGCGGCTTCGCGCACGTCCGTGACCGGCAGGCCGTACGCAGGACCCAGGAGGCGTCCGACCTGGTGTCGACACTGCTGTACGTCGTCGACGAGGGCAGCGGTTTCCTCACCGGGCAGACCCTCAACGTGTCAGGCGGATCAGCGTTCCTCTGAGTCCGTCAGCCACTCGTGCAGTTCCTCCTTCAGCGACCGCTGAAAGGTCGTCAGCAGGGCCTGCATGACGATGGGTTGCATATGGGCGGACAGGGACTTCACGTCCTGCGCGGCGCGTTCCGACACCTCGCCCCGCAGCAGCTGCGACAGTTCGTGGGCCGCCGCGCGCGAGTGCTCGATCAGGACCTTCCGCGCGGCGAGGATCGCGTCCTGGGACAGCGGTACGTCGAGGAGCTGGACGCCGAGTCTGAGCAGCCCGAGGTCGACACGGTACGAGCCGTTCTCGTGCCGTACGACGTTCATCGCGCCCAGCCGTTCGATGTCGTCGTCGCCCAGGCCCCGCCCCGCCCGCCGCTCCAACTCCTGGCGCGTCACCGTCTCCACGGTGTCCGGAGCCCAGGAGGCGACGACGGCCCGGTGGATGGCGAGGTCGTGCACGCTCAGGTCCGTCGGCAGCTGCTGCACGTACCGCTCGATGGCGGCGAGCGTCATCCCCTGCTGCTGCAGTTCCTCGATGAGCGCGAGCCGGGCCAGGTGCTCCTGCCCGTAGTGCCCCACCCGCCGGGGACCGATCACCGGCGGTGGCAGCAGCCCCTTGGTGCCGTAGAACCGGACCGTGCGGACCGTGACACCCGCCCGCGCGGCCAGCTCGTCGATCGTGAGGGTCGGCTCCTCGACGTCGATGGGTTCGGTCGTCATGTGCAGCAGTATCGCTGTCTCACCAATGCTGTGAAACCTCTGCCGCACCCTGGATGACCATGTGAGATGTCCCGCTCTGTGACGTACACCACCGCGTGCCGGTGGGATTCCGGGGAAGGTGGCCCCTTGGTCTGTGCCTTCCACCGAGGGCGCAGACCTACGTACGTCCGGACACCCGAGCGCGACCCGCTCGGGCGCACCAGAGAGTGGTACCACCCGTGAGCAAGGACGCCGTGAACACGGCCGTGGCCGCACCCCAGAGCGACGCGGCGCAGATGCCCGCGGACGCGGGCGACGCCGGTTACAGCAAGGACCTCAAGGCCCGCCACGTCAACATGATCGCCATCGGCGGGGCCATCGGCACCGGCCTCTTCCTCGGCGCCGGCGGCCGCCTCCACAACGCGGGCCCCGCGCTCGCGATCGCCTACCTGGTCTGCGGCATCTTCGCCTTCTTCGTGGTCCGGGCGCTGGGCGAGCTCGTCCTGTACCGCCCGTCCTCCGGTTCCTTCGTGTCGTACGCGCGCGAGTTCCTCGGTGAGAAGGGCGCGTACGTCGCGGGCTGGATGTACTTCCTGAACTGGTCGACGACCGGTATCGCCGACATCACCGCGATCGCGCTCTACACGCACTACTGGAGCCTGTTCACCGACATCCCGCAGTGGGTGCTCGCCCTGATCGCCCTGGCGGTGGTCCTGGCGGTGAACCTGATCTCGGTGAAGATCTTCGGCGAGATGGAGTTCTGGTTCGCGATCATCAAGGTCGCCACGCTGGTCGCGTTCATGTTCGTGGGCATCTTCCTCCTCGCCACCCAGCACGAGGTCGGCGGCCAGACCCCAGGCCTGAGCGTGATCACCGACAACGGCGGCGTCTTCCCGCACGGCATGATGCCCGTCGTCCTCGTCATGCAGGGCGTGATCTTCGCGTACGCCGCGCTGGAGCTGGTCGGCGTCGCCGCGGGCGAGACCGCCGAGCCGGAGAAGATCGTCCCGCGCGCGGTGAACTCGATCATGTGGCGGGTCGGCCTCTTCTACGTCGGCTCGGTGGTCCTGCTCGCCCTCCTCCTCCCCGGCTCGGTCTACTCGGCCGACCAGAGCCCCTTCGTCACGGTCCTGTCGAAGATCGGCGTCCCGGCGGCGGGCGACGTGATGAACCTGGTGGTCCTCACGGCGGCGATGTCCTCCCTCAACTCCGGCCTGTACTCCACGGGCCGCATCCTGCGCTCGATGGCGATGGCGGGCTCGGCCCCGAAGTTCACGGCCCGCATGAACCGCAGCCAGGTCCCCTACGGCGGCATCCTGCTCACCTGCGCGGTCTGCGTCCTCGGCGTCGGCCTGAACTACCTCATGCCCAGCCAGGCCTTCGAGATCGTGCTGAACGTCGCCTCTCTCGGCATCATCTCGACCTGGGTGATCATCATGATCTGCCACCTGGTCTTCGTCCGCCGCGCCAAGGCGGGCCTGCTGGCCCGGCCCTCCTTCCGCCTCCCCGGCAGCCCGATCACGGAGATCACCACGATCGCCTTCCTGCTGGCCTGCCTGGGCATGATGTGGAACGACCCCGAGGTCGGCCGCAAGACCCTGCTGCTGATCCCGGTGATCGCGGCGATGCTCGTCGGCGGCTGGTACGCGATCCGGCGCCGGGTCGCGAAGACGGAGGACCGGGAGCTGACCGAGCTCACGAAGTAGTTCCGAGGCCGCCGTCAGCGGCGGCCTCTACGGTGGCGCGCAGTCCAGAGCTTGTCGTCCTACGATCACGGACGCGCCCTGAAGGGGCGCGGGGAACTGCGCGACCAACCACGTACGACTCGCAGTCGACCGCCGTCCCAAGGGCCCACGGCGAGCCACCGCACCAGTGCACCCTGCACAGTGCGGTGGCCGGCGCCCGCGCCCCTAGGGGCGCGGGGAACTGCGCGACAAGCCACGACGCACCCGCGGCCGCCGGACGACATGGCGTGGCAAATCCAGCGGCGCGCTCAGCGCTCGTGCGTGTGCGCGTGCTCGTCCTCGTGCGCCTTGCCGCCCTCGGCCCCGTGATCGTGCACGCCGTTCGTCGCCGCGATCTTCTTCCACGACTTCGGCTGCACCGGAGCCACCGACGCCCTCGCGATCGAAGCCTCCCGCGCCGCGGGAGCACCCGGCTTCGACGGCTGGAACAGCCACGTGTCGAAGAGCGCCGCCAGCGGCTTGCCGGACACCTCCTCGGCGTACCGCTGGAAGTCGGCCACCGACGCGTTGCCGTAGGCGTACTTCTTCGTCCAGCCCTTGAGGATCGCGAAGAACGCCTCGTCCCCGATCTCGTTGCGCAGCGCCTGCAGGGTCAGCGCGCCCCGGTCGTAGACCGCGATGTGGAACTGGTTCTCCGGCCCGGGATCACCGGGCTTGACCGTCCAGAACGCGTCGTCGGCCGCACGCGAGGCGTACACGTAGTCGGCGATCTCCTGCGCCGTCCCCTCGCCCTCGTGCTCCGACCACAGCCACTGCGCGTACCGCGCGAAGCCCTCGTTGACCCAGATGTCCTTCCAGTCCTTCACGGACACCAGGTCGCCGTACCACTGATGGGCCAGCTCATGGACGACCACCGAGGTGTTCGACCCGTTCGCGAAGTTCGACGGGCTGTAGAACGGCCGGGTCTGCGTCTCCAGCGCGTACCCGGTGTCGGTGTTCGGCACATAGCCGCCGAGCGCGTTGTAGGGGTACGGCCCGAAGTACCCGGCCAGCCAGTCCGCGATCTCCCCGGTCCGCTCGATGCTCGCCCGCGCCGCGCCGGAGTGTGCGCCCAGGTCCTTGCTGTAGGCGTTGACGACCGGAATGCCGCTCTCGGTCGTCCCCGTGGTCACGTCGAACTTGCCGACCGCGAGCGTGGCGAGATAGGTCGCCTGCGGCTTGTCCGAGCGCCAGTTGTAGCGGGTCCAGCCCACCCGTGAACTCGTCGACTGCAGCGTGCCGTTGGAGATCGCCTGCGTGCCGTCCGGGACCAGCACGGAGACGTCGTACGTCGCCTTGTCGAGCGGGTGGTCGTTGCTGGGGAACCACCACCAGGCGGCCTCGGGCTCGTTCGCCCCGACTCCGCCGTCCGGCGTACGGTGCCAACTGGTGAAGCCGTACGCCTCCTTCGAGGACGGCACCCCGCGGTAGCGCACGACGACGGTGAGGTCCGTGCCCTTGGCCAGCGGCTTCTTCGGCGTGATCTCCAGCTCGTGCTCGCCGGACGTCGCGAACGACGCCTTCGCGCCATTGACCCGGACCTCGCTGACGTCCAGCAGAAAGTCCAGATTGAAGCGGGACAGGTCCTGCGTCGTCTTCGCCAGCAGGGTCGCCGTGCCCTCCAACTCGTCCGTGGCCGGCTGGTACTTCAGCCGGAGGTCGTAGTGGGAGACGTCGTATCCGCCGTTGCCGTACGCCGGGTAGTAGGGGTCGCCGATGCCCGGAGCGCCGGGGGTGTTGCTCGCGGCCGACGCCGGGATCACCAGCATCAATGAGGCGGCTGCGAGCGCGCCCGGCGCCATGATTCTGCGGTGCACAAAAGCTCCAAGTCGTAGGGGCCCGAAGTCTGTCCGGAGCCTATTCACCACCTGTGACTCCTGTGTGTCCATGACCGCCGCTGTCACATGATCGCCATTCGGCCGACATGAGCCGACCCGCCCCAGGGACGTTTATCGGCCACGCAGGACCTCATAAGTCATCAGCCACCCCCTTCTGCACGGGAGTTGATCGATGTACCGTCCGCGCATGCCGAACCGCATGCGCTTCACGATCTGGAGATTGCTCGCGACGGCGGCCACAGCCGCGCTGATGGCCGCGTTCCTGTCACCCGCGGCGGCCCACGCCGCCCCGCGGGAGAGCAGGCCCGTCTACTCGTACGAGGACGCCATCCGCGAGGCCGTATGGGTGGACACCGGACTCGACCTCGACCGCGACGGCAAGCACGACCGCGTCGCCGTCGACATCGTCCGGCCCCGCGAGGCGGCCGCGCAGGGCCGCAGGGTGCCCGTCATCATGGACGCCAGCCCGTACTACTCCTGCTGCGGGCGCGGCAACGAGAGCCAGTTGAAGACGTACGACGCCGACGGCGACGTCGTCCAGATGCCGCTGTTCTACGACAACTACTTCGTGCCCCGCGGCTACGCCTTCGTCGGCGTCGACCTCGCCGGCACCAACCGCTCCGACGGCTGCGTGGACGTCGGCGGCCGCTCCGACATCCTCTCCGCGAAGGCCGTCGTCGACTGGCTGAACGGCAGGGCGAAGGCGTACACGACCCGCACCGGCGCCACCAAGGCCAAGGCCACCTGGACCAACGGCCGCACCGGAATGATAGGCAAGAGCTGGGACGGCACCATCGCCAACGGCGTCGCCGCGACCGGCGTCGAGGGCCTGAAGACCATCGTCCCGATCAGCGCCATCTCCTCCTGGTACGACTACTACTTCCAGCAGGGCGCGCCGCTCTACGACTCCGGCCCCGACTGGCTCTCCGACTACGTCGAAAGCACCGACGCCCGCGCCAAGTGCGGCCCCGTTCAGCAGACGCTCGTCGACGGCGCCCCGCGCACCGGCGACTGGACGCCCCTGTGGACCGAGCGCGACTACGTGAAGGACACGCGCAAGGTCAAGGCGAGCGTCTTCCTGATCCACGGCATGCAGGACCTCAACGTCCGGATGAAGCACGTCGGCCAGTGGTGGGACGCCCTCGCGAAGAACGGCGTCGAGCGCAAGATCTGGCTCTCCCAGACCGGCCACGTCGACCCCTTCGACTTCCGCCGCGCCGAATGGGTCGACACGCTGCACCGCTGGTTCGACCACGAACTCCTCGGCTACGACAACGGCATCGACCGCGAGCCGATGGCCGACATCGAGCGCCACCCCGACCAGTGGGTCACCTCAAAGGTCTGGCCCCCGCGCGGCACCGACACCACCACCCTGCGCCCCGCCAAGGGCACCCAGGCGGGCGTCGGCACCCTCGGCCTGAGCAAGGGCAAGGGCACCGAGACCTTCACCGACGACCCACAGCACAGCGAGACCGACTGGGCCGCCCACATCGACCAGCCGACTCCCGACAAGGCGGGCTTCGTGACCAAGCCGCTCACCCGCGACCTGCGCCTGGCCGGCTCCTCCGAGATCACCGTCACCGCGACCCCGAGCACCACGACGGCCCACCTCTCCGCCGTGCTCGTCGACCTCGGCCCCGACACCATCCGCGACTACGCGACCAGCGGCGAGGGCATCACCACGCTCACCGACCGCACCTGCTGGGGCGCGAGCACCACCGGCGACAGCGCCTGCTTCAAGGAGACCCAGGCCAAGACAGCCGACGTCGACTACACGGTCGTCAGTCGGGGTTGGGCCGACCTGGGCAATCACGCCTCCGATCTGCACGGCGCACCGCTCACCCCGGGCAAGGCGTACACCATGACCCTCGATCTGGCGGCCACCGACCACGTCGTCCCGGCCGGCCACCGCCTCGCCCTGATCGTCGCGGGCACGGACAAGGACCTGATCGACCCACCGTCGACCAAGCCGACCCTGACCCTCGACCTCTCCCGCACCAAGGCCCGCGTCCCGTTCGTCGGCGGCGCCCACGCCTTCGCCCGCGCCACGGCTGGCTCCGTCCACGCGACTCCCCAGGCCACGCCCCTCGACGGCGTGACCGCACCCCGCACCACCCACCGCATCCCGGAGGGAGGCCGGTGACCCGCATCCGAGCCGTCACCGTCATCGCGGCGGCCTTCGCCGCATCCGTCGTCGCCGTCCCCGCCCACGCCACCGACTCCCCGCCCCGCACGGGCTTCGAGCAGTCGAACGGCGCCGCCTGGACGGGGGAGTCCGACGAACAGGGCTTCCTCGCGGCCGTCGACAAGGCGAGCGACCGCGTCTCCGTCGCCCGCATCGGTACGACGAAACAGGACCGCCCGCTCCAACTGGTGCGCATCGGCACGCGCCCCGCCGCCAACAAGGTGCTCCTCATCTGCAGCCAGCACGGCGACGAGCCCTCCGGCCGCGAGGCCTGCCTGTCCACGATCCGCGACCTGGCCTACGCGAAGGACCGGCAGACCCGGCGCTTCCTGGAGCGCACCACCCTGCTGGTCGTGCCCACCGCCAACCCCGACGGCCGGGTCGCCGACACCCGCGGCAACAGCGACGGCGTGGACGTCAACCGCGACCACCTCGCGCTCCAGACCGCCGAGGGCCGGGCCATGGCCGCGGTCATCCGCGACCAGCGCCCCGACGTGGTCTACGACCTGCACGAGTACGGCGCCACACCCCAGTACTACGACAAGGACCTGTTCGACCTGTGGCCGCGCAACCTCAACACGGACGCGCACGTCCACGACGAGGCCCAGGCCCTGTCCGAGTCGTACGTACGCCCCGCCGCCACCAGCGCCGGCTACTCGACCGGCACGTACGGCATCTGGACCGACCCCGTCACCGGCGACCCGATCAAGCAGGTCGCCGGCGACGGCCAGGAACGCATCCTGCGGAACATGTCCGGCGTCAAGCACTCGGTCGGCCTGCTGATCGAGAGCCGGGTCGATCCGCTCACGGACGCGGAGAAGACCGACGAGGCCCTCAACAACCGGCGCCGGGTGCACTCCCAACTCGCCGCACTGGAGGGCCTGTTCGACTTCACGGACGCCCGTCGCGGTCAGGTCGAGGCGGCGACCGGTCTGGCCCGGCTGGCGGGCTACGCCGACACCGGACCCGTGTACGTCGGCGGCGCCGACAACGACCCGGCCGAACCGGCCGAGGTGATCCAGGACCCGCCCTGCGGCTACCGGCTCACCACCGACCAGTACGCCCAGGTCAAGGACGAACTCGCCCTGCACGGAGTGAGGACACACGGCACCTACGTCCCGCTCCGCCAGCCGCTGCGCGCCCTCGTCCCGCTGCTCCTCGACGAGCGGGCCCCGTACCACCTCACGGCGGGAGAACCCGACACCGACTGCTGAAACGGCTGAGATCGACGGGATCTGTGGTAGGTCCTGGAAGACGACGTGGAACCGGCGTATCCACCGTTCACCGGGGAAGGTGCCGCTGATGACCGAAGATCTGAAGAAGAGAGGTGGTGGGGACGTTCCTCCGGACGCTCCTCACCACCGCAGCACGGACCGAGTGGTGTTCGGCGTCACCGCCGCCATCACTGTGGCCTTCGTGATCTGGGGCTGGGCGGCCACGGACTCGCTGGAGAGCGTGTCCACGAAGATGCTGAACGGCCTGATCCACAACGGCGGCTGGGCCTTCATACTGGCCGCCTCGGGCTTCGTGGTGTTCGCGCTGTGGCTCGCGATCAGCCGCTACGGCCGTATCCACCTCGGCGCCGAAGGCGAAGAGCCCGAGTTCAAGACCGTCTCCTGGGTCGCGATGATGTTCAGCGCCGGCATGGGAATCGGCCTGATGTTCTACGGCGTCAGCGAGCCGCTCGCGCACTACAACACCCCGCCACCGGGCACCAACCCCGCCGACTCCGCCGAACGCATGGAGACGGCGATGGCGACCACCCTCTTCCACTGGACGCTGCACCCCTGGGCGATCTACGCGGTGGTCGGACTCGGCATCGCCTACAGCACCTTCCGCAAACGCCGGCGCCAGACCATCAGCGCGGTCTTCACGCCGTTGATCGGCGAGAAGCACGCGAACGGCACCGCCGGGCGGGTGATCGACATCCTCGCGATCATCGCCACCGTCTTCGGCTCCGCCGCCTCCCTGGGCCTCGGCGCGCTCCAGATCGGCTCCGGGTTCGAGGAGCTGGACTGGATGGACGAGGCGAATACCGGCCTGCTCGTCTCGATCATCGCCGTACTGACCCTGGCCTTCGTCGCCTCGGCCGTCTCCGGCATCGAGCGGGGCATCCAGTGGCTGTCCAACACCAACATGGTGCTCGCGCTGATCCTCGCGCTCTTCGTGTTCATCGCGGGCCCGACGATCATCGTCCTCGACCTGCTGCCCACGTCGATCTTCTCCTACCTCGGCGATCTGCCCCAGCTCGCAGGCCGCACCGAGGCCAGCGGAGGCGAGGGCGTCGCGGACTGGCTCGGCAGCTGGACCGTCTTCTACTGGGCCTGGTGGATCTCCTGGACGCCCTTCGTCGGCATGTTCATCGCCCGTATCAGCCGGGGCCGCACCATCCGGCAGTTCGTCGGCGGCGTCATCCTCGTGCCCAGCACGGTCAGCCTCGTCTGGTTCGCGATCTTCGGCGGTACGGCGATGAAGGTGAAGGAGGGTGGCGGGCTCGGCGGTGAGGAGACTCCCGAGGGCCAGCTCTTCGGCCTCCTCCAGGAGTTCCCCATCGCGACCGCCACCAGCCTGCTCGTGATGATCCTGGTCGGCATCTTCTTCGTCTCGGGAGCCGACGCCGCCTCCATCGTCATGGGCACGCTCTCGCAGAAGGGCGCCCTGGAACCCGGCCGCTTCGTCGTCGTGTTCTGGGGTGTGGTGACCGGAGCCGTCGCCGCCATCATGCTGCTCGTCGGCAGCGGTCAGGGCGACGCGCTCACCGGCCTGCAGAACCTCACGATCCTGGCCGCGGCGCCCTTCGTCCTCGTGATGATCGGCATGTGCGTCGCCCTCATGCGCGACCTGCGCCGGGACCCGGTCATCGTGCGCACCGAGATGGGCTCCGAGGCCGTAGAAATGGCCGTGATCGAGGGCCACAGGAAGTACGACGGCGAGTTCGAGATCAAGGTCGGGCCGGGCCCGGGCACAGGAGCGGAGGGCGACCCACTGGGCCACGACCACGCCTGACGGCGCACGCAGGCCTCGCCCACCTGTTCGCTTCCCAGGGCGGGACGTAGCGGAATATGTCATGCCGCGCTCATATCGGTCCCGCCCTGGGGATACTCACAGCATGTCTGCCGAGTACGCGACCTTCGGCCTGGCACCGGCGATGCGTGCCGGTGGCGTCCTGGCCAACGGTGACTACCAAGTGCACCGGGACTTCGTGGACTTCATCGTCGACGGACGCCCGCTGCTGTTCCAGCTCTCCGACCTCGACGCCGTCTCCCCGCTCGCCTCCGACGTCCCGCCCGCCATCTTCACCGCACAGGTCCGCAGCCTGCTCCTGGAGGCGGAGGCCCCGCTTCCAGGCAGCCGGTACGTCATATACGGCTGCCCCGAGTGCGCCGACCTCGCCTGCGGTGCCGTCACCGCGGTCATCGACCAGGACGGCGACGACTACATCTGGCAGGACTTCGCCTGGCAGACCGACGAACACGCCGACCTGGAGCTCAACGGCTACCACGGCATCGGTCCGTTCCGCTTCCAAGGCGCCCAGTACCGCGCGGCACTGGGCTCCCTGCTCGACCACGACACCGACACTCCACGCCGCAGGGTGCTCCTCATCGGCGCCCGCGTCGCCCTCCTGGCCAAGCTCGCCGCCGCCCTGCGCACCATCGGCATCGGCGCCGACATCACCCACGACGTGAGCGGCGTCGCCACCGACGAGCTGCGGGCCTACGGCGCCGTCGCCTTCGGCCGCGGGATCGGCGAGGAGCAGCGCGCCGCCGTACACCACGCCTTCGCGGACGCCCGCGTCGACGTGTCGTACGTCGACGGCCTCGCGCCCATCGTGCCGTTGCTGGTCGCCCAGATCGAACACGCCCTGGACCGCAGCCCGCTCGAACAGCGTCGCCTGACCCGCCTGGTGGCCGCCGACGGCGAGGCGGGCCTGGAGGTCACCTCCCCCTGCCGGGTCCGCCTCACCGCCTACCGCCTCGACCGCCTCTACCGCACCCACACCCACGAGGTCTTCGACGGCATCCTGGAACCGGGCCGCCACCGCATCGCGCTGGACGCGAAGGCGGTGAGGGGGGAGTCGTTCGTGGTGGCGCGGACTTCGGGGAGTGTGCTGGTGGAGGCCATGGCGCGGTAGCGCTCCGCTTGGGCCGCGATGGAACGGAGGTGGGTGCCGCTGAATGCCGTCAGCCGTCCGCGGGCTCACAGTGGCTGGTCGCGCCCACGCGGCGGAGCCGCATATCGATACAGCCCCGCGCCCCTGAGGGCGTTGCCGCCCCCGGCGATCTCGCGCGCCGGAAACCTCGGCGCGTCCGAGGTGGCGCGGCCATTAGGATCGCCCCTTGTGACTGCCACCCTCGTCGCCAAGAACCTCGCCGCCGGGCACGGCGACCGTTCCCTGTTCAGCGGGCTCGACCTCGTCGTCGCGCCCGGAGACGTGATCGGCCTGGTCGGGGCCAACGGCGCGGGGAAGTCCACGCTGCTCCGCCTGCTCGCCGGGCTGAGCGCCCCGGAGGAGGGAGATCTGCGGCTGTCTCCGCCCACGGCGACCGTCGGTCACCTCCCGCAGGAGCCGGAGCGGCGCCCCGGCGAGACCGTACGGCAGTTCCTGGCCCGCCGTACCGGAGTCGCCGGGGCCCAGCGCACGATGGACGAGGCGACGCAGGCCCTCGTCGACGGGGCGCCCGGCGCGGACGACGCGTACGCGACGAGCCTGGAGCGCTGGCTCGACCTGGGCGGCGCCGACCTGGACGAGCGGGCGGAGGAGATCGCCGACTCGCTGGGCCTGGCCGTGGACCTGGACCAGCCGATGACGTCCCTGTCGGGAGGCCAGGCGGCACGCGCCGGACTCGCCTCGCTCCTGCTGTCGCGCTACGACATCTTCCTGCTCGACGAGCCGACGAACGACCTCGACCTCGACGGCCTGGAGCGCCTCGAACGCTTCGTCGCCGGCCTGCGCGCCGGCACGGTGGTCGTCAGCCATGACCGCGAGTTCCTCACCCGCACGGTCACCAAGGTCCTCGAACTCGACCTCGCCCAGGGGCAGATCAACCTCTACGGCGGCGGCTACGAGGCCTACCTTGAGGAGCGCGACGTGGCCCGCCGCCACGCCCGCGACGACTTCGACGAGTACGCCGACAAGAAGGCCGCCCTCCAGGACCGGGCGCAGATGCAGCGCTCCTGGATGGACAAGGGTGTCAAGAACGCCCGCCGCAAGGCGAACAACGACAACGACAAGATCGGCCGCAAGTTCCGCAGCGAGGCCAGCGAGAAGCAGGCCGCGAAGGCCCGCCAGACCCAGCGCATGATCGAGCGCCTGGAGGTCGTAGAGGAGCCCCGCAAGGAGTGGGAACTGCGCATGGAGATCGCCTCGGCGCCCCGCTCGGGCGCGGTGGTCGCGACCCTACGGGACGCCGAGCTGCGACGCGGCGACTTCACCCTCGGCCCGGTGTCCCTCCAGATCGACTGGGCGGACCGGGTGGCCGTCACCGGCGCCAACGGCGCGGGCAAGTCGACACTGCTGGCCGCCCTGCTCGGCCGCGTCCCGCTGACCGCGGGCCAGGCGACCCTCGGCTCCGGCGTCCTGATCGGCGAGGTCGACCAGGCCCGCAAGCTCTTCCACGGCGAGGAGTCCCTGCTGGACGCCTTCTGCGCGGCGGTCCCGGACACGGAACCGGCGGAAGTCCGCACCCTCCTGGCCAAGTTCGGCCTCAAGGCGGACCACGTGCTGCGCTCTGCGGCCACCCTCTCCCCGGGCGAACGGACCCGAGCCGCCCTAGCCCTCCTCCAGGGCAGGGGCGTCAACCTCCTGGTCCTGGACGAGCCCACCAACCACCTCGACCTGCCGGCCATCGAGCAACTGGAATCGGCCCTGGACGCCTACGAGGGCACGCTGCTCCTGGTCACCCACGACCGCCGCATGCTCGACGCGGTCCACGTCACCCGCCGCCTGGAGGTCGCCGACGGCAAGGTGACGGAACGCTAGGCCGTGTCCGCGAGCCTCGGTCAGCCCCTGTGGCGCAGCAGCTCACAGACGAAGTTCTCCTGCACGGCGCGCAGCTTCCGCAGCAGATCCGGCTTCAGGGCCTCGCTGATCTGGGTGGTGACGGAGAAGGTCAGCGACCGGCGCCCGTCCGGCGTGGCGGCGATCAGCTGCGTGTAGCCGAGCGTGTTGCCGGTGTGCCCCAGCACCACACCGCAGCGGGTCGTGTACCGGAAGATGCCGAGACCCGCGTCGTTGCGTCCCGGCCCGGCGGGCTCGGACGACGCCCCGGGGATCCAGCGCCGCTGCTCCCGTACGACGTGGTGCCCGTACAGCCGGCCACCGGCGTACCCCCGCACGAAGCGGGTCATGTCGACGGGCGTGGAGACGATGCCGCCCGACGTCCACACCCCCGACATGCCGAGGACCTCGCTCACGTCCTCCGGCGCCGCGGGCGGGCTCACGTCGTAGCCGCGCAGATACGGCACCGGCATCCGGTAGCCCTGCGGCAGGCTGGTGCGGAGCAGGCCCAGCGGCCGGTACACCAGCTCGTCCAGCAGCCGCTCGTACCGAACGCCGGTGGCCGCTTCCGCCATCAGGGCGACGGCGATGTTGTCGGAGTTGGAGTACTGGTACCGGGTGCCGGGCCGGAACAGCAACGGCCGGTCGGCGACGTGGTCGAGCAGCCGGGGGGAGTCGAAGCGGTGCCGGGGGTCGGCCTGAAGGGTCTGTTGGAACGCCGGGGCCTGCGCGTGGTCGGGCAGACCGCTGGTGTGGTTCAGCAGCTGACGCAGCGTCACGGCGCCCCAGGCCCGCGGCAGGCGCGGCAGCCGCTCGCGCAAGGTGTCGTCGAGACGCAGGTGGCGGCGGTCGACGAGGGACAGCGCCACTGCACCGCTGAACGCCTTCGCGGCATTGGCGATGCGCATGTGGTCGCCGGGCTCCGGTCGGCGGCCCGTGGCCAGGTTCGCGACGCCGGCCCGGACGACCCGGCTGCCCAGGCCGTCGCTGAGGACGGCGATGACGCCGGGCGGGCCGCCCGGGGTGCGGACCAGGTCGTCGAGCTGGTGCTGGAGGGTGTCGTGCGGGTGCGGGTGCGGGTGCGGGTGCGGGTGCGGTCCGGGCGGCTGGGCGGCGCCCGCGCCGACAGCGGACAGCAGGACCAGGCAGACGGTGATGAGGGACACCGCCCCCAGACGGCGGCCGAGCGGGGAACGGCGGTGAGACGGTGTGGGGATCGGCATCGGCTCTCCCCGGGCGGCGGCGGACCCACGAGCGGTCCGGTCCGTCCAGCCATTCCCGCCCGGATCCGGGCAGCCGCCGCCCGCTACTGCACATGGCCCAACAGGCGGCGCGCCCCTCAGGACCGGCCGAACCGCGTCGCCAGCCCCGGGTAGTCCACGACGAAGCCGTCGTCGTCGAACGTGATGTCGCTGCGGAAGTCGCCGGACACGAAGCGAATCAGGCCCCGCCCCAGGTGCGCGTAGGCCTGCCGCGAGGGCACGACGGCCAGGTCCGGCACCGACACCCACGCCATCAGGAACTCCCGCTCCCCGGGCGCCAGATGAAGCCCGTGCCGCAGCACCGGCATCGTGTTGGTGAGCGGACACAGGCCGAGGTCGCAGTCGAGGGCGCCGTCGACGTCGGGCAGACGCCCACCGTTCGCCGTCCACCCGCCCGCACCGTCATGCCGTAGATCGAGCGTGCGCACGCCGTCCGCGGACTCGGCGGTGACATGCAGCCGGCGCGTCACGAAGCCGTCGGCCGTGTCGAGTTCGTACGAGACCCAGTACGGCTGTGGCGATGTCCCGACCGCCCGGCCGCGGGCCCGCAGGGCGTCGGCGCCGAGCTCGGTCCAGGCGGTCTCGATGCCCTTGCTCTCCGACACTTCCCAGGTGATGACCCGTGACGTCGCCATGTCATCACCCTACGGGCGAACGGGCCCGGACCCTCCGTGGCGCACAGGAGAGTCCGGGCCCGCGTGTCGCGTCAGCACCTGCCGGGAGTGTGCCGGCTCAGCGCCTGCCGGGCGTATGTCGCCTCAGCGCTTGCCCTTCTTCGGGTCGAGCAGACCCGCGCGGCGCAGTGCGTCGGCCATCGCGCTGTTGGCCGGAGGCGGCGCCTGGCGCGAGCCACCGCCACCCCCGCCACCACCGCCGCCGCTACCACCACGGCCCTGCCGCTGCTGCGGCGGCCGCCCGCCCCGCTGCCGGCGCTCGCCGCCACCGCCACCCTGCTGTCCCTGTCCCTGCGGAGCCGCCTCGTCATCGAGCCGCAGCGTCAGCGAGATCCGCTTGCGCGGAATGTCGACGTCCAGGACCTTCACCTTGACGATGTCTCCGGGCTTCACCACGTCCCGCGGGTCCTTGACGAACGTCTTCGACAGCGCGGAGACGTGCGCCAGACCGTCCTGGTGGACACCGACGTCGATGAACGCCCCGAAAGCCGCCACGTTCGTCACGACGCCCTCCAGGACCATCCCGGAGGCCAGGTCGGAGATCTTCTCGACGCCCTCCTTGAAGGTGGCCGTCTTGAAGGCGGGACGCGGGTCGCGCCCGGGCTTCTCCAGCTCCTTGAGGATGTCCGTCACGGTCGGCAGACCGAACGTCTCGTCCACGTAGTCGTTCGCCTTCAGGGACCGCAACACGCCCGTGTTGCCGATGAGGGCGGCGACCTCCTGGCCGGCCGTCTTCACCATCCGCCGGACCACCGGATAGGCCTCCGGGTGCACGCTGGAGGCGTCCAGCGGGTCGTCGCCGCCGCGGATGCGCAGGAAGCCCGCGCACTGCTCGTACGCCTTCGGGCCGAGCCGGGCGACGTTCTTCAGCTGCGAGCGGGACGTGAACGGCCCGTTGGAGTCCCGATGGGACACGATGTTCTCGGCGAGACCGGAGGTGATGCCGGAGACGCGCGCGAGCAGGGGCGCGGAGGCGGTGTTGACGTCGACGCCGACGCCGTTCACACAGTCCTCGACCACCGCGTCCAGCGAGCGCGAGAGCTTCACCTCGGACAGGTCGTGCTGGTACTGACCGACGCCGATCGACTTCGGGTCGATCTTCACCAGTTCGGCGAGCGGGTCCTGGAGTCGGCGCGCGATGGAGACCGCGCCGCGCAGCGACACGTCCATGTCGGGCAGCTCCTGCGAGGCGAACGCGGAGGCCGAGTACACGGAGGCGCCCGCCTCGGACACCATCACCTTGGTGAGCTTCAACTCGGGGTGCTTGGTGATGAGTTCACCGGCGAGCTTGTCGGTCTCGCGGGAGGCCGTGCCGTTGCCGATCGCGACCAGGTCGACCGCGTGCTCCTTCGCCAGGCGCGCGAGCTTGGCGATGGCCTCGTCCCACTTGTTGGCCGGAACGTGCGGGTAGATCACGTCGGTGGCCACCACCTTGCCGGTCGCGTCGACGACGGCGACCTTCACACCCGTACGGAAGCCGGGGTCCAGGCCCAGCGTCGCGCGCGTGCCCGCCGGGGCGGCGAGCAGCAGGTCGCGGAGGTTGGCCGCGAAGACGCCCACGGCCTCGTCCTCGGCGGCCGTGCGCAGGCGCAGCCGCAGGTCGATGCCGAGGTGGACGAGGATGCGGGTGCGCCAGGCCCAGCGCACGGTGTCCGTCAGCCACTTGTCGCCGGGGCGGCCACGGTCGGCGATCCCGAACTTGTGGGCGACGATCCCCTCGTACGACGAGGGCCCCTCGGTGGCCTCCTCGGGCTCCAGGACCAGGTCCAGGACCTCTTCCTTCTCGCCGCGCAGCATCGCGAGGATCCGGTGCGAGGGCAGCTCGGTGAACGGCTCGGCGAAGTCGAAGTAGTCGGCGAACTTGGCGCCCGCCTCCTCCTTGCCGTCGCGCACCTTGGCGGCCAGCCGACCGCGCACCCACATGCGCTCGCGCACCTCGCCGATCAGGTCGGCGTCCTCCGAGAACCGCTCGGTGAGGATCGCGCGGGCGCCGTCCAGGGCGGCCTGCGGGTCGGCCACGCCCTTGTCGGCGTCGACGAACGCGGCGGCAGCGGCGGCGGGCTCGACGGTCGGGTCACCGAGCAGCCCGTCGGCGAGCGGCTCAAGGCCGGCCTCCCGAGCGATCTGCGCCTTGGTCCTGCGCTTGGGCTTGAACGGCAGATAGATATCCTCCAGCCGAGCCTTGGTCTCGGCTCCGCGGATCTGCGCCTCAAGCTCCTCGGTCAGCTTGCCCTGTTCCCGAACCGAGTCGAGAATCGCCGTCCGCCGCTCCTCCAACTCGCGCAGATAGCGCAGCCGTTCCTCGAGCGTGCGCAGCTGCGCGTCGTCGAGCATCTCGGTCGCTTCCTTGCGGTAGCGGGCGATGAAGGGCACCGTCGAACCGCCGTCGAGCAGCTCCACGGCAGCCTTCACCTGCCGCTCCCGTACGCCGAGCTCCGCGGCGATCCTGCCTTCGATGGACCCTACGAGGGGTGTCGTCACGATCCCGACCCGCTTTCTCACTGAGGTTGCGCGGCAATTGTGGCAGGTGACACCGACAACCGTGGATCAGGGCGGCAACCCGGCAGGTCGCGACGGGTGGCACCCCTTCGAGGCCGGCCCGCCTAGGACCTGTCGTTTGGATCATCCCGGCGTCGCGGGCCCTGGCACGCACTCCCCCAGAGGGGGGACCCCCAGCGGCGTTGTCGTCGGTCGCCGACTCCCCCACGCTCGAACGAGCTC